>JAJYSV010000015.1 GCA_021793405.1 Acidobacteriota bacterium
TCCTTGTGGGCCACGCATGACCATATGAACGCCCATCCCGCCGTCGTATAAATTGCATTTCATCTTGGGGAAAGCGATCCCGTGATCGGTGGTCGAAATGACAAGCGTATTTTCAGCCAGTCCTGCCCAGGTTCACGATGCAGCTTCAACTGAATCGTCTGATGGATGAACTCGTAGAGCACTCATGGCTTGACAACCTTTCGCGCGCCGCTCAGGAGGCCGACTAGAGGACGATGAGAGAAATGCGAATTCAACGCCAGAAAACCGTTGGCTTGCATGAGAGATGTCGCAGATGAGAAGGCGCTGGAGGCGCAGGCGGCCGGCAAAGCGCTCACCCGCGCTCGCGCGATTGCCTCGCAGATGGCTCAGGGGCTGGGCATTCAACTAGGGGAACTGATCTACGCAGCAACCAAACCCTTGAGGGTCCTCGAGCGATGATGCGAGCGATGGCGATGGTAGGCGCGCCAGCCGAAGCTCCTCCCGCGCCATTGGCGATCGAGCCGAGCAGGTTGAGCGGTGGCCACGGTGCATGCGGTCTTTGCAATCCAGTAACAGTGTGGCTCTCCGGCTGCTGCTAACCTTTTCTTAGGAGTAGGAGCATGCCCGAAGAACAGTATCGTAATTTGAAGCCCTTGCCAGATGCGGAAGCCGCATTTACACGCTGGATCGCGCACCTGGACATTGAATTTACGCGCCATCACAACCCCGAATTGCTCAGCGAAATTGTCCGCGACGAGCTGCACCAGCTGTATCTGGGCCGCCCGCATGGAGGCAAACTCAACTTCACGATGGTGACGGAGTTGCCGTTCAATGTGCTTCAGTTAACCCTCGATCCGCGCAATATTACGCTGGAGGCGGAATATTACCCCGAAGTGGATGGAGAAAAATACGCCCGCGTCAAGCCACTGATCTGGTTCTGGCGAATGTTCGATCGCTCGCCGGTCGGCCTGAACCATTGGCTCGGATTTCGCTTTCGCGCCATGCTGGGCCGCCACATTTTCAAACACGTGGGGAACGATGTGAAGATCTTTCACAACATCGAATTCAGCTTCGGGTACAACCTGACAATTGAAGATCGTTGCACAATTCACCAGCACGTCTTGCTTGACGATCGCAGTGAAATCGTCGTACCCGCGGGATCGTCGATTCCTGACTACGCGCGGGTCGACTCCCGCGCGGGCGATATCAACCATGCCCCCACCAGGCTGGATCGGCTTCGCGAAGATCGCGCCTAATTTCCTTACAAAACCTTTCGTACATCGGCAATGGGAACCCCGACGAGCGCTGGCTCGCGTGCTACCATCGGCAAGGACGCATGAATCTACACGTCGTACTCATCATTTTTCAAATCGTGGTACTACTGTTTGCCATCAGCCTGCACGAAGCGGCGCACGGGTGGATGGCCTGGCGGCTGGGTGATCCGACGGCCCGTATGCTGGGCCGCGTGACTTTGAACCCGCTACGCCACATTGACCCGTTTGGCACCGTCCTAATTCCGCTACTGTGCGTGTACGCTGGGTTTCCGCTGATCGGCTGGGCCAAGCCCACACCAGTAACCACGCGCAATTTCAAGAATATAAAGCGCGACGACATCCTGACCACGCTTGCCGGGCCCGCCAGTAACCTGCTGACCGCGATTGCCGCTACGGTGATCCTGCTGGTGTTGAAGTTCATCAATGCGCCCACGGTGATTTCCGCGATGATGGCCGCGCAAATGGGCATGATCGACCCAAACGTCATGAACGCGAGCCCGATCTTGTTCCCAATAACGATGCTGCTTTACTACGCCGTGTTGTTAAATCTGATCCTGATGGCGTTCAACCTGATCCCGTTGCCGCCACTGGATGGGAGCCACGTGGTCCGCCACATGCTGCCGTATAACTGGCTGCGCGTATATGACTCCATCGGCATGATCGGCCTGATTCTGATCTTCTTTTTTGGCGCACGATTTATTGGCATGATCGTTAGCCCGATGCTATCGGTCTTCAACCACATTCTGCTCAGCATGTAGATTGCTTCGCGGCAACGAGTCCGCAAGCGGTTGGAAAGCATTGAAATTTTGCCGCGTTGGCATTGCTATATTTCACCTTCTTTTGGTGGAAGATGAAAGGGAATGCGTGGCTGGATGGAACTGCGCTGGATTATGTATGTGTATGGAAGATTCTTCGCGATCGATTAGTATGGCAAAAGGGGGTGGCAAGCTCCGCTGCACTGCTCTTCAATGCGCGTCGGCCAACTCCCAACGACTGCTTATAGCCACGCTGAAGGTCTGCCGAGTATCTCCGGACTATCAAAGATGCGGCTCCAGTATCAATGAGAGCCGTGGTCCACTGTATCTTTTAACCATGCTGGGAAGTATCTGCGTACCATGACGAAACCTATGCAATCGACACCCCAGCAGAAGCGCGTGCTCAGCGGGATGCGCCCGACGGGTAAGCTGCATCTTGGCAACTACATGGGCGCGCTCTATAACTGGGTACGGCTGCAACGCGACTATGAGTGTTATTTTTTTATCGCCGACTGGCATGCGCTTACCACGGATTACGCAGATACTTCGTGTGTCAAGAAAAACATCCTCGACGTAGCGCTCGACTGGCTGGGCGCCGGTCTCGAACCGGAGCGCTCAACGCTGTTCGTGCAGTCCTGGGTACCGCAACACGCGGAATTGCACCTGTTATTTTCGATGATTACGCCGCTGGGTTGGCTGGAACGTGTGCCCAGCTATAAAGAGCAACAGCAGCAAATCGGCGACGTCGCGGCGGGCGGCAAAGATCTGAGCACTTATGGTTTCCTTGGCTATCCACTACTGCAATCGGCGGACATCCTCATCTACCAGGCGGACATGGTTCCCGTGGGTCAGGATCAGGTGGCGCATGTCGAACTGACGCGGGAAGTGGCGCGACGATTTAACAACTTTTATCCTGCGGAGCCGCTCATCCTTCCCGAACCGCAGGCGTTACTGACGCCTGCGCCCAAGCTGCCCGGCACCGATGGTCGCAAGATGTCGAAGAGTTACGGCAATACAATAGAACTCGCCGCCCCTGAGCCGGTCATTCGCCAGAAGCTGAAGACCATGGTTACCGACCCGGCGCGAATTCGGCGCAGCGATCCCGGCAATCCGGATATTTGCCCGGTGTTCGATCTGCACAAGATTTTTTCTTCGTCGGAAACGCAGCAGAAAGTTCGCGAGGGCTGTACCACGGCGGCCATCGGTTGCATTGAATGCAAAGGCTGGCTGGCGGACGGTATTGTCGCAGAACTCGCTCCCATCCAGGAGCGCCGGCGCGCGTTCGAAAACAGTCCGGACCATGTGTGGGAGATTCTCCGCGAAGGTTCGGCTAAAGCGCGAACTCGCGCGGACCAGACCATGCAGCAGGTGCGCGACGCGATGCACTTGCCGCAGATTGAAACATCTCCAGCAGGCGCAGCACTATGATGGATTCAGAACAAGCGAACTGCGGAGCGAACGAGGACATGGCCGGCCAGCCCGTTCTGGAACACGCAGTTACGCTGCCGTCTGAAGCAGCATCCGGCGAAGCTCGAGGGAAAGGCCCCCAGCAGCTCGACCTGCCGGCCGATCCCCCGTTTGCACTGGAGCAGAAAAGCAAAGCTGCCGACGCGACGGAACGGGCCGCGGAACGAGCTGCTGAAAAGCGGGCCGCCCAAGAGGAAGCCAATACTTTCCCGTTTGCGGTCACCGTTGGTCAGGTCTATGACGGTCCGCTTGATCTTCTCCTCGACCTGATTCGTAAGCAAGACATCGACATCTACGACATACCGATCGCCAGGATCACCGGGCAGTTTCTGGCGTATGTCGAGAATCTGAAGCAGTCGGACGTCGATAGCGCAGGCGAGTTTATCTACATGGCCTCGCTGCTGATTCATATCAAGAGCAAGATGCTGCTGCCGCGCAGCAGCGACGGCACGATGGATACAGCGGATGAGGATCCCCGCCGGGAGCTGGTTGAGCGTCTGCTGGAACATCAGCGCTTCAAGAATGCAGCGCAGATGCTGCTGCAAAAGCAGATGCTGGAGGAATCGTCGTGGACGAACCCGGCCATCCGCGAATTTCTGGATGATGCTGGAACCGAGCCGGAGATCGCCGCCGACACCGTCGATCTAGTTCGCGTGTTTCGAGAGATTCTCGATCGCGCTCGCCAGCGGCCTGTGTTGAACGTCGACGAAGACGCTGTCACGGTGGCGCAGATGATCGACTATGTCCGGCGTCGATTGGTTATGGAGGATCGGCCAGTCGCACTGCGACGGCTGCTGCAGCACGTGCAATCGGAGCGGGCATTGATCTGCACCTTCCTGGGCTTGCTGGAGCTGGTCCGGCTGCAGGCCATCTTGTTGCGTCAGTCCGGCAGCTTCGGCGAAATCTATATCAAGAAACACGACAATTTCGAATCCTCCATGATGGAAGGCCGCGACGACTGGCGTTGAAGCCACGTGGAACAACGATTGGTATCCTAGAGATTCCTGACGCCCAATGAGTTTAAAAGCCAAAATCGAAGCAGTCATTTATGCGGCGGAGGAACCCATCACGCTGGCGCAGTTGGCCTCCATTTTTTCGGATGAGGTGCTCGCAGCGATGGCCGCATCGGGCCTTCCCTTTGACGCAACGCCTCCTGAAAGCGACGAGGCTTCGTCGACCGGGATTGCAGAGTCGGCGGCTTTGCCCGAGGCATCCCCGGATTTAGAGGCGGCGGTTCCGAACGAAAGTGTTGCAGGCACAGCGACCTCACCTCTGGGACAACCGCCGTTGCCCATGGAAGATGCCGCGATTCGAAAGCAGGCCCGTCTGCGCGAGCGCGAGATTCGGCAGGCGGTGGAGCAGATAGTCGAAGAGTTGATTGCGGACTATGCCAATGGTGAACGTGGTATGGAGATTCGCGAGATCGCCGGCGGGTACCGCATGGCAACCAAGGCGGAATATCACGATGCCGTCCGCTCCTTTGTGAAGAGCCTCAAGCCGCAGATGAAGCTCTCTCTTCAGGCACTCGAAACGTTGGCGGTCATTGCCTACAAGCAGCCCGTGACAGCACCCGAGATCAGCGAGATTCGCGGCGTCGATACCTCCGGCGTACTAGGCAGCTTGATGAGCCGAAAACTGATTACAACGGCCGGGCGCAAACAGGTAATCGGTCGTCCGATTCTGTATAAGACAACGAAAGAATTTCTCCTGCGTTTTGGCCTGAAGGATGTGAGCGAGCTGCCCAGCATGGAGGAATTTGAGAAAATGGCCGCGGATATGGCTGCAGACATGGCCGAATCGGACCCAAGCGATCCAGAGGCCCTACCAACAGGTGCAGGCGTAAATTCAGCGTCCGCGGAGTCTTCTGCAATAGATACAATTACAGAAGAAACGTCCGTGGCCGAGATCGCCCGCGAATCGTCTGGATTAGAGCCATGAAACAGGCGAGAGGCGCGGACGAGTCAGCAATTGCAGGTACAGCCGATGGCAAGATTGGGCGCGGAGACAGCAAAGCGGAGCGCCTGCAAAAGATCCTTGCCAGTGCCGGCGTTGCGTCCCGCCGCAAGGCAGAAGAATTCATCCTTCAGGGGCGCGTCCAGGTAAACGGCCAAATCGTCAACCAGCTCGGCAGCAAAGCCGACCCCGTCCATGACCATATCCGAGTCGATGGAAAGTTGATCCATCCTGCGGACGAATATCGCTACTACATGCTGAACAAGCCGAAGCAGTTTGTCACCACGGCAAGCGATCCCCAGGGACGACCCACAGTAATGGAATTCTTTTCACGCATCAAGCTGCGGATGTTTCCGGTAGGTCGACTCGATTACCATAGTGAGGGCCTGTTGCTGGTGACCAATGATGGTGAACTGGCGAACGCCCTCACGCGGGCAGCCTCCCACGTACCGAAAACATATCTGGTCAAAGTGAGCGGCGTACCCAGCGAGGACGCCCTGAATGCGCTCCGGCGCGGCATTTCTATTCCGCTCGGAGATTCCGAATCGAGCCCAGGTCATCGAGGCCGGGAAGCGCGTGTGCGTACCGCACCTGCCACAGTCCAGCTATTCCGCCAGGGTGAAAATCCATGGTATGAAATCACCATCACCGAAGGCCGGAATCGCCAGCTTCGCAAAATGTTTGAAGAGATCGGACATCACGTCGAGAAAATTCGCCGTGTGGAATACGGCCCGCTCGTGCTGGATCTGCCTCCTGGCGAGTCGCGCGAGTTGACTGCGCACGAAGTGCAAGCACTCTATCGCGCCGCCAAACTGTCTGCTCCCGGCATTCGTTCGCAGCGAATCGAAACAAAAACGAGTCCGCGTTCTCGCTCAGGTGAACATGCGAAAGCTTTGTCTACCTCTTCAACTGATTCGGCTAAGGGCTCCACTCGCAAATTGGCCGCGTCCCGCAAAGGACGCGAGCCCGGAACCTCGCATCAACGCTAGAACTACTCTTTTTGCAGGCCGATCGGCTCGCTATACTGGTACAAGAGAGCGAAATCTCGTACGAATTCTCCGGAGCAGAGTATGGAAAAGGCCACATTTGGAGCAGGATGTTTCTGGGGTGTGCAGGCCTCATTTGATCGGATTCCCGGAGTAATGGAGACGAAGGTAGGCTATGAGGGTGGAACTCTCGAAAACCCTACCTATCGAGATGTCTGCACGGATCGGACCGGCCATGCGGAAGTTCTGGAAATCACGTTCGATCCGTCGCGCGTCAGCTATCAGCAGTTGCTCCTCGCCTTCTTCTCGGAGCATAACCCGACACAGTTGAATCGACAGGGACCCGATCACGGAACGCAATACCGCTCAGTGGTTTTTTATCATTCACCGGAGCAGCAGCAGGCCGCGACTGCAACCATCGCTCGCCTCACGGCTGAGCACAAATTTTCCAAACCCATTGTCACGCAGGTCGTTCCCGCAGAGACTTTCTGGCCTGCGGAAGAATATCACCAGAAATATCTGGAGAAGCGCGGCGCGACCAGTTGCCACATTTAGATTGCAGGCCAGTCCTTCCAGCGTCGGGCAATTGGATCATCGGTCTTTGGATCTTCGCGCAAAACTCTGCAGCCTTCCCAGACCCCGTCGTCATTCCTCTATATTTGCTATAGTGTGCGAAATCCCAACGACTACAAGCGCGGTGTCCAGACGTAGCACACTCGGCTCACGTCTACTCGCCGTACAGGCCCTCCGTGCGATTGCTGCACTGCTCGTCGTCTGGGTACATTCAATCGATGCTTCGCTGTTTTTTGCATTACCGCGACAGAGCAGATTCTTCCACTGGGAAGATTTCGGGGCTTGTGGACTCGATATTTTTTTTGTCATCAGCGGCTTCATCGTTTCACAGGTAGCGGTTCGGTCGGTAGAGCGAAATACCGCTCATCGATCCGCAGCGGCACGAAAGTTTCTTACCCGGAGAATTACGCGCATTTTCCCGCTCTATTGGATTCTGACGCTGGTCTTAGTCTTAGAGCAACAGTACGGCCAGTATGAGGTTCCGTGGCACTCGGTTCACTGGCTACCTACGCTTCTATTGCTTCCATCGCAGCATTACCTCGGAAACGTTCCGCTGCTCTGGCTCGGCTGGAGCTTGATGTTTGAAATGTACTTTTACCTCATTCTGACGGGCATTATGGTCTGGGTACCACGTGCGTTGGTGCGTACTACCTGCATATTTCTGTGCGCCATGGTGATCGTCGGTACGCTGGTTGGCATCCATCGCCCACTGCTGGTTATCTGGATGAATCCGATCGTCCTGGAATTTGTTTTTGGTTGCAGCATTGGGCTGGTCTTCGCGCATGCTCAGAAAAATGGCAACCGCACGACAAGTATCGGTCCTTGGCTGGCAGCCATCGGAGCGGTATTGCTGGCCGCAACGATATTTACCGGATACGGCAAGGCGAGTGAGCAAGATTGGATTATGGCGGGATATTATTCCTGGCTGCGTGTGGGCGTTTGGGGAGTGCCGTCCGCTCTACTCGTCGCAGGCATGGTCTTCTGGAATCCAGCCATGCGCTCGATGCCGGCGCGACTTTTGGTCTTTCTCGGCGATGCGTCGTACTCGATTTATCTCTGTACCATTCCGGCGCGCAGTGTCGTGGAGCATTTCTGGCGGATTTTCGGCAGGTTTGGAGCCGATATCGGGGTACTACTTGGGGCCATGTTCTGCATCATCGTTGGTGTGGTCTGTTATCTATTCATTGAACGGCCACTCATGCGTGTTTTCCATAACTGGTACAAGCCGATTCCGCTTCATTCGACCTCGGCATGAATAAATAAATTGCATTGAAGAGGGATATCAGCGCGGATTTTTGGGAAGGAGCTGATAGAGAATGATGCCCGCCCGATTAGTGCGGTCCAGATCGGGAAAAACGGCCCGTTTCACCATGCGGCGCTTTGTACCCACTTCATCCTGGCGCAGCGTAGGGTCGTGCGTCCAGGTCGTGAACCAACCTGGATGATATACATCGACCTTCTGCGCCAATGGCATGGACCCATCGCTGTCCATGGCTGGGAAGCCGCCGCTCAACAACGAAATCTCGTCCGCGCCACGGCCAATCAGCAATTCGTTCGACGCCGAGTTGGCTTGATGTTGTGCGACGATCATCTGCTTGATTCCTACGCTGGCATCGACCAGGCTATACCGCGGATGCATTAGATATTCGCCGATCGATGTGATGTTCCACGCTATGGAGACAACGATGCAGCCGACTATCCTGATTCCGATGCGGCGATGCTGCTGCCACAGCCATTCTGCAAAGATCAGGGCGAGCCAGATCGTGGGGACAATCACCGCAACAAAATATCGCGGCGGTCCGTCGTAGTGGAAGACGATAAACGCAGCGTATCCGGTCTCCCATAGAAATGCGGTGGTGAAGAGAGTATCGCGCCACAAAAACCGGAGATGCACGATCGCGGCCACAAAGCTTGCCAATGCCAAGGGAAATAGCACCGGATCGACCCATGTTCCACGAAAGAAAAAGCGCAGCAGGCGAGGTGGAGAATTTTCCAGCTGCCAAAGGGGGTTCACCGCCAAAATGATCTGGGCATCTTCGCGGTAGTGAAAAAACCAGATGAGCTTCGCAGTACCAAGCAGAAGGAGAATGGTCCCTAAAGCTGTCGCAATGAGCTTCCAGCCAGCCAAGCGGCTCGATCCATTCGTTTCTCGATTGCTTGCCCAAATAGGATAGAGAACAGCCGGCAAGACGAACGCTCCCGTCGTTTTTGTGAGTGTCATGAGGGTAAATGCGACACCGACGGCAACAGCCAGTGCATAATCTCCCGGACGCACGCGACCCGCCAGATAAATGGCGAGCAGCAGAAACATGACGAATGCGGGTTCCAGCAACGCGAGGCGCCCAAAGAAAAATCCGAGCGCATTCGCCGCAATCAGGAACGCGGTGACCCAGGCGAACGATTTTGATCGATACTGGCGCGATACCGCATACGCAAGCAGGACACTCAACCAGATGCATACCACGGCCAGGGACCGTGCGGCGGTCACGCTGATCCCGGTAAAGTGAAACAGCAATCCAACCATCAGAGGCCAGACCGGCATAAACACACCGGGATTCCAGCCTCCGGGAATATATGCATGGCCTAAGGTGAAATGCTGCAACGCAGCACCGGTGTAAAAACCTTCGTCGGTAAACCTGGCGCCATCTTGACTGTAAAACCGGTAATCGGGGAAGTCTGCACGGATATGCCAAAGCCGGAGGGCCAGCAGGCACAGTGTCAGCACCAGAAGAACCAGATGCCATCTACGTCGCATGCCGGCTATCTCTCATGCCTTTTTTTCTTCGTGATATTCCTGCTCCGTGTTCACAGCCCACAGGTTGGATTTGTCATGTACATCGTTCATGATATTTTCCGCCGCTGCCATTGCGGTCAGCATGGAATGGTCCTGATTGTTGTACTTGTGCATTCCATTACGGCCCACAAGGAAAAGATTTTCAAGTTGATCCGTAAATTTTTGGATGACGTCAAATCGATCGTAGGTCCCAAAATATGCCGGATAGGTTTTCGGGACGCGCACCACATGACCATCCAGCACGTCGGATTTGCGCAGTATGCCAATTTTTTCCATCTCCGCGACGGCGAACTTCTTGATGTCCTCATCCGACATTTTCCATAGCGGATCGGTGTCGTTGCAAAAATACTCGAGGCCGATCCACATCTTGGTTGGGTCGGCAACCATCCACGGGCTCCAATTATTGAAGATTTGCAAACGACCCACAGTGACGTCCGGTTCTTGAATATAAATCCAGGTATCCTTCAACGGGTTGCCATCCGGCTCCGTCACCAGCAGCTTATTCACTAAAAGCCCCACGGTAATGAAATCTCGATAAATCAAGCCTTCGCTCACCTCCTTCACATCCGCCGGTATGGGGCATTGCAGGCTGCGAATCAGATGTTGAATGGGCATGGTGGAGATCACATAGTGGGCCGGATAGACGTGGGTCTTTCCTTCAGCATCGATCGCTACAACTTCGGAAATCTTGTCTCCCTCGACTCGAAGTTCTGTCACGCGCGTCTGCATATGCAGTTCGCCGCCATTCTTCTGTATCATCGACGCCACATGTTCCCAAAGCTGACCGGGGCCAAATTTTGGATACAGGAAGCGCTCGATCAGGGAAGTCTCCACTCCCTTCTGGCTCAGGTCGCCGGCATTCTTTTTTGAACCGGAGAAGGTTTGTTTCACAAAATGCTTGACCGCACTGGTCAGCGACAGGCCCTTGATGCGCTGCGCTCCCCATTCCGCGCTGATGTGCCGAGGATGCACACCCCAAACTTTTTCCGTGTACGACTCGAAGAACAATCCGTATAGCTGCTTGCCAAACCGGTTGACAATGAAGTCTTCGAGAGATGTTTCCGGCCTTCGTTGAAAACCACGCGCGCGCAGGTAGCTGAACCCGACCTTCACGGTGCGTGGCAACCCCAGCCCGCGCAGCGTTTCTGGAGTCAACTTGATGGGATAATCGAAAAACTTCCTTAGAAAATAGATCCTGCTTTTGCGCGGGCGCACCAGCATCACCAGATCATCGCGTTCCGGGTCCAGGCTGCGCTCGCCAGAACGGATCGTCCGCTGCTTGTTTTGATAGCTGATGGGAATCGCGCCGCCTGCGCCATCGACTGTGGCCGCGGGCATCACATCCAGCCACCATTCCATGACCCGATCGGATTTGGAAAAGAAGCGGTGGCCGCCAATATCCATCCGGTTGCCCTTGTAACGGATTGTCCGGGAAATTCCGCCGATTTCGTTCGTCGCCTCCAGCACAATGGGATGAATATCCGAATGCCGCTGCAATTCCAGGGCGGCAGTCAGGCCGGCTGGTCCGGCGCCGATAATAATCGCTGTCTTGATCACGCAAACTTCTCCGGCATTTAAGTTGAAATCAATGCCATTGTCTCGTATTCGCTCGAAAAGGGACAATGCTTTCGAGAACTGTCCCTCCAACGGATGGCGTCGGGTGGGATAGAACCATGACTTCCAATGCCGGAAACCGATTGGACGATGCTATTCTGCCGCATGAGCATCGCAGAGGCTGAAACCAACTGTGGGGAACATCGAAATCTCCTTCACTACCACCAATAGTCCGGCGCGACGAATCCTGGAACTCGACGGACTGCGGGGCATCGCCATTGCGCTGGTGCTGATGCGCCACTACATCCATCATCCAACCCTGCTTCTTCTAGGACCGCAGTGGGGGTGGATGGGGGTCAACCTTTTTTTTGTACTTTCGGGATTTCTGATCACTTCGATTCTGCTCCGCCTGACCGACCAACCCGGTGCATTGAAGGTTTTCTATGCTCGGCGCTCCTTGCGCCTGTTTCCTCTCTACTTTCTTGCACTGCTGGTCTACTTCGTGGCCTCGGCAAGCGTGGGAACTCCGCAGCCACCTAGGACTGTCTTGTTGTATATAAGTTTCTTACAGGCGTTTCTGCCACCGCTGATTACCCATCTCAAGATCGTGCCACATCCCGACTGGGTGGTGATGGGTTTTGGCGTTCTGTGGTCCTTATCGGTGGAAGAATATTTCTACATTCTCTGGGCCCCCCTGGTCGCATTCACTCGCGCGCGTCGTGGCCCGCTCCTTATCATCTTGGCGCTCATTCTTTTGCTGACGCCCTGGGCCCGTTATTTTTATCCAGACCCCAAAGGCGGTCAGGAGTTGTTCCTGGCGCAGATGGATTCACTCGCCGCCGGATGCCTGGTCGGCATCGTGTGGCAGGACCATGGCCCCCGCTGGCGGACCCATCTCCAGCGCCACGCGCCTCGGCTGTATGGATGCGTTGCAGCGCTAATCGCGTTGGCCGTCTGGATCGATTTTGCCACCGGCATCACCAAGCGAAGCGTCTTCGACCAGCGCATTTTCAACGCCACCGACTACACCGTACTCTGGTTGGCATGGTCGCTCTGGCTGCTCGTCACACTGGCGGTCAGCGGTACTTCGGGAATGCTGCCAAGCGTGCTGCGTCTGCCCTTACTCCGCTGGCTGGGCAGGATCAGCTATTGCCTGTATGTGGTGCACTATCCCATCTATCTGGCCCTGCGCAACTATATGCCGCACAGTGCTGCCCTCATCGCGGGCTTGGTCGCTTCTCTGGGAATCTCAGCCCTTTCGTGGCGATATTTTGAAGGTCCGATTGCGCGCTGGAAGCAGCACGCATTTCGCTATCCCATGACCTCCCAGCCGGAAGCACCTTGATCGCGATATCGCGACCAAGGCATTGTGCACTGCCGCCGCGATTATTCATAAGCCAGAGCGTCGATAGGATCTTTTCGCGCCGCTTTGTATGCCGGATAGATGGCACCAATCAATGCGCTGACCAGCGACAGAATGGTGGCCCATAGTATCCAGTGCGCTGTAATGGGAAATGCGATGGTGGGGAACCTAGAAGTCACTACAGCGCGAGCAACATAGCTGAGCAGGATGCCCAGGACGATGCCTCCCACAGCCAGCATTCCGGTCTCCCGCAGGATGGCCGAAACAATGTAGGGCTTCGATGCTCCCAGGGCTTTCAGCACGCCAATCTCGCGCGTCCGCTCCATCACGGCCAGATACATGGACTGAAAAATGACCAGGAAACCGATAATGCACGCGATACCAATGACGGTATTGATTGCCGGGGCGACACCAGGCAGCCGTTCCGGGGTTACCTGGGAGACGATTTCCTGAATCGTCTGCACCTGGTAGCCTTTCATGCCGGGCGTATTGTGGATCTCCTGTTCGACCAACGCAGCATTGCTCATCTGATCCAATTTCAGGTAAAAGAACGAAGCTTTACCCTCCGATCCCATCAACTGGTCCAACGTCGTGAGTGGAATAAACTTTCGGCCGCCTTTGCCGTGCTCCACAACGCCACAAATCCGAAACTGATGATTCATGATGGAGATTTCATCGCCCACTTTGTAGGCTCCCTTGCCGCTGCGCGCTTCGACGTCGTCCACAATCACATCGAAAGGATGCTGGAAGGGGCCCCCGGAAAGAAAAACAAAAGGCTTCAAAGCATTAAAGCTTTCGTAATCGATGCCGAAGATGTTTTCAAGCGACTTACCCACTGTGAGTTGCACAGTCACGGGGGCGGCGACGGTGACATGTGGCAGACCTGCAAGCACGTTGGCGACTTTCGCCGACACTGGCGCTCCGCTGACGCCAACCATGAAGGACGTATTGGCGGGCCGCACCATCAGGTCCGCGCCGATGCCATTGGTGCGGGCTTTGGAGTCGTTTGAGAATCCGAGCATGATGGCGGTCACAGAGATGATCATGACCACTTCAATAGCGACGGCAGTCAGGCTGAGAAGCGAGCGAAGAGGTCGGTAGACAAGGTTTCCGAAGATGAGTTTATTCATAAGGTTGCAACAACAACGACCACCCAATGGGCCCATTCAAGAAGGGTGTCTCAGGTCGTTCGCCGAAAGGAGAAAGGCGCGCTATGACGCCGCTTCCATTATATCTACTCGCCCAAATGATCGCTTTTGGTCGCGTAATGCACTAAAAATCAACCTATGGCAATCGGTACTATGCAGATACGTAGGGGCCACTTGAAGGCCCGATCGCGGCCCATTTGATTTGACTCGCATATGGTGCAGGAATAATCTGCAAGCACCGAATAATCAAGGCAATGAACGAGATAGTCCTGTGACTGCTGGCACGACATCCATGGAACACTTCGGAGAAGCACTTCGCTGCGAACGGCAACGGCGTTCTGTCAGTCTGGAGGATATTGCCCAGACGACGAAGGTGACTGTCCGTAGTCTGCAGGCGTTGGAGTCCGAGGCATTCGATCAGTTGCCTGGTGGAATACTCAGCAAAGGTATCGTGCGCAGTTATGTCCGCTGTCTCGGCCTGAATGAAAGTGAATGGGTGGAACGTTTTCTGGATGCCAGTGGGCAAAAGAGTCTACCTATCGCGGCCAACGACAGGGACTGGGCTGCATTCGCGCTCAATGTTTCCAGCACCAGGGACGAGGAAATTCAAAATCCAAAACTGCGGTGGGCCGGCGTGGTGGGCCTGCTGCTATTGCTGGCCGGACTGGGTTGGGCTGTCTGGGGTTATGTCCATCAGCGCATGACGGCGTCGACCATCTCTTCGGCAACACACTACGCTGCATCTTTCGTGAGCCCGACGCAAGCCACGCCTCGTGTCGAACCCCTGCCGATTCAGAACCATCACCATCGCTCCCATTCACTGCCGTAATCGGCACGCCATGGGCCCATCTTCCCCGTTGGCTGAGGTTCTATTGCCCCTCCGATTTCAACATTTGTTAGCCTATAGGAAGCGGTCTTTGTTTCGTTTTCCCTATGGTGCGTCTCATGCGCTAGTGGGGTTCCAAGACCGCATCGGCTGCAGTCCAGGTTGCACAGCGAGGCAGTAGTCGTACCAGGAGGAATTTTGCCAACACAAGATCGTTTGTTATTCACCTCGGAGTCCGTGACTGAAGGACATCCAGACAAAATTGCAGATCAGATTTCAGACGCCATTCTGGATGCATGCATGGAGCAGGACCCGTTCAGCCGGGTTGCGTGCGAAACCCTGACCGCAACCGGACTAGTGGTGATTGCCGGAGAAATCAGCACCCGTGCTTATGTGGATTTTCAATCCCTGGTGCGTGGCGTCGTCGCTTCCATTGGGTATGACAATGCCGTTTATGGTTTCGACTCCAACACCTGCGCTGTAATTTCGAGCATTAACAAGCAATCTGGCGACATCGCGATGGGTGTTGATACCGGCGGTGCTGGCGACCAGGGCATGATGTTTGGGTACGCGACCGATGAGACACCCGAGCTGATGCCGATGCCCATATCGCTGGCTCACAAGCTTACCCGGCGTCTTTCCGAGGTGCGCAAGTCCGGCCAACTCAGCTACCTCCGACCGGATGGCAAAAGCCAGGTTACGGTCGAATATAACCGAGAAGGCAAACCCGTTCGCGTCGATGCTGTTGTCATTTCCACACAGCACGCGGAAAGCATCTCGAACGAAGAATTGCGCGCCGACATCCTCCAGCATGTCATTCAGGCGACTGTCCCGGCAGAACTCCTGGATGAGGACACAAAATACCATATCAATCCGACTGGGCGTTTCGTGATCGGCGGACCCATGGGCGACACCGGCTTGACGGGGCGCAAAATCATTGTGGATACCTACGGCGGCACCGGTCGTCATGGTGGCGGCGCATTCAGCGGCAAGGACCCGACCAAGGTCGATCGCTCGGCGGCGTACATGGCGCGCTACATTGCCAAGAACATCGTTGCCGCTGGTTTGGCCAGCCGTTGCGAAGTGCAATTGGCATACGCCATCGGCGTCCCAGAACCGGTCAGCGTGCTGATCGATGCCTTTGGAACCGGAACGGTCTCGGTCGAGAAACTGCAGCAGCTCGTCCGCAAGAACTTCCATCTCACGCCACGGGGTATCATCGAAAGTCTAAATCTTCGCCGACCCATCTATCGCAAGACGGCTGCTTATGGTCACTTTGGTCGCAACGATCCAGACTTTACGTGGGAAGCGACCGATAAGGCCGCCACGCTGCGGGAACAGGCGAACGTCAAGGAAGCTGCCCTCGCCAAGAAGTAAGTAGCCAATGGTTGAAACAAAGGGCAGGCTCCAGCAGCCTGCCCTTTCTGCTGCGTGGAGACGCACGCATTATTTTCTTTTGGCCGCAAGATTCGGATAGCCAGCGGCGTGAGGACAGTGCCATCCTGATTACCTATGCCAGCGTTCTACACAGAATTTGCCTGGAACCATGTCCGGACACACGATCCCAGGGGGGATGGCAAATTTGTCTATGCCGTCCGCAGCACGGGGATTTACTGCCGACCTTCCTGCCCAAGCCGCAGACCGGCACGGAAGAATGTCGTCTTTTATCGCACAGCTTTCGAAGCCCGCGCGGCAGGATATCGTGCCTGCAAGCGTTGCCAACCTGACTCCGCTCACCCTCAAACGTTGTTGATCGCATCGGCCTGCCGCTATCTCGACCGGCCTCGAGAGAAAGCTCCTAGCTTACTTGAGTTGGGCGCAGCTATTGGAATGAGTCCATACTCTTTACAACGCCTGTTTCGTCAGGTTCTCGGCATTACTCCCCGTCAATATATGGCTGCTCGGCAAACCAAACGGCTGCAACATGAGTTGGCCACTGCCACGTCTGTCACTTCGGCTATGTATGAAGCTGGATATGGATCATCGAGTCGCGTTTATGAACATGCTGAGAAGAAATTTGGAATGACGCCAAACACCTATCGCAGGCGCGGTGCCGGACAAGAGATTCGGTATACTACCGCCGCCTCTAGGTTAGGCCGCATTCTGGTGGCGGCTACCGATCGCGGATTGTGTTCTGTTGCTTTTGCGGATACGGAGGAACAACTGATCACAGATCTGGATCGCGATTTTGCATACGCCCATCGTCAACGTGACGACGAAGCATTGACCCCCAGGCTATCCGCCGTGCTGGCGCGGCTTGAAGAGCATCCGATCGGTGCTACATTGCCTCTCGATGTACGCGCCACAGCATTCCAGCAGCGGGTTTGGGACGCGCTGCAACAGATACCACGCGGCGAGACCCGGTCCTACGGCGAAATCGCCGAAGCTCTCGGGCAGCCGACTGCAGCGCGAGCGGTGGCTCGCGCATGTGGCCAAAATCCAGCGGCCCTAATCATTCCGTGCCATCGCGTCGTCGGGAAAGACGGACGACTCACCGGTTATCGCTGGGGTTTGGAGAGGAAGAAAGATCTGCTAGCTTTGGAACGTAATTCGTACTTCTTTGCCCCGCCGAAGAAGTGATACGCTAACGGTGGGGACGGCGAGTGTTCCTATTTGGAACGTCCACCCAAAAGACCGCAGAAACGGCGGCATTTTCAATCCAGGAAAAAATGACTTCTATGGCAACTACGACGACCGTTCCCTCGCATGTAAAGAATCTCGACCTGGCCGACCAGGGAAAGCGCCGCATTGAATGGGCCAACCAATCGATGCCTGTGCTGCAGATTATCCGCAAGGAATTCATCAAACATCAGCCGCTAAAAGGCGTGCGCGTTGCCGCCTGCCTGCATGTGACCAGTGAGACCGCGAATCTGATGATTACTCTTCGCGACGGCGGAGCCGATATCGCGCTGTGCGCCTCGAATCCGCTCTCTACTCAGGACGATGTAGCCGCCTCCCTGGCCCGCGATTACGGGATTTCCACATACGCGATTAAAGGCGAGGACAACGATAGCTACTACTCGCATATCACGGCAGCCATCGACCACAAACCGCATCTGACAATGGATGACGGGTGCGACCTGGTTTCCATTCTCCACACCAAACGCAAGGATGTGTTGCAAGGCGTGCTGGCGGGCACCGAGGAAACAACCACAGGCGTGATTCGCCTGCGGTCAATGTCAAAAGAGGGCGTGCTGCGCTATCCCGTGGTGGCGGTGAACGACGCGCTCACCAAGCACCTGTTTGACAATCGCTACGGAACGGGCCAATCGACCCTGGATGGCATTATTCGCTGCACCAACGTGTTGTTGGCGGGTTCCCGGTTCGTGGTGGCAGGTTATGGCTGGTGTGGTCGAGGTCTGGCCTCGCGTGCCCGCGGCATGGGGGCCGATGTCATCGTAACCGAAGTGGATCCAGTCCGCGCGATCGAGGCGGTCATGGACGGCCATCGCGTGATGAGCATGGCGGAGGCCGCTAAAATCGGCGATATATTTGTGACCGTGACCGGGAACAAGAGCGTCATACGGCAGGAACATTTCGAGCAGATGAAGAACGGAGCGATTGTTGCCAATTCCGGCCATTTCAATGTGGAAATCGATATTCCAGGGTTGGAGCATTTGTCCTCCGCGCGGCGTCCTACCCGGGAGTTTGTCGAGGAATATACGCTTAAAGATGGCCGCCGCATTTATCTTCTAGGGGAAGGCCGACTGATTAATCTGGCCGCCGCGGAGGGTCATCCTGCCTCTGTGATGGACATGAGTTTTGCCAACCAAGCATTGTCCGCCGAATATCTCATCCAAAGCCATTCCAAGCTCGAACCGAAGGTCTATTCGGTTCCGCTCGAACTGGATAGCCGCGTGGCACGCTTGAAACTCGAATCCATGGGCTGCAAGATCGACCGCTTAACTCCCGAGCAGGAAGAGTATCTGGCTGGCTGGTCGGAAGGAACTTAAACTTACGCAGACTGTCAGAAGAAAAATGCCTTCGCATAGCGGAAGGCATTTTTCGTTATCGGATTCAGGGCGACTGCAACTACATGGTTGTGCCTGTTCCTATGGGATCATTCACAATCAGCACGCCGTAATTGGTCGCTCCAGAAGTAGGGGGATCGAGGAAAAAGACCGAGTAAATCTTTCCTGCAGCCGGCGTAAATGCTTTTGAAGCCAATACCACAGAAGTATTGCCATGCGGCGTAACCTGCACTTCCAAGGTCCCCGGGGCCTCTTGTAAATATGGGGATGTTACCCGCTGAAACTGCATATTTCCCACCACGGGCGAGCCGCTGATGCCAGCCCCTAATGCCGTTATATATACATCCACAGCTCCAGCGGATGTTGAGGTATCCATTACGCGCAATTTATAGTCTCCACTCTGGGGAGCAGTATCGTCGTCGGTGAGCGTCTGAAATTGTATGGCGGGTGCGGGGCTCAGCGTCACGACGGTGTAGTAGGCGTTTGCCGCGAATGTTTGCGTCGTGGAAACAAGCTTGTTACCCGGCGTCGTGAAAGCGACCAGGGATTGATTCGTCCCCGCGGCGACCTTCCGATAATTGCCAGAAGAGTCGTTCGTCGCATATTGCCCCTTCGGCTGCACGCCTTCCGTACCGAATGGCAAGCTGGATGCGATCCCGGTTTGGCCGATCTGGATGGAGAAGTTGCCCGTTAATCCCTGCGATGCATTCACTGCGCGTACATTGGTGGTGCTGGTGCTGCCGCAACCCAACATAGCGAGAGATGCAGATAGGGAAAGAATTCCGCAGAAACCGCGCCACTTCGAATACATAATCGATCTGCTCCTTGGGGAGGGCCTCAAATTTCATCGCCCATTGCAATTGTCACGCAGGTCGCTGGCTCATATATGGAGGCTGCCGTCGCCTAGCGAACCGCGCTCTTCCCCCGGCGGGCGGCCCAGGGGAGTTTGTTTCGGCGTTGCTGTATCGCAAAGATGCCAACCACTATAACGAGTTTGCCGGTTCCTGCCAACTTTTTCAATCGGATAATCACAGACGTCTACGATCTGTCACTCTATTGCATCGCCGATAGGATTACTAAAGTGAGTCAGGAATGCCAGTATGCTCCGCAAATCGTATTGAGGCAAGCCCCTGATGCGTTCCTGAGCAATGTTGGCCGAAGAAGTTTTCCGCCATTCCTTCACGCAATCCGCCAACCACAGATGCAGGCACCATCTGGATGTCAACAGTTACCGGGGCATCCATCCGCGCAACGTTACTTATGCGGCTAAGTCTCCACCGCCTGTACAACTGCATCGCTGCTTTCATGCACCGGCGTGGTCAAGTCAAAGACACTTACCTGCTTGACGGCCTCAGCGAAGGTGGTGCAAATATGATTCCCTTCCTGGCCGGTGATTATCTTGGCCGCCTTATCAGGGTCATAACTACCATGACTCATCAACTAGGGGTGCCTTATGATGAGTTTGCCAATCGAGGGCATAGTCATGAGTCAGTACCGCCGCGTATTCTCAGAGGGTCTATTGGAGATATACCCGGTGTGTGCTGGCCTTCGTAAGAGGGCAGACCTCTTTTTAAGAGTCAATGAGCCGGAGAAAACCGACCGAAGCAAGTTAATTTTCTATCTCTTGATGGCAGTTGTATGCACCGTTCTGCGCACTCCAAAGGCACGAATTCCCAGATTGAAATCACTGGTTGTCGATTCCATAACTGATGCACATTTTGGATCGGCTCTAAGCGTTGTTCGAAAGATATACGAGAATCGCGGTGCCTCTGACAGGGCGGCTAAAGGGCCAGATATGGTTGCCGACCTGAGAACAGAAATGCGTCGTATATACGGGCAGGGACGTAAAATCAAAACAGCATCGCCGGGCGCGGACTAAAATGGAGGAGAAAAATGAAACATTCCGCAGAATACGAACGTTTTACAGCACTCGTGGATCGCGTTATTGCGGTTCCACACAGCGTCATAAAACAGCGCTTGGACGAGCATCGCAAAGAAGCTGCCAACAATCCGAATCGCCCCGGTCCAAAACCGAAACGAAAAGCCGTCAAGCCTTCCGCTTCGGCCCCCGAAGCAGCCGACCGCGACTAGTTGATCGTCGGTTTTTCTTCCACCTTGCCGGTGACTTCAGCCCACGTCAAACGCTTTCCAACGATCTGGCGGACTGCCAGATCAAAGCGGTCACTGTCATTCATGTTCTTGCGGTTGTTGTAGCGGAAAGGCTGCTCCTCCAAATAGCGGAAAAGGTGAAACGGCTCAACACTGATATACGTTCCGCCGATGCCGCGCTTCAACAAACTCCAAAAGTTCTCCAGACCATTAGTGTGGATGCTTCCATTGACGTATTCAACGGCATGGTCAACGACCATGTGCGCATAGTCAATGTCGAGTCCGTTGTAAGAGGGCAACGCATCCGTATAGAGAGCGGAGCCTGCTTCCACATGCTTCTTAACCTCAGAGTGCAACAGAGTACGCTTGCGGTTTGCAATGACCTTCGCGCGAATCTTTCCGCCGCGCTCCAGCATTCCCATAACCGCAGTCTTGTCTTTGCCGCCCGTGCCGGTGATACGCCGCTCCCGCTAGCTGGCGTGCATATTCCTTGCCTTGCCGCCGATGAATGTTTCGTCCACTTCGATTTCGCCGGACAGCTTGCCGCCAGTATCACCTTGCAGTGCGAGACGGATTCGCTGAAGCATGAACCACGTGGACTTTTGGCTAATGCCAGTGGCGCGGCTAATCTCATAACTAGACACGCCGTTCTTGCAGTTAGCAAGCATCCACATCGCAAGCAGCCACTTATCAAGGCTAATCGGAGAATCCTCGAAAATGGTTCCGATCTTAATGCTGAACTGAGCCTTCGGATGCCGCGTCTTGCATTGCCACACGCGACGCATCGGCATGTAAGAGACGTTGGCAGAGCCACAGATAGGGCACGTCACTCCATCTGGCCAACGGCGAGCCACAAGGTAGCTGATGCAGTTGTCAGCATTTGCGAAGTAAACAATGGCGTCTTGAAGCGTCTTCGGTTCCATGACTCAACAATAGAGGAAATTGCTTGATGAGTCAAGTTAATTATTACCCTCATTAGGTTTATGTTCGGAATCGCAGGAGTAGAAGAATTGTCCAGAAAGTTTGCTCGTCTAAGTCAGATATCTCGAAGAGATTTCATCCGCGATTGCGCAGCCACAGCAGCCACCCTGACGTCCGTTCCGATTCTCGGGGGCTGGGGCAAGAGCAGCGACTCGATTGCCGGAACAAGTGGGCCCGCGCGCCACTCGCTCTCTTTGGATCGAGATTGGTTTTTCGGGGGTAAGTTCGATGCCACAGCCTTGGAGTCAGGATTCAATGACAGCGCGTTTACCCGAGTCGTGTTGCCGCATTGCGTAACTCCGCTTTCCTGGCAAAACTGGGATCCTGTGAGTTGGGAGGATGTGTGGATCTATCGACGCCATTTCGCGATGCCACCTGAATTCAGCGGTCAGCGGGTCTTTCTGCATTTCGATAGGATCATGGCTGCTGCGGATCTGGTAGTGAACGGCCATACTCTGCCGCAACATTCGGGCGGGTTTTTGCCATTCGAGCGGGAAATCACCAGCCTTATCGAAGAAAGAAACGTACTTGCCGTTGCGGTGGATTCGCGCTGGGAAAGCATTCCCCCAGCAGGTTCTCCCAAAGGCCCTGTTTCCGTCGATTACATGCTGCCCGGAGGCATGAATGGCTCGGTGAACCTTCGCATTGTGCCCCAGGTATTCCTCAGGGATGTCTTTGCCAAACCAGTGAATGTGCTCGCCTCCGACCGGCGACTGGAAGTCATATGTACAGTCGATGCGGGGGTGCCTTTGACACGTCCCAGTCGCGTGGTGGCATGCCTCCGGGATGGGGCGCGAGTGGTCGCGAGGGCATCGAAGAGCGTAAGCCTGGAAACTGCCGGAGAAAGAGAAGTATTGCTGAGTTTAGGTGACCTGGGGAACATCCGGCTGTGGGATGTGTCCACCCCCCATCTCTATTCCCTCGTCGTTACGTTATTCGCAGACGACAAGCCGGTGCATGACTATCGGATTCGGGTCGGATTTCGCGATGCGCGATTTGAAGTCGACGGTTTTTTTCTGAATGGCCATCGATTCCGGATATTCGGATTGAATCGGCATGAACTCTATCCTTATGTCGGTTTTGCCGCGCCCCCGCGGCTATTGCGCAGGGATGCCCAAATTCTCCGCCACGAATTCAATTGCAATATGGTCCGGTGTTCCCACTATCCGCAATCGGAGGCGTTTCTCGATGCGTGTGACGAACTTGGAATGATGGTTTGGGAGGAACCTCCGGGTTGGCAATACATTGGCAATGAAACCTGGCAAGATCTGACCGTCAGGGATGTCAAAGCAATGGTGCGTCGGGACCGCAACCATCCTGCGATCGTCATCTGGGGCGTCAGGATTAATGAATCTCGCAACGATCCCGACTTCTATAAGCGCACGCGAGACGCAGCAAACGCACTTGATAGTTCGCGGCCTACTTCCGGGACCATGACTCCGTCTTCGCTGAAGACCTGGCGCGAGGAGTGGCATCAGAATGTGTTTGCGTTCGATGATTATCATGCAGCGCCGGACGGCAGTGTGGGGATACGCGAGCCGCTGCCGGGAGTGCCATATTTCATCACAGAGACGGTAGGTCAATTCAATTACGAGCGCGGTCGCGGTTTCGATAGTGTGTATCGCCGGGGAGGAGACCTGAAGCTCCAGCAAGACCAAGCGCTTTTCCATGCCCAGGCGCATGACCGAGGCGCGGATTATCCACGGATTGGAGGGGTGATCGCCTGATGCGCATTTGAATACGCCAGTCTTCTCCACTCGTATAACGGAGTGAAGTGTCCAGGGGTTGCGGACGTTTTCCGCATTCCGAAACTTGGTGCATCGTTCTATCGCGCGCAAGTTGATCCCAAAATCCGATCAGTCATCGAGCCGAATTTTTACTGGGACTTCGGTTCCCATTCACCATCCGGACCTGGTGAACGGGTCGCTATCTTCTCAAATTGCGATCGGCTGGAATTGTCGATCGATGGCCGCAAGCACGCGACTGTTCGTCCGGATCGAGCTGGATTTCCTCATCTGAAATATCCCCCATTTTTCGTCAATTTGATCGCGGATGGTTCTGGCAAGCCGGAGCTGCGTATCGACTGGTATGTGGGTGAAAAGTTGGCGTTGTCGCGCTCTTTTTCATCCGACAGGACTTCGGATCGACTCTGGTTACAGGCAGACGACAAGGAATTGGTAGGAGACGGATCGGACGCAACTCGGCTGGCGTTTGGAGTTGTCGACAAATTTGGCGCTTCACGCCCCTATGCTGGCGGCGAAGTTCGCATGCAGATTTCGGGTCCGGGAACGATTGTGGGCGACAACCCGTTTCAGTTGGCCGACAGCGGAGGTGCTGGCGCGGTATGGATCCGGGCAGCGGCGCGCGGTGCCGGCAAAATTCGAGTGGAAGCTCATCATGGCGCACTGGGTACAAGATCGGCAGAAATTCAGGTTAGACCTGCCCACGATGAGGTGGTTCCCTATAAAGGTGAAGCGGTCTCGCCATAACTTGCCCGCTCGGGAAGTATCTCGATCAGGGTGCGCCCAAAGGTGTATCGTAGTCTTCGTGTCTTGAGCCAAATGTGGCAATGCGACTGGCTGCCTTGCGACTTTCATATATGGCAGGCGTTCATTTCTACAGTATTTGACTCTGACCCAGGGAAATCCTGCGCATGCCGCAACCCGGCATCCTTCGACATACATCGAAGCGCCCACGGTAGCGCAGCCTTCAGTAGCACATATTCATGGCGCAATACACAAGACAAGACACCCTATCAGGAGACAGCATGTCAAACAGAGGTGGTTCGTTTCATATTGATAATTTATCGATCTGCAAACTGTTTCGGAATACAGCCGCGCAGGTGCACACTACGCCAGCCGAGGTTCAAGATCTCGAGAGGCGACCCAAATTCTCCCGCGTTCCGCCTTCGGCCATTCATCGTGGAGCGAATTTTCTCGGGCTAGCTATGCGGGCCATGATTATGCTCGGCTTTTTGTCGTTTTTGACAGGAAAATTGGCCGCACAAAACACAGGCGCAACAGGGCTATCCGTCAGCGTCAATCCATTGATAGGCACCGACCGCGGGCCGGATGGCAACATCAATCTGTTTCCGGGAGCCACGGTACCCTTTGGCATGGTGCAACTCAGCCCGGACACCGAAAGCAAGGGGTATGGCTACCACTATTATCAGGACACGATCCAAGGATTCAGCATGACCCACATGAGCGGCCCGGGCTGCCCGAACGATGGAGAAGTGTTCTTTACTGGAACCACCGGCCCTGTCCTGACGCAGGTCAGCGATTTCCAATCGCCATACTCCCACGACAGGGAATCGGCTGCGCCGGGATATTACCAAGTGAACTTAGCGCGCTGGAATGTGAATGCTGAACTGACCGCGACGGATCATACAGGCATGGCGCAGTTTTCGTTCCCGGCGGGAAAACCGGCGAACATCCTGGTTCCGATCAGCCATACGCTGAATGACACGGCAGCTGCGTATGTGCGAGTGGTGAATGATCGCCAAATCGACGGCTATGTGGTGAACCATATTTTCTGCGGCAAAAAACAAACCTACAAAGTTTATTTTGTGATGACCTTCGACCGCCCGTTTGCCAAATTTGGCACCTGGAACAGCGATCAGTATGACGGTCCAGGCAAACTTGCAGATGGGAATCGCACCGAGACCCAAACCAGTCACGACCAATGGGTTGGCGCATATGCCACCTGGCCAGCTTCGGACCATCCGCAGACCATCGTTGCAAGAATCGGAATTTCCTACGTGGACCCAGCCGGCGCGGAGAACAATCTAAAAACAGAGGCGGCCGGCAAGAGCTTTTCTGAGATCCGAACGCAGGCCAACGCAAAATGGAACAAGGCACTCAACGTGATCGATGTCTCGGGAGGCACCCCCGCGAACCGCAGGGTGTTCTATACCGGTCTCTACCACAGCCTGCTGATGCCGAGCATTTTCAGTGATGCCGATGGACGCTATCTCGGGTTTGACAAACAAATTCACCGGGTCGCTCCCGGGCATCTGATTTATGGAAATTACTCAGACTGGGATATCTATCGCAGTGAAATGCCGCTGCTGGCGCTGATTGAGCCGCGGCGGATGGAGGATATGGCGCAATCCGTTGTGCTGATGTACCAGCAGGGAGGCTGGGTTGGACGCTGGCCAGCGATCAACATCTATACCAATGAGATGGCAGGCAGTCCGCTGACCATCATCGTATCCACGGCATGGCTGGATGGCTTGCACGGATTCGATATCAACGATGCATGGAAGGGGATGCTGCTCGATGCGACGCAGGCTCCTCCGCCAGACGCCCCTTACAAAGGCGAACTCGGCATCGACTGGATCAACAAAATCCACTACGTCCCCAACGACAAAATCGACTACGGCTCTGTCTCGCAGATTCAGGAAGACGCCATTGCTTATGCCTCGCTCTATCGGCTGGCGGTGAAACTGGGCAAGACAGACGATGCGAAAATGCTGTATCAGCGCACGCTCTACTATCGGAACGTTTTTAACCCCCAGGACCGATTCTTCCGCCCGCGCAATGCGGATGGCCAGTGGGTCGCGGATTTTGATCCTACCCAAGGAGGCCACGGCTTTATTGAAGGCTCGGGCTGGCAGTACCAATGGCTGGCGCCGATGGACATGACCGGGCTCATTCAGGCTGTGGGTCCAGACCTCTTCAACCAGCGGCTCAGTGAATTCTTCAACTATCCGAAGGCTGGCACCTCTGGCCGGTATTACACCCCCTATAACGAGACTGATCTGGAAGCTCCATTCGAATTCAATTTCTCCGGCAAACCATGGGAGAGCCAACGCACCGTCCGCCGCGCATTGAGCGAGGTGTATACTGACACTCCCGATGGTATTCCGGGCAATGACGATTGCGGCGAAATGTCTTCCTGGGCAGTGATGAGCATGATGGGGATCTATACGGTAGACCCGGCCAGCCTGGCTTACGAACTAGTCAGTCCCGTTTTTCCCAAAGTCGTCATCCACCTGCGTGCTCCGTATGCAGGCAAGACATTCGCCATCGAAACGACTGCCAATCCGGAGGCGACTCCTTATATCCAAAGCGCGCAGCTCAACGGGCATCCCCAACAGCGTAACTGGATTACATTCCAGGACATGACCAATGGTGGCACATTGCATTTCACGCTCGGCTCTAACCCCAATCATTCGTGGGGCTCGGCCGCTAAGGACATACCTCCGTCGTTAAGCGATGAGCAACCATAATTTTCGAGTGCATGGCATCCGCTGGAGATGAATCTTCGGGAAATGGCGGCTTGCCAACGGGTCCGTGCTATTGTGTCGCGGACCCATTGGCGAGGATTGATCGGCGGTCGGACCCAGATTTCACTTCAGGTCGGTCCCCGGATTCCACAGCTATCCTCCGTCGAATGATGTGAGGTCTCGAACTACCGCCACGGGGAAGGAAAGCCTGTGGCGATATGCTGATGCAGCGACAACTCCAAGTCCGTTCGCGGATGAAACCTTGAGCTATCCAGTATTTCGTGGCCTGATGGGCGAACCTTGACGCTTCATACAGCGTCAGGCACGGAAGGCCCCAAAAACGCTCGCAGCATCATGGAGATGCCAAGGGAGATCAATACGCCTTGAATGAGAATAGTCACGTTATATCGATCGGCAAACGCCAGATACGTGACCACCACACCCCAAATGTGAACTTCTCCCATAAATGCTTGTATCCAGCGTGTCTGGTCCGCGCCTGCGGGAACGCGGGGCGAAATGGCCGGAAAGAAACGGGGCACCGTGAGCACATACGCGGCGTACGCTTCTCCGCGTTCTGTAGCGAGGTTACGTTCCTCGGTACGGATCAGCACCATGATCAGCACCGTCACGGCAATGACGACGAAAAGTGCGCCGAGGGGAGGCATCAGAATCGCCACAGCCAAGGTATACAGCCACAGCCCCATATACAGAGGATTCCGGACATATCGATAGGGGCCATCGGCGACCACCCGCTCCGCGTGCAGTTCCGTGTCATGGACCACGGGACTTCCCAGATAGGCCGCTGCCCAGGTGCGCAGCAAGGCGGCCAACAACGCCAATAAAATGGCGAGGCCCATGACCAGCATGGTGGATGTGGCCATAGAAACAGTGCCCCGGCTGGCCAGCACGCCAGAGAGCCAAAGCCATGTAGACGCCGGATGTGCACCTTGCAGCCGATCGAGCGGCGCCCAGAATCCACAAATAAAGATGATAATCAGCGCCGACCTGCGATAGCGAAACAGCCATTCAGAAAGTGTCATGCGACTCAGGTCACCTTATACGGCCGCGCCCAACGCCGTTAAGAGGGCATCGAAGTCTTCCAGTCCCGAATATTCAATCACGACTCGACCCCTGCCTTGCTTATCCTCGATGCGAACCTTAAGTCCAAGCTGGCGTTGCAACCTTTCCTGAGCTTCACGGACATTAGGATCTAGGGGTGGAATGTTCGCCTTCTGTTCGCTATTTCTGCCTTTCTTTTCTGGATTCATCAGGCCTTGCACGTAGGTCTCTGTTTGTCGAACCGACATTGCCAATGCCATTACCTTGCCCATGGCTTTCAAGATCCTTTCAGCGGAATCCAGTGCCAGCAGCGCACGAGCATGGCCAAAGCTAAGTTCGCCTGTTTCCACTTTCCCCTGGACCTCGACCGGGAGACGCAGGAGACGAAGAAAATTGGCCACAGTCGCACGATCCTTGCCTGTGCGCTGGGCGACCTGCTCCTGCGTCATTTTGAAGTCTCGGCTAAGTCGGTCATAAGCACGCGCCTGTTCCATTGGGTTCAGATCGGCGCGCTGGAGATTTTCGACGATAGTCATTTCCATGGCCTGCTCGTCGGAAACCTGGCGCAGGATGGAAGGTACGGTGGTCTTTCCGGCCTTTTCTGAAGCGCGCCAGCGACGCTCGCCGGCAATCAGTTGGAAACGACCATTGGGAAGCGGGCGCACGATAATCGGCTGGACGACGCCATTAGCTGTGATTGATCGAGCCAGTTCGTCCAATTTCTCCGGATCGACGCGCATTCGGGTCTGGTACGGATTGGCGTCGATCTGAGCGACAGGAATGTCACGGGGCGTGCCAGCTGGCTGCGAGACAAGAGAAATGTCGCCGTCATGCGTGGTCGTTCTTGCTGCCAACATTTCTTCCCGCGGACCTGTTTGCGCCGGGGCATGTGTGGACAGAAGCGATTCCAAGCCTTTGCCCAGGGCGCGGCGCTTAGGAGGCTCAATTTTAGTGGGATTCTTTACTTCTATTCGAGACATACGGCGAAACTCTCCATACAGAAATCCATTTTTCATCAGAACTCAATTGCGGACACAGCGCTGTCGTCCGGCTAACACATGCCAAAAATCAAATAAATCAGGTATAGGGCCAGAACCGGACCTTCGCTCCGTCTTGAGACCGCTTGGCTGCTTCCCGGCGTGCTTTTTCCCGCGGGCTTTCAATCTTGTTGCGCAGCAGAATCTCCCGAGCGAGTTCCATATAGCTTTCAGCACCGCGAGAGCGTGGCTCGTAAATCTGGACTGGCTTGCCATGGCTGGGCGCTTCTGCCAGCCGAATATTTCGCGGGATCGCCGTTTTCAACAGCTTGTCGCCAAAAAACTCTCGGAGATTCTCCGTCACCTGCTGCGCCAGGTTGGTCCGCTCGTCGTACATTGTCAGGACCACTCCCTCGATAACGAGTTCTGGGCGAAAGCCATCCCTGACACGATTGAGTGTCTGAACCAGCTCACTGACACCCTCCAGGGCAAAATATTCCGCTTGCATGGGGATCAGAAGGGAATCCGCGCAGACGAGGGCATTCAGGGTCAGCAGGTCAAGCGCCGGGGGGCAGTCAAGAACGATGAGCTGCTCCGGTCCATCGTATTTTGCCAGAGCCTTTTGCAGCCGATAGGCACGATCTTCGGCCTGTACAAGTTCGACATTGGCGCCAATCAGATGTTTACTGCTGGGAAGCAGTTTCAGATTTTCCACGCCAGAATCGATGGCCGTCTCTGCGACAGTGGATTCGCCAATTAGGACGTTGTAGGTGGAAGAACGATCTTCATCCCGGGCGAACCCTAGCCCGCCGGTTGAGTTCGATTGAGGATCGCAGTCGATGAGCATACATGGGATGCCTTCGAGCGCAAAACCTGCCGAAAGATTGATCGAGGTAGTTGTCTTGCCCACTCCACCTTTTTGATTAACGACGGCAATGATTTTTCTCATGGGCTGAGCCGGTAGGGTATCGAACGAAGTGGGTTCGCGCAATTGGCTTGGCTGTGCATTTCCGGGACAAATCTGTGGAAGACTTACGAAGGTAACTCGACGGCCTCAGGTATGCACTGTATTTGGTAGGGTTTAGGCGAATTAGGCAAGCGGGCAAAAAGATTTGTCGCTCGGCGTTTACGGTGGAAAACTTTTATCCAAAGTATGTTGAAAGATAAGAGGCGGGGAGGTTGTTCCACGTGGAACATTGGTGCCGAATGCAGCCAGTCTGGATAGGTGAAGACGATGTTCCACGTGGAACACTTGGGTCTCGCTGCGGGATTCTTGAAATCTGTCCGAGTAGTGGGACGGATTCATCGGCTGCGATATCCCAGCAGAAGGATGCGCTGATTCGTTGTCGGGACCGGTTCCGGCGGTAGCCAGTCGATGGCCGATAGCAGATCGCAAATCTGCTCCACTTCTGGCAGCGAAGTCAGGATCATGCACCAACCTTTTTGCCCTGACCGCGGCGAATGAACGCGAGGCAGGGCAGACTTCAGTGCGTCCGTCATTTTGTCGACCGCACGAAGCGCGACTAGGTCGAAGCTGTAGGCATCCGGCAAATTTTCCACACGCCCTGGATAGACGGTTGCCCGACTGAGGCGAAGTTCGCGTACTACCTCCCGCAAAAAGGCCGCTTTTTTCTTTTGGGACTCGCCAAGCGTTACCCTGAGGTCTGGACGCGCGATCTGAATCGGGATCCCGGGGAGTCCGGCACCGGAACCGAAATCCAGCACGGACTCCACATGCTTGGGGATCCGCTGTGCAGCACGCAAGCACTCCGCCAGATGCAAATCGATCAGAACTTCAGGATCGCGCACAGCACTTAGGCTAATCCGCCGATTCCACCGGTAAAACAGATCGACATACTGAGCCAGCAGGTCATAACTTCCGGATGGCAACGGGTGAACCAGCATGGGTGCCACGCGAGATTCTATTTCGGCTGGTCCGCGTGGGTTCACAGATACGCTTTTGACGGTCATGAGGAAGCTTAGCCGAGCGAGTCGGTGATTGCCCGTGGTTGCCAGGCGGATGCAGCTTCGACGAAGCGTTGGAACACAAGCTGGCTAGCGAAACTCGTTTCCATGCTGCGCTCCGGGTGCCATTGCAGACCGAGGACAAAATGGCCGGGCTGCTGGCCCTCGATCGTCTCCACCACCGCATCCTGCGGGCACCGGGCCGTTACTCTCAAACCATCACCCACAATACCGATGGCCTGGTGATGACTCGAATTCACGGGCAGGCGCAGGAAATCCGCAGTGTGCGTCACTTCGTCGCTCACGCCGACGATCTCTGCCAAGTGGGAATCCGGGTCAATCAGGACAGAATGGGCGACTGCCACGCTTCCGCCAGCGCGATGATTGACGGGCACCTGCATTAAATGCTGCACCAGCGTGCCTGTTCGCCAGCAGTTCAAGGACTGCGTTCCGTAGCAGATGGTAAGCAGTGGTTTGTATAGGCTGTGAGCATCTTGGAGCAGTAATTCGTCTACATTTTCCCGCGCAAGATCGGCTTCCGCGGTTTCAGGCTGCCGTGGCTGCCCGTATTTCGCTGGATTCATATCTGCGGGGCTGCCCGGTAGCAGAATCCCCTGACAGCTTGTTGCAAGCTGTGCAATCGCGGTGGGATCGAGAGTGAGCGGGATCTCGACCGGTTCTCCTCCAGATTGAGCGATGGCAGCGGCGTATTGCGGCCATGCGCGCTGGTTATACTCCGTCTGAGCGAGGGTGGGCGTTGGAATTCCGATACGTGGCCGGTTGTAAGTTTTTTCCGTCACAGGGTCCTCGAGTGCGGAGTCGCCGTCTCGCAAGGACTAACAGTATCCGTCCCCGCGTACCGCTGGTACATTGCCGATATAGTATCGCGAATGCGCTCGGTGAGGGTATCCGCCATTTTGCTGGTATACCCGGAGGTCGTAATTGGCGCGCCGACGATCAGCAGCAACGGCCGGGGATGCAGATGATAGGTATGCATGGGCATCAACTCGTGCGTGCCTACCAAGGCCATTGGAACAACGGGTACTTGTGCCCGGATGGCCATATAGGCAGGGCCACTCAGAAATGAATGGAGTTGTCCATCGAGGGAGCGACCGCCCTCAGGAAAAATGACCAGCGGCATGCCTGCTCGCAGGGCCTGGACGCCGCGATTCAAACTGCCGAGTGACGAGCGCAAATGGCTGCTGTCCACGGGAATCTGGCCGGAGCGTTGTAAATACCAGCCTATAAAAGGAATCTTGAACAGATCATGCCGGGCCAAGATGCGAAACTGGAATGGCAGTTTGCTCAGCACCACCGGCGTATCCATGTACGACAGGTGATTGGAAACATACACGGCCGTGTGCGCTTTCTGAAAATTCTCCGCGCCAATCACGCGGACCGGGCAAAGCGCAATGCGCAGCAGAACTCCAGCCCACGCTTGAGCAATCGAGTGCTGAATGCGCCCACTGCCATCGAAAATGGAAGTCAATAAGGCGAGGCTGCCAAACGCAGCCGTAGCCAGCAAAAACAACGGTACCAGCACGAGATAGGTCAACCAACGAAAAAATTGGCTGTGACGTGTTATGTCAGGACATTCCAGGGGGGGCGGAGCCGATGGTACGGAGAGCCGAACGGCCGAGGAGTGGACGCCCAGTTCTCCATCCTTCACCAGTGGATGGGCGATTGGCTCAACATCTTCCGGCCTTGTTGACATTCTCTACCCCTTAGCTCGCTGGGTCAGGAGAGACTCCCGCACCGCCCCGATAAGATATACAGAACCGGCACAGACGATCAGGCCGTCCGGCGGGGTTTGACGGTGGGCCAGTTCCATACCTGCAACTGGCGAAGCCACGCTTTCGGGCTCCGTTCCAAGCGATCGGGCAACAACTTCCAGATCTTGCAAAGCAGCTGTTCGCGGCGAATGGACTGTTGTGAGGATGACACGATCAAAGACTGGAAAGAGTATCTGCGCCATTTCCTCGAAGGCCTTGTCTCGCAGGCAACCGAAAAGCAGGGTTTTTGGCGTACACGTCAGGGCGGCCCAGTTGCTTAGCGCCGAGCGTAGCGTCCAGGCTCCGGCAGGGTTGTGCGCCACGTCGAGCAGGACTGCTGGATGCGCACCTGTTTTGGGGAAAAGCTCAAGGCGGCCCGGCCAACTTACGCTACGAATTCCTTCGGCGATATGCGACGCCTCAATATTGTAACTCTTATTGTTACATAGCTCACAAGCGGCAGCTACGGCCAGTGCCGCATTGCGATGTTGGTGCGTTCCGACCAGCCCCGGTAACAGTTCCACGGATTCTCCGGAAATGGTCACGGAGTAGGGTCCGATAGGATACTCCCCAGCGGAGCGGCCGGGCGGCATGTAGGGGACGGCGCTGATTGCTTTGACGCTGAGGGCAAGCGCGACTTCCCCAATCGCCTGATTGGCGTCAGTGTGTTGCGGTAATGTGACGAGCACACCATTTTTCCGCAGAATACCTGCTTTTTCGCGCGCAATGGCGTCGATGGTAGTGCCCAGCCATTCGGTGTGATCCAAGGAAATATCGGTAATGACGGAAACCAGAGGTTCAACAATATTGGTGGCGTCGAGTCGTCCACCCATGCCCACCTCGAGCACCGCGAGATCAATCCCATGCTCGGCAAAATAGAGGAAGGCGAGAGCCGTCATCGTTTCAAAAAAACTGGGATGTTGTGGCAGGCGGCCTTGGCGCACCAGTTGGGTACCGGTTTCGTCCACGCGGAAATAGAGGCGCGCAAAATCATCGTCCGAGATGGTCGTGCCGTTGATCTGAACGCGTTCATTGACGCGCGCGAGATGTGGGGAGGTGTAGAGCCCAGCGCGATAGCCGGCAATCCGAAGGATGCTCGCAAGCATCGCCGACGTCGAACCTTTGCCGTTCGTACCAGCAACGAGGACGCTGGGAAATCTGGTCTCTGGCTGGCCAAGCGCGGCCATGAGGCTACGCATCTCTGCCAAATCGAATTTACGGTGGACTATGTTCGCAACATCCGCGGTGGCGTGAGCCAGTTCGTGCCCTCGTGCATACAAACTCTCCACGGCCTGTGCATACGACATGGTTTGATTGTAAAAGAGAGTGCGATTTGGCACCGTCATTTGTGCAATATGTTCTCGTTCTCAATGCTTTATTCTATGGTCAGTGGCTGACAATCCCCAACCTCGCATCACCAGACGACGTTTTCTTCAGATTTCCGGCCTGGGAGCGGCCGGCGTACTAGGGTATTCCAGCGAATACGAACGACATCATCTTGAAATCACGCATCGCACGGTCGAGCTCGCGCGACTGTCTCCCACGCTCGACGGGCTGCGCGTCGCCCAACTTTCCGACTTTCACTACGAGCAGTACACCGAGTCGTTTTTTGTTCGGCAGGTCGTGGATCAGGTGAATCGTTTAGCTCCGGACCTGGTTCTGATAACGGGCGATTATGTGAGCGAAGGGCCGATGCCGTCGGCATTTGGCGCACATAGCAGCTATCCCTGCGCGGAGATCCTCGCTGGTATCCATTGCTCGCAGCGATGGTGCGTGCTGGGCAATCATGACGTCACCGTGGGAGCCGCCATCGTTACGGACGCGTTGGAAACGCATGGGCTGCCTGTGCTGGCAAACGCACATGTCCCCTTTGAGCGGGACGGCGCGCGGCTGTGGATCGCGGGAGTGAAAGATATCGGCAGGAGTGACCCGGACCTCCACCAGGCCGCGCCGCACGGATTGCAGACGGCGAAAGAGCCGGTGATTCTGCTGGCGCACGAGCCCGACTATGCCGATGATGTTATAAAGCGCGGTGGTATCGACCTGATGCTTTCTGGGCACACACATGGCGGCCAGGTGCGCCTGCCTTTTGTGGGCGCACTGTACACTCCACCGCTGGGTCGCAAATATGTGGAGGGTCTCTTTCATCTGGAGAACGGTTTGCAACTGTATGTGAACCGCGGCATCGGCGCTGTAGGGGTACCATTTCGTTTCGACTGTCGTCCCGAGCTGACCTTACTGACGCTGCGGAGTTCTCAAAAAGGTGAAGCATGAGGTGTTGCGACTAAAGGGTAAGGCGCAGGGACTGCGACTTGTTTGGGGGAAGAGCCAATGAAGCTCGCCGTAGCATTCGGCAAACAGGGCTTGATTCTCACGTTGCCGCACGGGCCGCATTACGAAGTCTTGAAGGCCCGCTCCGCATCTCCGGTGGCGGATGTACGCCGAGCCTTAGACGCCGCCCTCGATGCCCCCCTCGGATGCCTGCCGCTGACGGAGCTTGCGGCCGGGAAAAGAAGCGCTGCCATTTCGGTTTGCGACATTACGCGACCCGCACCAAATTCCATCACATTGCCTCCGCTGCTGGCTCGACTGCATCGAGCTGGCATTGCGCCGGAGAATGTGACGCTCTGCATCGCAACTGGACTCCACCGCGCGGCGACGGACGAGGAGCTGCGGACCATCCTGGGACCGACGATTGCGGAAACCTACAAGATCGTCAATCACGATGCGAGGGACCTGGAATGCCACCGCTTTTTGGGGGCGACGATGCAAGGCACGCCGGTCTATATCGATGAACGATTTATGTCAGCGGACCTGCACATTACACTTGGATTCATTGAACAGCACTTGATGCTGGGGTTTTCTGGCGGCCGCAAATTGGTTGCTCCCGGACTGGCGGCGCAGGAGACCATCAAGGTCCTGCATTCGCCCCGATTTATGCGAGAGAGCAACGCAACGGAAGGATCGATCTGCGAGAATCCGTTGCATACGGAGTTATTGGAAATCGCGCGCATGGTGCGTCACGATTTCATCCTCGATGTGACGTTGACCCGGACACGTGAGATCTCCGGGGTCTTCGCCGGGGACCCAGTGGCAGCCCATGCCGCTGGGGTGGAATTTCTGCAGAACTCGTCGATAGAGTACCTGCCTGAGTATGTCGATGCCGTGATTACGACGGCTGCCGGTTATCCACTGGATCTGACTTTCTACCAGACCATCAAAGGAGTGACCGCCGTGCAGCACATCCTGAAACCCGGCGGGAAAATTCTTATCCTCAGTGAGTGCGCCGAAGGCGTCGGCTCTCCGGAGTTTGCAGCGATGCTTCGTGCATATTCGGGACCTCAGGCCTTTCTGGACCGAATCGAAGAAGCGCCGGTCGAGGTCGATCAATGGCAGCTGGAGAAGCTTGCGCTCGTGGCTCGCAAGCACTCCATTTTGTTCTACACGCCGGGACTAACGAGTAAAGATATGGGCGCATTGGGGCCGCACTGTTTCTCCAGCGCGGAGACGGCGGTGGCGAATCTGCTGAGCGGACTGCCTGAGAACTCACGCGTCGCCGTGATCCCCGAGGGCCCTTACACGTTTGCGAGAGTGCGCGAGTAAAAAGCCACTCACCCATGCACGCCAAGCACCAGGCTGCCAACCAAGACTATCAACGCCCAGTGTCGCCGAGAACGCGCCGAACAGGTCGCTGTCCGGAGGGCTGCGGATCATCTCCTCTGCGCATGGCATGGTCAGGCGCCAATGGGACGATACACTCCGGGCGGGAGCGTGCGACAAATGATTCTGCACATTCATGCACCGAATCCGCTGATTGCGATCGGAGTGTTGGCATCGACCGCTGCCACCGATGCCGTCTACGTTTTGTTTAGCGCAGCTGTTACGGCTCGACGCCGCGGCGTTGCAGCTAGTTGGAGCAGCCTTTGGTACCTGCTAGCGGCGTTCGCGGTAATCAGTTATACCGGCAACGCCGTGTACGTTTTGTTTGCTGCGGCGGGATCGTGGTTGGGCGCGTCTGGAGCGGCGACGTGGCTCGGGACGTCCGACCTGAGGAATGCAACCGGAACTCCGAAAGCATAGTTTCCTTCGATACGTGTTGCGGTCAGGGCCGAAGCAAGCTTTGTGTCGTCCTTTGCAATAGTGCAAGGGATGCGGCAAATGGCGCACGAGAGACGCGATTTTCTGGAGAATTCTTCACTTTATGGTTGCGTATTGTTGCGGGTAGGGGGTATGTTTGTCCTCACCCACGAACGAACGACGGTATCTTCCAGATGGCACATGTCCCATGCCGGTTTCTGGCCAATATCCCCCTATCGCACGACATTCCCGGCAAATAGCAAAATTCCGTCACGCCAAGGAGGCAAGAACTTCATGAAAAAACATTTTGTTAGTACATCAGCATTGTGTCTGCTGTCCGCAGGATTCGTTCTTACAGGGTTGAGTTCGGCGACCGCGCAGGATCAAAAGGGCGGAGTGACCCCTCCTCCCAATGTACTGGCGATCGGAGTCGAGTTTCCCAAGCTGGGCCTGGCTCCCGGCGCCCACGTAAAAACTGAGAGCGAATTTGTTCAGGCCTACAGTGCCGCACATTGGTCGGAACACTACCTGACGCTGGTAGCTATTTCCGGAACCCCCAGGACGGTGTTCTTAGAGAGGTACGATTCTTTTGCGGCAATCCAGGAGAATCACGAGGCCCTGCAGAAGAACCCTTCACTGATGGCGGCTCTGCAGAGCGCAGCCTCGGACGATGGCAAGTTGCTAAAGTCGCGATACAGCAGCACGTTTGTCTACCGCGACGACTTGAGCATGCGGGCACCGGTCGATATGTCGCAGATGCGCTTCATGGAGATCACTATCTTCGATGTTCAGCCTGGGCACGGACACGATTTCGTGACGCTGACTAAGATGTACCAGGACGCCTGGAGCAAGACCCCGAACGCACACTGGGCCACGTTCGAGGAACAGTATGGCCCCCACGGCGACAGATACATTGTTATTTCGCCGATGAAGTCGCTGGCGGAAGCTGACCAGGAGTTGATGGACGACAAGAAAATGGACGCTGGCATGAGCACGGAGGACAAGAAGAAGATGTCGGATCTTTTTGCGTCCACGGTAGCGTCGGACCAGACGAATCTGTTCGCAATCAGTCCCAAGATGAGCTACGTGCCGGACAGTTGGAAAGAAAGTTCACCCGATTTTTGGGGCAAAAAGTAAACTACTCAAGAACGATGCAGAGTTTGGGCGGGTGAAGCGATCCTTCACCCGCCCAACCAGTTTGTATTGTGGCCTGTCAACCCATTTCCATGACCCCACAGAAAATCGTAGCTCGCCTTCACAACACACCGTTGCATACGGATAACCAGCTCAAGCGGGTCATTGGCCCATGGGGCCTTGGGGCGACAGCAGTCAACAACGCGGTGGGTGCCGGAATCTTCGTCTTGCCGGCGCTTGTCGCCGCCATCCTGGGACCGTCGGCGATTCTGGCCTACTTCGTTTGCGGACTGGCCGTGGCTCTCGTACTCACCTGTTATATCGAGATCGGCAGTTTCGTCCACCGCTCCGGAGGTGGTGTCGCGTACATCGAGGAGGCCTTCGGGCCGATGATGGGCTTTCTCGCATGGGTGCTGTACTCGGTGGGGTTTGAGGTGGTTGCCAATGCGGCGCTTGGCGCCGTCCTCGTGGACTCCGCGGCCACCGTCATGCCTCTACTCGCGCGCGGCGCGCCCCGCGTCATCGCGCTGTTCGTTTTATTTGGAGGATTGGCCGTCGTGAACATCTGCGGAGTTCGCCACGGAATACGGATCTCTGTGGCTTTGACGATCGCCAAGCTGCTTCCGTTGCTGTTTGCCATTGTTGCGGGAATACTTGTGATGCACTGGCATGAATTGCAATGGGTAGGATGGCCTTCAGCGAAAAAATTAGGCGAGGCATCGCTGACGTTGTTCTTTGCATTCCAGGGCATCGAAGAGGCGCTGGCGCCCAGCGCGGAGATTCGCGATCCTGCGCGCACTGTGCCTAGGGCAATGTTTGGCGCGACAGGCGCGCTGATCGTTCTCTATGTCGCATTGCACGTGGTCAGCCAGGGTGTTCTGGGCGACGAACTCGCGTACCAGACGACCGCACCGCTGGCGGCCGTCGCCGGACGAATCATTGGAGTTGCCGGCAGAACACTAATCCTGGCTGGCATCGCTGTATCAATCTTCGGGTCGTTAGCTGGCGGAGTCCTGTCTGCACCGCGTGCTTTCTTTCTGGCGGCGGAGGACGGAATGCTTCCGATGGCTCTCGCGCGGGTACATCCCCGATTCCATACCCCGTACGTTGCGATCCTGGCGGTGGCCGCTTTGATGTTTTTGCTGGCTGTTTCGGGCGAATTCAAGCATCTTGCGGTCATGTCCAGCGCATCGATCTTGTGCGTCTATCTCGCCGTATGCTTGGGCGCATTAAAGCTGCGTTACACGCGCGACCGGGAGCCCGGGGCATTCCGCGCGCCTAGCGGCCCAATGGTTGGGATTCTCGGTTCGGCGGTTGTGGTGTGGCTGCTGTCTCACTCGAACAGAGACGAAGTTGGTGCCCTGATGGGTACCGCGGCGGTAGCGATCGCGTACTTCATCGCGCGGCGATGGTTCTTGACCCGTGCACCGGCAGCAACAATTTGAGCACACAGAATCTGTTCAGCTTGCTGGCTGCATGAAGTCGAGAGCGCGGATGAGATACGGCTTCAGTTCTCTGCGCGGGACAATGGCGTCGAGCATTCCGTGCTCAAGTAAAAACTCTGACCGCTGAAAGCCTTCCGGCAGTTTCTGGCGAATCGTCTGCTCAATGACCCTCGGGCCGGCGAAGCCGATTAGCGCCTCGGGCTCGGCTACGTTAAGGTCCCCCAACATGGCAAAGCTGGCCGTGACTCCGCCGAATGTCGGATTCGTGAGTACGGAGATGTACGGAATTTTCGCGTCATCCATCAGCGCCAGGCGCGCAGATATTTTCGGCAATTGCATCAGGCTGACGATGCCTTCCATCATGCGCGCGCCTCCGGATGCGGCGATGACAATGAGCGGGTGACGAGTATCCAGCGAGTAATCGGCGGCGCGGGCAACGGTTTCGCCAACCACTGCGCCCATGCTGCCACCGATAAATGCATATTCCATCGCGCTGAGTACGACAGGGTGCGGGCCGAGCTTGCCCAAAGCCGTCAGGATGGCGTCATTCAACCCCGTTTCCACCTGTGCCTTGTGGAGGCGGTCCTTGTAGGGCTTCAGGTCTGTGAAATCAAGAGGATCTGTCGAGCGCAGTTCGGTATCGACCAAGCGATAGCCGGGTTCGAGCAAGCTATCGATCCGCGCTTTTGCCGACAGCTTGAAATGTTTGCCGCACTTTGGGCAGACATTGAGGTTGGATTCCAGATCGGCTTTCCAGATGGTCTGGTTGCAGCCGTCACACTTAGTCCACAGGCCTTCTGTGCGGACGTTCTTTTCCGGCGCGGCTTCGATCTCGTTTTCGTTGCGTTTAAACCAGGACATGCTTCATCCATCCTGAACTGTGATTTCGCTGAGTTGATCGGGATTCAGTACTCAATTCCACGTTGGGCCAAAATTCCCTTCTGATAGGCATGTTTCACTTCGCGCATCTCGGTGACGGTGTCGGCGATTTCGACCAGGCTTGGGTGCGCGTTGCGACCAGTCAGGATTACATGGACCATCTCCGGCTTCTGCCGCAGCGTTTCCACCACCCGGGTCGGATCCAGCATGTTATAGCTGATGGCGTAGTTAATTTCATCCAGCACAATCATGTCCCAGTCGCCGGAAAGGATGGCCTGCCGCGCTTCGTCCCACGCGGCTTCCACCATGCGGATGTCCTCCGGATCAGTTTCCGCGCCGCCGATCTTCACGAAGCCGCGGCCCATCTGCTTCATCACCCATTTGCCGCCGAAGGCTTCCACAGCGTCGAGTTCGCCATAATGCCACGAGCCTTTCAGAAATTGCAGCATCAGCACACGCATTCCATTGCCGACAGCACGCAGTGCCGTGCCCATGGCGGCGGTCGTTTTCCCTTTGCCCGGTCCGGTATTAATCAGAATCAGCCCGCGTCTTGCATCCGTCATGACGATTCTCGATGTGTACTGTTATGCCACAATCCGCACCACCCTTTTCGATTGGTGGCGCAGTTGAAAGTCTAAGGTGAATTTCTCGCGTGGAAAATCTACCCACTCGTCAATGTCCCAAATGATACGGATGTCCCTCGACGATGGTAAACGCGCGATAGATCTGTTCAGCTAACACCACAGCGGCGAGTTCGTGTGGCAACGTCATTGGCCCCAGCGAAAGCACCAGCCAGTCGCGGCGGCTGGTTGCTTGTCGCAGCACGGCTTCCGACCAGCCATCCGCCGGTCCCACGGCGAACGTGAATTGTTGAATGCCCGCGTCTCGCTCTCTTTGCAGCCATTGGGCAAAGGTTTCCGAAGACCAGGTGCGGCCGCGATGATCCAGCAACACAAGCATGGAACGGGCATGGCTCGCTCGGTCCCATGCAGCAAAAAATTTTTCCTCGGACGCGTAACGCTCCGTCTGGCATCCGCAATAACGCGTAATGCGCTGGCAATAGCTGGCATACATTTCCTCTGCGGAGGCATACTTGCCCGTGGTCCTTCGCCCGAGGGTGACGAGTTGAATTTCCATCCTCCCCATACTCTACTGGACTTTGCGGTGTCGATGCAGGCCGCGTCGACGATGGAATCTATGGAGGAATCAGAACAGCCTCAGTTCAGCTGCGGGAGAACATACATCTTGCGCGGCTGGAGCGATCCCAGCTTGTGCTCGGCAAGCTCGCGCCGGAGACTTTAAACACTTAGAAATATTTTTCTACTGTTTTTCATATTTATGTTTCTTTAATTTCATACGGCACGGCGAGCGGGCTGCCAGGATAGATTCGTAAGCCGATGATTTCTAGTAGTTTGACTCTGGCCCGCCAATTGCTATCAATCTACTGTTACGGGTGAATCCGCAACTTAGCGCACCTAATCCCGCCCGCTCAAGCTCCAAGGGGGCTTTCGATTTTCCAGAAATCTAAGTGACCCACATCACGGTGGATAGGAAAAAGAAATTGTACCGTGTGGGAAGACGGTTCTTAGCCTAGCAACTGCTATAAAACGCTGAGGTCTTCAAACTAGGCCCGCACGGTCTGTCTTCCGTACGTGTATTTATTTGCATTATTTAGGCTTACTCGCTATTTTCTGATGAACATCCGTTGCAATGCAGTTGCACGGACCACAATTGTAGCCCGCCTAAAGTCAGACCGAAAGTTCGAAAGCCGGGGAAAAGTCTACGACCTAATAAGGGGGATTCGATGCCATCTAACCTAGTCGCCCGAATTCAGAAATGGGCTCAACCAGCAGACACCTTGTTGCCAATACGTTCCGGAGGCTCCATGAAGATGCGGTCGAAGTTCCTTGTCCTTTCCGTGCTGTTAATGGCTGGCATCTTCTCTCTACCTCGTCGCGCGCAGGCCCAGAACGTCTATGCGGCAATCCACGGCTCGGTCAAAGATTCTACCGGCGCGGTGGTTCCTGGCGCCACGGTGACGGCATTGAATACAAGCACCGGCATCTCTACGACCGCAACTACCGACGGCAGCGGATACTACATCTTCCCGCAGTTGCACATTGGCGGCCCCTATACGGTGACTGTCAGTAAGGGCGGATTCCAGGACTTCCAGTCCACGGGCTTGATGCTGAACGTCAATGCGAACCGCGACGTGGACGCGGTCATGACGGTTGGGGCGACCTCCCAAACGATCCAGGTAAAGAGCGCGGCTGTCCAAGTGGAGACCTCCGACACGCAGCTAAAGACGATCGTTGGCGCGAAAGAACTTGAACAGCTTCCGCTACTCGGGCGCGATCCTGTAAGTCTGATGAAGACAAGTCCGGGTGTCGTGGAGTCCTCAGATCGCTTCGGAACTTTTTCCGCCAACGGTGGCCAGACGCAAATGAACTCGTACCTGCTGGAGGGAACGGACATCAACGATGGTCCCTTGCAGAGCGCGGGCATCACCCCCAACCCCGACGCGCTGGCGGAAATTAACATTGTCACCAGCACGCTGAATCCGGAATTCAGCCGCAACTCCGGCGCGATCGTCAATGAAGTTCTGAAGAGCGGCACCAACCAATTCCACGGAAGCGGATTCGAATTCTATCGCGATACCTTCCTGAACAATGGTAACTATTTCTCAAAGACTAGACCGAAGTACCATCAAAATCTGTTCGGTGGCACCCTAGGCGGTCCGATCTTCAAGAATCACACATTCTTTTTCCTCGCCTACCAAGGAGTGCGCAGAGGCAATGGCACCACGACCAACACCCGCGTGCCTGATGCTGGCGAGATCGCGAGTGGCAACTTCAGCAACGACGCTAACCAGCAGTCGGGTGGAACGAACGGTACTGCGGGCCTTTCGACCGCGCCCATTCCATTTAACATCCAAGGACCGAACGGCCTTTGTGTTGCAGATCCTACCGCAACGACTCCAGAAACCTGGGCCGATTGCTTCCCTGCCGGGAGTCCGGTCGTGATACCAATCTCATCCTATAACCCCATTGCTGCGAGTCTCGCCAGTACTTATGTGCCCGCTCCAAACACCACACTCGGTGGCAACGCGTACTACACCTTCAACTCGGCCAACACTCTAAAAAGCGATCAGGGTATCATCCGCATCGACGAACAATTGACCCACGACGACACTCTCTGGGGTTCCGTGATTTTCCAGTCGACCCCCAGTTTCAATAGTCTCCCCTTTATCGGAGCCACTCTTCCGGGATTCGCGCAGAACAATGCGCAACACTTTAAAGTCTTCAATGCGTCCTACACGCATACATTCAATCCCACGACGTTAAATGAACTCCGCGCCGGCTATTACCGGTTCAACTACGCGGCTGTGGAACCGGCAAAAGTAGTGAATCCCGCTTCTCTTGGGTTTTCCATCAATCCCCAGGATCCCTCCGCCTCGGGCGTCCCCTTCATGGGCCTCACAGGGCTATTCGACCTTGGGTTCAGCAGGAATGGCCCGCAGCCCCGCAAGGATGAGAATCTGGACTTTGCTGACAATTTCACGAAAATCGTGGGCAACCATAACATGAAATTTGGCGCCCATGTCGAGAAGTTCGTAGTCAGCAACCCGTACTACGCGAACAATAGTGGGAGTTATGGGTTCGCGGGAACTGGGAGCTATAGCTCCGGCGATCCGCTCATCGACTTCCTGATGGGCATTCCCGACTCCTATGCCCAAGGAACCGGTGGATTTATTGACGCCAGTTCGTGGGAGCTTTACTTTTACGCCCAGGATAACTGGAAGGTTTCGGATACCTTGACTGTGAACTATGGCATCGCGTCCGATACGGAAACGCCCTTTGCGAATACTCAATACGGCGGCCTGGGCATCATTTGCTGGGCGCCGACTGGACAATCGAAGGTGTACCCAACCGCGCCTCCGGGACTGCTGTATCCAGGAGACAAGGGATGCAATATCGAGGGCGGCGCAACGACCAAATACGACCACTTCGCGCCGCGTTTGGGATTTGCCTGGTCTCCGGAATCTGGTCCGAGCATGTTGCTGGGTGCACCGGGAACGCATGCGTTTGCTGTCCGCGGCGGCTTCGGCGTGTACTTCAATCGAGACGCGGAGGAAGCGCAACTGCAGAACCTGGAAGATCCACCGACAGGTCTGAACTCGCAAGGGGCCACCGATGTCGGAGGCAGCCCGGCCTTCGCCAATCCATATCAGGATGTTACCGGCGACACATCCGTTTCCGAGCCGAACAAGTTCCCGTTCACACCGCCTGCTCCAGGCTCACCCATAGACTTTGGTGCATTTGAGCCGCTGGACCTGAACTCCGTAGCGCCTAACTACTCGGTGCCCTATACCTACAACTTCAATCTGAACGCTCAGCGTTCACTGCCCAGCAACATGGTGCTGACGGTTGGATACGTGGGTTCGATGGGACGGAAACTGGTGCGCGCGTATGAGGCGGACCGGATGACCGTTACAGGGCACGCGGCCTGCTTGGCCGATCCCACCTGCGTGGCGCACCGCGCCAACTTCCTGTCCTACTATTATCCCAAGTACTTCACCGCCCAAACCAACGGAAGTCCCGTTTACTTTTCGGTGGGCCGGCCGTACACGGACGGCGCGTCCAATTACAATGCGCTACAAGTGCAGTTGACCAAGGACACAACCCACGGGCTATATTTCAGCGTGGCCTACACCTACAGCCATGCTCTGGACAACGCCTCCGGCCTGGAGAGCTCCGGCTTCAACGGCTTCCCTGGCACCAACGGGGTGGGCACCAATTGGGTACCCGGCTTTCAGTACCTGAGCTACGGCAACTCCGACTACGATGCCCGGCACCGGTTGGTTATCCTCTACAACTATCAAGTGCCCATCACGGCCGGAATGAACAGCAATCGTATTGTGCGCGAGTTCGCGGGAGGTTGGCACATTACCGGGATTACGACATTGCAGACAGGATTTCCGGTCACTATCGATGAGACGGGTACCAATAACGCGATGTGGTGCAACGGAGCAGCGATCAGCTACTATGCCTGCGCTGACGTGCCGGAAACGTCCACGTTCGATATCCCCACCATGAATCCGCGAAAGACCGGAAATTACTGGTTCAATCCGGCACCGTTTTCCACGGAGCCGATCGGGACCTTCGGCAACACCAAGCGGAACTTCTTCCACGGGCCTGGCTTCAACTACACCAACTTGGAGTTCTATAAGGACTTCCCGTTGGGAGGACTCAATTCGTCGCGATATATCGAGTTGCGCCTGGAAGCGTATAACGCCTTTAACCATCCGAACTTTGACCAGCCGGATGGAAACTTCAGCGATGGCCCCACCTTCGGCCAGATCTCGAATGTGATCCAACCGGCCAACAATAATAATGCCAATGGCGATCCGCAACCGGGGCGCGCCATCCAGCTTGCCGGTAAGTTCTACTTCTAATCCTCTCCAACACAAGAGAAAGGGTGCTCTCCACGAGCGTCCTTTCTCTTGTCCGCACCTCACCTTATTTGAATCGAAGACCTCCCTGTTCACTTCTATTTCTTAGTAGATTTCTTGGCCTTGCGCGCGGAAGTCTTCTTGATGGCTGTCTTCTTCGCCCTGCCCACGGCCTTCGATGATGCTCTGGCGGTCACCTTCTGCGGCGTCTTCCTTGCGAGCGTTTTCTTCGCTGCCGTCTTCTTCGCCGCCTTTTTCTTCCGAGCAGCTGTGACTTTCTTTACCAGCGAAGCCTTCAACTCTTCCAAATCCAGGGGAGTGGCCGTCTTGCGCAGACGCTCAATGTGGTAGAAATCACGTTTCTCTTCGGAGAAGATGTGGACGACGAAATCAACGTAGTCGAGAAGAATCCATTCACCCTGGCGGTAGCCTTCAACCGAGTTCGGCGCCGTACCAAAATCCCGCTGCATCCGATCTTCAATCGCGGTCGCGATGGCCTGGTTCTGGCGGTCGTTGGTACCGCTACAGATCAAAAAATAGTCGGTGAAACCGGAGTCGGCCGGGTCCAGCTCTAGAATGCGGATTCGCTCCGCCTTCTTCTCTTCACAGGCCGCTGCGGCGGCCGTCACCATGCGGCGAATTTCAGTTTTCGTCATGCGATCGTGCGTTCTCCTCTGCGTGCAACTTGCCCAGCATTCATCCTAGACTGTCGGGATCGGGTGTGCCAAAAATTCAGATGGATGGAGTGGAAGCTGATGAGGCACATCGACAGCGACATCCCTCTAATCGAGCAAAGTTTGCGAGTCGCGAGAGTGATAGATCCGAATCTTGGTAATGTAGGTCCGCACCGGCGCTGGCAGGAACGAGGCTTCAACCCGTCCCTGATCGAGGGCAGCGCGCAACTCCGTCGCCGAAATATCTTCCTGAATGTGCGGCAAAAACCATACTCGCGTTACGGCCGCATTTGCGTGGTGCAGTTCCAGACCGCACTCCGCGGGGCGCTCGATTGAATCGGCGATTGCATCATCCACTGTGCCCTCGATGCAATGCCCAACTCGCTTTGCCTTCACCGCGGGCGGCAGCGCACCCTCCGCGCTGGCAAGGGAAAATCCGGGTCGGGCAGCCACAATCCAATCGGTGAGCGCCAGAAGGCGAGGCGCCTGATGCCAGCGCGCAATATCGAGCCAACTGTCAGCCCCCAACAGCGTGAACAGGACAGTCGGCTCAGGCTCCTCCGCCAGTGAGTCACGTAGCCGCGTCAGGGTGTCGACTGTGTAATTGGGGCAAACTGCCTCTTCGCTGGTGCCGCGCGGCGCGTCCAAAAGGGAGGGGACAAAGCGTGCATCCGCCTGGGTAGCCAGCACGGTCATCGCGTAGCGATGCAGGAAATCTGTTGCCGGATAGCGCCCTTTCAACGGCTGGCGGCCGACAGGAGCGAACAGGATACTGTCCAGCGCGAAACGATCCGCGGCTGCTGTGGCGATCGCGAGATGCCCGCGGTGGGGAGGATCGAAGCTCCCGCCGAAAAAAGCGATGCGCCTCATGCGGTATCTTTCATCCCATCCTCGCCAGGTCAGCTAGCTTCCGGCATCGCCGCGCGCAGATCGCGAACACGCTCCGCAAGGGCATACTTCAGCGAGTCGATACCCTCGCCGGTGACTGCGGAAATGGCATAGAAATCCAGCTTCATGCGCTTCGCCATGGCTTGGAGCTTCCTCAGCTTTTCCGGGTTGGCTACGTCGCATTTGCTGGCAACGACGACTCGCGGCTTCTCGTCGAGGCCGTGGCCGAAGCTCTTCAGCTCAGCCTCAATCACCTGGTAGTCTTCCACCGGATCGGCGCGGCCGCTGCCATCGGAAATGTCGACAATGTGCGCGAGCAACCGGGTGCGCTCAATGTGACGGAGGAATTGCGCTCCAAGACCTGCGCCGAGATGTGCCCCCTCGATCAGACCGGGGATGTCGGCGACTACAAAGCTTTCTTCCTGCGGCCAATCGCCCACGGTTACAACGCCCAGGTTGGGTTCCAGCGTGGTGAACGGATAGTCTGCGATTTTGGGGCGTGCCGCGGAAATGCGCGCAATCAGGGTAGACTTGCCGACATTCGGATGACCAACAAGGCCGACATCGGCGAGTAACTTCAACTCCAGGCGGACAAGTCGCTCCTCGCCGGCGTGACCAAGTTCATGCTCGCGCGGTGCCTGATGGGTGGATGTGGCGAAATGCTGGTTACCGCGGCCACCGCGGCCTCCATGAGCCAGCACAATCCGCTCGTCGGGGCGCTGAAAATCGTGGATCAACTCGCCGGTCGTGTCGTCGTAAACCACAGTGCCCACAGGGACTTTCAGAATGGTATCCTTGCCCTCGCGACCGGAGCAATTTGAGCCCTCGCCGTGCCGCCCTCGTTCAGCTTTGTGCTCGGGATTGAAACGAAAATGCACCAGCGTATTGTGGCGTTGGCTAGCTTCGAGGATGACATCGCCCCCGCGTCCGCCATCGCCTCCGGACGGTCCTCCCCGGGGTACAAATTTTTCGCGGCGAAAGGCCATGCATCCGTTCCCGCCATCCCCAGCCTTCACCTTGATCCTTGCTTCATCGATAAACATGCGCGTTAATAATCTTCCTGCCGTAAGGGAATCGGGTTACTCTCAGTGTAACGCTCATTCGCAAGAGTTCCCGTCTTCGAGGTCCGCTACATGGCGGAGTTCGCCCCAGTCATTGAATTCGCCACGCGGAAGATTCCACGGATGGCGAAGGTGGAGGGTCCACGCCGGAAACGAAAAGTTGCACGAACTCGGAGATAGTTGAGTTACAGGTTCCCTTGCATTCCTTTCAGTGTCGTCCGCGAAGGCATCCTGAATTTGCCTGAACGGGCAGAAGGCTTCAGGAGTTTTTCATGCTGCGCTTGGCTCCTCCCCACGGGCGCGCTTTTGGCGTGTTCTGCCTGGTATTGCTTGCGCTGTTGCCGCTGGCTTTGCTCTATGGCCAGTCGACTACAGGTGTAATAAGCGGTACTGTCTACGATCCGCAACACGCGGTTCTTACCAATGCGCGCGTGGTTGCCTTAAACGAGGCGACGGGTGCCGAATTTATCGGCTACTCCGACAAGAGTGGTAACTATGCGTTGGCAGACCTACCGCCTGGCACATACTCCGTAGATATTAGTGGCGACGCTTTCACAGCCTTCACCGCGACTCATGTTGTTGTTGAGCTGGGACGGCGCACGCCACTCAATACCACGTTGCAGATCGGCGCGACTGTCAGCACAATTCAAGTGCAAACCATCGTGCCATTTATGCAAGCCACCTATCCCTCGCTTGCGACCAACATAACGCAGACAGAATTACAGGATCTGCCTTCCGACAACCGCCGTTGGAGCAGTTTTGCGTTGTTGACGCCAGGAGTGGTCAGCGACCAGAACGGCAAGGGGCTGTTGAGCTTTCGCGGCATCAGTGTGCTGTTGAATAACAATACGATCGACGGCGCCGACAATAACGAGGCCTTTTTCTCTGAGGAGCGCGGCGGGACCAGTGCGCCGTATTCCATTAGCATGGCTGCGGTCGAACAGTTCCAGGTCAACACTGCGGATTATTCCGCGGAATATGGGCGCGCAGCTGGCGGTGTCATCAATACGGTGACCAAGAGTGGCGCAAACAGTTTTCACGGCGAGGCATTTTTCTTTGAGCGCAACAGCAGACTTGCCGCCACCAATCCCTACACCACGGTCACCACCTTCAACAGCGCGGAGAGCAATTTCGTCACCAGCGCATTCCGGCCGACGGATGTGCGCACACAGGCAGGATTTGCGGTCGGTGGCCCGATCGTTCGAGACCGGCTGTTCTGGTTTTATTCCTTCGACAACGTCACTCGCAATTTTCCTTCCGTGTCGCGGGTAGGATATCCAACAGCCATTTATGCGCAACCCATCCCCGCCATCCCAACCGGCAATTATCTAGGCTATCCCATCACCTGCTCCAACCTGCCGCCGTACAACGCAAGTGGAAATGGCGGTTCGCAGGGTAGCCCTTTCTATGGCAGCGTATTTCAGTTTGAAGCGACGCAAGGCGTGTGTCAGCTGTATGACAAACTCGATCTGCCATCGTATCAAGCGTCGATACAGCAGTACCAACAGGGCTTGCAGTTGATTGATACCCTGACAGGAACGGCTCCGCGCACCGGCCACGAGACGCTGAACTTTCCTAAACTCGACTGGCAGATGAACGATCGCAACCATGTGACCTTGTCCTACAACCGGATGAGATGGAATTCGCCGAACGGAGTGCAAACTCAAAGTTCCACCCAATATGGTGTCAATAGTCTTGGGGATGATTATGTCAGTGTGGACTGGGGCATCGCCCATCTGACCACGTTTCTAACGGAAAATCTGGCCAACGAAATTCGCGTCCAGGTGGGGCGCGAGCTGGACAGAAGAACAAGCCCCATCCCCGCCGGCGCGGAAGTCCCGTTGGCGCAAAATCAGTTCGGCCTGGCGCCGGAAATCAGCATTGCCGGCGGTTCCTCGGGGGAGGGCATGGTGTTGGGCAATCCGGCCGGTTTGCCGCGCCCGGAATATCCGGATGAACATCGCGCGGAGGTCTCCAATACCCTCTCGTGGGTGCTGGGGAACCATACCTTGAAGATTGGCGCAGATTGGGACCGTAATGAAGACCTGCTCGACAATCTGTATGGCGGAGCCGGGACTTATAACTACACATCTTTTGGCAGCTTCCTGGCGGACTATTATCACGCCGTGGATGGTTTAGGGCCTCCGCATTCCTATTTCGTGAACGCATATGCGGGCTTTTCGCAAAGCTTCGGTCCAGGGGGATTTTTTATCACCACGAATGACTTTGCCGGATTTGCCGACGACGAATGGCGAGCATTCCCACGACTGACGCTGACCGCCGGCGCGCGATACGAGTATGAGCGAGTGCCGCGGCCTTTTCTCGTCAATCCACAATTGCCGCAAACCGCAAACTATCCGGACGACCGTAATAACATTGCCCCGCGCGCAGGTGTGGCATGGGACATCTTCGGCAGCGGACATACGGTACTGCGCGCTGGATATGGGATGTTCTATGGGCGGATAGTGAATGCCACGCTGCATTCCGCTCTTACGTCTTCTGGCTCTCCAGCCTCGCAGCGGACCTATCGCTATTCCTCATCCACGGAATTTGGCGCTCCACAATTTCCAGGTATTTTCTTCAGCGTGCCCACCGGCGCGGCGCGAGGCGCTTTGCCCAGCGCCTACTACTTTGCCAAGAATTATCAGGCGCCGGAGACCATGCAGGGCGAACTGACGCTGGAGCAAAGAATCGGCTGGAATACCGTACTCTCGCTCAGCTATATGACCAGCCAGGGTCGAGACTTGCCAAATCATATCGATACCAATATCGACAATGCCACCGTTGGCCAGCTGAACTATACGATTGACATTCCCGGACCTGCACTGGGAAAGAAGAGCCCATTGCCGCAAGGCGCGACCTACACCACACCGCTCTACACTTCTGTACGACCGAACTATCTTTATGGAAATATCACGGAATTGCTTAGCAATGTTAATTCCAACTACAACGCCGGCGTATTGAGGATTGAGCATCGCACATCGAACGGGATCAGCTTCGGAATGGACTATACATGGGCTCACGCGCTCGACTACAACCAGAATGAATTTCTTTATAAGTCGCCGACCAATATCCTGGAGCCAAACAATATGGCGCTGGAATACGGTGACTCCAACACGGATGTGCGTCAGCGGCTGACGGTGCACGCAACCCTATGGACAACCTGGCACAGACATGGCTGGCGTGGATACTTGCTGAATGATTATGGTTTTGCTCCCATCGTCGCGTGGCAAACCGGTCTGCCCTATACATTAGGTGTGGGAGGTAGCGCGCCGGGGGGTGCATTCTTTGGCATCAACGGAGAAGGTGGACCATCGCGTCTGAATATTCTGCAACGGAACAGTTATCGCTTCCCATCCACCCAGACCACGAGCTTGCGGGTGACGCGGCGCATTCCGCTACGTGACCGCGCTTATCTGGAGCTGATTGCGGAAACCTATAACCTGACCAATACGCAAAATGTCACCAGCATTGATACCCTTGGCTACAATGCCTGCTCGACACCGCTGACGCAGGGCTGCCCCTCGGATTCAACTGCTGCGCATCCCTATCTGGAATTCAATCCGACCTACGGAGTGACCACGAATGCAAACAGTAACTCCAATTACACGCCGCGGGAAATCCAGTTAGCGATTCGGTTCAAATTTTAATTGAGCCTATTGTGCAGGCACATCCGTATTTCCCGGGCCGCCGACCATCTGCAATTGGGGAAGTCTGTCGCCCACAGGCGGCAGCGGCGGGAAGGGAGCATGCGGCTCCGCCTGATACCAGTAGGCAACGGAATAATAGTTGTCTGAGCGATTGTTGCCGGTTCCATGCTCAATGGTGGCTTTGAAGGATTTGCTGAAGGGGATCGGCGAATCGAGATGAAATCGATAGACACTCCATCGGCCTCCGGCCAGTTCGGGGCCCACCACCGGAGCGCCGTAAAGCTGATAGGAAAAAGGCTTGCCGCCGAAATCCCATGCTCCCAGGAAGTAATCCTCAGAGCCGGTTCCAGCAATCGATGGCCGCTTCGCTCCGTCCACGAAAAACATGTCGTCGCCTTCGCCCCACCAACCGTCCTGGTTCTCCAGCACCGACATGGTAACGCCCACATACTGCCCATGACCTTTGGCCGTCATCCACACGTAATTATCCTGGCCGTACAGATTGTCTCGATCGCTCACCAACGTATTTTCTTTGGTGAGCCCGCCATGGTTGGGTTGAGCCTGGCGGTATTCGGCGTGGAAATACAGAGTACCGGGGGCGAGGGGGTGGGAGTACTTTCGATAATCGATGTTGTAATACAGCGAGTTGATGGGGTCTTTGCCTTCGTTGGTCACGGTGATGCGAGCATGCTTGGCAAAAGACATAGGGAAAAAGCAATTGAGCGCCTTCACGCTGCCCACGGATAACATTTCCGATTGCCAGTTGTAGTAATACCCCAGGCCCAGGCCAAAAAAATCTCCGATCGGAGTTTCCACGCTGGGAGTGGTTTCATTGTCCCAGTACATGCGCAGAACGATGCGTTTCAGATTGTAGGGCTCATTATCCGCAATGGTGAACCAAATGTGCGAAATCGTCGCAGGTCCATCCGCATCGAGAACGGTAAACGTCGCGCCGGGAGCGATCCTGCGAGAATCCGCATTTCTTCCCGTCGGATCTGCGCTGGAGGCACGAACCACCGTGTAGGCCTGTTGGCGGGTGAGGTCCGGTTGCCAATTGAGCGCCTGGCCGTGTGCGCCTAAACCAAACGACGCAAGGATGAAAAGGACAGTGATGAATTTGGACATCGTCAGAATCCGGTGCTCCCTAGATTTCTAAATTTGTGAAGACAAGGGCATCGTAACTCAGTCGACACACCCATGGCAGGTCCATATTTCGCGATGGAAAAGTAAGATCACAGTTCGACTGATTTTTCCTCCACGAGATTCTTCACCTTCGCAATAAAGTTTTCGAGGGGCATGGAGCCTCCATCGCCCTTGCCGCGGGTGCGGACGCTGACAGAATTGGCGGCGGCTTCTTTATCGCCCATGACGAGCAAGTACGGAATCTTTTGCATCGTCAGGTCGCGAATTTTTGCGTTCATTTTTTCATTGCGGTCATCGAGCTCGACCCGCAGGCCCGCTAATTGTAACTGCTGCTGTACTTTTCTCGCGTAGTCGATGTGTTTCTCACTGATGGGCACCAGGCCAACCTGAACAGGAGCCAGCCACAGCGGGAAAGCTCCGGCGTAATGTTCGATGAGCACACCAAAGAAGCGCTCCACGGAGCCGAACAACGCACGATGAACCATTACCGGCTGATGACGGTCGCCGTCCTCGCCAACATATTCGAGTTCAAAGCGGGCGGGAAGATTGAAGTCGAATTGCACGGTCGAAAGCTGCCAGAGACGGCCGAGAGCGTCGACCAATTTGATGTCGATCTTAGGACCATAAAACGCGGCTTCGCCAACGATGGTTTTGTAAGGAATCCCTTTGCGCTGCAGGACCCGTTCAAGCGATCCGATGGCGAGCGCCCAGTTTTCTTCTGAGCCGACAAAGCTGGTTTTATCCTTCGGATCCCAGATGGAAAGTTCTACTTTGAACTCTGCAAAGCCAAACACCTTCAGCACTTCTTCGGCAAAGTCGATGCAAGCAGAGACCTCATCTTCAATCTGTTCGGGCGTGCAGAAGATGTGAGCGTCATCCTGGGTAAAGCCGCGCACCCGCAACAGGCCGTGCATAGTTCCGCTGCGCTCATATCGATAGACGTTACCCAGTTCTGCGTAGCGCACCGGCAGATCGCGATAGCTCTTGGGCGTGTTCTTGTAGATGAGGATGTGGCCGGGGCAGTTCATCGGCTTCAACTGATAGTCGGCATCATCCAGTTCGATCGGCGTGTACATGTTCTGAGCGTAGAAACCCGCATGTCCGCTGATCTTCCACAGTTCATGACGCATCACATGCGGAGTGAAGACCATATCGTAACCGCGACGGATACATTCTTCGCGCATCCAGTCTTCCATCAGCTTGCGAATGATGCCGCCCTTGGGATGCCAGAAAACGAGGCCTGGACCGGCGATGTCCTGAATGGAGAACAGATCGAGCTGTTTACCAAGCACGCGATGGTCGCGGCGCTGCGCTTCTTCCAGGCGCGCAAAATGTTCGGCCATCTCTTTCTGGGAGAAAAAAGCGGTCCCATAGATGCGTTGCAGCTGCGGGTTCTTCTCATCACCGAGCCAGTAAGCGCCGGCTATACTCAGAACCTTGAATGCCTTGACGCGGCTGGTGGAAGGCACATGCGGACCACGGCAAAAATCGACAAACGCGCCGTTTCGATAGAGAGATATATCTTCTCCGGGTGCGGTAAACCGCTCTATGAAGTGCATCTTCATAAAGTCATTTTCTGCTTTGAAGCGCGCCAGCCCTTCCGCACGCGGCTCCCACTCGCGAACAAACTTTTCGTCGCGAGCAACGATCGCGGCCATGCGATCTTCGATCATTTTCAAGTCCTCCGGCGTAAACGGAGTGGGGCGATAAAAGTCATAGAAAAAGCCACTGTCGGTGGCGGGGCCGTGGCCGAGCTTGGTCTCCGGAAACAACTCCAGTACCGCAGTCGCCATGACGTGGGCAGCGGAATGACGCACGACTTTCAGGGATTCGACATCTTTCTCGGTGAGCAGGCGCAGCGTGACGTCTTCCTCCAGTGGCGTCGTCAGATCGACGAGGCGTTCGCTGGCGGCATCCTCGGCCTCGTACATGGAGGCTTCATTCGCGGATTCCGTTTCGTTGGGAGTGGAAGCGCCGATTGCGTGAGTGGGGCGAATCTGCGCGACGACCGCAGCGGCGGCGAGACGGGGTGAGATGCTCGCGGCAATCGATAGAGGCGTGGTTCCGGCTGGCATGGTGCGGGCGCTGCCATCGGGCAGTTGCACCTGAATGGATTTTGCATCTATGTTCATGGTGGATTCCTACATGATCGCAGATTTCAGGATAGGTGGTTTGCGCGTTGTCCGTCGAGCGAGCGTCTGGATTCCCAGGTAAGGTGGTTCCATGCATAAGATATCTGGTTTCGGATCACCGGCGGCACTGATCTTCTGGGTGGGACTGTGCGTCGCTGTAGGGTTGATCTCCGGGCTGCTGACGCGGCGGGCCATCCCGAGTTGGTATGCAAGTCTGCGCAAGCCGTCCTTCAACCCGCCGAACTGGATTTTCGGGCCGGTGTGGACCATGCTGTACATTTTGATGGGCGTGGCAGCGTGGATGGTGTGGGCGCAGCCGGGATCGCAGCTGCGGACCTACGCGCTGGCGTGGTTTCTGATCCAACTGGGGCTGAATTTTCTGTGGAGCATGATCTTCTTTCGGTGGCATGCCATTGCGGGCGCGCTGGGAGAGATCAGCATCCTGTGGCTGGCGATTCTGCCGACGATGGTACTGTTCGGAGAGTTGCGACCGCTGGCGGGATGGCTGATGGCGCCGTATCTGGCCTGGGTCACCTTTGCAATGATTTTGAATCTGGCAATTTTCCGGCTGAATCGGAACCGGTGAATCTCCCCGTCTAGCTAAGCGAATCCTTCGGCAGGCCCAGGCAAGCCCTGGGCACGCGAAGATTCGGACGAGCGCTAATCGTTATCCCTGTAAAACGTAATGTCGAGGGTGCGCAGATAGGTGTGCAGGCCGGCATCTTGAATGGGTGTCAGGTAGGCGCGCTCACCCGACTCATTGCGATGTTCATGCCAATAGCCCGGCGGAGTGACAAAGGCCGCGCCGGATTTCCAGTCGACCCGAGTGGGATTCTTGATGTGGCCGTCGGAGCCTAATTCCGTGCCGACCAGCGTGTAGCAGCCGGGCTTGGCGTCGATAATCAGGTCCAGCGCGACGGACTGATGGCGATGCGGCAGCTGGCGGGTATTGGGCTCGATCAGACCATACATGGCCCACAGAACGTGAGTCACGGTCATGGTCTGCATGCAGCCAGGATTGCCGAGAATCAGGCTGACGCGGCTGCGGGTGGCGGCCTGGGGGTCGTTGGCGGCCTGCTCCAACGCTTTCGTCAACTCGCTGCGGGAGTAATGGGCGGGAGCGAAGCGCGGATGGCTGCGCTGCACACCAAGATAGTCGAGCAGCGGCTGATCGTTGACCCAATACAACGCGGAGGTCTCGTGAGCGCGATGCCGCGCGGTGCCGCCGGGCAGCGTAAAAAAATCTCCCTGCGACCAATGAATTTCGCGATCGCCGACAGTGGATGCGCCGCTACCGCGGATCACATAGAACAGCTCCGAAGTCGAATTGGCAGAGGTCTCAAGCGTGTCGCCGGCCTCGATGCGCAGGAAGCTGGCGGCGAGCGATGGCGTGCTGGCGGGTGGCGCGCACTTTAGCGCTTTCGACAGATCGAGCGGGATGATGCGGCTGGGACCGGTCGCGTACAAGTCAGCGCCGAACTCCGCATAGGGAATCGGCGGGACGCTTCCGGAAGAAACTGGGTCGGCGGCGGAACTGTACTCAAACATCAGCGCGTTTTGCTCGGCGCTGTTTTCGGTGGCTGGCATAGCGGATGACTTGGTTTCGGGATGGGTGAGCGTGCTCATGGTTTCCCTCACTGCGGCAGATGTGCCCGCTTAATTTCATTATAGGAACAATTGTGGACTGCGTTCGCGGGACAGCTCCGGGGCAGGGTCCAGGGCACCCGGCGAATCCGACATTGAGTGAACACGGGAATTTTCAAGCATCGAAACTCGTGGATGGCTACTCCAATTGAAGAGAACTCGCGTGGCCAGTTGAACCGGAAGGGATAATCATGCAAAAGCGCACATTGGGGAAAAGCAATCTTGAGGTTTCAGCTCTCGGCTTTGGCTGCATGGGGTTGAGCTTCGGCTACGGCCCTGCCACCGAGAAGGAGCAGGCGATTTCGCTCATCCGCGCTGCATTTGATCGTGGTATCACATTCTTCGACACTGCGGAAGCATACGGTCCTTTCGTGAATGAAGAGGTTGTTGGCGAAGCGCTCGCTCCGTTTCGGAACCAAGTGACGATTGCGACCAAGTTCGGCTTTGAAGGCGGAAAGCCTCAGGCGGGCCTGAACAGTCAGCCGGCGCACATACGAGAAGTCGTGGAGGCCTCGCTCAAGCGGCTCAAATCCGACTCTATCGATCTCTTCTATCAGCACCGGGTTGACCCGGCTGTTCCGATCGAAGACGTCGCTGGCGCAGTAAAAGACTTGATCAAGGAAGGTAAGGTGAAGCACTTTGGGTTATCGGAGGCCGGAGCGAAGACGATTCGGCGCGCGCATGGCGTCCAGCCGGTGACTGCATTGCAGAGCGAATATTCCTTGTGGTGGCGAGAACCCGAGGAGGAGATACTACCCACGTTGGAGGAACTCGGTATCGGTTTTGTGCCATTCAGTCCGCTCGGAAAAGGTTTCCTTACTGGCGCAATCGATCGGAACACCACGTTTGCCGATGGCGATTTCCGTAAAGTCGTTCCGCGATTTGAAGAAGAGAATCTGAAGGCGAATCAAAAGATCGTGGAAGTGTTGGGGGATATAGCGGAACAGAAGCATGCCACGCGCGCGCAGATTGCGCTGGCTTGGCTGCTTGCACAAAGGCCGTGGATCGTGCCCATCCCTGGCACAACCAAGTTGCATCGATTGGAAGAAAATCTGGGAGCAGCGGATGTTCAACTCACCTCTGCGGACCTCAGACAAATCGCGGATGCTGTTTCAAAAATCGAGATCCACGGGGCACGGTATCCTGAGCGCCTGCAGCAGATGGTGGACCGATGAGCAAGCTGCAGCAGGAATCTCGCTCGGCTTCCCCTACAGCAGCTTGGCGGCGGCTTGGGCGAAATAGGTGACGATGAAGTCGGCACCGGCGCGGCGGATGGAAACCAAGGATTCCAGGATGGCGCGGTCGCGCTCGAGCCAGCCGCGCTCGATGGCAGCGTGTAGCATGGAGTACTCGCCGGAGACCTGATAGGCGCCGAGGGGAACATCGAAGCGGTCGCGGGCGTCGCGAATGATGTCGAGGTAGGGCATGGCCGGTTTCATCAGGACCATATCCGCGCCTTCGGACAGGTCCAGTTCGATTTCGCGCATGGCTTCGCGGCGATTTGCGCCATCCATCTGATAGCTGCGGCGATCGCCGAATTGCGGAGCGGAATCGGCGGCTTCGCGAAACGGGCCATAAAACGCGGAGGCAAATTTGGACGCGTAAGAAAGGATGGGGGTGTTGGTCAACTCATCCGCATCGAGCGCATCGCGAATGGCGGCCACGCGGCCATCCATCATATCGGACGGCGCAACGATATCCGCACCGGCACGGGCGAGTGAAGCGGCGGTTCGGGCAATCAGCTCGACGCTGGAGTCATTTTCAATCTCGTGACCGCCGTTGGCAGTCTCGCGAACAATGCCGCAATGACCGTGCGACATATATTCGCAAAGGCATACATCGGCAATCAGCAGGGTTGAATCGAGAGCATGTTCGCGCTTCATGGCGCGCAGGGCCTGCTGGACGATACCATTCTGATCCCAAGCGCCGCTGGCCTGCTCATCCTTGGTGGCGGGAAGGCCGAAGAGCAAGAATCCGCCAATGCCGAGCTTGGCGGCCTCGGTTGCGTCTTTAATGGCTTCGTCTATCGAGAGATTAAAGACGCCAGGCATGGAGGAGATGGCGCGACGAACGCCTTCACCGGGGCAGATAAATAACGGGGCAATCAGCGCACCGGGATGCAGCCGGGTTTCGCGCACCAGGGCGCGCATTGGCTCGGACCGGCGCAGACGCCGCATTCGTATCAGAGGGAAATCCATGCTGCGTCTGATTCTACCGCCTGAGGTAATCTTCAATCACGCGTACTCGAATTCAGGTTAGCTTTGTGGGCCTTGGGTAGACGGCGGATATGACTGTCGCTCAGCAGCCAGTTGGGCGTAGTTCTGGTCGGCATTGCGCTCCAACAGAACCCAAAGGGTATAGATCGCCAGGATCGTCCCCAGGATCGGCTTGATCAACGTCAGCACAGCGATAACGATGGCGAAGATGCGGCCCCAGGGCTGGCGGGTCAGCAAGGCAAACCCAACGGCCAGCGACAATATGGCACGCCCGAACACGACGATGGCGATGAAGTGCAGAAGCCACCCGTCGGGATGGAAGGGTGCCATCATCCAGGTATCGGAGCCGCTTGACATCCAATGCCCACCGCCAAACGCCATGTGGAGAAAGGGTAGGAACAGCAGCCAGGCCAGCACCAAATAGGCGGCGTATGCGGTCCACAAAATGCCCAGCAGATGCACGTGTCTGGCGACTCGGGAAGCCGGAAGCGGCGGGACGCCGGTGAAGCCGGTCGGCGCTCCGCAATGCGGACAGTGAGGCTGGGCAGCAATCGGTTGACCGCATTGACTGCAAAACATGGCTCGCTCCTCCCTTTCTGGATCCTCTGTATCCAGATTGCTGATGAAGATACGCCAGACCTGGCACGAAAGTTCCATTTTTTTCGGACTCCCGGTCGGGCAATCCGACTTGGCTGCAGTTCTTGCGGGGCCACGATGTGCCGGGCGCGCAACCAGCCCGAGAACTTCCCATCGAAGCGTGATGCAGGTCACCCGGCGGCTGTAATCGGTGTCACGGAATTTCCCGAGATGGGAGCGGAAAATGAAGTTCGTGGTCTCGTTGCGTCTGCCTGCACCATGGCTCTTCCCAGAACAACCCTCGCAGCGGGGCCACAGAAATTCGTGGTCTTGCGCCCGCCACGGAAGGGGATCGTATGGGTCGACCGAAGTTTGCGAGGCCGCGGATTGTTGTCTTGCGGCGCGCGTCGCAGATCTTCTTTCTCGCCCTATTTCTGTTCCTTCTCGTCCGGACGCAATTCAATGGAACGATCGGTTCCGGCAGCGACATTCGGATGCGCTGGCCGGTGCGCCTGTTTTTTGAGCTTGACCCGCTGGCCGCGCTGTCGAACGCGCTGGCGACGCATGCGCTTTATCGAGGCATGCTGTGGTCGCTGCTGATCCTGCTGCCGGTGATGTTTCTAGGACGCTTCTTCTGTGGCTGGATTTGCCCGTTGGGAACGCTGCACCACTTTTTCGGGAATCTGAAATCCGAACAAAAGCGCGGGAAACAGTGGGTCGACTCCAATCGCTACAAACCGTGGCAGCGGACGAAGTATGTGATCCTGATCGCAGTGCTCACAGCGGCCGTCTGTGGCAGCGGCCTTGTGGGCTGGTTAGACCCTTTCAGCATGCTGACGCGGTCGCTGGGGCTTTCCATTGTGCCGGCAGCCAACTATGCGGCCAATGCAGCCCTGGGGCCGCTGGAACACAGCAGGTTTGGCCTGCTGCAGGCGATTGCGGGCGGGCTGCATGCGGCGCTGGCTGCGACCGTCCTGAATTTCCGCCAGCCGCATTTCCGAGCCGGTGTGTTGCTGGGGCTGATCTTCCTGTTTCTGCTGGCGTTGAATCTTCGGGTGACGCGTTTCTGGTGCCGGGCGCTGTGTCCGCTGGGAGCTTTGCTGGGCGTTGCGTCGCGCTGGTCGATTCTGGGACTGCATAAAGATCCGAAATCCTGCGATCAGTGCAATCGCTGCCTGCTGCATTGCCAAGGCGGCGACAATCCGATTGGCGGCGTGCCGTGGCATAAGGCGGAATGCCTGATGTGCATGAACTGTGTGGATGTGTGCCCGCACCATGGACTGGAGTTCCAGCTGTTTCGCAAGGAAGCGGAGGTGGTGGGAGCGAATCTTCCTCGCCGCCGGGCGCTGGCCGCGGTTGCCGCCGGAATCGCTGCGCTTCCGCTGTTGCGCGCCAATACGGCGCTCGGCAAAAGCCGGGATGCCCACCTGATTCGGCCGCCGGGCGCCCTGGATGAGACCGATTTTCTTTCCCGTTGCATTCGCTGCGGGGAATGCATGAAGGTGTGCCCAAACAATTCCCTGCAGCCCACGCTGGCGGAGGCAGGTCTGGAGGGCCTGTGGACGCCTATGTTGACCCCGCGGATCGGATATTGCGAGCCCAGTTGCGTGCTTTGTTCCGAGGTTTGCCCGACAGGCGCGATCTGGAAGATTACTCCCCAGGAAAAGGGATGGGTGGTCGGACTTGGTGGCCCCGGAGAACAGACACCGCAGCCGGTGCGGCTGGGCACGGCCTTTTACGACCGCGGTCGATGCCTGCCGTGGGCCATGGCCACCAACTGCATCGTGTGCGAGGAGTGGTGCCCGGTTTCTCCGAAGGCGATCTATTTGCAGGAGGTTGAGATCATCGATGCCGAAGGCAACAAAAAAGTGGTCAAGCAGCCGCACGTGGATCCCAGCCGATGCGTGGGCTGCGGGGCCTGCGAATACGCCTGCCCACTGCAGGAGCATCCGGCGGTATACGTGACCAGTATCGGAGAAAGCCGGTCGGCGAGCAGTCAGATTTTGCTGACCAGGAGAGAGGGAAAAGAGCAGTCATGAAAAAGATGGGAATAAAAACATGGATCGCGCTGCTGTTGGCGCTTGGCCTGGTGGGCGTGGGGTGCAGAAAAAAGAGCGTGGATCCGTTCCCGCCGACCGGAACGGTGCCGGGCTGGCAGAAGAGCGGAAACCCCCGCACCTTCGCCGCTGCGGACCTGTGGCAGTACCTGGACGGAGGAGCAGACCAATACGTAAACGCAGGGGTGGTGACCGCTTCGACCTCCGACTACCAATTCCAGGGAAAGCTGGAGGCGGTGGTGGACGTATACACATTCAAGGCTGCCGATGGCGCCAGGAAGATCTTCGACACCGAGCCGACGGCGAAGAGCCAGGCGGCGCAGCTTGGCGATGCGGCGCGTGCCTCCGGACAAAGCGTGGTGTTTCGTCAAGGATCTTATCTGGTGCGGATCACGGCTTATGAGTCCGCACCCTATGTAGCGGAAGCTCTGCTGGCTCTAGCGCATGGCGTGGAGGGTCGGCTTTAGAAGCAAAGGTAATTGCACAAGCATGGAGGAGGTGCAGCATGAAGAACCGGCGTGAATTTTTGAAAGAGATGGCGGCGGGCGCGGCCATTCTGGGAGCAGAGACGAAGTTCACCCTGGGCGCCGTGAAGACCGCAGCCAGGAGCGTAGGGAAGTCGAAAGTAGTGATTGTGTGCGACGAGAAAGTGCGCACCCCCGGACCGACTCCGGATGGACAGAGGGTCGCGGCCCTGCTGGACCATGCCATGCAAACCTACGCTAACAGCCAGAATCCGGTGGACCCCTGGAAGCGACTGGTACGTCCGGGGCAGGTAGTGGGTCTGAAGGTTAACACCATCGCCGGCAAGGGGCTTTCAACGCATGTTTCGCTGGTGGAGGCGATCTGCGAACGCCTGCAGCAGGCGGGCATCCGCGCCGGCGACATTATCGTCTGGGACCGCACCAATCACGAGCTGGCCAGGGCCGGATACACGCTATCCACGGCACCCGGAGGTGTGCGCTGTTTCGGTACGGACTCGGTCGGCTACGAAGACACGCAGTTGAGTTTTGGCCGGGTGAAGACGCAGCTTTCCAAGATCGTGAACCAGTGCGATGTCATCATCAACGTGCCGATTTTGAAGAATCATAACCTGGCCGGCGTCACCTTTGCGATGAAAAACATGTATGGGGTCATCAAGAACCCGAACGCGCAGCATGGCGGCGGATGCAATCCTTACGTTGCCGACCTGAACGCGGTTCCGGAGATTCGGAACAAGGTGCGTTTCGTGGTCGGCGATGTGATGACGTCGCAGTATGAAGATGGGCCGGGATTCAATCCCGCGTATACGTGGAACTATAACGGGCTGATGGTGGGCGAGGACCGGGTGGCGATCGATTATACGGGCTGGCAGATTATCAAGCGCAAGCGCGCAGAGATGGGGATGCAAACGCTGGAGCAGGCAGGCACTCCGCCGCTTTACATTGCGACCGCGGCGGATACGGGACATAGGCTGGGAAGCAACGATCCCGGCCAGATTGCCCTGATCGAGACGACGGTTGCCTGAAGGAGAGGGCCATGGCTTCGAACAACCCAAAAATGAGTCGCCGCGAGGCGATGCTCCAGATGCTGCGGCTTGCTGGGACCGGCGCGGGCGTGGCCGCAGCAGCCTTCTGGCTCTCCGAACATAGCACACGACCCACCGAGGCGCTGGCCGCCAATGCGAAGCGAGACCACACGGTGAAGTCGAATGCGGCGCTGCCGGAGATGGTGGTGGCTCAGGGGGTCAGTCCGGCAGGAGACGACCCGCGCGCACTGGTCCGGCAGGCGTTCGCCGACCTAGGCGGCGTCGGGCGCTTTATCGCGCGTCACGATGTTGTGGTGCTGAAGCCGAACATCGCCTGGGACCGCACGCCGGAGCAGGCGGCGAATACCAACCCCGATGTGGTCGCCGAGACGGTGCGGCAATGCTGGCAGGCGGGTGCGAAGCGGGTGATCGTCACCGATGTCAGCTGCAATGAGGCAGAACGGTGCTTTCGCCGCTCCGGCATACAGGCGGCGGCGCGGGCGGAGGGGGCGGAAGTCATCCTTCCTGACCCGCCGCGATTTCGCGAAGTGGACCTGGGCGGCGTCGTGCTGCAGAACTGGCAGGTGTTCGAGCCGTTTCTGCAGGCCGATAAACTCATTAATTTGCCCATCGCCAAGCAACATGCTCTGACGGGCGCCACTCTGGGATTCAAGAACTGGTTTGGCATCCTGGGAGGCCAGCGCAATCGCCTGCATCAACAGATTCATCCAAGCCTGGTGGACCTGGCGGCGTTCATGCTGCCCACGGTGACCCTGATCGACTGTTATCGCGTGCTGCTGCGCAATGGGCCAACCGGCGGCGACCTGGAAGACGTTGCACTGAAAAAGACCCTGGTGGCCGGGACCGATCCGGTAGCGCTGGATGCGTATGCAGCCAAAGCCTACTGGAACCTCGACGGAGACTCCATGCCTTACCTGAAGCTGGCCGAGGAACGCGGGCTGGGACGCTCGGACTTTGAGCATGTTCGCACTAAATTCAGCCAGGTGTAAGCCGGAAACGGTTTCGGTGCAAGACAATTCCGGACCTTCCAGGCTTGGTCGCCCAAGATCGGGGAATCCGTCTGGCCGATGTTTTTTAGTTGACACTTGTATGTTCGATCCAGGAATATGCTCCCCGGTGGCTGTGCTTCGCGTCACATTCGGTCCAGGAATTCCGGTGGTACACTTCGGTGTTCCTTCAGAAAGACCAAAATTACCGGGCTATTTTTTGCCTGACGCTGTAACCGGCTAGGCCGTCCTATAGGAGGATTTCGTGACTGGAATTGCATGGGTGTGGTTTGTCTTAGTCGTGAGCGTGCTGTCGCTTGTCGCGGCATGGCTGTTGGAGTACCAGATCCTTTCTACCTATAGCGGCACACTGGCGACGCGACCCATCGCCGCCGAAAGCCGCCAAGCAAGCACGGGAGGGCGTATGAAAACCCATTTGTTCTCGTCGCGCTGGGTGAGATTCGCCAGCGTAATTACAACATTCCTCCTGATTGGGGCAGGCGCAGCCTTCGCAGAACCTGCGGCGCAAGTCGGCGGCGAAGCCAATCTGCAGCTGCCGGATTTAAGTCAGGTGCGATTTTTTGGGCATCCGGGAATCGACGGCCACAGCCTGCTGATGTATGGACCTCTGTTTTGCATTCTAGGAATGATCTTCGGCATCTTCATGTATGTCCACCTGAAGGGCATGCCGGCGCATAAATCGATGTTGGAAGTGTCGCAGCTGATCTGGGAAACCTGCAAAACATATCTGATCCACCAAGGTAAGTTCCTCCTCCTTCTCTGGTCCTTCATTGCGGTTGTCATTCTTGCGTATTTCGCTGTGCTGCTTCACTTCAGCGCCCTAAAAGTGATCATCATCCTTGCGTTCAGCATTCTGGGAATGGCCGGCAGCTACTTTGTGGCGTGGTTTGGAATCCGTGTGAATACGCTGGCGAATTCGCGCGCCGCCTATGCTTCCCTGGGTGGAAACCCATATCGCGCATTCGGCGTTCCGCTCAAGTCGGGTATGAGCATTGGCATGATGCTGATCTCGATCGAGCTGCTGCTGATGTTCAGCATTATCCTCTTCGTTCCGGGCAGCTATGCCGGACCGTGTTTCATCGGCTTTGCAATTGGCGAATCGCTCGGCGCTGCGGTGCTTCGTCTGGCCGGCGGCATTTTCACCAAGATCGCCGATATCGGCGCCGATCTGATGAAAATTGTTTTCCACGTGAAAGAGGACGATGCCCGCAATCCGGGCGTGATCGCAGACTGCACGGGAGACAATGCAGGCGATTCGGTTGGTCCGACTGCTGACGGTTTTGAAACCTACGGCGTGGTCCAGGTCGCCCTGATCGCATTCCTCATCCTGGGCGCGAAGAGCGCTACCGTCGGAGTGCAAGTGCTGGTCTGGCTGTTTGCGGTTCGCGTGGCCATGCTGGTGGCGGCCGTTGCGGGCTATTACATCAATGAGGGGATCTCCAAAGCACGGTTCGGTAAGGCACTGGAATTCAACTTCGAAGCTCCGCTCACCTCGCTGGTGTGGATTACATCCATCGTAACGATTGCCGTCACATACCCGGTCACCTACCTCCTGCTTCCCGATTTGGGTGGAGATCCCACCCTCTGGTGGAAACTCGCGACAATAACCTCCTGCGGGACGATAGCGGGGGCTCTGATTCCTGAACTTGTGAAGGTGTTCACTTCAACCACAGCTCGCCACGTAAAAGAAGTGGTCGCGTCGGCAAGGGAAGGTGGAGCCGCTCTCGGTCTGCTGTCGGGGTTTGTCTCCGGGAATTATTCCGCCTATTACCTGGGACTGGCGGTAACGATTCTAATGGCCATTGGCTACGGAGTCAGCACACTGGGATTCCAGAATGTGGTTCTGGCTGCGCCAATGTTCGCCTTCGGCCTGGTGGCCTTCGGCTTCCTGGGCATGGGACCTGTCACCATCGCAGTCGACTCCTTTGGCCCGGTGACGGATAACGCTCAATCCATTTACGAGCTGTCGCTGATCGAGAACGAGCCAGATGTGCATGCGCAGGTGAAAAAAGACTACGGCGTGGATGTCGATTTCGAACACGCCAAGAGGATGCTGGAGGCGGCCGACGGCGCGGGAAATACCTTCAAAGCCAGCTCCAAGCCGGTGCTGATTGGCACTGCCGTAGTGGGCGCTACCACCCTGATCTTCGCCACTATTATGGCGCTGACCAACTCACTCACTCAAAATGTGGACAAGCTCTCGCTTCTCCACGCTCCGTTTCTACTCGGCCTGATTACCGGAGGCGCGATGATTTACTGGTTCAGCGGCGCTGCCACCCAGGCCGTGACCACGGGCGCTTACCGTGCTGTGGAGTACATCAAGAGAAATATGAAGATCGAGGGCGCCGAGAAAGCCTCCACACAAGACAGCAAGATGGTTGTTGCCATCTGTACTCGTTACGCGCAAAAGGGGATGCTAACCATTTTCATCGCACTGTTTTTTGCGGCATTGGCGTTTGCCTTTCTGGATCCATTCTTCTTCATCGGCTATCTGATCTCGATTGCTATGTTCGGGCTTTACCAGGCCATCTTTATGGCGAACGCGGGAGGCGCATGGGATAACGCCAAGAAGATCGTCGAAGTCGAGTTGCATGAAAAAGGAACGGCGCTGCATGAGGCGACAGTGGTCGGCGACCTGGTGGGCGATCCGTTCAAGGATACGGCCTCCGTGGCTCTCAATCCGGTCATCAAGTTCACCACACTGTTTGGCCTGCTGGCCGTCGAGTTGGCGGTTGAGCTTTCGGCTACCAATCCGGTCTTGACCCACGTGCTAGCGGGGGTGTTCTTCCTGATCTCGTTCTATTTCGTACACCGGTCGTTTTACGGAATGCGCATCGGAAGCGATTCCACCACAGGATCGAACCCCGAGCCGGAGCTTGTTGCTGCCGGCTCGACCAAGTCCGCTGCTCGTTAGCGAGATGCAGTTGGAAACACACAAAAGGCTTGCCGGCGCCTCTGCTCTTGTATAACGGTTCAAGACCAAGCGCGCCGGTAACAAACCAATGGCTACTCTTACCTAACCCCCCAGGGTGATGAGAGTAGCCATTCGGCGTTCAGGGGAAAATTCCGCTCCAATCTCTCCTATCTATCGCTCGAGCATTTGTAATGGAGTGGCCTTACACTGGTAGCCCTCCGGACTCGTAAGCCGGAATGTAGACCTCTCGCGGCGGCTGACGTCGCGATGGTGAAAGCGGCTACCATGAGAGCGTGACTATGTTCCCAAATGTGCCCTCGCCGCTGGCGCACACCAGCGCAGACATGCTGGAGTTTGCCCGCCTGCGAGAAATGGTCGCGGGGTACGCCACGACAGCTCCGGGCCGATTGTGGACGCTGGCGCTGGAGCCTTCTGGCGATGCCCGCTGGGCAAGCGTCGAGCAACAGCGGGTGAATGAAGCGCTACGATTATTGCGCGCCGGACCCAGTTTCGATTTTCACGGACTGATCGATCCGGGTAATTGGCTCGATCACGCTCGCATCCACGGAGCGGTGCTGGAAGTGGATGAACTGCGGGCGTTGTCGGCGCTGGTCGGTCGCTTTCGCGCGTTTCAGGAGTGGATGCCTGCGTGGCCGCAGGATTCTGTGCCACCCTTCGCCGAAATAGCCCAGGTCTCATCCGCCGCGGCGGAGAGATCTGGGGCACCCATGCACACAAATTCTCTCCGCCAGTTGGCGATGCCTTTGGTCGAGAGCCGATTCGCAGGGTTGGTGCAGGCACTCGACGGAAAGTTTGAAGCGGATGGATCGATTGCAGATCATGCCTCGCCGGAGCTGGCGCGGATTCGCCGCCAGATGGAGCGCCAGCAACGCGCGATTGAAGAGAGTTTGAGAACCATGCTGCGAAGGCTGGGTCCGGAAGGCTCCTTACAGGAAGATTTGATTACTGTGCGGGGCGAACGATTTGTGCTGCCCGTCAAAGCGGAGTGGAAGCGGCGCGTTCCAGGGGTGATGCATGGCGCGAGTTCCAGCGGGCAGACCTATTTTATTGAGCCAATCGAAACCATCGAGCAGAATAATGAGCTTCAGCGCCTGTTGGAAGAAGAGCAGGCGGAGGAGCGCCGCATCCTGGCCGCTATGACGCGCCAGGTTGGCGAACATGCGGAGGCGATTGCGGACTGCGCGAAGATTCTTGCCGAAGTGGAGTCGCTGTTTGCGCGAGCGCGATTTGCGGCGGATTTTCACTGCATCGCACCAGTGTTCTCCGCGCCGGATTCGGAGCGAATCTTTTTGAAAGCGGCACGACACCCGCTGCTGGAAAAACGTCTGCGCGGCGAAGTAGCGGCGGATTCAATTACACCCTTTGCGATGAAGCCTCAAAGACGAGGTCACCCCGCAGAAGCTGCAAGGCTGTTATGCCGACCCGGTGCCGGACGGAGTTCTGAAGCAAAAACAATCGTGCCGCTGGACCTGGAGCTGCCCGCGGCCACACCGCAGTTGATCATCAGCGGACCAAACACGGGCGGCAAAACCGTGGCTCTGAAAACTGTCGGGTTGCTAGCATTGATGGCGCAGGCCGGAATTCCCGTTCCGGCGGAGGCGGTCGAGCTGCCACTGTTTGACGCGGTGCTGGCGGATATCGGCGACGCGCAATCGATCGAGCAGGATCTTTCCAGCTTCTCGGCGCACATCACTCGCTTGAACGAGATTTCAGGGCTGGCTACGGCAAACTCCCTGGTACTGCTCGATGAGTTGGGCTCGGCAACCGATCCAGAAGAAGGCGCGGCGCTGGCGGCGGCAACTGCAGCGCATTTTTCCGCGCGCCACGCGTGGTGTTTGATCTCCACCCATCACACTTCGCTGAAGGTATACGCGGCCAACACGCCGGGAGTGCGGAACGCGGCCGCGGGCTTCGAGGAAAAGACCTTTGCGCCCACGTATCACATTCGCGTCGGCGTGCCGGGGGTATCGGCGGGAATCCACATCGCAGAGCGTCTGGGCATGGACGCTGCCATCCTGGCGGACGCCCGGCAAAGGCTGGGCAAACAAGCCGTGGAGATCGGGCGATTTCTAGATCGACTGCACGCGGACCTGCTCGCAGTGAGCACCGAACGAGCGCAATTACAACGACGCGAGGAAGAGATTGCCAAGGAACGTCAGCGGCTGGAGCGGGAGGGACGGCAGGAGCAGCAGCGTAAAGTGCAGGAGATGGAGACGAAACTGTCGTCGCTGCTGAAAGCGTTTGAGGCCCAGGTGCGGGAAGTTCTGCTAGGTATCGAGGACCGCAGCGCGCAGCATAAGGTGGCCAAGCAGGCGGAGCGGGGGCTGGCCAAACTGCGGCGGGAATTTCGCGACCAGGTGAATGCCACCGTGGTGGCGCATCAGACGGGCGCGGACCGAGGCGATCCGAACGCGCAACCGCACATTGTTCGCCAAGTTGGCGTTGGGGATACTGTGAAGTTACGCTCACTGGGAAAGGCCGCCCTGGTGGAGCGGCAGGTGGATGGAGACAACTTTGAGGTTTCAGTGGGGCAGCTGAAAATGAGGATTCATCGCGGCGATATAGCGGAGGTGATAGTCTCGGCGGCGGAGCGCGCACGACAGGCAACACCTGTGGCCGCGGCGCGCAGCAAAGGAATTCGCGTTGCGTTGACAAAGGAAAGCGGCGCCGGACCAAGCGAGATCAACGTGATTGGCCGGAATGTAGAAGAGGCCACGGACGAGGTGGAGAAATTCCTGGATCGGGCTTTTATGGCGGGATTGCCGCGGATTCGCATCGTGCACGGCGTCGGTATGGGCATTTTGCGCAAGGAGTTGCGGGCCTATCTGGTACAACATCCGCAGGTGGAGAAAGTAAGTGAACCGCCGCAGAACGAGGGCGGCGCCGGCGCGACGGTCGTGGAACTGCGCCAATAGAGGGAGGGTCGGGTGACAGCATTCCGTTTCGAACAAGCCTCTGGCAAAACTCCCTGCAGCGGTGCTACCATCAGCGCGGCCAGACTTGTCAGCATCTAACTTCAGCGCGGGATTAGAACGATGGTTCGAGTGATTACCGTGGAACGGGAATATGGAAGTCTGGGGGGGGAATTTGCCCGCCTACTGGCTCAGCACCTCAAGTGGGAACTGGTCGACCAATCCCTGGTGCAGGAGGTAGCTCAGCGCGCCGGCGTATCTGCCGCCGAAGCTACGCGGCGCGACGAACGGCTGGACCCCTGGTATAGCAAGGTCGGCCGCGCCTTCTGGCACGGCAGCAATGAACGAGCAGATATTACGATGGAGCGGGAAATTCTGGACACCACACGAATGACGGAGCTCGCTCAGGAAGTGATGAAGGAGAAGGCGCGCGCCGGAAATTGCGTCGTCGTCGGCCGCGGTGCGTCGTGCGCGCTGCATGGAGTTCCTGGCTGCTTTCATATCTTCGTGTATGCCTCGACGTTGCGCAAAGTCAGGTGGTTTGTGCAAGCCTTTCCCGACAAGGCTCACTTGGCGGAGCGAGAACTGGCTGCAACCGACCAGCGGCGCGCAGAGTATATTGAGCACTTCTATCACACCGCATGGAACGATTACCGCATTTACCACCTGATGCTGAATTCTTGTATGGGATTCGACGCGATGATCGGGGCCACGATAGAAGCAACTGGTGTATAAAGTCACCCCGCAAACTGCAGATTCTCCTCTCGTCCGCATTGATTAAAGCATTTTGTCTGATGGTGTAGAGTAGTGGGAGGCGATGATCCGCGACATGAGCTGAGATGGCGCGACCGTATTCGGACGATCTGCGAAGAAAGCTGTTGGAGGCGCACGACCAGGGGCAGG
>JAJYSV010000136.1 GCA_021793405.1 Acidobacteriota bacterium
TCCATCCAGATTCTCCTTTGCGTGTGCTTGGCGGCTCACGTCTCGGAGTTTCTTGGATGGACTCCCGTATCTGTCAAACTTCTACTGCCTCCCCGGCAGAGCCGGGGGGTCTCCCGGTTGTACTAGTAGATCGCGACAGATCTAGAGAGTAAGTATTACGAATTTCTAACATGTGTCGACGTCAATGAAAAAAGCTCACATCATCAGCGGTGGTAAAGAGGGCGGCAAGCTATTTGCGGCCGTCATTTTTTGGATTGGCGCCACCCTCGCGGTGATTTGTATCTTGTCGACCGCTGCCATGATTCTGGTGGAAGCAATCCATCAATTGAAGCATTGATTCCGAGGGCGGCAGCCGTACATGCGGATGAATTAGAAAGGCGTTGGGATGGTCGACGATAAAGATATACCGAACTCGTACCTACTTCATTGCAGTAATTGCCATCGTTGGATTTCTTCTACTGGGAGCGCTTCTCTTTTGGCTTCGCTAGCACGAAGTCAATGGCGGGTCGCGTACGGGTAAGAGTTCCTGCGACCCAATTGCCGGGCAGAAACAGAATTCTTCACGCATGTACAACGGACGCCGATATCTTTAGCAGATTCTCGGTTGACGTCTAAACCTCCGCCTTCGCACTAATCGAGCGGCAGCCATTATGAATATCGCTCGTCGGGAACTGTCTCTGAACGCATGGCTTCAGAGACTGCCAATAGCCGAGCGTGCGCTTTATGGTGCCGATCAATGAGTACGAAGGCGGGAATTTAGCATCAGCCGAAAACCGCTCCTAGTTTGCGGGCGTTTTCGAGTACTAATCCCCTATGGATCCCCAACCCAGTTCGGGATGAGTGCTTTGCTGAACCAACTCATCGTGCAACTGTCGCAGCGGTTCCCAGCTCAGCAGCGTGCGGGCCTGAGAGGTGCCCGATTTGCCGGCCACCCGCACTCCGGCCGAGGGATCGCGCAGCCACTGGATGCCCTCCAGCAAACAACCCAAAACCTTGCGATAGGACGATTGCATGTACAGCCCCAAGGCAATGACGTAATAGACCACCACCTGCGCCGGCAGATCGCACTGACGGAGGCTGGCTTTGCCCGTCTCGGAAAGCACCGGCCCGATGCATGCAAGAGGAAACGCCTTGGTGATGACGCCCAAGCTGATGTAGTCCGTGATCCGCGATCCCGGAGGAAGTTCCGCTACCGTACGCGCCACCTGTGGCCTCCTGTGCTGGCATGCCACAGATTTCTCTAAGTGAACAGTATTGCGGCTAACCCACATCTTCTGATACGGCCGAATCTGCTCAATCCGGCCGTATCAATAAGTGTGCCTTGGCGTACATATGAGAATGCCGGGCAGAGTGGCAGGTGTCACTGTTACAGGTTGTACCGTGCCGTGAATCGCTGCATGTAGGCGTGAAAACCAACGCCGGTTGGTTCCTGGGAAAGCCCTGGAAATTGACTGGCAACCTCCTCCGAATTCAGAGACCAGCTCAGGTGAAGATGATCTGCGCGCCAGTGGCCTTCTCATAGAACTGGCCGACTGAGATGACTTCGTCCATCTCGTCGCAAAAATCCTCACGTTTCAAGTGGAACATATCCACGGTTGCGCGGCAGGCGTAGATCTCGCAGCCGGCATCGTGAATCATGGTGATGAATTCGCCGATGGGAGGAATGTCGAGCTTCTCAATCTCTTTCCTCATCATGGAGGTAGCGAATGCCGACATGCCGGGCAGCGCACCGAGCAGTGTGGGCATGTGCATTCCAGGATTTCCGACGGTTGCGACTTTTAGGCTGTTCATCCGTTTCTTGATGATTGCGTCCAAGCCGAAGAACGTGAAGAAGAGTGAAGCTTCAATTCCTTCCATGCGTGCGCCGTTGGCCATAATCAGACCGGGATATACTCCCTCCAGCGATCCATGCGAAACGATGATTGAGACTTTCTGAATCGGTTCAGCCGTGTTTGTCTGTGTCATGGTGTCGCTCTCCTTAAATGCAGCCCTTCGGTTTTGGAAGCCCAGCAATTTTGGCGGCTCGTTTGGCGGGACCCTTCGGGAAAAGTTGATACAGCGTCTTTGTATCGACGCCGCTCTCCTTGGTCAGGCGGCGGATCGAGGGCGCGTCGCCTTCCTTTTCGAAGACCTTGCGCATAAAGTTGATGACCGCCCAGTGTTGCGGCGTCAGCTCGGGAATGCCTTCCTGGGCCGCAAGTTCGCGGGCCATGTCTTCATTCCAATCGTTCCGGTTGGCGAGATGCCCGTCCGCATCCAATTGAATCGCTTTTCCTGTTAAGTTCATAGTCTCCATGTGTCACCTCTCTGCGGTTTGTGTTCCTGGTGCCCCGGCCGGGCCGGGGGAAGTAGTGCGCGATCCAACGACCTTCAGAAATTCAACGAGGATCGCAATGCCGCGGCGGGCATCGGGTGAGTTCATATCGCGCACAAGTTGGAAGAGGGATTTATCCACGTTCATCGTCGCCTGAACTCTTCCAAAGCCATGAATAATCGCTTCCAGGGCCTGCAATACCTCAGGCCGGGTAAGTTCGCGCAGGAATCCGACAAGCTGAGGCACACTTGCTTCCACCTGCTTCAAATCGACCTGGGAGTGCGACTGGACAAGCGCATCGCCGATCCGCATTCCAGCGGCGGCGGCTTCAAAGTAGCCCCTCCTTTGTAACTGCTGGCTACCCGCAATCGCCCGGCGGAACAGATCGCGAACGATGGGTTGAGCGTCCTGAACGAAGTCTGCCGCACTCTCCAACTGTTGCAGCGCATCAGTCAACAGCCTGGCATCGATCAGCACACTCTTGAACATCTGGACGATCTCGTCCGGTCGCAACGCAGCAGACCCAAGAGCTTCCATTGCGTCTCCCATCGCGTCTTTGCCCACCAGGGTAAGATCGGCGACAAGGTCCTCGGCGCTGTTACGAACCCGCTTGAGGTGGGCGATCTCCTCGACGATAAAGTCCAGCTTGCGATCGAGCTCGGCAATGCGGTCTTCCGTGACGGCGCCAGTCATGATTGCACCCGCTTTCCTGCCATTGACATCTCCGCTTCGATCGGCAACTCCATGCCGCGCAACAGCAGGTTCCAATACACCCAGCGGAACATCATCTTTCCGTAGTGGTTGATGGGGCTCTCCTCCAGCAGCTTGAAGGGACCGATGCCGGGCAGCGGAAACTCGCCTGGCAGAGGCTCGGTTTCGTAGTTGAAGTCGATCAGCA
>JAJYSV010000016.1 GCA_021793405.1 Acidobacteriota bacterium
TCGCTGATCCTGTACGTCCATCGTCTGCCATGGCATCTCTGTGCCACCTCCGCGCTCGCTTACGCTCGCGCGGAAGTGTAAAGGATGTCCCGGAACAATGTGTAAAGGATGTCATGGAACTGAACACGTTTTTGCAAAGGGTGGGATTTCATTCACTCCATCCGCAATGCCTGCATTGGGTCCACCGAGGCCGCGCGCCGCGCAGGCAGCCACGAAGCGATCGATGCCACAAACAACACCACAATCAATGCGCCAAGCATGGCCAGCGGATCGTGCCAGGAAAGTTTGTACAACTGCGACTGCATCCACTTACCCACAGCCAGCGACAAGGGCACGCCAACCGCGACGCCGAACGCAACCATCCAGAGGCTTTCCCGCAGCACCATCCATTGCACATTTTCTCGCGACGCGCCCAGCGCCATGCGCACGCCAATCTCCTGCGTGCGCCGGCCCACGCGATAGACCAGCGTGCCATACAGTCCAACCGCCACCAGCAGCGCCGCCAACAGTCCGAAGAAGGTCGTCAACTCCGCCGTCAGCGAATTCATCGCATAGGAGTCGGCGAACAATTCCTGCTGGGTGCGCGGATCTTCCACCGGCAGGTTGGGATCGATCCGCGCGACGACGCGCCGCACCATCGGCAGCACTGCCATTGGGTCGCCATACGTATGCAGCTCCACGTACTCTTCGCTGAAGACATTCTTTTCCTGCACAAAGGGATACCAGGCCATCGGCATCTTCGGTTCATCCACACTGGCAAATTTACTGTCGCGTGCTACCCCGACAATCGTGTACGCATCATCTTTGGGTCCGATGGTATGGCCCAGCGGATTGGTATGCGGCAGGAATTGATCCACCAGCGTCTGGTTGACCACGATGACATGCTCGGACGTTGCCGTGTCCGCGGATGTAATGCCGCGACCCTGCAGAATCGGAATGCCCAGCACATGAAAAAAGTCCGCACCCACGATATTGCTGCGCAGTGTCGCATCCCGGCCCTTCTTTTTCCATTCTGCAACCCCATCCAGTACCAGCCCATTGTTATTGGAGCCGCCCGTACCCGGAGGACTCATTTCGACCGTTGCGGATTCAACGCCGGGAAGCGCACGCAGCTTGTCCAGCAGGTTCTGGTAGAACTGGATGACCTGCTCATTGGAGTGCAAGCCAATCGGGTTCAGGTCGAAGGTCACCCGCCCCTGCGTTTGCACGCCAAGTTTCTGCGTCTGATAGCGCCGCAGCGTGCGCACCATCAAAGCCGCGGCGACCAGCAGCACCACACACAGCGCCGTCTGCGCGGAGATGGCCAGCCTGCGTCCTAGCAGACGATTGCGGTCCGTGCCCGAGGAAGCATTCCCGGCCTTCATCGCCAGCGTAGGCGGAATCCGCATCGCGCCGACCAGTGGGGCCAGTCCGAATGCAATCGCGGCCAGCGCGGCAATGCCCAGCGTGAACCAGAAGACGCGCGGGTCCATGCGAAAGCTCAGTTCGTATCCAGCCGTCACCAACTTGCGCGCAAGCATGGGAGTGACCAGCGCCGCCAGCGCCCATCCCAATGCGGCCCCAGCAGCCACCAGCAACACGCTTTCCACCAGCAATTGCCGCAGCAGCGTCATGCGACTTGCGCCCAGTGCCACGCGCACGGCCATCTCCCGCTGTCGCGCAGCATTGCGTGCCAGAATCAACATGGCGACATTGGTGCAGGCAATCAGTAGCACCAGCAACACCAGCGCCATCGTAATCCGCAGCGGCTGGCGGAACAGATCGCTGGACGGTCCAACGCCTGTGGCGGGCATCAACTGCACGCCTAGATTCATCTTGTGCGGAATCGTCCGGCCCAGCGTGCCGTACCAGATGCGCAATAATATCGGATTTAGCGCCGCTTCCGCGCTGCGTTTCGTTTCACCCGGTGCCAGTCGCCCCATCATATTCAGCACCGACCAGGGCAAGCTTCCATACAAGGTATAAGAGCTGTTCGAGGGAAATCCCCTCGCCGTCAGATCGGGCCGGTTTTGCAATGGAATCCAGAAGGCGTCGCGCGTCGCCGGCTCCACGCCCACGAAGCCTGGTGCGGTCACGCCAATCACTGTGAACGGAATGCCCTTGATGAAAAGCGTCTGGCCGATTGCGTCTGGATTGCGCGAGAAAGCGCGCGTCCAATAGTCGTAACTCAGAACCACAACCTGCGTATGCGCGCGCTCGTCCTTCATCTCGAAGGCATGCCCGCGCGCCATCCCCACGCCAAGCATCTGGAAAAAATTGCCGCTGACCATGTCTGCTTCTACGGCATCCGGCGTGTTGCCCACCCGCACGTCCACCTTGTTGAACGAAAGCGGCACATAGGCGATCACATCGCTGAACACCTGCTTCTGCCGCCGCAGCTGCTCGAACACCGGCAGGGTAAATGTCCAGGAACTGCGGCCTGACTCAGATAGATTGCTCGGCCAATTGTTCTCCGTGATGTAGACCACGCGCTGCGCGTCATGGATGGGCAAAGCGCGCAGCAGCATCGCTTCCAGCACGGTGAACATGCCGGTGTTCGCGCTGATACCCAGCGCCAGCGTCAGAATGACAATGAGAGTAAATCCAGGCGATTTGCGCAGTTGCCGGAAAGCGCGGCGAAGATCCAGGAAAAAATTATGCATGGCAGGCTCCGGTCACATCATGGTTACAAAGATAAAGACTAGGAAGAGCTACCGCATTTCAATGGCCACAATTCATTTGGCTCCGAATCGCTGCATAGCAACAAGATAGGCTCAAGCCAGGCGGAACCGTGTCCTGCAAAATGTCCGAATTTGAAAACGACTGTTCAAAAACGGACAGTCCGCCTCAGGATAAACATCCATCGGCATCCGATTCTCGCCAGCTGTTGGTTCAGGATGGACCGCAAATCCAGCTTGCAGCGATATTTACAACGCTGGATTTCACCTCCGAGGCAACCTGAATTCCCAGTTGATTCTCTACCTTGAGTGGTAGAACATGATCACAGGACCGCGGCGGCTCCTGAAAGTTGCGTCCTCTGCTCCTCCCCTACGGGCCGATCCAGTACGCAGAAGGGGAACACAATGCCTTTGGTTTCGAACCACGCCCAACGCACCAAGCTCTTCCAGGATTTATTTCGCAATTATTCCGGCACAGCCTTCGCGATTCGCAGCGCGGATGGCTGGTACTGGTCTTCCTCGCAGATCGATCCGCCGGGCTGCATCTTAGTCATTAAGTCCACTGCCGCGTGGCGCACCCTGCTTGAAAATCCCACGCAACGCACGCTTGGAGAGGCCTTCATCGATGGAGATCTGGATGTGGAAGGCGATCTGTTTTCCATCTTCCCTGCCATCCAGCATTTGCTGCAACAGCCGGGAAGTTTCCGCTATCGCATCCTGCGCACACTCTGGCAGTCTTCCACCAGTCTGGCGCGGTGCCTCCGATATGGACGACAGCACTCGATGGCGAGAGATCGCGCCTCGATTTCCTACCACTACGATCTCCCCGCCGATTTCTATAGGACATGGCTCGGGCCTACGCTGGCGTATTCCTGCGCCTATTTTCGCGAGCCCACTGAGTGCTTGGAATGCGCACAGACCAACAAACTGGAGCTGATCTGCCGCAAGCTTGGGCTACGTCCAAATGAGCGCTTCCTGGATATCGGCTGTGGCTGGGGAAGCCTGCTGCTGCACGCAGCATCCCGCTATGGGTCCAAGGCGTACGGCATCACGCTCAGCCAGGAACAGGCCGCCGTCGCCGCCCAGCGTATCGCCCATGCGCAGTTAGAGGACAAATGCACGGTGGAACTGCGGGACTACAGAACGATCTCCGATCTGCCCGCGCGCTTCGACAAGATCGCGAGCGTGGGAATGTTTGAACATGTCGGGTTGAAGAATTTGCGCGAGTATTTCAACATCGCCCTGCGTATGCTATCTCCCGGCGGCCTGTTACTCAATCATGGGATTGCACGCTCCGCCGCTTGGGCTCTGACTCCTTCGAAGGATTCTTTCATGGACGAGTATGTCTTCCCGGGCGGAGAGCTCGCAACCTTGGGCGAGGTATTGGAAATAGCTGAATCGGTTGGTTTTGAGGTTCGAGACGTGGAGAACCTCCGCAGCCATTATGAGCAGACACTGCGTCTTTGGGTGGACAACCTGCGGAAGAATGCGCGGATGGTGTTGGATACTGTCTCCGAGCGAACTTACCGGGTATGGCTTCTCTATATGGCCGGATCCGCATACGCTTTCCAACAGGGAAACATAGAGTTATATCAGGTTCTGCTCGCTCGACAGCCAGGCCAGGAGATTCCAGCACTGGCGACCCGCGAGGCGTGGTATCAGCGTTGGACCACTTCCGCATCTAAGGCAGCGATATGGTAATAATCTTTAGAAAAGGAAGAGGCAGGAGTGAACGATTTCAGTGTATGGAAAGCTTTTCAAGCCGTGATTCCTGCGGCGAGATTTCCTTGGAGCAAATGTAGGTTCCTTCTGGCCTGGCTCTGGTTGATCGGCAGTTGCGGACTGGCAACGTCCCAGCCACTATCTCCCCATCAGTTGGTTCGGCAAGTGGTCAACAATGAATTGGCTGCCAACCAGAATGATCACTCCCACTGGATGTATCGAGATTCCGACACTGTTCCCGGCAAAAGTACGGTGAAGTTAGTAGTCCAGACCTCCCATGGCACCGTATCCAAAACCATCGAATTGAATGGCCGTCCCCTCACCCAACAGGAGCAGGCACAGGACCAGGCCACAATGGAAAGTATTCTCAACGATCCGTCTGTACTGGCGAAGCAGCGCAGAAGCGGCGCGCACGATGACCAGCAGGCAGTCTCGCTGATGAAAATGTTGCCGGACGGTTTCATCTGGACATATGCCGGTGAATCCAATGGCGATATCACTCTCCATTTCAGGCCTAATCCACTCTTTACTCCTCCCACCTACGCCTCACGGGTCTTTGCTGCCATGGCAGGAGAGATGGTCGTGGACGCCCAACAGAAACGGGTGAAGATCCTGAGCGGAACTCTCATTCAATCGGTCGAGTTCGGCTGGGGACTCTTCGGCAAAATGAACCAGGGTGGCACCTTCCGCATAGTGCGGTCGGAGGTTGGTCCGGGCAATTGGGAGATCACAGAGACTCACGTTCATATTCAGGGACGTATGCTCATCTTCAAAAGCATCAATCAGCAGGAAGATGAAATTTCCGACCACTACAAACCGACTCCTTCGTCAATGACTCTGAACGAAGCTATCCAAATGTTGAATAACGGCGATATCGCCAAAGATTTGGGTATTACGCCGGAGAAGTGATTCCCTGTGAATCTCTCGCCCTCCAGTGTGCCCTATCACTAAAGAGCGGGGATTAACTTTGCACATTGAGCGCGAGAAAATAACATGCGCGAAAACCATACCTGTGCAAACTTTGGAGATCTTGGCATTAGTTTTCGCCACGGACACGGTTTGGGTGCCACTTTTACCGGATTTGCTTTTTTCCACTGCCCGGTTTTAGAAAACTGGGCGCGTCGTGCCACTGCTTGTTTGCTGGTTTTTGTCCGATTATGCAAATTTCCACTGGCATCTGCTTCTACTACTGTTTCTATGTATTCATATTTTAAGGTTGTTTAGAAGTAGTGCTAACCGCATTTTCAAAGCTCTCGAAAGTCTTCAGTCGCCCATTTTTTTCATTGGATTGCCCCCTTTTCCGCAGCTAATTTTCGTTCCGCCCCCTAGATTTGTTCACTACAATGAAGGCACAGCAAGAGTGGACTTCGCAGCGCAACACTCCTGTGGTATATAACGTTGAAAAGAGACGATTCTGAATGCCAAGCCTGGAAGTCCAGCCGGAGAAACCAGTGGTTGAGAGTACTGCGATGGAAATCAGCGTAAATCGGCAACAATTGCTGCGCGAGTTGACTGCCACTCAGGGAGTCGTCGAACGCAAGACGACGATCCCAATTCTGTCGAATTTTCTACTGGAAGCCGATCAGGATCGACTGACAATCACCGCCACCGATCTCGATCAGAGCATTCGCACCTCCTGCGCGGCCAAGGTCAAGAAGCCCGGCGCATGTACTATTCCGGCACGGAAATTGTATGACTATATCAAACTGCTGCCCGATGGAGAAATTGGCATCAAGCTGATGGAGAACCATTGGGTTCAGATTCGGCTGGGCCGCTCGAACACGAAAATGGTGGGCATGGCCCGCGCCAACTTCCCTCAGGTCTTGCCTTTTCCTACCGCGGGAGCCATACGCCTACCCGCTTCCGTCTTACGCAATATGATTGGCAAGACCATCTTTGCTGTCGCCAACGAAGAGTCCCGCTATACGTTGAATGGCGCGTTGCTACTGGTCAAATCAGGCAGCCTGACCATGGTTGCGACTGACGGCCATCGCTTAGCGCACATCGAGAAGACAGGCGAAAATCTGGCCGTCAGCGGAGAGAAAAGATTGCTGATTCCCCGCAAAGCCCTGGCGGAATTGCAATCTCTGCTGGCGAATACTGAGGAAGAATTCATCGACTTCTCCGACGATGAGCAGACCCTCTACTTCCAGGTGGGCAATCGTGTTCTGACATCGCGCAAGCTCACCGGCCAATTTCCCAACTATGAGGCTGTTCTCCCGCGCGACAACAACCGCTTTGTCATCGTGCGCACCGTCGATCTTCTTGCCTCCATCCAGCGCGTTGCGCAGTTTGCCGACGAACGATCGGGTGCAGTAAAGGTACGGCTGGAACAAAACGAAATCAAAATTTCATCGTCTTCGACCGAGGCAGGCGAATCGGAAGACACAATCGAAACGCCCTACAACATGGACCCGCTGGTAATTGGCTTCAACTCCGCCTATATGGTCGATTTTCTCAAGGCTGTCGGAGATGTGAGTGAGGTTCGCCTGGAATTCAAAGATGCCCAGACCGCCGGCCAGGTTCGTCCCGAAGATACCAAAGACGATTTCCGCTATCGCTATATCATCATGCCGATGCGGATCTGATTTGCGACATTTTTAAAGCTCTCTGGCTGCTATTTTTTAGATCGATTAGTCATGAATTTTGGCGTTGTCACTGAAATTTTCCATTCCGCACCGAGCTTCTGCATGATCCTGAAGTCATAGCTGTAGAGATAGAGGTGGTCAGCCACTGTGTCCCTCATAACGGTGTAGGCAAAGTGGTTTTTCCGGATTCTGGGCTCAAATTCTTCAAATTTTTTCTCAGGCGCCCGATCAAAATGGTCCAGCGTTATTACCGCATCTATCATCTGCGTGGAGAGAGACTTCCGTCGGCCCGTAGGAGCTTTTGATACGTGGTTGTCAGGTCACTATGACCCGCGGCATACGACACCCTCTTTACGGCACCGAATCCAATGGCAGTACCGAGTCATATGATGGCATCTCTGTAGCTGGTACAGGAGAAAAACATGACTTCCCACAAGCCGAGTGATCAGGACTGATCCATAGATTGTTATTCGGTAGCGGCTCGCTGCGGGACTTTCTGGTCCGGGCTTCCCGAAGGTAGACTTCGACGCAACGCTCGCCGATGAATCAGCAGAAAAAACACCGGAACCAGAATCAGCACGTGAATTGTGGATGTAATCATTCCGCCTACAATCGGGGCGGCAATAGGTTTCATCACGTCCGAACCGATGCCGGTTTCCCACAGGATTGGCGCAAGGCTCAGGATCACAGCCGTCACAGTCATCAGTTTAGGTCGCAGCCGCTGCACCGCGCCTTCGATGACGGCCAACTCCAATCCCGCTTCCGTCATTGGCGAATCTTTGGCGAGGTGGCGCTCGAAAGCTTCCTCCAGATACACCACCATCACCACGCCGGTTTCGACCGCAATGCCGAACAGTGCGATATAGCCGACCCATACGGCAACGCTGAAGTTGTAGCCCAGCGCCCACTGCAGCAGCAAACCGCCGGACATGGCATAGAGGGTGGGAAAGATCAGCACCGCGGCCTCCGTAACAGATTTGAAGACGAGGTAGAGCAGCAGGAAGATGACGAAGAAGACGATGGGAAGGATGATTCTGAGACGCTGTTTCGCGCGCACCTCGAACTCATACTCCCCCGCCCAGCGCCATGTATAGCCGGCTGGAAGCGCCAGTTGCTGGCGAAGAAGTTGGTCCGCCTGATGCACAAATCCGCCGTAGTCGTTGGTTTTCAGATCGAGATAAACATAGCCGGTGAGTGCGCCGTCTTCGTCTCGGATCATGGTGGGACCGCGGGAGAAAAAGACACGCGCCACTTGGCCGATTGGAATCTGCTCTCCCGAAGGAGTCGGGATCAAAGCCTGCGACAAGGCTTCCGGGTGGTCACGAAAACTGCGCTGGTAGCGCACGGCGATCGGGAAACGCTCGCGGCCCTCGATATTTTGTGCAATGTCTGCTCCGCCAATCTCCGACGTGATGACTCGCTGCACGTCGGCCACCGTCAAACCGTAGCGCGCAGCCTCGGGTCGGTTTACTTCCACATTTAGATAGAAGCCCTGGGAAACTCGTTCCGCAAAGACGGAGCTGGTCTGCGGCATGCCGGAAAGAATCTGCTGCATGCGTGCTCCAATCTCCTGAATGCGGGTCAGATCGGGTCCTTGAATTTTGATTCCAACCGCTGTCTTGATGCCGGTCAGCTCCATGTCGAGGCGGTTCTGGACGGGCATGGTCCAGGTATTGGTGAGGCCGGGAAACTGCAGCTTCTCGTCCATATCGTGGATCAGCTTTTCGTAATTCATGCCGTGGCGCCACTGATTGCGGGGCTTCAGCATGATGGTGGTGTCGTACATATCAAGAGGCGCATTATCGGTGGCGCTGTCGGAGCGGCCCACCGTGCCGAACACCGTTGCGACCTCCGGAAAAGAGCGGATGATTCGGTCCTGTTCCTGCATGAGCGAAACCGCTTGCGTTATCGAGATGCCCGGCAGCGCGCTCGGCATGTAGAGAGCGGAACCTTCATACAACGCAGGCATGAATTGACTGCCGAGGCGGAAGTAGAGAGGAATGGTGGCCGCCAGAAACGCAAGATTCAGCGCGATCACCAGCTTCCAGTGGCGCAGGCACCAGCGCAGCACAGGAAGATACATCGCCTGGGTGATGCGAGCAGCAGGATTCTTCGATTCCGGCCGCAGCTTTCCGCGCAGGCATAGGGGCATCAACGCCGGAACAAATGTGATGGAGAGCAGAGAGGAGAAGGCGATGGCCAGCGTCTTGGTCCACGCCAAAGGCCGAAACATGCGGCCCTCCTGCGCCTCCAGCAGAAACACCGGCAGAAACGAAACAACGATGATGATGAGCGAGTAGAAAAGCGCTGGCCCCACCTGCTGTGCAGCGCCGATCAGGATGCGTCGCCGCTCCGATTCCGTCGGCTCTTCTGCACGCTCCGCCAGATGGCGGTATCCATTCTCCACCATCACAATCGCGGCATCGATCAGCACACCGACCGCGAGGGCTAGCCCTCCCAGAGACATGATGTTGGAGCTGATATGCAAGTAGTACATGGGGATGAATGCAGCCAGTACGGCAATCGGCAGTGTCAGGATGGGGACCAGCGCGGAGCGGAAATGGAACAGGAAGGCCATGCTGACAAAGCTGACGATGATGGCCTCGAGGATCAGGTCCCGCTTCAATGTATGGATCGACTGATCGATCAGCCAGGAGCGGTCATAGGCTGTGACGATGTCAACCCCGGCAGGCAGCGAGGACGCGATCTCGCGGAATTTGGCTTTCACTCCGTCGATCACTTTCAGCGCATTCATGCCGTACCGCATCACGATGATGCCGCCCACGGTTTCGCCCTCTCCCTGCCAGTCGGCTGCGCCGCGCCGTACGTCAGGACCGAACGATACGGTGCCGAGATCCTTCACCAGCACGGGCGTGCCGTTCTTCGTGGCCAATGGAACATTTTCAAGATCGGAGAGCGAGCGCAGATAGCCGAGGCCGCGCACCATGTACTCAGCTCCGCTCATCTCCAGAACGCTTCCGCCAACTTCGTTGGTGCTTTGGCGGACTTTATCGATGACCGTGGACGCAGAAATGCCATAGGAGAAAAGCTTGTTGGGATCGAGGTTCACCTGGTACTGGCGCACAAAACCGCCAATGCTCGCCACCTCCGCTACGCCGGGCACGGTTTCGAGCTGGTATCGCAGATACCAGTCCTGCAGCGCGCGCAGGTCGGCCAGGCTGTGGGTGTGGCTCCGGTCCACGATGGCGTACTCATACACCCATCCTGCACCGGTGGCGTCCGGGCCGATCGCGGGATGCACATCCGGCGGCAGCCGCCCCGCAATCTGTTCCAGATACTCCGTGACGCGGGACCGAGCCCAGTAAAGATCGGTGCCATCCTGAAAAACGACAAAGATATAGGAATCGCCGAACATGGTTTGCGCACGCACGCTTTTCACTTTGGGAGCAGAGAGCAACGTAGTCACAATCGGGTACGTCACCTGATCTTCAATCACGTTCGGCGGCTCGCCCGCCCACGGTGTGTGAATAATGACTTGCACATCGCTGATATCCGGCAGCGCGTCGAGCGGAACGTGCTGCATGCACCACACGCCGGCGACAACCAGAAGTATGGCTCCCGTGAACACCAGGAAAGGATTGCGCGCGCACCAGGCAATGATTCGCGAGATCATGCCATGCCTCCCGTGACGCTCACGCTGAGTTGCTTGTTGGCTATGACGTTGCCGCCGCGCTGCACAGTCACATTCACCTGCCAGGTCCCGCCCGATTCCAGTTGCAATGGGCCTTCATAGAAACCGTTTCCCTTATCGATCAGCGTGACGGTCGCGCGCTTGGCCGCCATCCCCATGGCGGGCATCGCCGGCATCAGAAATGTCGCGGTCACCTGCGCTCCCGCGACCGGCTTCCCATCCGGACCGGTCAGCTTCACACGCACAGTATTCGTGCCTTTGTGCGGTGGATCAGGCTGCGTGCTGAAGTCGATCTGCATCTGCGCAGCAGACGCGGCGTTTGCCGATCCGCCCGCCGTTTGCGGCAGAGGCGAAAAAGCCTGAAGCGCCTGCTGCAGCTGCGCTTCCGAGTCCACCAGAAAGTTGGCGGAACTGACTACCTGTTCGCCGGCCTTCAGACCCTGAAGGACGATCACGGAATCGTCAAGCTGCGGTCCAGTCTCAATCGTGCGCGGCTCCAGATTGCCATTGCCGTGGTTGATAAACGCGATGGCCCGCGAGCCGGTTTGCAGAACGGCGGAAGCTGGGATGACCAGCTGCCGCCCAAGCGGGACTGCAATCGCGACATTCACATACATCCCCGGCTTCAGCACAACCCCAGGGTTGCGGAAGACCAGGCGCACTCGCACGGTGCGCGTTGTCGGATCGACTTGCGGCAGAACCTGGTCGATGCGGCCGTTGAAATGTCGTCCGGGATAAGCATCGACCGTGACCTGTGCCGGATCGCCCGGCTTCAGACGGCCAACGTCGTTTTGAAATACATTGGCGTACACCCACACTGTCGAGAGATCGGCAATCGTGTACAACTTCGTATCCGGCTGCACATAGGCGTTCGGCAATGCGTTGCGCTCAATGATGTAGCCGGAAACCGGCGAATCGATCGCAATGTTGCGTTCGACCGCGCCGCTTTGCTTCAGGTTTGTGATTGCCTGCGCCGGAACGCCGAATTGCCGCAGGCGTTCCTCGGCGGCCTGCAGCAGCCAGCCGCTCTCGTGCGCGGCCATGCCGTGGGCATCCCCCGCAAAGGCACCTTCGTTTTGCTTGGCCAGCAAATATTCCTGCTCGCTGCTTACAAGGTCTGGGCTGTACACGGTAAACAGGCGCTGCCCCTTATGCACGTACTGGTAAGTCGCATTGGCGAAGACGTTCTGAATCCAACCAGGAAAGCGAGTCTGCACATACGAGAGCCTCTCCTCATCGATGTCCACATTGCCTGGAACACTCAGGTTGTCGTTCACGTCCTTCAATTCGACTGTCGCCATCGTCACGCCGATTTCCTGCAGGCGCTGCGGCGACAACTGCACCGTGGCCAACGCAGCACCGGTCGCTGCCGGCGCGGTGCTTGAAGAAGACGTCGGCTGGGACGATGGCTCGGGTCCATGAGCAATCACCGGATTCTGCGACGCGGCATTCGAAGCCGCATGATTTCGCTGCGAGAGGACGTAGGCAAGAGCGACTGCGAGCGACAGGCAAATCACAACAGCCGCCGCAAGCGAGATCTGGTAGGAACGAGTCTTCATGGTTTCACCTCCGGCATGACGGTCTGCAACTGATTGAGAGGAGCGCCCGTGGCGAGTTCGAGATCGGCGAGGCGCGTGTCGAAATCGGCAACCGCTTGGATCCAGGCAAGGTCGATGTCGATGACTGTCATCTGGCTGTCGAGTAGATCGAGAAAGTTCGTTTTGTCGTTTTCATAGGCGATGACGCTCGACTGCAGCGTGGCTTCGGCCTGGGGCTGGAGCGTGTCGTGATAGAGAAGCGCGAACCTCTGCGCCGCCCGCGCTTGGACAAGCGCCTCCTGGACCTGCCCGAATGCCGCATTGCGCAGCTCGGCCAGCTCCGCGTCCTGTTCGGTGGCCTTGGCTGTGGCTTCGGCAATTTCCGCATTGTGCTTGCGATGGTTCAGCCAGGGCAGGTTCATCGAAGCCTCCACCATGTAGTTGTTGCGCATCTTGACGGTGGGCGGCATCAGCATGTACCCGCCTGAAACTGTGAGGTCCGGGATGTATGCCTTCTTTGCCAGCGCCTGCTCTTTGCGGCTCCGCTCCGCGGCGACTCGAGCCGCAACCAAATCGGGCCGCGAGTGGAGAGCCAATTCTTCCAGCGCCTGTTCGTCGGGCAGCGGCGCCAGCACTGCGTACGCTCCATGCATATTGAGCGGCGCGGCAGGATCGCGCCCAAGTAGGGTATTCAGGCGGGCGCGCGCCAGATCCGCATCGCGATCGAAGCGAATCATGTGTTCCGCCAACTGCGTGAGCGCAACCTGCGCCTTCAATATGTCCTGTTGCGGAACCTTCCCCACTGCGTATTTGATTCGGGCCGCCTCAATGGCCTGCCGCGCAATGCCAACATGCTGCGCGTGAATCTGCAGTTCGTCATTCGCGAGCAACATGTCATCGAAGGCTTTTTGCACGCGCACCTGCACTTCCAGCCGCACCTGCTCCAACTCGGCCTTCGATTCGGCCACGTCGGACTCAGCCACGCCGGTGCGCAATCCTCGCTTCCCCGGCCCTGGCAGCGTCTGGCTCACACTGAACATGTTTTGCGCGTCGTTGTAATTCCATGGTTGCTGCAACGGGACACCCCATCCGCGATACATCGCAGTTGGATCGTCGAGCGCGCCGGCGGCGGGAACATGGGCTTCAGCGATCGCAACTCGACGCGCCGCAACTTCGATCTCCGGGTTCCTCGCGAGAGCGATCCGCTCCACATCGTCCAGCGTGAGTGCCGGCCCCGAGGTGTCCGGCGGCTGGCGATCCTCAAGCAATCCGGCGAGACCGCCCAGGCCGCCGCCGTTGCCCGCTGCTTGAGCACGACAGACATGGGCAGGCGCAGTGAGCAGAAGAACGCAAAATACAGAGATAAAGGTTTTCATCGCTCCCCTCCAACAGAGATACAGTTCATAGCCTGGTCGCGTGTTTGCGCTATACATCGACGCAGCAAAACACACGAAAGCCCAGGATTGGCCTGGAAAAGAGTGAGTACTAGATGCGGAGGATGGAGTTGCCGGCGGAGGGGAGGATCGACGGAGGTGGTGCGAGAGCATTCCCGTCTTCGGCGCTCGTAACGTCGGTCACGGGTAAACTGGCGGGATGAGATACCACAGCAAGCGTCTGCAAATGATCCGCAGCGTCAGGAGAGACGGGAGCAACAGCCGCACTCTGCCGGTCGACCAGGCAGCACGAACCACTCGCATTCATTGCAGACGAATCGCATGCGTGTGCCATGCCATGACAGCACGCATGCTGACCCATCGGCAGGGTCGCCCGCAGACACGCAAAGACCGGCAGCATGGTCCATAGGACCATCATCGCCAGCATCAGGAACCCGCGTTGTCTGTTTCTGCCCACTTGCATAGTGTAAACGCCGAGCCTCAGCTGTCAGCATGAAGCTTTTGGAGCAGACTTTGCAGTGATGAATATCACATCATTCCGATTCGGAGATCGCGTGTTCGCCAAGATCGATTGCCGAATGCTCGAGCCCTGAGAGGATGAAGTTGGCAAAGGAGCCTCGTTCGGGATTTGTACTGAGATACGCTAGCTGTGAAGTTTCACTATTGGTGTAGACCGAAGCGGCGATGATGGCGCAGCTTTTCCGTCAAAAAAAGCTGCTCTTCCTTGAACTTCGAGAGTTCACAATAGTAGTGAAAATGCTCTATATCCCTTTCGGGACTGGCCCGGTGCACTGAGGCTGCGCTGGCGGGCGCGTTTTCTTCACAGCCTATACCGTGCCGATTATTGAGAATGCGAGACGTCTTTGCGGTTGAGCGAAGTTTGGCCAAGATATGCTTGATTTTCGATCTTGGCCAGAATTTGCGTGATTTGTTCGTGGCAAAAACTCCGCACTTAAGATTTTTTAGAGCCACCTTTGCGCTTGATCTCAGAATCCGGCAACCCATCTTCGCCGCCGCCGCAGCAGAGTAGAATATTCTCGATTTCGACTAATCCCTTGGCCGGTTTTGAAGCGTCCACATGCGGTCGGCTGTGAGGCGACCGCATGTGGCGCTCGCCTGGAGAAAATCAGTTTCAGATATTTGGAGGGTAAGGATGTTGCATGTGAAAGCTCGCGCCTTGTTTGTCATGTCTATGTTGGTCGTACTCGGCTCTTTACCCGTACTGGCGCAATCCGGCCCGGCTGAAGCCAACTCGCCGGATCACCGGATCACTCTGCGTTTTGCTATTGTACCCGGCAAGGGGCAAGCCTCCGGAGAAGGTCAGTTGGTATATTCGGTCGCCTTCCGCGGCAAACCAGTCCTCGAGAACTCCGCATTGAGCTTGCAGTTGGCCGATCAGCCGCCGCTCGGCGCCGCGGTGCATATTGTCGGCAGTAACGCAGGCTCCGGCGTGGACGACTACGCGCTGCTGGCAGGCAAGACCTCCGCCGTGCGGGATGCATACAACGATGTGACGGTGCAGGTGGCCGAAGGCGCGAGTCCCGGCCGCAAGTTCGCGGTCGAAGCCCGTGTGTACAACAGCGCTGTGGCTTTCCGTTATCAAGTACCGCAGCAGGCAGCGCTCGCTCGCTATCAACTCATGCAGGAGGACACGGAGTTTCATCTGAGTGACGACGCCACTGCTTGGGCAATCCGCCTGCCGAATTACCAGACCCCATATGAAGGCGAGTATATGCGGCAGACGGTAGGCGCGCTGAGCAACGAGGGCGGCGTGCGTAGCGATATCCTCACCGGAGCACCGATGCTGCTGCACCTGCCCGGAGTGGCTTGGGCAGCCATCTGCGAAGCAGATACCGAGGGCAACAGCGCCATGTATCTTGAAGCTGTCCCCGGCGACTGGAAGAATCATTCCCTGATGACCAAGGTCTCCCCGCCTGTCGATGGACGCGGCCCCGCAGTCGATGCGAGTCTGCCTCACCATAGCGCCTGGCGCGTATTGCTGCTTGGCGATAGGGCGGGGGACCTGATTGAATCGAACGCGATCAGCGATCTGAATCCGCCGAACCGCGTCGCAGATACCAGCTGGATCCATCCTGGCAAAGCTTCCTGGGATTGGTGGAGCGGCGATCTTGACCCTGATGGGAAGCCCGCATTTACCACCAAAAACATGGAGTATTATGTCGACTTTGCCGCCAAGTCCGGCTTTCCTTACATGATGCTCGACGCCGGCTGGTCGCCGCGCTATGACATCACCAAAATGGTTGGAAATGTAGACGTGCCGGAGTTGGTGCGCTACGCCGCGAAAAAAAACGTAAAGGTATGGATCTGGGCCCACTCGAAAGCAGTTGCCGCACAGATGCAAACCGCATTTCCCTTATATGAGAAGTGGGGTGTGGTCGGCGTCAAGGTCGACTTTGTGCAGCGCAACGACCAGAAGGGCATCCAGTTCTACTACGACGTAGGGAAGCTCGCCGCCGAGCATCATCTCATGCTCGATTTTCACGGTGCGACGCCACCCTGGGGAATTGAGCGTACGTATCCGAACATACTCAACTATGAAGCCGTGCTCGGTCTCGAATACAACAAAGTGACCCGGCGCGACGGCCCACTCAATCGGACCGTCTACCCTTTTACCCGCATGTTGAGCGGTCCGCTCGATTACACGCCGGGCGGCTTTGACAATGTGACCGAGGACGATTTCGTCGCCCGTTCCGTGCACCCCATGGTGGTGGGAACGCGCGCTCAGCAGTTGGCGCTGTACGTCGTCTTTCGAGCGCCTTTCGAGATGATTTCCGATGCCCCTTCCGCGTATGCCAATCAGCCAAGCTTTCAGTTCCTGCGCGACGTACCCACGGTTTGGGATGCGACCCGCGTACTGGCTGGTGATCCTGGCGAATTCATCACGGTCGCAAGGCGGCATGGCCGCGACTGGTACCTGGGTAGCATCACCAACTGGAGCCCGCGCACGCTAACAGTCCCGCTTGATTTTCTCGGCGGCGGTGCTTACACCGCGGAGATTTACGAGGACGCCCCCGATGCCGCGCAAAATCCGAAACACGTGTCGATCCTTAAGCAAACCGTTCACAGCAGCGACACGCTAACGCTGACGCTTGCAAAGGGCGGTGGGTGCGCCATACGCTTTGTGCCGGTCCATTAGAACTTGTTGCAGCCGCGAAATAGAGACGCGACAAAGGCTCTTCGAACTCGTCTGAACGTATAGCGTGTGCCTGAAACACCTTCCCCCGGGCGGCACGATGATTCTGAATCTTCTATTTTCTTGATAGCGACATGAATTGTTTCCTCGGGCTCGACATCGGATCATCGGCCGCAAAGGTTGGACTCTTTAGCGAGACCGGGGAATTGCTGGCGACCGCCCAATATCCGTATGTTACGGCAGAGCCCCAACCGGGATATAAAGAACAGAACCCATCCGACTGGTGGGACGCCGCCATCCATGGCATTCGCGAAGTACTTGGCGTCGTGAAGAATGCCTCTGTTCTGGCCATAGGGATCACAGGCTATATCTCCAGCCTTACGTGTATCGATGCTGAAGGCAGATCGCTGCGGCCGTCGATCGGCTTTCAAGACCAGCGTGCAGTTGCGGAAGTGGATCGCCTCTATGAAATCTACAGCCGGCCGGCATTGACCCAACTGCTGGGAGTCGATCTGCCCCCTGCGCCAACCTGGCCGTTGCCCAGGCTTCTTTGGATGCGCAAACACGAACCCGCCTTGCTCGACCGTGCTCGCTATCTGCTGCAAGCCAAGGACTATATCAATCTGCAACTGACGGGTGAAGTTGCGAGCGATCCATCCAGCAATCGCGGCATGGTCGATTTTTCTGTCAATCGTCCGGCGACCGATGTCTTCACAAAGCTCAATCTCCCAAACCTTCTCCCGCCGCTCTTCGCACCGGAGCAGATCATCGGAAAAGTTACACAAGATGCCGCGCTCGCCACAGGACTAAAAGCCGGCGTGCCTGTCATTGCTGGCTGGAATGATCTCAATGCCTCTGTGCTGGGAAGCGGAGTTGTGCGGAGCGAGCAAGCTTTCGATGTAACTGGAACGAGCGAACATATCGGTATTGTCACCACCCTGCATTCTTCTACGGAACAGCTGATTTGTGCACCCTACTTGCCTGGAAAAAAATTGTTGTACGGTGTGATCTCGTCGGGTGGGGGCTCACTTCAGTGGTTCACTCAGTTTTCAGGTAAATCGATCGACGAGTTGCTCGCCAACACAACGCCGACTGCCGATGGATTGCTGTTTTTGCCGTACCTGGAAGGAGAACGTTCTCCGATTTGGGACCCACATGCCTCGGGCGTGCTTCTCGGACTGCGCACCGTCCACAATCAAGGCAATGTGGCGCGTGCAATCCTCGAAGGCGTTGCGTTCGCTCTGAGGCAGAATCTTGAACTCATAGAAACCCATGCGCTTATTAGACCGGAAAAGCTGATTGCTTCAGGAGGAGCTTCAAGAATTCAGCTATGGAATCAAATCAAAGCCGACATTTGGAACAAGGAAGTTGTTACCCTGCGCAATCCACACGCCGGAATCCAGGGCGCTGCCATATTGGCGGCAGTCGCGGTTGGCTTGTATCCAGATCCTGAAACTGCGGCCGGCAAAATGACTCGGACGATAGAAAGTTTCTATCCGTCACCCGGCAATCGCCAGCATAGGAATCGCATGTATGCACTGTACAGCGAGATTTATCCGGCGTTGCAGGCCACGCTCTCCCGGCTGAGTGCCGAAACTCTATCCAAAGCAAGTGAGGCGAGTCATATGGCACGCCAGCAACGAGCCGTTGCCTTCGGCGCAGGAAAAATCGCTCGCGGCTTCATCGCACACCTATTGACACTTTCTGGATATCGGATAACCTTTGTCGAAAAAAATCCGGGACTTGTCCATGCTTTGCGTCAGCGAGGTAAGTATTCCGTGCATATCATGGGCGCACCCGAGAGGAATATTACGATTCGAGATTTCCGTGTCTGGCAGACCGACGAAGTCGATGCAATTGCCGAGGCAGTCGCGAATGCTTCCGTGGTATTCGTCTCGATCGGAGGACCGAACCTGCCGCAGATCGCACCCCTGTTGGCGGCAGGGCTGAACAGGCGTACTACCGGCCTGAACATCATCCTTGGAGAAAACTATTTCCAACCCGCTCAATGGTTGCGCAAACTCATCTCCGAACTTCTGCCGTCGGCACGGCAAGAATGGTTTGCGCGCGAGGTTGGAATTATCGAAACGATGATTCTTCGCTCTACCATTGAACCTACGGACGATATGAAGGCGAACGATCCGTTGAGTCTCCAGGCGCAGGATATGTGGGAAATGCCTGCGGACAAGGAAGCATTTGTCGGCAATATTCCTCCCATTCAAGGCCTTTCACCAAAGGAAAACTTTCAGGGCGGCCTTATCCGAAAATTGTTTACTTATAATTGCATAAATGCCGTCATCGCCTATACGGGACATCTGAAAGGGTATTTGCTATTGAGCGACGCGGCCAATGACCCGGAAATCGTAGAACTGGCGCGCAGCGCATACCGGGAAGCGAACGGCGCCCTCTGCGAACGCTATGGATTCGACCGCGAGGAGCAAAGGCAATTCGCAGAATCCGCCATCGCTAAGTATCAAAAACGAGAAATTGTCGATCCAATTGAACGGAATGCGCGCGATCCGCTTCGCAAGTTATCCCGGAATGACCGGCTAATTGGCCCTGCATGCCTGGCTCTCGAATACGGCGCCAAGCCGATCGCGCTCAGCCGTGGAATCGCCGCCGCCTTTCTCTACAACTACCCCCAAGATCCCTCCAGCGCGGCCCTTCAGCAAATCGTCCGTGAAAGGGGTATCCGCGCCGTACTCAGCGATGTGTGTAAAATCGAGAGCGCCGGTGAATTGGCGGACTTGATCGTCAGTAGCTATCAGGATTTATGCACTACCATCACGGTTCAGTAGGAGCATTGCAGGATGCACGACCAAACTAACCTCGTTCAGGGAACCCCGCAGCTGATAGCAGATTATGCTTGCCATACTGGAGAGAATCCGCTATGGCACCCAATGGAACATCGCCTGTATTGGTGCGATATTCCGAACGGACGTATTTTCCGTTACGACCCTGCTGCCAACCTACATGAGATGTGTTTCGAAGGTGAGCCGATCGGCGGTTTCACTATTCAGTGTGATGGTGCGCTGTTGCTATTTATGGCCCGCGGCGCAATTGCCCGTTGGCAAAATGGCATCCTGACCACAATCATTGAGTCCATCCCGGAAGAAGCCGATTCGCGCTTTAATGACGTAATCGCCGATCCTGTCGGTCGAGTGTTTTGCGGCACCATGTCCTCACCGAGCCATAAGGGAAGGCTGTATCGCCTCGATCGTGACGGCACTCTGACGGTGATGCTGGAAGGAATTGGCTGCTCGAATGGAATGGCGTTCACCCACGATCAGCGTCGAATGTACTACACAGACTCCTATGCACATGAGATCTATATTTTTGACTACGACAAAGAGACAGGGTCGTTAGCGAACAAAAAGCTCTTTGCGAAGGTTTCTGAAGAAGAAGGTTTTCCCGACGGGGCAACCATCGATGCGGAAGGTTTCCTTTGGTCGGCCATGTGGGATGGCAGCTGCTTGATTCGCTATACTCCCGACGGCAAGGAAGACCGGCGAATTCCCATACCTGCCAAGAAGGTATCCAGTTTGACCTTCGGCGGAGATACGTATTCCGATATCTATATAACTACCGCCGCAGGAGATCGCAGAGCGACCGACGATCCGTACGCTGGAGCACTGTTCCGCTTGCGAACTGGAATTCGCGGTGTCAAGGAATACTTTTCAACGATCGGCTCTTGAGCATCGCTGTCTTTCGTCAACTTCAGAGCGAAGATGGATCGCTTACAGTTGGAACGGATTACTTGGTTCCACGGTCAGTCTCGAACATGGCCATTGCCTCGATTTCGATCAGCAGGTCGGGGCGGCACAAAATTGCCTGAATCCCCGTCGATGCTGGCAGCGGATCGAGCCCGCGTTCACGGAAGAACCGCGTGCGGACCTCATTGAATGCATCATAGTCGCGCTCAATGTCGCGCAGATAGCAGCTCGTCCGCACCACGTCCTTCCAGGTGGCACCTTCGGCGGCCAGCAGGCCGGTAATGTTGTGCAGCGTCCTCTGGGTCTGGGCGCGAAAATCCCCGACATGGACGGTTTTGCCATGTTCATCAATGCTGGCGGTGCCGGAGATCATCAGGATCGTGACCCCTTTGATGTCCAGCCGCAGACCGCGCGAGAAGGACGATGGCTTTGCGTATTCATAGGCCTCGTTCAGCACACGCGGTTCCATGATGGCCTTTTTGGACACCGGAGTATGGGTTTGTTCCGGCGCGACGATCGTTTCTGTTGAAGACATGCAGTACCACCTTCTCGATTCAGATTCTGAAGCTACTCATCGGCGAGCGAGCCGACGTGGAAATTTCTTGTATCGAACGCAGCAAGTGGACGATTCCCGCTGCTTTGCTGCTTATGCGGCCCGGACGCGATAACCGTCCGGATCTTTCCCTCGCACCCGTCGCCACCATACTTGGAACGTGGGCACGTTGACAGTGACGATAAATAGTTTCCGCAAGCTGTCGGGCGGGCACTGGAGCGGACGCACGCCATGCCACGAATGGTCCGTGCGCTGAAAAAACAGGCTTTCATTCCCCCGCGGCACCAGCGAAGCGGCGACTTTCAGATCGTCGAACGCCGGAGCGGAATGCGGCTTGAAGCGGCCTTCGTCGTCCATCATTAGGATCTGGCCTCCCCATTCCGTTTCCCAATCCTCTTCCGTGTTGAAGTAAAAAATATGTGTTGCCAGTTTGCGCCGGGCATCGCAATGCGGCGAGACCGAACACCCCTGCCAAGCGTAGTACCACTCCATGGTGAGGATGAATTCCTGCGGCCCCAGCATGCTGCGCAGCCAGGACTGGTAGGCATCGCCTTGCAGTTCCGCAACGAATTCCTGCCAGGGTTCCGGCAACTCCATGCCGGGTCTGTAGTGCAGGATGTAGCGGTCGTGCGGAGCTTGCCCATGGCCGCGCTTGACCCCGACCTTGCGATCGAACTTCTCCACGTCCGGCATGGCGTTGCGGAGACGCTCAAACCCCTCCTCGGTCAGCGTCGCGGGAATGCTGATCCAGGGATAGGGATGTTGCGTCCGGAATGTTTCCGGGGAAAGGGCCTCGATATGCCCTGCGTCGAGATAGGTCATACCCAACCTCCGAAGACAGACACTCAGGAATACGGTCTCATTCCTGCGCACTTTCCTCGGTGACGTGCATCACAGGGCCATGGGAGGCCAATTCTGGCCACCGGCGCGCGCTTTGCAAGGGCGGGCTTCGGTTGAGTGTTTGGAGGCTAGCGCCGAACGGCGTCGGTTGGCGCGGGCTTGGAATGCGGATCGGTCTGTGCGTGGAGCGCCTGCAGGTCCAGAATGACGATGCGATGGCCATGAATGGCCACGATTCCCTGCTGCACCAGCTTCTGCAGGCTGCGCGTGACCACCTCGCGCACGGAGCCGAGCCGCGACGCGAGTTGCGTGTGCGACAGCGGCATCGAAAAAGAGACGCCATCCAGCAGCGCCGGATTTTTCCGCCGGGCCTCCTCCAGCAGCAGCGTCGCCAGCCGCTGGGTCACATCTTTCAAAGCGAGTTGCTCGGCCAGGGAAGCGACCGTGCGCAGTTTCCTGGCCAGGATCGCCAGCGCGGTGAGGGCCGCCTCAGGATGTTGCAGCAGGAAACGGCGGACATCTTCTTTCGCCAGGAACAGCAACTCTGAATCTTCTTCCGCCATGGTGGTGGAAGGATACGGGCCGCCATCGAACACGGGCACCTCGGCCAGCGTGCCGCCGACGCCCTCCACATGGATCGTCTGCTCACGGCCATCGACGTTTTCACGGAAGGCGCGCACGGAGCCGGACAACACGACATACATTCCTTCCGCCGGCTGGTTGGCGGTAAACAGGATCTGGCCACGGGAAAGCTTGCGCTCCCGGCCGCGCGCCGCCAGTTCCGCCAGGGCAGGTAAGGGCAGGTTCTGGAACCAGGCGGACTTGGCCAGCACTTCCATGCGGCGCTCAAGCGACATAGCGCCATCTTGCCGCATGGGCGTTAAGATTGGCAATTGCAGAGTTATTTCCTCCTAATGCGGGTAGTGTGATGAAAGTCACTGAGTCCCGTGCGCTGAATCACTACTGTCGGGGCAGGAGATTTAGATCATGGTCATCACCTCAGAAACACAAGTTCGCGACATTGCAGTCGAATATCCAACTACGATCCCGGTTCTGGAGCGTTTCGGTATCGATTTTTGCTGCGGAGGGAAACATACGCTGGCGGAAGCCTGCACCAAGCGCGATGTCAACCTTGCGCCCGTGCTGGAGGAACTGGAACGCCAGCAGGAGAACACAAATGCACCCGAGACCGACTGGCAGAACGCCCCATTGAAGGACCTAGCCGGCTACATTGTCAGCAAGCATCATGCGTTTACGCGGAACCAGATTCAGCTGATCGGCGGTTTGATGACGAAGGTGGAGGCGCGCCACGGGGAACATCATCCCGAGGTCTTTCAGATCGGTAAGGTCTTCGCCGTTGTCAGTGCCGAGCTTGCGCATCACTTCGTTTGCGAAGAAACCATCCTGTTTCCTTATATAGGCAAACTGGAAGGCGGCCAGCAAGCCGCACTGCCTCCTATGTTCGGCAGCGTGGAGCAGCCCATCACGCGCATGATGGCCGACCACGACCAGGCGGGCGAGGAGCTGCGCGAACTGCGCGGCCTCACCAATAATTACACGCCGCCGACCGCAGCCTGCCCCACGTGGCGCGCTCTCTATCGCGCTCTGGAAGACCTGGAGCAGGATCTGCACCAGCACATTCATCTGGAGAACAACATCCTTTTTCCGCGAGCATTGGCGCAAGCGAAGGGGACAGCGTGAATGCGCCGCTTGCATCGCTGGAGCAATCGGCGAATGCGACGCGGGTTGCGATGGAGCGGCACAGCCAGCGGTTGGTGACCGCCTTCATCGCAAGCGGCATGCTGTTCATGCTGCTGCCCGGAACATTTCTGGGCGTGTGGAACCTGATTGGCATTTCTCAGCAACACACGCTCAGCAGTTTGTCCGCGGCATGGTTGCAGGCGCACGGTCAGGCACAAATCTACGGTTGGGTTGGTTCATTCATTCTAGGCATTGGCTTTTACTCCCTGACCAAGATGCAGAGTACGCTGAGCTTTCCGGTCCGCGCGGGATGGACTTCGTGGGGTCTGTGGACGCTGGGGATCGCGCTGCGCTGGACCGGCGGTGTAACTGGCTGGCATTGGAGAATTCTGTTGCCGCTTTCCGGCGCGCTGCTGCTGATCGCCTGCCTGCTGTTCTACCGTGCTGTCCGGCGCCATCGACCTGCGGACCCGGCGCGTCGCATGGAAGCCTGGATGGCAATTGTGATTGCGGCAACCGTAGCGTTTCTGGTCGCGGTGGCAGCGAATTGCGCTGCTTTGATGTACCTCGCTTTCTATGGAAATTCGCCAGCGCTGCCGCATGGCTTCGATCTGCAGCTGGTCGTGCTCGCAGTCTGGGGTGTGCTGGTGCCAACCATTTGGGGCTTTAATGCGCGCTGGCTGCCCGTGTTTGCCGGATTTCAGAAGCCCGATGGCATTCGTCTGCTGGTGGCCTACGGCCTCAGCGTTGCCGGCGTGGTTGCGGTCTTCCTGCAGTGGCTGCCTATAGCTGCCGTCCTATTTTTGTTGGCAGCTTTATTGGCGATCGATGCGCTACATGTGTGGCGGCCAGCCGTCCAGCCAGCCAAGCTCTTGCATGTCCACAAAACATTTCCACTTTTCATCCGCGTTGCGTATGTCTGGCTGGTGGTGTCGTGCGTGCTGGATGCCATCGCCATCCGCTACGACCATGCCGGAGGCATCTGGGGAGCCAGCCGTCACGCGCTGACAGTCGGCTTTGTTGCTGGCATGGTCTTCGTCATCGGACAACGAGTTTTACCCGCCTTCTGCGGCATGCGCGTGCTGTGGAGTACTCGGCTCATGTTCTGGTCGCTGCTGCTGTTGCATATCGGATGTTTCCTGCGCGTGACATTGGAGCCGTTGGCGTATGAGAACTATTGGAATTTTGCCTGGAAATTGCTGCCGTACTCTGCATTCGTGGAGTTGACCGCGGTTGTCCTGTTCGCAGTCAACATGGCGGCAACGTTGTTGCATCCACCCGCCCATCTTCGCCCCGAAATTCATTCTCCACTGCCTACACGAGGTGCCGCTTGAAATCCTATAAACGTCTCTGGATTGCGCTGTCCATTGTTGTCATCGGTTCTTTCATCATCCTTGGCGCCGTGGGGCACCACATTATCAGCCATGCGCCGCCGATTCCCAACCAGGTGGTCACCACCGACGGAAAGGTGTTGTTTACCGGGACCGAGATCACCGATGGCCAGGGAGTCTGGCAGTCGATCGGCGGCCAGGAGATTGGCACCGTCTGGGGTCATGGCGCGTATGTCGCGCCAGACTGGACTGCCGACTGGCTGCATCGCGAATCCATGTTCACGCTGGACACTTGGGCGCGCCAGCAGGGGGCGGCCTCCTATGCGGCGCTTCCCGATGAGCAAAAGGCCGCACTTGATGCCCGGCTGCGCGATTCGCTACGACGCAATACGTACGATCCAGCGACCGGCAACATCGTTATGCTGCCGGTCCGGGCGGCCGCTTTCGATTCGCTGGAAAAGTATTACGCGAATATCTTTGGAAACGGTCGCGACAATTACGCCATTCCACGCGGGACGCTGAGCGATCCAGTGAAACAGCGGCAAATGGCGGCTTTCTTCTGGTGGACTTCCTGGGCCGCGACTACGGACCGCCCAGGCGAGGACGTGACCTACACCAACAACTGGCCGCATGAGCCATTGGTGGGCAATCAGCCGACGCCGGGAGCCATTGTGTGGAGCATTTTGAGCTTCGTTTTTCTGCTGGCCGCTGTGGGTGCGATGGTCTGGTATTTTGCAGCTCGTGAGGTGGATCCGATCCGTGAGCTGCCACCGTCGCACGATCCGCTTCTCGGTCTGCATCCAACCCCGTCGCAACGCGCCACCATGAAGTATTTTTTTGTGGCGGCGGCCATGGCATTGGTGCAGATTGCGTGCGGCATCATCACGGCGCATTACGGCGTCGAAGGATCGAAATTCTACGGTATCCCGCTGGCGCGATGGTTCCCCTACGCAGTCTCGCGCACCTGGCATCTGCAACTGGGAATTTTCTGGATTGCGACTTCCTGGCTGGCAACGGGGCTGTATGTTGCTCCCGCAGTCAGCGGACATGAACCCAAAGGGCAGCGACTGGGCGTCAATCTGCTGTTTGGCGCGCTGGTGCTGGTCGTCGCCGGTTCGCTGGTGGGGGAATGGATGGGGATCGAGCAGAAGCTGGGCAACCTGTGGTTCTGGTTCGGCAGCCAGGGGTATGAGTATGTCGATCTCGGCAGGTTTTGGCAGATTTTGCTCTTTGTTGGTCTTGTCTTCTGGCTGTGGCTTATGTGGCGAGCATTGCGGCCAGCGTTGGCTGTGCCGTCCGAAGGCCGACATCTGCTGGTGCTGTTTCTCATCAGTAGTATCGCCATTCCGCTTTTCTATGGCGCTGGGCTGATGTACGGACAACGCAGCAACCTGGTTACTGCGGAGTATTGGCGCTGGTGGGTGGTGCATCTGTGGGTGGAAGGGTTCTTTGAGGTCTTCGCCACAGTGGTGATTGCGTTCCTGTTCACCCGGCTGAATTTGTTGAGAGTGCAAACGGCGACGCGAGCGGTACTGTTCTCGACGATCATATTTTTGTCCGGTGGGATCGTTGGCACCTTCCATCATTTGTACTTCAGCGGGACAGGAGCAGCGGTCATCGCGCTAGGCTCGGTCTTCAGCGCGCTTGAAGTAGTGCCTCTGGTGCTGATTGGCTTTGAGGCATGGGACAACATTCGCCTCGGGCAGCAACGCTCGACGGCTGTGTGGATCGCTGCCTACAAATGGCCCATCTGGTTCTTTGTTGCGGTTGCCTTCTGGAACTTCGTTGGAGCGGGACTGTTTGGGTTCCTCATCAATCCGCCGGTCGCGCTCTATTACATGCAAGGGTTGAACACGACCGCAGTGCACGGTCACACCGCATTGTTTGGCGTCTACGGCATGCTGGGGCTCGGGTTGATGTTGTTTTGCCTGCGTGCTCTGCGCCCGGGCAGAGCATGGAAGGACCGACCGCTGGCGATCTCTTTCTGGTCAATCAACATTGGCCTTTCCTTGATGGTGCTGCTGAGCCTGCTGCCCATTGGCATTCTGCAGGCGTGGGCCTCGGTGCAATACGGAACATGGTATGCACGCTCGTCGGAATTTCTGCAGACGGGAATGATGAACGATCTGCGCTGGATGCGGATTCCCGGCGATACGCTGTTCGCCTTCGGGATGGTCGTATTCTGCTGGTTTCTTCTCGGGCTGGTGACGGGCCATTCCTTTGCGGACAAAGGATTTGTGGAGGAAGGGAGTTGGGAGGTCACATCCGAGAAGGCTACCGCGGGCAAATAGAAGAGGACCGTTCTTAAAGAAGGCAAAAACGGGTATGCTTTCCGTATCAAGGATTCGGGAGGGATACCATGAACATCGCCGCAAACGTGACGGAACTGATTGGACGTACACCGCTGGTGCAGTTGAATCGCGTAACGGAAGGGTGTCAGGCCAGGGTGGTTGCCAAGCTCGAAAGCTCCAACCCGTTGAGCAGCGTCAAAGATCGTATCGGGCTGGCGATGATTGAAGCGGCGGAACGTGAAGGCAAGATCGCGCCGGGCAAGACGGTGCTGATTGAGCCAACCAGCGGCAACACCGGCATTGCGCTCGCATTCGTAGCTGCGGTAAAGGGTTACAGCATCATTCTCACAATGCCGGAAACGATGAGCCTCGAACGTAGAATTCTTCTGCTGGCGCTGGGAGCGCAGATTGTGCTGACGCCTGGGCCCAACGGCGTGAAGGGATCGATCGCCAAGGCGGAAGAATTGCTGCGCGAGACGCCCAACAGCTATATGCTGCAGCAGTTCAACAATCCCGCCAATCCGAAGGTCCACTTCGACACTACTGGGCCGGAGATCTGGAACGATACCGACGGCAAAGCGGACATTCTTGTCTCGGGCATTGGCACCGGCGGCACGCTGACCGGAGTGAGCGAGTATATCAAGGCCAGAAAGCCCGGCTTTTGGTCGGTTGCGGTGGAACCCGCGGACAGTGCCGTGCTCTCCGGCGGCAAACCAGGGCCGCACAAAATCCAGGGGCTCGGTGCCGGCTTTGTACCTAAGATACTGAAGACGGAGTTGATTGACGAGATCATTACAGTGACGAACGACGACGCCATCGCCATGGCGCGACGGCTGCCGAAAGAGGAAGGCCTGCTGGTTGGCATCTCATCCGGAGCGGCCGTCCATGCTGCGCTGCAACTGGCGCGCAATCCGAAACACGCCGGCAAGCTGATCGTCGTCATCATTCCCAGTGCGGGTGAGAGGTATCTCTCCACAGTCTTGTTCGACGAATTCCGAAAAGAGGCCCTGGAGACGAAAACGTCCGCCGTGACAGTATGAATCTGGTTCGACTGATTCGCGAAGACATACGATGCGTGTTCGAACGGGACCCCGCGGCTACATCGAAGGCAATGGTGCTGCTCTGCTATCCAGGCCTGCACGCGGTGTGGGTCCATCGCATTCACCATTGGCTTTGGTGCAAAAAGTTCAAGCTGCTGGCACGCGTGCTGTCGCAGATCACGCGCTTTTGGACCGGTATTGAAATCCATCCAGCGGCGCGCATCGGACGGCGGTTGTTCATCGACCACGGAATGGGAGTCGTCATCGGGCAGACCGCAATCATTGGGGACGACGTGACACTCTATCAGGGCGTGACCCTCGGAGGTACGGGAAAAGGCGAAGGCAAACGCCACCCCACCCTGTGCGACGGCGTCTTTGTCGGCAACAATGCCAACATCCTGGGCAATATCACCATCGGAGAACATTCGCGTGTTGGCGCTGGGTCCGTGGTTCTGCGCGATGTGCCTCCGGACTCGACCGTCGTCGGTGTTCCGGCGCACATCGTGTATCAGGGCGGCAAGCGCGTGCTCATTACCGATCCGCGTGACGTGAGCGACCCGCTCTCCGATGTGATTATCGCTCTGTGCGACGAAGTGAAGCGGCTGAAGGCCCGCGTCGAACGGCTGGATGGCGAATTGCAACAGGCCATGCCGGAGGAGCCGCAGAGCGCGCTTGCGGTGGAGGAAGAAGAACGCGCCACCTATCGAAGCCAGCTCTACTCAAGATCCGATTACGTAAACATGGGCGAAGGAATCTGATCTGCGCCCGCGCTCGTCCTGGTTTGCGGGGCCATCGAACCCTACCTTACATTCCCGGATGTGAGACCTCATTTGCATGTGGCACCAGTTCCAGATAGACCGAGCGCGGCAGGTTCGTGTTCCAATGCCCGGTAGTCTTGGCATAGCCAACGAATCCGAAGAACAGGCAAGCCAGAATGATGGCTACTGTTACGGGGGTCAGAACAAGATTGCGCCACCGTTCTTTTGCCTCAACCGCACCGCGCGGCGGCAAAGAAAACTGCAAGGCATTCTGCGCCGGGCACGCGGCAACACATTCCATGCAGGCCGCGCATTCGACCGAGCGGACCTGCACCAGCCGATCCACCGGCAGGTTTGCGGAGCAGACGCGAGCGCATTTTCCGCAATCGATACACACAGTCGCATCGCGGCGAATCTTTGCCGGGCTCAGCAGCGAAACCAGTCCCATCAACGCGCCGTACGGGCAAAGATAACGGCACCAGAAATTCCGCACCAGGATCGAAAGTAAAATCAACACGGCGACTACCATGGCCCCGGTTGCCCCCAGACCACCAAAGAAGTCCAGCATTTTGACGTCCGCGATCAAACCATAGGGCGAATGCAGAAAGTCCGTCAGTGCCGCGGCCGACATAGTCCCGATGACCGCGACGAAGAACGCCAGCAAAACATACTTCAGGCTACGCAACGGAATGTCCAGCCAGACCGGCAATTGCAGATTTCTGCCAAGAATCTTCCGGCCCGCTTTCCATAACATCTCCGATAGAGTGCCGATGGGACATAGCCAGGAGCAGAACGCCTTCTTCAGCAGAAGACTGGACAGCAGGAATACGGCGAATAAAAACATGGCAGCAGGATGGATCTGCGGCAGCCTTCGCGCAACCAGCAGGTATTTGAAGTTCATCATCCCTGCAATCGGCAACCAGCCCTCGACTCCGGCGGGACGGTTTACGTAGAGGGACTGGCCGCCGGTCTGGTAGTAGCGTACCCAGAGAAAGAATTGGATCCCGATCCATAGGTTGAGCAACATAAACGCAGCCTGCACGCCATGACGAAACCCCTGCGAGCGATCTTGAAAAGGACGCCGAATCAACTTCTTCACGGTTCGGGGGCCAGGAGTGTCACAAGCTCTCCGATCTTCGGCGCGAGTTTGTGGTTCTGTGCGCATTTTCATCCAGACCTACTGTACGAGGGAAGGCATGCACACAGCAGTGACTTATATCACGAGTTTTTTCGAACGATGCACGCTAGCGTAATCAATCGGCAAGATCCATCCGGAGCGGTATAGATTTCCTATCGCCCACCATCGAGCATCCGGGAGACTTCAGCAAACGTCGGCATCGAAGGCTGCGCGCCCGCTCGGGTGACGGAAACGGACGCGGCAGCCACAGCGAACCTGGCACTTTCCAGCGCAGATTTTCCCAGCATCAGCCCGACCGCAAACGCGCCATTCAGCGCATCGCCGGCCGCGGTGGTATCCACGGCTTCGACTGGCATTGCGTGCAAGAGCTGCTCGACCCCGTCGGCGGCCAGATACGCTCCGCGGGGACCCAGCTTCAGAATGATGCCTCCAGGACCCTGCGCCAACAAGGAGCGCGCAGTTTCACGCAGAACTCGTGCATCAACACTGCCTTGGCCAAGGTCGTCCGCGACGCGTCCGACATAAAAATCCGCTTCTGTTTCATTGGGAGTGAGCCAGCGAATGCGCCGCAGCAGGCTCGGGGGAAGCGCCTGCGCTGGAGCGGGATCCAGCATCAACGGAACCCTCTCCTGAAAGCACAATTCGGCTAGCCGCTCCACGGACTCGATGGGAATTTCCAGTTGCGCCAGCACCAGGCCGGCGCTCCGAATCAGAGATCGATGCTGCTCAACATACAGTGGTGACACCGCGGCATTGGCTCCCTGCGTTACCACGATCGAGTTTTCTCCCGTCGCGGCAACGGTGATGGCGGCAATACCAGAGGATCCTTCCACCGTCTCGACCCCGGCCATCCCAACCCCGGCACTTTGCAGCTGCGCGCGCAGGCGTTCGCCGAACAGGTCCGATCCCAGTTTTCCGATCATTTCGACGGGGTAGCTCAGACGAGCGACAGCGACAGCTTGATTGGCGCCCTTTCCTCCCGAATACATCTGGAAGCCGGATCCGAGCAGTGTTTCTCCCCCCGCCGGTATCCGGGACACTGTGGAGACGAGGTCCATATTCATGCTTCCCACCACAACAATGGGCCGCATTGTCTTCGATCGATTCATTGCTACGTTGTCCTTTGCCGTCAATGAGCGCGAAAAATGGGAGCAAACGCAACCGCAGACAGCCCCAGAAGAAAAAGAACGAACATCAGGCCCAGCAATTTGCGCGAACGCGGTGGCGCGCCGGCGAACTCGTGCCATACAAACACACCCCATGCCGCGGAGATCATCGTCGCGCCCTGGCCAATGGAATAAGAAACTGCGGGACCAACGATGTGCGCGCGCGAGGCGACAAAGTTAAAGACTGTGCCTGTGCACCAAACGGCTCCGCCCAGCACCCCCCATGCGTGCCAGCGGAACGGGGCGCTGAAATACTCTGACATCGCGACCGGCGGCTTTCCATCGAGCGGTTTGTGCATCAACAAAGAATTGAAAACAAGCGCACACAGGCCGGTGCCGACCACGAAATAAAACGAGGTAGCATACGGTCCAGGCGCATGCGATATATCCATTGCGTGCGCGACCAGAGGATAGAAGCTGCCCATCAAAACGCCTGCCACCAGGCTGAGGATCAATCCGCGACGGCTCATGGCGCGGTGTCCCCTTTCTCGCATCCCATAGGCCAAGGCGTCGCACACGATGGCGGCAACCACCAGCGCAACCCCGCCAAACAACAGGACCGGATTCCCATTCGGTGACAATATATAGCTGCTGACTGCGCCCACAACCAGCGCCACGCCGATGCCGACGGGAAATGCCACAGCCAGCCCGGCGATCTCAATGGCTGCGACCAACAGGAGATTCGCGATATTGAAAATGACTCCAGCCAGGACCGCGCAGACGACACTGACTTCTCCCGCGCCGGTCACATCCGCTAGAAATGGTTGTCCCGCTTGTCCAACGGAGCCGAGCGTGAATCCCCACAGCAGCGCCCCGGCGAACAAGCCGATCCCATAGTCCCAATAAAATAACTGGAACCTGTAAGTCGGGCATAGTTTTACTGTGTTGGCCCATGATCCCCAGCCGAGCATGCTGATGACCATGAATAGAAGAGCAATCGTGTAGGTCTCTGGCTGATACAAGAGGATTCCTCAAATCTCTTCGGCCGGAATCGTGCCCGGGTTCCGCTTCTTGCGTGGAGCAATTCACGGCACCCGGGTACCTATCATCGGTCGTGCGGTGCAGTTCTTCCTGACGGAAGACGCACCGCGGTACTCCATCCTACTGGCTGCATCCACAGTGGAATCGATCTACCACTGCGGCCTGAGATTCACATAACCTGATAACTGTACGTTCCTGCCGTCCCATCGGCAAGTGACGCATGAACCGCACACTACTCGGTGTATCCTCAACATTGCTTTATTCGAGATATAAGGATCGAGGCTAGCCTATGCTAGGCTATGCTAGGTTAGGCAGGTGCAGCCGATGGCGGATGACTGTTCCAACAGGATGGAGAACGAAGGCTGTCTTACGTGTAAAGACAGGCATGTCGACTGGTTCTGCAACCTGTCTCCGCAGGCCCTGGTGGAATTCGAAGCCCTCGGGATGCATATGATTGTGCCATCGGGCAGCACGCTCTTTTTTGAGTCGCAAACTGCCCGCAGCGTATACGTGCTATGTTCCGGCCATGTAAAGCTGACCACCTCATCCAAAGATGGAAAGACACTCCTGGTAAGGATCGCCAAGCCCGGGGATGTGCTGGGCTTGAGCGCTGCCCTCTCGGGCACAGCGTATGAGATTGCCGCGCAAGCCATCGATCCTGTGCAGGTGAAGTCCTTTCAGCGCCAGGACTTTCTTCACTTCATCGAACATCACATTGAAGGCAGCATGCATGCCACCAAGATGCTCAACAGAGAGTATCGCGATGCACTGGGCGATGCTACCCGGCTCGCACTTTCCATGTCGATTGCCGGGCGCGTTGCCAGGCTCCTGCTCGAAATGACATCGGATCAACGCGACGCGAAGCCCCGCATTACCATGGCGCTTACGCATGAAGAGCTCGCCACCATGCTGGGCACCACGCGCGAATCCATCACTCGCGTTCTGAGTGAGTTGAAACGCAAAGAAATTATTTCCGTCAAAGGCACCTCTCTGACCATCCTTCGCAAGGCCGCACTGGAATTGCTCGTCTAGCCTGGTTCCTACTCCAATCGAGGAACACATGTGACAGATGTCACCGCTGTTCGGCCTGGGCGTTACTATTGTGGTGAAGAGGGGCCGCATGTCCGACGCGCTATTGCTCCATCGCCTGCATTTCGCCTTTACGATCACATATCATTACCTGTTTCCGCAGCTCACCATGGGCCTAGCGTTGCTGATCGTGATCCTCAAGACGATCGCTATCCGCAAGAATGATCCCGTGTACGACGATGCAGCCCGCTTTTGGGCGCGCATCTTCGGCATCAATTTCATCATGGGCGTGGTCACTGGGATTCCAATGGAATTTCAGTTCGGCACCAACTGGGCCCAGTTTTCACGCATGACCGGAGGCGTGATCGGCCAGCCGCTGGCCATGGAAGGTGTCTTTTCCTTCTTTCTGGAGTCGGCATTTCTCGGACTGTTTCTCTACGGAGAAAAGCGCCTGTCCCGGTGGCAGCATTGGACAGCGGCCTTTCTGGTATTTCTCGGCTCCTGGATCTCAGGATTTTTCATCATCGTCACCGATGCCTGGATGCAGCATCCGGTCGCCTATCGCGTGCTGGCCAACGGCACTTATGAAGTGACCAGCTTCTGGAAGCTGCTGCTGAATCACTGGGCGCTGCTGCAATATGCCCACAATATGAGCGGGGCGGTCATTACGGGGGCTTTCGTCATGTGTTCCGTCGGCGCGTTTTACCTGCTGGAAAACAAATTCTCGGACTATGGCCGCGCTTTTCTACGCGTGGGCATCGTCGCAGGCGTGATTGCCTGCATCTTCCAGATCTTTCCCAGCGGAGATTTGCACGGAAAATACATGGCGCACCATCAGCCGGCAACCACCGCCGCGATGGAAGGGCTTTTCAATTCAGCGAAGGGCGCGCCCATGGTCTTGATGGGCCAGCCGAATGTCTCGCAGCAACAGATCGACAATCCGCTTGTCGTCAACAAGGTGCTCAGCTTTTTGATCTATGGCACCACCACGGCGGAGGTGAAGGGTCTGAACAATTATCCCAGAGACGAGTGGCCGACGAACATTCCCCTGCTGTTCTTCGCCTATCACATCATGGCCGGTCTGGGCACCTATTTCGTCGCCCTGATGGTGCTGGCCGTAGTATGGCTGTGGCGCGGGAAGTTGTTCCAGGCGAAGTGGCTGCTGTGGCCGCTGATGTTGAGCTTTCCACTGCCATACGTGGCCAATATTGCCGGCTGGATGACGGCCGAGGTGGGCAGGCAACCCTGGCTGGTGTACGGGCTGATGCGTACTACCCAGGGATATTCCCAGTATGTATCGGCAGGGAATGCTCTGTTTACTTTGCTCGGGTTCATGGGACTATACGCAATCCTGTCGATCCTGTTTGTCTTCCTGATTTATGCCGAACTCGCGCGTGGGCCGCAGCGCACCCCCGCGGCCGGCATCCATACTGGCGCACCGGTCAGCGTTGCATAGGCAATGTACAGGAGATACCGCGATGGGCTTCATCTGGTTCTGGATTGTCGCATTGATGCTGGTGGCATATGTGGTTCTCGATGGTTTCGATATTGGAGTGGGCATCGCGCATTTCCTGGTCGGTCGATCGCACCAGGATCGCGACACCATCCTGCGTACCATTGGTCCAGTTTGGGATGGCAATGAAGTCTGGCTCCTGGCGGGGGGCGGAACGCTGTATTTTGCCTTTCCTCTGCTCTACGCTTCTTCGTTCAGCGGATTTTATCTGCCCCTGATGATTGTGTTGTGGCTGCTGATCCTGCGCGGTATCGGCGTCGAGCTGCGGTCGCATTTCGGCACTGTGGTGTGGCGCGGGTTCTTCGATGGATCGTTTGCCATTTCCAGCATCCTGCTCGCGATTTTTCTTGGCGCCGCGTTGGCCAATGTCATCCGCGGAGTTCCTCTGAACGCTGATGGCTATTTCTTCGCTCCGTTGTGGACCAACTGGCGAGTGGGTCCGAATCCCGGTATCTTGGATTGGTACACAGTCATCGGCGGCCTGGTCGCGTTGGTCGCGCTCGGCATCCATGGCAGCCTGTATCTGGCGGTAAAAACCAGCACAGACTTGCAGGCGCGAGCGCGACAACTGGCGCAGCGCTCGTGGATCGTTCTGCTGTTGCTCACGATCATCAGCCTGACGGCCACCATGGTAGTTCGGCCCGCAGTCTTGCTGAGTTACTTTCATTATCCGGTTGCATTTCTCATTCCTGTGGGCGTGGTTGCCAGCCTATTCGGCATCTTGCTGTACTCGCGCAGTGCCAGAGATTTTCCGGCATTTCTGTGCTCCTGTTTCTATCTCGCGCTGATGCTGGCCGGGGCGGCTGTGGGTCTGTGTCCGGTCCTGCTGCCATCCAGCCGCAACGCGGCGCAAGACATCACCATCGCAAACTCGCTCGCCGGCCATCATGGGCTGGAGGTTGGGCTGGTCTGGTGGTCTTTCGGCATTCTACTGGCCATTGGATATTTTGTGTTTGTCTATCGCATGTTTCGAGGAAAAATTGTCTCGGCCACGGAAGTACATGGCGAATGAAAAACGATGGAATTGTTTCTATCGAATCAAGTTGTGGTGTATAGAAATCTTCCACAGCCTAACCTCCCATTTAGGCCGTCTAGTCTAGAGGAGTACCGCAACCATGGGAGGTTCTCATGAACACTGACACCCGCATCGCTTCCCCGCGTCGCTCCGCCGCTGGTTCCAAAAGAGTTCCAGGTACCCATCCGCTTGCGGCGGATGAACTACGAAAGATGGATGCCTACTGGCATGCTTGCAATTACCTCTGCGCCGGTATGCTCTATCTGCGGCAGAATCCGCTGCTGAAAGAGCCGCTGAAGCCCGAGCATATCAAGCAGCGGCTGCTCGGACATTGGGGATCGGACCCCGGCCAGACATTCACCTGGGTTCATCTGAACCGGCTCATCAAAAAATATGACTTGAACATGATTTATATTTCCGGTCCAGGCCACGGCGCTCCCGCTACGCTGTCGAATGCCTATTTGGAGGGGACCTATTCTGAGGTCTATCCCGACAAGAGTCAGGATGAAGCGGGGCTGCGGAAATTTCTCAAGGAATTTTCCTTTCCCGGAGGAATCGGCAGCCATTGCACCCCGGAAACGCCAGGCTCGATTCATGAAGGCGGCGAACTGGGCTATAGCATATCGCACGCATTTGGAGCCGTATTCGACAATCCCGATCTCATCGCCACCGTTGTGGTTGGAGATGGCGAAGCGGAAACCGGTCCTCTCGCCACATCGTGGCACTCCAACAAATTTCTCAATCCCATTCGTGACGGCGCGGTCCTGCCGATCCTTCACCTAAATGGATATAAAATCGCCAACCCTACGATATTCGCCCGTATTTCCTCCGAGGAACTTGAAAAATTGTTCCAGGGCTATGGATGGACGCCGTATGTCGTCGAGGGTGACGATCCGCCAGTCATGCACCAGAAAATGGCTGCCACTTTGGAGCACTGCATTCGCGAGATCCGTTCCATCCAGCAACACGCTCGAAGCACGAATACGGTCGACCGCCCCCGATGGCCCATGGTGATTCTAAAAAGCCCGAAGGGCTGGACTTGCCCGAAGGAACTGGACGGGCACAAACTGGAAGGATTCTGGCGGGCGCACCAGGTACCCATCCTTGACGTCACCACCAATCCTGCCCATCTGCATGTGCTGGAAGACTGGCTGCGCAGTTACAAGCCCGAGGAATTGTTCGATGCGAGCGGTGCGCTGATCCCCGAATTGAAGGAGTTGGCGCCCAAAGGCAATCGACGTTTGAGCGCCAACCCACATGCCAATGGTGGCGTGCTGCGAAAGGCGTTGAGATTGCCAGATTTTCGAGACTTTGCGTTCCCGGTGACGCATCCGGGGACAACCGAAACGGGACCGACCGAGGTGCTCGCGCATTTTCTGGCGGAAACCATGCGCAGGAATATGAGCAGTTTTCGTGTCTTCGGCCCGGACGAAACCGCCTCCAACCGTCTCCAGGCAATCTATGAAGCTAGCAAGAAAACCTGGTTGGCAGAATTCAAGCCCGAGGACCAGGATGGCGGCGAGCTCTCTACCGATGGCCGTGTCATGGAGATGCTTAGCGAGCACACCTTGGAGGGATGGTTCGAAGGATATGTTCTGACCGGGCGGCATGGTTTGTTCGCCTCGTATGAGGCCTTTGTCCACGTCATCGATTCCATGTTCAATCAGCATGCCAAATGGCTGGAGAAGTGCAAAACCGAAGTGAAATGGCGCGCCTCCATTTCTTCGCTGAACATCTTGATCACCTCGCTGGTCTGGCGGCAGGACCACAACGGTTTCACTCATCAGGATCCTGGATTTCTGGATATCGTCACCAATAAGAGCGCGGGGGTGACACGGATCTATCTGCCGCCCGACGCCAATTGTCTGTTGAGCGTTGGCGACCATTGCTTGCGCAGTACAAATTACGTCAATGTCATCGTGGCGGACAAACAACCTCACTTGCAGTACCTGAGCATTGAGGAAGCGGTGCGACATTGCACCAAGGGCATTGGCATCTGGAATTGGGCCAGTAACGACCAGGATGCTGAGCCCGATCTGGTCATGGCGACGGCCGGCGATATTGCCACCATGGAATCGCTCGCTGCCGTCGCAATTCTGCGCGAGCGTTTTCCTGAGCTAAAGATTCGTTTCGTGAATGTAGTCGATTTGTTTAAGCTCGAACCGGACACGGAACATCCTCACGGATTGTCGGACCGCGATTTCGACTCCCTGTTTACTCAGAACAAGCCGATTATCTTCAATTTTCACGGCTATCCATGGCTGATCCATAAGTTGACCTACCGACGGACCAACCATGAGAACCTGCACGTGCGCGGCTACAAAGAAAAAGGAAACATCAACACGCCTCTCGAACTTGCCATTTTGAATCAGGTTGACCGGTTCAACCTCGCGATCGACGCGATTGACCGCGTGCCAAAACTGCACACCACCGGGGCCCACACCAAAGAGTGGCTGAAAGACCAGATCACCGACGCCGTTGCGTATGCCCATGAAAATGGGATCGACAGAAAGGAAATTCGAGAGTGGAAGTGGCCCTTGGGATGAGAATGGACCTGCAGCACTTGCCAATCCTTGTTTTTAACGGCGGCTCATCGTCGATCAAATTTTCTATTTATATCGCAGACGGCACGGCGCTCAGCCTGCTGAACTATGGCGAGGCTGGCGGCATCGGCACGCCCAAGGCGCAGCTCCATTTTTATGCTTTTCAGGATGGAGAACGAGAAATTCTTCTATCTGAATCTGCGCCGTCGGAACTTCGCTCGACTCGCGATGCGGTGCGAAGGATTGCGGCTCTCCTGCAGCAACCGGGACTGACGCGTCCAGCCGCCATCGGCCATCGCATCGTCCACACTGGCCCGAAGTTGAACGCACATCAGCGGATTACAAAAGATGTATTGACCGAAATAGAGAACGCGACCTGCTTTGCCCCTCTGCATCAGCCCATCGGGCTCGAAATCATTCGGGAAGCGAAGGAGAGCTTTCCTGGCATCGACAATTACGCATGCTTCGACACGATCTTCGATCAAGACCTACCGGAGGTTGCATCGATTTATCCGCTGCCCAAGGAGATTCGCGACCGCGGCGTGCACCGCTATGGCTTTCACGGCCTGGCGTGCGAGTCGATCGTGCAACAATTTCAGGATGGAAGTGTCCCCGACCTGTTCCCATCGGCTCAGGTTCCAGACCGTCTGATTGATGCGCATCTGGGCAGTGGGGCCAGCGTTACGGCCATTTATCGTGGAAAAGCCATCGATGTCTCGATGGGGCTGACTCCTTGTGGCGGCATTCTCATGGGCACGCGCCCGGGAGATCTTGACCCAGGTCTGATCTTCTACCTGCTGCGCCTCCAGACGGGCAGCGCGGACAATGCAACCGACGCCGTAGAGCAAATGCTGAACAGGCATTCCGGCATGCTGGCCCTCTCTGGCCTCTCCAATGACATGCGCATCTTGCGCGAGGCCGCGAATCGCGGCAATTCCCAGGCCATGCTCGCCATTGACGCATTCGTTTTGTCTGCCAAGAAAATGATCGGCGGTTACATCGCTCTGCTGGGCGGTTTGGACGCCCTTGTCTTTTCCGGGGGCATCGGTGAACACGATCCAATCACTCGTGCCCAGATTTGCGCTGGACTGGATGCGTTCGGCCTCGCTCTCAGTCTAGAGACCAACGCTGTCACGCAGTCAGGCCCGCAAAACATTAGCCGGCAAGGATCGAAGATTGCGGTCTATGTTCTACCGGCGGATGAAGATCGCGTAATCGCTGGCCACGTCGCGCGCCTGGCGCGCGAACGATAGATTAGACCGTTCCCGAGGCATCCGAACTGCTCGATTGTCGCGCCCACAGGCTGGGATCGAGATGTGCAAACACACTGTCCTGAGTTTCTATTTTGCTCAGTTTTGCTTCGTCGTCGCTACTCAACATGCCCCCGCCGCAATGCAGTTGCCACATCATCTCGATCGTGCGGAAGGCAGCTAGATGCCCCTTGAAACGACCTTCGGCGTAGTCGCGCGCCGCTTCTGTCGTGATCAGGAACTGCCAGTCGGAAGATTCCAGCAGCAGCAATTCCCGGCACAACTGCTTCAGGATGCGTTCTCCCTGCGGACTCTCCTTCCATCGGTCCGAGCCGGCCGCATCGCGGACCGCGACTTCAGCTGGATATAGGTATCCCCATGTCCAGCGTGTATCGGGGTTCAGCCACGCTTCGCTGGTGCCATTTTTCCCCCACGAGCCTTCCGGCAACGCGAGAAAGGTGTCCGGCGGATATCGATCGAGATAGCTGGCGCCACTGGTCAACGCCACGGGAATGTCGGCCTTGGCCATGATGCGAGCCACGTGTTCCAGCCACATCGGCCCCTCGAACCACCAGTGGCCGAGCAGTTCCGCGTCGAATGGAGAGGTCAAAATCGACGGGACCGGATCTTTGAATCCGGGTTTGAGTGAATCGACGACGAGATTGACAAAGTGTTCGGCGTGCGATTTAGTCCTCGCTGCTGCCTTCTCCGGGAAGTACGGCGTTTTATAGGCCATGTCGATCTTTGAACCCGTCACTTGCCAGTACCGATGGCCGCCCGGGAAGCGCTTCTTATGGAAATCAAGATAATTACCATCGCCCGGATATCCCGCGTCTCCGCTCCACACTTGCAATCCGGTGCGGGGATCGCGTGGGAAAATCGTCACCGGCCTGCGGTGTGCGCGAGGTCCATCCACATAGTATGGCTTGTACAGAGAGTGATGGGGCTCGCAGGTCTCGACCGCCAGCGATGCGGCGACGCCAACCGCTCCACCCGCGCGCAGCTCATAAGGTGTGAATAACACGGACTCTTCCACCAGGTGAGTATCCACAAAGCAGTAATCGATCTTGGCATCTTCCAGCGGCTCTTCCACACCTTTGCGGTCAAATGAAGGCCAGGGCTCGCTGCTGCCGTGGGGAATAACCGGATAGCTCCACATTCCCGCCGGACGATAGGCGCATTCCGGCAGCCACATGCCGCGCGGATGTTTGCCGATATGCCGCTCATGTGTCGCCACGCCGGTCTGTACCTGGGCGCGGATCGACTCGTCGGTGCCCAGCAGAGGAAAATATCCATGTGTCGCGCCGCAGGTAAGAATGTCCAGGAGTCCGCGGTCCGCCGCCTCGCGAAATCCGCGGACGATGTCTCCGCCCATCGATTGAAAGTCGTTCAGCGCCTCCTCGAAATAGCCGCGCCAGTAGCGGGCCGTTCCAGCCAGATGCGGTTCACCATTTTGATTGAAATAGGCCTCATCTTCATTCGCGGCCGTGATCTTGCGTTTCAGATATTTTGGAAATTCCGTGCGAAAGACAGGGTGCGCCAGCTGCTCTAACAGAATCGGTGAGAGGTTCAGATTGGCCCGTAGCGCAATTCCATCCCTTTCCAGATTGCGTACGACACGCAGCAATGGCAAATATGTCTCTGCGGCTGCCTCCAGCAACCACTCCAGGCCGTGCGGCCATGTGCCGTGATTCACCACATATGGCAAATGTGCGTGCAGAGTGATAGTCAGATAACCACCAGGACGTTGCTGCGGAGTATCGATCATGAATTCCCCTTGACGCTACATTTGGATGCAGATGTAGCGGCCTATCGAGAAAATTGCAATTTGATCGGCAGATCGTACCTCGGACTGCTGCCATCCGCACTGCATCCTGCGGGAGTCCCGCTCTTACTATATCCATCTCATCACAGGAATTTCTGCTGAAGATCCAATCCCCATCAGAATTCAGTGAAAGACTTCCAACGGGAAGCGCCCCACGGAAATCTTCTGCAATAAGGGGGTCTTCGCCACTCCACATTACTGCCATAGGCAACTTCGACGGCAATTGCCTCGTCCACGTAGGGAGTGGCGTAATGCGCGATCATATCGATTCGGGATCCAACGGCCGTGCGACGCGACCGTTGCCGTCTCGGTGACGTCCTTGTGGGAATCGCATTGCCGGGCCACTGGCCTTTTGCTACTATCCAGATGACCGCGTATATTCAAGCGCGCGAAGGAGATAACCAAATGGCAGAGCAGGAAACGACAGGGATTGGCTGGTTTATCGCGGGCCTTGGTCTCGGCGCGTTACTTGGTGTACTATTTGCCCCCAAAGCAGGGCGTGAGCTGCGAGAAGGTCTGATTAGCGGCGCTAAAGACAGCAAGGAATACGTTACAGCCCGCAGTCGAGAGGCACGTGACCAGATCAATTCCGTGGTGGACCGCGGCCGCGAGCAAATGAATGACTTTGCCGAGCGTGGCAGGGACGTGGCTGAAAAGGGCCGCGAGCGCTGGAGCGGAATCGTGGACCGCGTTGCAGGCAACAAAATGGATGCCGAGCGCAATTCGGTCTCACAAGATGATGAAGAGTTTCGCGGCGGTGCAGCCGAAAATCGCTTTTAGCGCATCTCAACGGCAGGCTGCGGAGACGTCCTTGCCGGTTCATCCCAGCAGTCTGCTAGGACTGTATCCGCCTTCTCTTGCGTCAGGAATTTGGCTGTTCGCCAGCCTCATTCGCTCGGCGGATCGAGGCGTACATGGTCTGCAAATGCAAAATTCGTAATTAGGGGGCCTTCATGCCGACCGGATCCATGGTTTTTCTTGTGTTTACTGGAATGGTGACGTTTGCGGTGCTGTTGCAGACGATTATTTTGCTCGCGTTTGCAGTCACAGCCAAGGCCGCTCAACGCAAAATCATGGAGCAGGCCGATCGGCTGCAGGAGGAAGTGCATACCATAGTTGAGGCTTCCGCCAATCTGATGGAGACGGTCGAGGATATAGCGCCGCGTGTTCGCGCCATCACGGAAAATGTACAAAAGGCAACTGAGACGCTGCGTCAGCAGGTGGACTACATCGATGGCGTGGTCAAAGACGTGACCGGCAAAACGCGTCACCAGGTTACTCGCATCGACGGTATGGTGACGGATACGCTCGACGGTGTTGCACGGGGTGCTCGTACCATTCAGGACAATGTGATGGCGCCGTTGCGGCAGATCGGTGGATGGATGAACACCATCCGTACCACCTTGGACCTGTTGCGGGGAGGCGGAGAGCGTCGCACCGAACGCCGTAATACCCGCAGCTACGACGACATGTGAGCCGAGCACTCGATCCGACGCGCATGTCAATGTATTTGGCGTGTTCGTGACATTCCCATCCTGTCCAGCTCATTTCAACAGGTTCTTGGCTAGGAACAGAACGTTCGCGGGGCGTTCCGCCAGACGACGCATAAAGTATGGATACCATTCCGTGCCGAACGGAACGTAGACGCGCATGCCATAGCCTTCCTTCACCAGCGAACTTTGCAGATCCCGCCTTACACCGTAGAGCATCTGAAATTCAAAGCTGCGCTTGTCGATGCCTTCTTCTTCGACAAATCTTTTCGTCGCGCGAATGATGGCTTCATCGTGCGTGGCCAGGCCATGATAGACGCCGCTGGTCAACAGAATCTTCATGAGTTTCACGTAGTTGGCATCCATATCCTTCTTGTCCGGGAACGCCAGGTTCGGCGGTTCCTTGTATGCCCCTTTGCAGAGCCGGATGCGAATGCCGTCCGCCAACAGCGTGTGAACATCATTCTCGCAGCGGTATAAATACGACTGCAACACGGTGCCGACGCGTCCGCGATGGTTTGGCATCGCATGCAGGTTGCGGGTCATCTCGATGGTTGTCTGCGTCCAGTCGCTGCCCTCCATATCCACGCGGAGAAAGCTATCGGCGGCGGCCGCGTGGTCGACTAGGTCGCTGGTAATCTGGCGCGCAATCGACGGGCTGATGTTCATGCCCATCTGCGTCAACTTCACGCTCACGTTGGCCTGAAGGCCGCGCCGTTGGATCGCATCCAGCAATTGATGATAGATTTGGGCGGCGCGCTGCGCCTCCTCCGGGGTTGAAACATTCTCTCCGAGGCTGTCGAGTGAAACGGGAATCCCTTCCCGATTGAGTGTCTCGGCAACACGCAAAGCATCGGAGACCTGCAGGCCGGCAATGAAGCGCCCGGACATTTTTTGTCCCATGCTGGAATGTTCCGCAAAGGCCCGCAACTGTTTGTTCTGCGACAGCGCAATGAACGCCGAGCGCAGGACGTTTGTCGTCATCTCAAAAGCGCCTCAAGCAAACCTTTTATTGTGCCATACCGTCCGCATGAGACGAAGTACCGTGATTTCGGTTTGAGGGTTTAAAATTTCAAAATCGAGGAAACATTTATGAAATGCGCCTGCGTGCTTTTCGTCTGTCTTCTGCTTCCCTGGATCGCTACAGCGCAGAACGCGCCGACCGTTCGACAAGCGGAATCCGCCTGCGGGTCATTACACGTAAACTTTCATGTGGACAGGTCGGGCAGCCAGCATCCGCTAGCGACTCCCATAGCGGGAAAAGCGCAGGTCTACATTATTGAAGATTGGATTCCGCCTGGAATTTCAAATCTTTTCAATATTAGTCCAACCATTCGTGTAGGTTTGGATGGCAAATGGATGGGTGCAGATCAAGAAAACTCCTATCTTTTTTTTCACCGTTGAGTCGGGCGAACATCATTTGTGCGTCAGCACGCAATCGAAGGTCCATCAGCCTCACGACGTCGCCTTATACGGGTTCAACGCGAAGCCTGATCAACGATATTTTTTTCGCGTGCGGATGCCTCGTATCGGAAATACCACGGCGCTGCTTCTTGATCCGCTCAATATCGATGAAGCGCAACTCTTGCTGGCCAGATATCCGCATGCTAGTTCGACTGTCAAAAAGTAGCGCAGCTGGCAACTGTTACCGATTCTCGATCGCAATATACTTGTTCGGGTAGGCCGGACCGGTGTATTCGGCGCGTGGGCGAATTAGCCGATTGTCCTCAAATTGCTCGATCGCATGCGCCGACCAGCCGGCAATGCGGCTGACAGCGAAGATCGGCGTGAACAAATCGACGTCGATACCCAGCGTGGTGTAGGTTGAAGCCGAATAAAAATCCACGTTGGCGTTGAGCTTCTTTTCCTCTTTCACAAACAGCTCGATCTTGCGGGACATGTCGAACCATTTTGGATTGCCGTCCGCGCGCCCCAGGTCCTGCGACATGCGGCGAAGATGCGTCGCGCGCGGATCTTCTGTGTGATACACGCGATGTCCGAAGCCAGGAATTTTCTTCTTGTCGGCCAGCATCTGCCGCACATACTCCACCGGGTCCGCGCCTGCCTTGTCGATTGCGAACAGGATGCGCATCACGGCCTCGTTCGCGCCGCCGTGCAGCGATCCCTTCAACGCGCCAATCGCGCCGGTGATGGCCGAATGCATGTCCGACAGCGTAGCAGCGATGACCCGCGCAGCGAAGGTCGAGGCGTTGAATTCATGGTCTGCGTGCAGAATCAGGGCTACATCCAGCGCACGCTCCGCCGTCGCGGAAGGCTTCTCACCATTCAGCATCCATAGAAAGTTGCCTGCATGACTCAGCGAAGGATCGGGCGGAACGATCGATTTTCCTTTGCGAACGCGGTCAAAAATCGCAATAATCATTGGGATTTGCGAGGTCAGGCGGAAGGCTTTGCGCACATTCGCCTCGTGCGTAATGGATTCCTGGTCCGGGTCGTACATGCTGAGCGCGGAGACTGCGGTGCGCAGGACTGCCATCGGCAAGGCATCCTTCGGCAACGCTTCGATCAGCCGCACTACCTCTGGCGGCAGAACCCGGCCCGCGGCCAGATGTCGATTGAATTCCGCGAGTTCCGTGCTGGAAGGCAGACGTCCAAACCACAACAGATAGGCCGTTTCCGGGAACGTCGATTTCTCCGCCAGTTCATGAATATCGATGCCGCGGTATGCCAGGACACCCGCTTCTCCATCAATCAGACAAATTCCTGAGTCGGAAGCAACGATATCTTCCAGCCCGCGTGCCGCGGCAGTCATAGCCATATTATTGTTCTCCAGACTACTTTTCTCTCATGTGCAGCGTCCGATCGCGATTCGCGCGAGACCGGCTTCCACGATGATATTACAGTGCGACAAGGACCCTCGTCATTCTCGCGTCTTCAGCATTCGCCGGCTTTGACCAGTGAAACCGCGCCTCTCAGTCCCACGTTTTCATCCCTCGCATCCATGCTGCAGGACATGGTCTCCGCCATAACCCCAACTTTCCGTTATAACCCAGCCATCCGGCGCTGTCAGCAAGCCGTGCGGCGAAAGATACGGCGATCACCCATCTGTGGCGGTGGTCGATCCATTGCTCCGCATCCGCTTATGTGTGATTTGTGTGTGTGATCGTTTTGTGAAAATCTAGGGTGTGCCAGCCGGTCGTACACAACTGGCTGCGAATCGCCAGTTTTTCTTCTAATCCGTCTTGCGATGCACCGGAGCTTTTGGAATGCCCGAAGATGACTTGTACGGGGACGAGAGATCTCATTCCGCCTTGTTGATCCTGATTGCAGGCCTTTCACTGCTCCTTGCGCTCAGCGCGCTGGTGTGGAATTATTTTCTGCAAAACCGTCTGGATACAACAGCAACCAAATTGACTCAGTCGCAGGAATATGTCGACCACCTTGCCGCGCAACAGGCCGAGATGTGGCGGCAGCTCCATGCAACCAATGAAGAATTTGGCGCAAAACTTGGAATTACGCAACGCCAGATTGAATTGCGCGCTCAAGGCATCTTGCACCAACAGCAGGTGGCGGACACTCGGATAGCCCAGCAGGAGGCCGCAACCCGTAAAAAAGTGAGTGACGTTTCCCAATCCGTGTCCAACGTGCAAACCGCTGTGGGAGGCGTCAAGCAGGAGGTCGTCAACACCCGCCAAGAGCTTGCCAGTACGGAGCAGCAGTTGCATGCCGTCGTCGGGGACATGGGAGTGCAGAGCGGCTTGATCGCGACCAATTCCGAGCAACTGAACTACCTGAAGCACCTGGGAGATCGCAATTACATTGAATTTACCCTGCGCAAAGGGCAACCCGCGACGTCTGTTTCAATCGTCAAATTGCAGCTGCGCAAGGCCGATACCAAGCATTCGCGCTATACGTTGTATGTGTTTTCCGACGACAAGCGTGTGGAGAAGAAGAACCGCGATCTCGACGAGCCATTGCAGTTCTATGCGGGCAACCCGCCCATGCTGTTTGAAGTCGTCATCAATCAAATCGGCAAAGATCAAGTTTCCGGCTATTTGTCGACACCCAAAAACACGCCCAAATCCTTCGTCCCGTAATTCCGGTTCAAAGATTGAGGACCGCGTTCAAGATTGTGCGCCGTGCACCTTCCACGGATGACAGCGCGAGCGACGCATCTGCAGGCATCCTAAACGTAGACTCGATACGCGCTATTCCAGCGGCAAAGTCAAGGTGCGCGCGTGTTGAAAACTGACGATGAGCTGCGCGCCTTTGTGCTGGCTCCACTGTTCTTTCGTCCAGGGATACGCGAATATCATCAGGCCTTCCGCCGACTGTCCCGGCGCAATCACTTGGTGGCGCGCCAAGGGGGACATGCTCAACGACTTTAGTTCAGGAAATCGCTGCATGAACCGATCGATATCCCCTGGCAAGGCTGCCAAGCTCTGATTGGCTTCACCCTTCAGCTTCACATCCGACATCAGATCGAAGATCGTTATCGGCTGTTCGCTAATATTTGTGACCCTGGCCTGCACCAGTAGGACCATCTCATCCTGCTCAGGAACCAAGCCGGGCAACCCCGGCCCGGTCTGTGAGTTCCCGGCATCCACCTGGACTGGGTACGCAACTACCCGCAGCACAGTGCCGGATGCATCCGGCTTCGATCGCCCAAAATGAGCAAACAATGCCCAGGCGATCGCCAGTCCAATGACCACGACAATCGCGGGAACCACAAGAGGACGCCAGGGTTCTGTTGGCTCTATTTCCTCCATCTCTAGCGCACCGACATTGGGGGGCCGCGAATCTGGGAGTGGCGAATCGGGTGTATTCATGGTTGCAAGCAGTTTACTCGGAATCGGGCGAGATCAAGAGACAAAGTTTCAGAGAATCCGGTGACGAAACCCCCGCAGTAGGTCGTCCGCTGACCGCGTGTTCAAGACGTCATTAGCCTGCAACCCAGCTCGACGCAACTGGCGGATGCCATAGCGCATTTTCTCCAGATGCGAGGTGTGATGGGCGTCAGTATTCACGACAATTTTGCAGCCCAACTCTTTTGCGCGCCGTAGATTGCGATCATTCAGGTCGAGGCGGTCAGGATATGCATTGTGCTCGACGGCAACGCCCAGCTCCGCTGAGCGGCGAAGGACTGCGTCAAGGTCGAACTCGTACGGTTCCCGGCGCAGCAACAGCCGCCCGGTCGGATGCCCAAGAATGCGCACGAAGGGGTTTTCAATGGCCCGCAGAATGCGCTTCGTCATCTGCTCCGTGGGCTGGTTGAAATAGGAATGCACGCTGGCCACTACCACATCCATCTGCGCCAGCACATCATCGGAAAGATCGAGCGCTCCGTCCACAAGAATGTCGACTTCAATTCCTGGAAAAATTCGGATCGAGCCCGCCATCTCACGATCCACTGCGCGAATCCGCGCGATATGCTCCAGCGCGCGCGCATCGTCCAATCCATTCGTCATGGCAAGATTTTTTGAGTGGTCCGTGATGGCGATGTAGCTGTATCCGCGTTCCAGCGCCGCCTCCGCCATCTCGCGTATCGTATTTTTTCCGTCCGTCGCGCTCGTGTGCATATGCAAATCGCCGCGAATGTCAGACTGCTCGATCAGCACCGGCAACCGGTGTTGCGCCGCTGCTTCGATCTCCCCCAGATCTTCGCGCAGTTCCGGTGGAATCCAGTCCATCCCCAGTGCCGCATAAATCTCCTCCTCTGTGCTGCTGGGAAGCGCACTGCCGTCGTCCAACCTCGCTAACGCATATTCGTTCAGGGTGTAGCCCATTTTCAAAGCGCGCTGGCGCAGCTTCACATTGTGCAGCTTGGAGCCGGTAAAGTATTGCAGCGCGGCGCCATAGCTTTTTTCCGGCAACATTCGCACGTCCACCTGCAAGCCCTGGCGCAGACGAAAGCTCACCTTGTTCTGACCCTTGCCAATCACGTCGGCGATGGGAGGGTAGCCCGCCACATGTTCCACCACGGCCGCCACCCTATCTTCCGCGCAGGCCGGCCCGGTCACCAGAAAATCCAGGTCTCCCACCGTATCGCGCCCTCGCCGCAGTGAGCCAGCCGGCGTCACTCGCTCGATTCCAGGAAAACTACCGAGGTACTCCGTCAGTCTCTCCGCCGCTAGCTCGGCATCGTCTAGATGAAATCTTCCGGCATGTTTGCGGTAGTCGGAGATGCCTTGGAGCAGTTTTGCCACTTGCTTGGGTCCACATCGCGGCAGGTTATCCAGCCGCCCCTCCCGGCACGCGGTTTCCAGTTCATCGATGCTCGATATCTGGGCCGCATCCCAGAACAGCGCCACCGTCTTTGGCCCCATGCCCGGCAACCGCAACAGCTCCAGCATCGATGGTTTGTAGCGGGCCAGCATTTCCTGGTGCAACCCCAGCGCACCCGTCCGCTCCAGCTCGACGATGTTCGCCGCCATTCCCTTGCCGATCCCTGGCAACTCCAGCAGTTTCTTTGGCTCTGCCGCCAACTGTCCCACTGCTACTGTGCTGGATTCCACCACTTCCGCGGCGCGCCGGTAAGAACGAATCCGGAACGAGTCTGCCGCGCTCACTTCCAGCAGATCGGCCGTCTCGGAGAGTATTTGTGCAATCTGGCGATTTTCCATGGCGATACGAGATCCGGGAATTCCGCTCCTCGATGGCATCATCGCACTGTACAGGTAAAAAATAAAACCCGGCACAAGGCCGGGGATTCTCCAAAACATATCGATTTCAGTAGCAAGAAAACTTATTGCCCCATTGCGCGTCGACGCAACTGTAGACAGACGCGTCGACGCACACGGACTCGAGCATTCGCAAAGATTTGGCTATTCGCGCCCCCCGTCTCGACAATCTCTTTCAGTCTTGCAGAGCGTCTTGCAACCGCAATACCTGGTCCGCCTGCGGTCCTTTCTCTCCCTGAACGATGTCAAACTCGACCGGGTCGCCTTCCTTCAGACTCTTGTAGCCCTCAGTCTGAATCGCCGTGTAGTGCACGAACACATCGGGGCCGTCTTCCCGCCCGATGAATCCGAATCCTTTTGCATTGTTGAACCACTTTACTTTGCCTTTATGCTGAGACACGGAACACGCACCTCTCCAATACAGATCGGAAACCGCGAGGGGATCCTGCGAATATAGACGCGGGAAGCGGGAAATCGTTATGAGGAGAGTATGGAAAATAATCCGACGTTGCCGGCACGCGCGGCGGTTTTGCAAAAATAGCGGAAGACGAGAACCACGACGGATTGTGTGGGAAGCGCGGCCCATGTCGTGTCGAGCCGCGCTGCGGGTAAATGGCTGTTCTACAAAATGGCCGCTGAACGCCGGCGCGCATAGAGCAGAATCGCGACAATCGATTTTGCGTCGATAATCTTTCCGCTCTCCACCCACTCCATTGCTTGCGAAAACGGAATCTGCCGGTGTTCGATATATTCATCTTCATCCGGCGCGGACTGCCCGCAGCTTAACCCCTCTGCGATGTACACCTGCATCCACTCGCCCAGAAATCCCGGACTTACGAAGAACCGCGCCAGCTTGGTCCAGCGTTTGGCAATATATCCGGTCTCTTCCAGTAACTCCCGTTTCGCGCCGGGCAGCGTAGCCTCTTCCGGCTCTTTGCGTCCGGCAGGAATTTCCCACATATATTGCCCGGCGGCATGGCGATACTGGCGCTCGACAACAATCATCGGGTCGGCCGGATTGCTCGTATCGTCCACCGCGAGAATCACGACGGAACCGGAGTGGCGAATGACATCGCGTCGAGCAGTTTCTCCTTCCGGCTCACGCACATAATCGGTGTACACATCGAACAACGGCCCTTGATACGCCAGCTGCGATGAAATCAATGCAACCTTCGCGCCGCGCTGGTTCTTTACTGAGGAAGCGGCGGGACCACGAATCGCGGACGTGGCAGCGGTCTGTTTGTTCGCGGATGGCAACATTCTCTTGCCTTTCGCAACCGGCTGCACCGGACCTTGGTTCTTTTGGATTTTGTTCTTGGCTTTTCCGGCTTGTTGTTTCCCTGCCGGCTTCAGTGGTGTTTTATGGCCAGATCGCATCCAGTTCCTTTCATTCCTTGGTATCGGTCGGACTCTCTCTACACTCTATCGGCAGAACAGTTCGTTTCACATGAGACCATAAACCAAACCTGCTTGCATGCAAAGAACAGCCTGAGGAAAACTCGACCGCCTGCAACCGATCTGAGGCGCACGTAGCTATTTTGGACCTCTACCATCTTGGGAAAAGACCCTGTGCAGGCACCGCTTTTAACGCTTGATTGGGCTCGTTTCCTGGGTGTCGATCTCGGCAAACGTCATGTTGGTCGCGGCGTGCCGCGTCGCGCGTTTCCAGTCTTGAAACAGTTGCCCGTAACTCGCTTTCAGATATTTTTCTGGAAGAATTCCCAGTTTCGCGGCCACTCGGTCAATCCATTCGGATTCCCCTTCCAACTCCGCGAAGTCTCCGATCGGGGTCACATCCACCACGATGTGTCCTTCATTATCTGCCCATTCGGTCCGCAGTTTTTCATATACGAAAACGGGACTATATCCCAGCCGCTCTAAAATGGCAGCCAGGGGACGGCCGTCCTCGATCTCCGTTTCCGTTTCTGCGCGTACTTTGTGCGCGTTGGCCGCGGAATTTTCGGCGGGCGTCTTGTGCGTAAGAATCCACCGGTCTCCATATTGCCGGATGCGCAGCAATTCGCCCCGCCGTTGTAGCTGACCCTCTGGCGTGTCGAACAACACATTGCGCTCCATCGTTTCTGCGGTCAGCAAATGAAACCCCAGAGCCGGCAATTGGCCGGTAAAGGCGCTGCGGTCCGTCAGTCGTACTTTGATTTCTGTTTCCATCTTGCCTGCTGCCGTTTCCTGAGCCATGCAACCAGTTTCGCAGATCAAGCCAGCCATCAGGAAGCCGGAAAAGTCCGAATTTGACGAACAGATTAGGATGAAGGACGGATGTGTTGCTTTGCGCGAATGGCGATGCGCATGAACAAGATGACAGAAAAAAATACAGTTCGCCTCACCGTTTCCGCCGATTCGATCGCGTCGTCCGCAGCCCAACGCGCCATTGCCCGGGCTGCCGAAGTTCTTCGTTCAGGCGGCACGGTTGCCTTTCCCACCGAGACTGTCTATGGCTTGGGAGCGGACGCGCTGAACCCTATAGCCGTGCAAGGTATTTTCCTGGCGAAACAAAGGCCTGCCTGGGATCCGGTGATCGTGCACGTTGCCGACCGAGACATGTTCGAGCAGGTTGCCGTCCGGGTTCCGGGAGCTGCACAGCAACGGATCGATACTCTGATCGACAAATTCTGGCCTGGTCCTCTGACCCTGCTGTTGCCCCGCCAGGTGGTTGTGCCGTCCGCAGTGACCGCAGGCCGCGACCGGGTAGGCGTACGTATGCCCGCCCACCCGGTCGCGATGGCCCTGATTGCTGCCGCGAAACTCCCCGTCGCCGCACCCAGCGCGAATCGCTTCGGCCACACTAGTCCCACCACCGCGCAGCATGTGCTCGACGATCTGGCTGGCCGCATCGATCTGGTGCTCGACGGTGGACCGGCCTGGTGCGGCGTCGAATCCACCGTGATTGAAGTTGGCGAGCAGGAGACGATTCTCTATCGTCCCGGTGCGATTCCGATTGCGGAGATTGAGTCCATTGCCGGCCCCGTCGTTCTCTATCAGCCACCGACTCCACCACGGGCGTCGGTTGCACAGCTTGAATCTTTACCATCGCCAGGAGTGGACATGCGCCATTACGCTCCGAGCGCGCGCCTCATTCCCCTTGAAATGGACAGAAATGAGCAAGCCGGCGTCCAGAGGCAATGGCTGCAGGCGGTGCTGGAACAATCCCGCAGCGCGCAGAAAATCGGCGTCATGCTGCCCACCGGCTGGCGATTGCCGAAGGATTTTTCCGGCGTTCGCTACGCCTGGGGGAACTGGAAAAATGATCGAGAACTGGCGCAGCGGCTATTCGCCGGACTGCGTGCGCTCGATGCGATGGGCGCGGATGTAATTGTGTGCCCGTTGCCACCCGCCTTCGGCATGGGAGCGGCGATGCGCGACCGGCTATTGAAGGCTGCTCGCAGCCAGTAGGTTGGCTTCTTGATCGATCGGCTATGACATCCTCTGCGTCGGATTTTCTTCCACTTTGTAGATGTAGCGGATGCTGTCTTTGTAAATTAGCACGCGGGTGCGGGTGCCATTCCGTGCTCCGCGTCCAACGTTCCGCAACTTGATCGCATAGCGGTCGTACCATTCGATGACCCCTTCCAGTTCCGCCCCATTCTCCAGCACCACGACCATCCGGGTTTGTGCCTGAATCTGCTTCTGGAAGTAGAAGACCTCGGCATGGGAACTCTCCTCGCCTGCGCCGTCTGGCACAGACCGAGCCGTTAGCGGGGAACCGTGGCCATAGAGCGCCGTCTGCCGTTCTGCCGTCGACCGCAAGGAGAGGCTCGGGCGGATGAGACGTCGTTGCCCAGAAAAATCGCTCTCCGGAAGTGCCTTCACGGGGGCCGGGGCCGGAACCGCAACGACGACTGCGGCGCGTACAGTCGATTTGGACTTAGGCAGAGGCATGGAACTCCGTCGAAATAGATCGCAAGTCAAGGCCTCTTCGCACCCGACATCCAGGATGAAGGACAGATCTTGAAGCAACCTGATTCTGCTGAATGAATACGATGCTAGACGAAGACCGTACGTTTTCCAACTGAAGTTTTCTTTTGTCGGGCGAACCGGCAGGACTGAGACCTTACCGCTGTTGCAAGCCTGCTGTCAGTGCGTCGAGTGAAAGCGAGCGCAGCAGGTTGCGTCGCATGCCAGATTCCACCTCTACCATCCGCCGCACCGCGCGCTCAATCCAGTCGAACGAAACACTTTCAGCCAGGCGGCGAAGTTCCGGCAGCACGTCGATGTTGCGCACCATCTCAGGCCGCCCAGCTTGCAGCACCATCACGTCTTCCAACAACAGCGAAAGCGTGCGCAGCAAATCCTGAGTCTTTTGCTGACCCTCGGCCCCGGCGCGATACGTTTCGGTCACATGGAATAGCGCCGAATGGTCCGGCTCGACTATGGCCGTGTGCAACAAAAGCAGCGCATCCTTGCGGCTGGCAAGATAGGTATCCGGATGGAACGATATAGCGCGTCCAATCGCGCCTTCCGCCAATCGCGCCACCAGCGTGCGGCGAGCAGGCGGCCATTCCCGGTGATGCTGAGCGAGGATCTCTTCCAATCTGTCCATGGGGACAGCATGAAGGCGCATCTGGCTGCATCGGGAGCGGATGGTCGGCAACAGGTCCGACGGATTTTCCGCTAGTAGCAGCAGGTGCGTGTACTCCGGCGGCTCCTCCAGCACTTTCAGCAGCGAGTTCGCGGCCTCGCTCATAAACTTGGCGGTAGGGAAGATGTAGAGTTTCCGTTTGCCCTCCGACGGCGCCCGTTGCACGTTGTGGATTAGCGAGCGAACCTGGCCTACCTTGACCAGCATCTGCGGCGGGTCCGGCGGTACCACCAGAACATCGGGATGCGTCTGGATCAGGATGCGCGTATCCTTGCGGTCGGCATCGCGCAGGTCTTCCCGCGCCTCCACTGCTTCCGCGACGCGCACATCGAGATCGAGCGCGGAGGCAATCCGGGTGCAGTTGTGGCAGACATCGCAGGCATCCGGCAATCCGTTGTAGGTTTGTGGATCGAGGCAATTCAGCGTCTGCGCCAGCGCTATCGCCAGCGAATATTTGCCCGCCCCACGCGGTCCGGAAAGCAAAATGGCATGAGGCAGCCGACCCGATGCGGCGCCTTCCTGCAGTTGCCGCGCCGTCGTTTCATTTCCGAGAAAGCTGCGGAAGTTCACATTTCGAGCCTAGCAGAATCGGCTGTGCGTTCCTCGGCAACCATCTGCATAGGATATTTCGGACGCAGCGTGATTTTTGGCTGCACGTCGACCGCTTGTCCCGGCACCATGCGAAAGCGCCATCGCTGCGCCAGCGTTGCCAGAATCAGCACGCCTTCTATCCATGCGAAAGCCTCGCCGATGCACTGGCGTGAGCCGCCGCCAAATGGAAAGTAGGCGAATCGCGGTCGTGCCGCTTTCTGCTCCAGTGTGAAGCGCTCCGGATCGAACCGTAATGGGTCGGGATAGAATTCTTCGCTGCGCTGCAGAATGTATTGGCTGAAGAAAAAATAGGTGCCCGCCGGGAGCCGGTAGGGGCCAAGTTCAACTATCTGCGTGGACTGCCGTCCCATGGCCCACGCCGGTGGATAGAGCCGCATCGATTCCGCAAAGACCATCTCCGTATAGCGCAGGCGGGGCAAATCTTCCAGCGTGGGCAGTTTGCCCTGAAGCACATCGTCAATTTCCCGCTTCATTCGCTCCTCGGCCGCCGGATTTTCTGACAGCAGATACCATGTCCAGGTCAGCGCGTTTGCTACCGTCTCATATCCGGCCAGAAAGATGGTGATGACTTCATCGCGCAGCTGCCGGTCGCTCATGCCAGTCGCCGGCGCACCGCGCGCGGACGACCCGGTGTCTTCTGTTTCATCCCGCCCAGCCAGCAGCATGGAGAGCAAATCGCCGCGGTCTTCATTCGCGGCTCGCCGCTCCGCAATCATGCGATACACCTGGGCATCCAGCCTCGCCCGCGCCTTGCGAAAACGTATCAGCCCTGGGATGGGCCAGCGGAGATAGTTCTCCGCCTTGGGCAACGCGATCAGGTAGTTGTAGAGGCGCATGATCACATTGACTTCATCATTGATCTCTCGGATCGCCGCGGTCACGTCGGTCGCAAACAGGGTACGCGCGACAATCTCCAGCGTCAGTTCCATCATCGCAGCCGACATATCGAAGGTCTGTTCTGGTTTCCAGTTTGCACGCACGGCCGCGGCGCGTTCTACCATCATCTCCGCGTACTTCTGGATGCGCTGCCGGTGAAATGCGGGCGCCGCGATGCGCCGCTGCCGCATGTGAAATTCCCCTTCGCTGGTGATCAATCCTTCGCCCAGCAGAATCTTCATGCGGTTCTGCGTGCGTTCTTTGATGAAGGCCGAGGCTTTTATGACGAAAATCTCGCGGATCAGTTCCGGATCGTTGATGAAAACGATGTTGCTGCCGCCCAGTTTGTAATGCGACACCGGACCGAAGCTTTTCACCAGGTGTTCGAACAGAAGAATTGGATTTCCAGGTCGAAAAAAACGGCGGAACAAATAGAGCGGCAGGTTGCGCTTCAATCCCGGCGGAAAACGAAACTCGCCTTCCAGTCGAACTCGCCGCTCCCCCGGGGATTCGACGGAATTCGTAATTGGAGCTTGCGTGGTCATGAAAGGAAGCAGGGGACTGGTAGCGTTGAAGTTCGACCCATTACGATGCGGCTTGACGCGTCAGTCGCCCCTCGACAATTTCCACAATACGCTTTTCAATCGTCTCGACCGAGGCGTCTTCCGAGATGGTGACCACACGCAGACTTTCCCGGGCCCCAATTTCCTGATACTTCAAAAACACCCGCTCGTAGAAGGCGCGTCCTTCGCCCTCGAAGCGATTTTCATCCGTTCCCTGTGCCAGTTGGCGGCCATTGCGCCTGCGAGCGCGGGCCAGCGACGCATCCAAACTCGGCAACAACAAAATTGTGAGATCGGGCCAAAGATCGTCGCAGACCGTGCAATGCAAGGCGAGCACGCGTTCACTCCCCAGCTCGCGCCCACCCCCCTGGTATGCCTCCGTCGAGTCGGTAAAGCGATCGCAGAGAACTATCTTTCCCTCCGCCAGCGCCGGTTTAATGATCGCTTGAATGGACTGCGCGCGATCGGCAAACATCAAGGCCATCTCCGCCAGAGGCGCTACATTCAGCGTTGAGGAGTTCAGCAGAATGGCCCGAATCTGATCGCCCAGTTCTGTCCCACCCGGCTGTCGCGTCGTCGTCACATCTCGTCCGCTGGCTTGTAAGGTGCGGGCCAGCAGCCTCATCTGGGTGGATTTTCCCGAGCCATCCAACCCTTCGAACGTGATAAAAAATCCGCGCGGCATGGCGGGAGTGTATCACTGCGGCTGGGCACGCGTGGAAACACTCCCTGGGTTGGAACAGATTTGAGAAAATCGTTGCATGGCTTTGCAATTCACAACTTCATACCTTGAAGATTCGCATCGCCTGCTTCGCTACTACAAGGAATTGGCCGAAGGCGCTCTCAATCAAGTCACAGATGAACAGATGTACGCGTTGCTGGATGAGGACGCAAATTCCATCGCGGTTGTGATGAAACACATGGCAGGCAACATGAAATCGCGCTGGACTCACTTTCTTTCCGAAGACGGGGAAAAGCCGTGGCGCAATCGCGACACCGAATTCGAACACCCTCCTGCAACACGACAAGCGCTTTTACAGCTGTGGGAAGAAGGCTGGGCGTGTGTGTTCGTGGCGCTAAAATCCTTAACCGACGCGGATTTGGGCCAGACCGTCACAATCCGCGGAGAGTCGCATTCCATCATGCAGGCCATCAACCGGCAGATCGCGCATTATTCCTATCATTGTGGCCAGATCGTCCTGCTGGCCAAGCATTTTCAGCACGCTCAGTGGAAATCTCTCACCGTACCACGGGGCAAGTCGGAGGAATTCAACGCGAAAGTAAAGGCAGGCCAAGCCAGTCAACCGTAGAGATGTTCTTCGCGGCTGCTGAACAGCGCTGCTTTACACTGATCTTTCATCTTCATCCTCGCAAACTTCAGGAGTTCTATGCGCCCATCAACTAATCTAGCCTTGGTCGGGCTTACCCTGGCAGCCGCGTTCCCGCTCATCTGTTCCGCCCAATCCAGCCAGCCCAACTCCACGGCTCCCATCACGATTACGGTCGATGCCACCGATGCGCCCCGCAAGATGCTGCACGCTGACCTCGTCATCCCGGTGAAACCCGGCGACCTCACCCTGATCTACGCGAAATGGATTCCCGGCGAGCACGAAGCATCCGGTCCAGTCGACAACCTTGCCGGTATTATCATCCAGGCCAACGGCAAGACGCTCCCTTGGCAGCGCGACAGCGTTGATATGTTTAAGTTTCACGTGCATGTGCCGCAAGGCGTAACGGAACTGAAAGTCCATGACGACTTTCTCGCGACGGCGTATCCCACCGGATTTTCCTCCGGCGCCTCGACCAGCGAAAACCTCGCAATGATCAGCTGGAATGAGGTGATGCTGTGGCCCGAAGTCCCTTCGGCGAAGGACGTTCTGGTTACGCCCACCGTCACACTGCCGCAAGGCTGGAAGTTCGCCACCGCGCTGACCACATCCGGCCACGACGGGAATACAACCCATTTCGCGACCGTTCCCTTGAATGAATTGGTGGATTCGCCCGTGCTCTCCGGCCGCTACTTCCGAGAGATTTCCTTGGCGCCGGAGATTTCCCCGAAGCATTATCTCGACCTGGCCGCCGACGGCCCGGAAGATCTGGAAGTCCCGCAGCAAATGCTGGCAGGATTCAACGATCTGGTGCGTCAAGCCAGCGCGCTCTACCAGTCCCATCACTATGGCAGCTATCACTTTCTGATGACGCTCAGCGATCAGGTTGCGCACTTCGGCCTGGAGCATCATCAATCGAATGATGACCGAGTGCCCGAGAAGACGTTCCTCGATCCGAATATGGACGCGTTGGAAGCTGGTCTGTTGCCGCACGAATTTACCCACTCCTGGAATGGAAAATATCGCCGTCCTGAAGGGCTGCTTTCGCCAGATTTCCAGACGCCGATGAAGGGCAATCTGCTGTGGGTGTATGAAGGGCTAACGACCTACCTCGGCGATGTGCTCACCGCACGCAGCGGCCTTTGGACTGATGACCAGTATCGCGAGGCGCTGGCGAACTCTGCCGCGATCATGGACAATCGACCCGGCCGCACCTGGCGCGATCTGCAGGATACCGCCACCGCCGCGCAAATCTTATATAGCACCGGAGATCGATGGGACAATTGGCGGCGAAATGTGGACTACTATCCCGAAGGGGAACTGATCTGGCTCGAAGCCGATACCATCATCCGCCAGAAAAGCCATGGCAAGAAGTCGCTCAATGACTTCTGTGCCGGCTTTCTTGGCCTCGGCGGCAATACAGGTCCAATCACTGTGCCATACACATTCCAGGACATTGTTGACAACCTGAATGCAGTCCAGCCCTACGACTGGGCCAGTTTCCTGACTGACCGCCTCACCACCAAGGTCGATCATGCACCGCTTGGCGGTATCGAGAACGGCGGCTATCGACTGGTTTACACCGATACGCCGAACTCCATGGAGCAGGCGCGCGAAGCGGAGACGGGTGTGGACGCGTGGTACTCCCTTGGCCTGCATATCTCTCATAACGGCGTACTGAGAGATGTGCTGTTCTATTCGCTGGCATACAAGGCGGATTTAGGTCCGGATATGACGATCGTCGCAGTGAATGGACGCCAATATACCGACGCCTTGATGCACGATGTCATCCGCAATTCCAAAACCGCCCAGACACCCATCGAGCTGATCGTTGAGAACACCGGCTATTATCGCGTCGTCCAGATCGACTACCACGGAGGCGAACGATATCCGCATTTGGAGCGCGTCGAGTCGAAGCCCGATCTGCTGGACCAGATTCTGCAACCTTTGCCCGTGCATTGAAACGGTAACGATGTTCATTGCCTATGCCGCCGTTCTCAGTCTATGGGAGCGGCGTTTTCCTGTATGCTGCAATGGAATTGATGAGGACACGAAAAATGTCGCTCCCAACACGCCTCTACTGTGGTGCAGTGCTTGCAGCAATGTTTCTTGCCGGTCTTGAACTCTATGCTCAGCCCGCGCAATTGCTGGTCGATGCCGACCACCGGACCGCGATCAGCCTGGATGGAACCTGGCACGCCATTGTGGATCCGTACGGCAAGGGACTGTATGCTTCCGACGGCAGCGTTTTACAGCACGGCTACGGCGAAAACCGCCAGCCAAAATCGAAAGCCGATCTGGTCGAATACAGCTTTGCGAAGAGCCCCACGCTCCAGGTTCCCGGCGATTGGAACACGCAACGCAAAGACCTGTTCTTCTACGAAGGCGTGGTTTGGTATCAGAAAGATTTCGCTTACACGCCGAAACCGCGCACGCGTGCGTTTCTCCACATTGGAGCGGCCAATTATCGCGCCTATGTCTTCGTCAACGGAACCAAGATCTGCCAGCATGAGGGAGGTTTCACTCCCTTCGATTGCGAAGCGACGAGTGTGCTGCACGGTGGCCACAATTTTGTCGTGATCGCTGTCGACAACACGCGCCTGCGGGATGGCGTTCCCGCGTTGAGGACAGATTGGTGGAACTATGGAGGGCTGACGCGCGATGTTTCGCTGATCGACGTGCCGGAGCAGTATATCGACGACTACGACTTGCACTTGCAGCGCGATACTACGACGGGAATCGCGGGCTACGTCCACGTGCAGGGCGCGTCCGCGGGAGAGCCGGTGGTGGTGCGCATTCCGCAGGCAGGCATTGTGCGGAAAGCCATGACAGATGCATCCGGTCGCGCAGAGATTTCACTCCATGCGCCGAAATTGGAATTGTGGGCACCCGAGCATCCAAAACTGTATCGTGTCGAAATTCAGGCAGGGAGCGACCATCTCAGCGACGAGATTGGCTTCCGCACCATTGAGGTTCGTGGCACGGAGATTCTTCTGAATGGCACGCCGATCTTTCTGCGCGGCGTTTCCATCCATGGAGAAGCGCCCATCCGTGGCGGCCGTCCCACCAGCGAAAAAGATGATGAGACGCTTTTGCGATGGGCGAAAGAAATGGGCGTAAATTTTGTGCGCCTGCCCCATTACCCGCAGAGCGCCCGCATGTTGCGGCTTGCGGACCGCATGGGCATTATGGTGTGGGAAGAAGTGCCTGTCTACTGGGCCATCGAGTTCGACAATCCACTGGTGCTGACCAAAGCCCAGCAGCAACTGCACGAGATCATTCGGCGCGATCGGGACAAGGCGTCAGTCATTTTCTGGTCCGTCGCCAACGAAACGCCGGTCAATCCGGCGAGGAATGCATTCCTGGAATCGTTGATCTCGTCCGCGCGGGCGCAGGACGGCACGCGTCTGGTCACCGCCGCCATGCTGTCCTCCATGCATGGGAACGAGATTCAAGTCAACGACCCGCTTGGCGTGTACCTCGACGTCGTCAGCTTCAATGAATATGCGGGATGGTATCAAGGCTCGGCGGACGACGTCGGCAAAATCAAGATCACCTCCATCTATCAAAAGCCGTTATTGTTGAGCGAGTTTGGCGCAGGCGCCAAGGCCGGTTTCCACGCCGACGTTCAAACTCGATGGAGCGAAGAATTTCAGGCCAATGTATATCGTCAACAATTGACGATGCTACGCGGCGTGAAGAACTTGCGCGGCATCTGCCCGTGGCTGCTGGTAGATTTTCATTCACCCATGCGCGAGCTTCCCGGCATACAGGATTTCTACAACCGCAAGGGACTCATCTCCGATCAAGGTCAGAAAAAACAGGCCTATTTCGTGATGCAAAAGGCGTATTTGCAGCGGACCGTTGGCAACGCGCAATAACCCATCGAACGCGGTTTACGGCAAGCGCGCTCCCTCCCGCTCCAGCCTTCGCCGATACAACATCGGGATAACGCTCTGACCTGTGATCTGGTGTCAGGTGTCACATCACGTGACCTAGGTCACTGACCTAAGGTCTCGCGACGGCCACACTACTTGTGCAGGCGATGAAGAGAGTTGGCGAACGTCGATTTTTCATGGCCCTGCGTTCGGCAACAGTTGTGGTAGGGAGAAGGACCATGAAACGATCTGCAACAGCAAGATGGGCCGGATGTACGTTGCTGACCCTCGCAATGGCAACCGCAGGCACAATCGGGTGCGGCAGTGGTTCAACCTCCAGCACCGGCACAACTCCGCCCATAACGCCCACGGCTGCATCGACGGCTGTGCTGGTGAACATGGGCGACACTCCCTCGGACTCGGTTCTGGAGTGCGCGGTGACCATCAGCGCGATGAGTTTTACCAATACGTCCGGAACCAGCGCACCCGTGACCATCGCCACCCCTATGACGATGGAACTGGCGCACCTGCGGGGGACGGTGGCTCCGCTCATGATGCAGTCCATTCCGCAGGGAACATACAATGCGATGTCGATCACACTGTCCTCGGCGACCATCACTTCCATGACATCGTCGCATAGCCCGGTCCAGCAGGTTTTTTCCACGCCAATGACTGTCAATATTCCGTTAAGCACTCCGCTCACGGTGGGCAGCAACGCCATGGTGATGAACCTGGATCTGAATCTCGCCACTTCCGTGGGGACCGGTTCTGGCGGAGCGATCACCTTTACTCCGGCGTTTGACGCATCCGCCGAAACCGCCACTGGGAATGCCAGCGCGACGCCGGAACAAGGCGGCATGATGCAGGTAGTTGGCAACGTCGGGCATCTCGAGCAGCACCTTTACCATGGGCACGCTGCAGGGAATGTCGATGTCCCTGGCGACCGGCAGCAATACGCAATACCAGGGAATGAATGGGCAGACGATATCCAACATGGGAATGATGAGCAACGGCCAGATCATGACGGTGAACGCAACACTGCAACCCGGTGGCACTTGGACGGCAAATTCAGTCACGGCCATGATGGGGTCCGGCGGAGCGATGTCGATCGGGATGATCACCGCGACGACCGGAAGTTCGGTGACGCAACTGACCATGTTTCCGGACAATGGCATCGGCGCAGGCATGATGGCGTCGCTGCTGGCCAATGGCATGACGGTCAACGTGGGCGGCACCGCCACCTACGGTATCGACGATGTGGGCGTGTCGATGTCCGGGTTGCCGATTACGCCGCAGTTCGACGCGTCTCATATGGCCGCCGGTCAGAACATTGCAGCGGTGGGCTCTGGAGCCATGTCCTCCGGCGGCGGCATGATGGGCGGTGGCGGCTTTATGAACATGGGCAGTATGACCGCGGCCGGCTTCGAACTGGAGCCGCAGGGCCTGAGCGGGACCGTCGCCAGTGCCTCCGGCAGCGGCTTTACGCTTAGCCTGCCGTCGGATTCGGCCTTTACCCTGTTGACGGGAGCCACCAGCGTACCCGTCTACCAGACCGCGCAAACGCAGATGAAGGGACTTACCGCCGTTGCGAATGGCCAGAATGTCGCGGTCTACGGCTACTTGTTCTATAACGCCGGAAGCTACAACTTTGTCGCCATGCAGATCACCGCAATGTGAAAATGCTTTCGCCCAACGTGTCCATGTAAGGCACCACCCCGTCCGATCGATCTTTATTGGAAATTTTAAGGAAGATTACAGTTATGCCCCAGCAACGATTGTCGCCTGCACATCCACCTGGCCGCGGAATTCGTGGCGATTCAATCGATATGCAATTTGAATAGTGTCGCCCACCGCGGGCGCCCGCTCGAGCGCGGAGTCAATGGAAAACCATACCGCTTCCAAAGTCAGATCTCCGCGTTCCAGTTGCAACCGGCCATGCCGTCCGTTCGTCAGCGTGCGGTACGTGGCCACGCGAAAGGTTCCAGAGTAGAGCGGCGCTTCGAAGCCTCTTCCAAACGGGCCCAGCGCATCGAACGCCTGAATACTTTTCAAATCGTGCGAATCGGCGTCCAGTTCGCCATCGGTCCAGAGTGCTGGGCCGGTCGCGATCGCTCCCCCGGTTTGCTGCGCAATCGCGAAGGAGAAGGCTTCCCGAAACCGGTTCACATCGCTGACGTGAATGGTCGCGCCCGCAGCGGCTTGGTGACCGCCATAGGCAACCAGCAGCTGTGGATGTGCGCTCGCCACATCTTTCAACGCCCGCTGCACATCGATCCCAGGCACCGAACGGAAAGATCCGCTGGCAAGTCCCTCTCCTTGTGAGAGATCTGGCGCCGTGGATCGCGCCCCCTGTCCTTGCGGCGCGAAGATGGCGCACGGCTTCCCAAATGCTTCGACAACTCGGCTGGCCGTGATGCCGTGTACACCCGAGTGTCCATCTTCCAGGAACAAAACGATGGCCGGCCCTGCAACTCTAGCTGCCTGCGGAAATGCTTGCGCGCGCAACCTGCGTTCGATGCTCTGACGCTCCGCGTTCTCGCGCTTCAGCTCGCTCCAGCACTTCGCGGCCTCTGGGTCCGTCTTTGCGACAAGAAACCGAAATCCTACCTCTGCCCAATCCAGCCGCCCAGAGGCTGCGATGGCAGGTACTAGGCGAAAGGCAATGGTCTCGGCGTCGATCTCGCCCTCCACGTCCGCCGCAAAAATCTTCCAGCACGGTCGGCATCGAGAGCGAACCAACCCCAGACCGCGATGAAGAAAGGCGCGATTCATCAGACTCGCTCCCGGCGACACCGACACGCAGTCCGCGATGGTCGCAACCGCAACAAAATCCAGCAGACTCGCGAGCGAGGGTAATTGCGCACACACTCCACTATCCAGCAACGCGCTGCGCACCTTCGCCATTACCAGAAACGCCACGCCCGCGCCGCACACATGTTTGTCGTACTCCGCATCCAGCCGCGATGGATTCACCACCGCATACGCGGACTGCGGTGGCCCTTCCGGTGGGATCACGTGGTGATCGGTCACCACCACATCGATTCCTTTTGCCGCCAGCATTGCGATCCGCGGCTCATCGCTGCTGCCTTTGTCCGCCGAGATGACCAGCTGCGCCCCGAAAGCTTCGATACGCGCAACCACGCCATCTCCAATGCCATAGCCTTCCGTCAGCCGATGACTGGTAACGACGCGGATGCGATCGGCTGTAACTCCGAAGCAGTCAACCATAGCGGTCCATAGGACGGCCGCCGAAGCGGTGCCATCCATATCGTGATCGCACGCCAGCACAATGCGTTCGCCTTCGCGGATGGCGCGGACGATGCGCTCCACTGCACGATCCATCGAAGGGATCGCACCGGGGTCGACGATGTCTGAAAGTTTTGCAGCGGTCAGCGATTCCCAGTCGAGAAACCGATCCAGACGTCGACCCAGGAAATTTGCAATCGCGGCAGGAATGCCGGCAGCCAGGTAGGCCTCACGCACAGCCGCGTTACACAGCCTCTCCATAAGGATTTTTCGTGGCAATTTCCACGACGTGCCGTCGATCTCGGCCGGGGCAAAATCCACTGACGACAAACGTTCCGGCATGCAAGCCTCAGCTGTCAAGGCTGCAACATCATCGCTCACTCTTGTTCCTCGTCGATATCATCATCGAGCGCATTTTCGATGAACTCCTGAAGTCCATCGACCGTGTTCGCCATCGCCCGATATTCTCGGTACCATTCCGTCTGGGTCTCATGCACAAACAGAATTCCCTGGTGAGCAAACGCCAGTTCGATGTGACCCACCTTGCCGATTTGGAGAAAGAGCTGGTTGAGTTTGTCGCGCTCCAAAACGGATGTCTCGCTGTCCGACAGGTCCTCCAGTTCGCTCGACAGCAGATCGAGTGTCGTGCGGTCGACCGAATCTTCGCCGATGCAGACCAGCGGCGCACCCGCCGTCTTCGCCATTTCGACAAAGTCCTTCCAGCTTTCCTTCGTGTTCTCCGCCGTCGTGTCGGCTGTATCCGGCTCGTTCCACCACACCCGGGGAGTGTCCTCCGGTATCAAAGCGGGGAAATGGCGCATGCCATGGCCTTCGATGAAGGCGATCATGTCATCTTTCAGCGTAGCTAGATTGTTGGGATCCATCCTTTCCATCCTAGAGCAGTTCCCCCCACCTGTAACCGCCTAACAATCACGAGGTGCAGCTTTTTTTCATCGAATCTTCGTCGCGGTCCTGGTCCAGATGGAACACTGGCCGTAGACCCGCTCCAGTCCGGCAACCCTTTATGATGATAGAGAACCACAGGACTTTCTTCAGGAGCGGCTTTCTTGGCAAAGTATAAGCGGCATGTCTTTGTGTGCATCAACCAGCGCGAGCCCGGAAGCGCGCGTCCCAGCTGCAATGCCGACGGAAAATCGCAATTGCATGCGCTGCTCAAGCAGGCTGTCGACGACGCCGGCTTGAAAGGCTCGGTCCGCGTCAACAAGGCCGGTTGTCTGGACCAGTGCGAACATGGACCGAACGTTGTGATCTATCCCGATGCCGTCTGGTATGGCGGTGTTTGCGCCGCGGATGTGTCCGAGATCGTTGCATCGCATCTGGTCGCGGGCTGCCCAGTGGAGCGATTGGTGCTGCCCGATGCCTGCATCCACACCGAAGTCTGCAAACATCGGCCTCGAAAGACCTGAAAACCGTTGCGGCTGGAATCCGCAGCCGCTTGCCTGTGCTATATTCCGAGGGGAACAATGAATTTCTCAAAAGATTATGTTGGATATTTAGGCTGGCGCACGATCAAGCATCTGATCGATGTCAAGATGATCCAGACTGACAAAGTCGAGGTCTTGAACGCCCGCGTACAGGCAGCCCTGATCGACGAGTTGATGCTGGAGGACCGCATCAATGACGAGGTTCGGCTGATCCTCGAAGCCTACCAGGAAGAGATGCGCCGGACCGGCGCCAGCTACCAGGAAATGTTCAAGAAGATCAAGCAGGAATTGGCCCGCAAATACAAGGCGGTGCTATGAGAGTCTCTCACGATAAATTGAACAAATTGGCGCATGTCATCGCCGACACACTGGCGGAAACCGACGAGTGTGAATTTCGCGAAGATCGCAATACCATCCGTCAGGAATCGCGCAAGATGCTGGAGAAATTGTTTGCCGACGAACTCAAGATCGATCAGGCGGCCCGCCTGAAGGTCTCGTCCCACAAGAAAAACATTCCTGAAGGCAGCCAGGAGTGGGAAATTCTCTACCGCAAGTACTATCAGGAAGAAGTCAAGAAGCTCGGGCTGTAGATGCTTTCGTATCTCCAGCCGAAAGAGGTGCGGCGGTGATGGACGGAGCGGCGGAGATTGCGATCGATCAGGTACGCCTAGAGGCGAACAGCCTCTTGAACCCCGCGCGAAAGATTGAGTTGGGGCAGTTCATGACGCCCTCTCGCGTTGCGCGGTTCATGGCTTCGCTATTCTCGGCTGGGCACGGGACAGTCAGGCTGCTGGATGCTGGGGCCGGCGTCGGATCGTTAACGGCCGCTTTCATGGAAAGACGGGCCGATGCTCCAGTACATGTGACGGCATATGAGATTGACGAATCGCTTGCGCCATATTTGCGAGAGACGCTAGCCCGCTACGGAAACTGCTGTACTGGAAGTTCCGTTATCGATAGGGACTTCATTCAGGAAGCAGTGTACCGGATCAAGCTTGGCACAAACGAGCAGTGCTTCAGTCACGCAATCTTGAACCCGCCATATAAGAAGATCAAAAGCGACTCTCTGCATCGCGCATTGCTGCGCGCCGTCAGCCTGGAAACGGTGAATCTGTATACGGCGTTCGTCGGTCTGGCTGTAGAACTGATGAGGCAGGACGGAGAAATCGTTGCTATCATCCCCAGAAGTTTCTGTAACGGCCTTTACTACAAGCCATTCCGTGAATGGATATTAGGGCGCGCAGCACTCGAACACATCCACCTGTTTCATAGCCGTACGAGCGCCTTCAACGATGACGAAGTGCTTCAGGAGAACGTCATCATTAAACTCGTGCGCGGCAAGAAGCAGGGTACGGTTACAATCACGACCTCAAGTGATAGCAGCTTCTCAGATCTCCAGTCGCACGTGTATCCGTTCGAGGAAATCGTTCACGAGGATGACGCTCAGAAGTTCATTCATGTACCTACAGCTCCCACGCATAGCGGCCTCGATAGCGTGCCGCTGGCGGAGCGTTTTCTAGATGAGATCGGACTTGCTGTTTCGACAGGGCCAGTGGTGGACTTCCGTCTGAAGGATTTTTTGCGGAAGCGCCCGGAGAAAGGCACGGTGCCGCTGTTATATCCAGCGCACTTTGCTGGCGACTCGATGGAATGGCCGCGAGAATCAAAAAAGCCAAATGCTTTACTGGACCATCAAGAGACCAAGAAGTGGTTGTATCCGAATGGTTTTTATACGGTCGTGCGCCGGTTCTCGTCGAAAGAGGAACGGCGACGAATTGTAGCGCATGTTGTCGATCCAAGAGCGTTCAGTGGAAGCGCCATCGGTTTTGAGAACCATTTGAATGTGTTTCATTTCGAAAAAAAAGGTATCGATCGCGATATCGCGTATGGCCTTGCTATGTTTCTGAATTCAACAGCCGTCGATGAATACTTTCGGCGATTCAGCGGCCATACGCAGGTCAACGCGACGGACCTGCGGCTGCTCCGGTATCCGAGGTTGACGGAGTTGAAACAGCTCGGCCAGTGGATTCAAGCCGTAGGGCACCCTGCGCAAGAGATGATCGATCGGCGGATAGAGGGCATGTGTGGCAAGGAAAAATAAAATAACCGATGCCATTCAGGTGCTGGAAGAACTCGGAATGCCGAGGGCACAACGTAACGAAAGGTCCGCGCTGTGCCTGCTGGCGTTGCTCAATCTAACGAAAGAGAAATCTTGGGCTGACGCCGCGAATCCGCTTATTGGCATTACACCAATAATGGAATTTGCACGGGATCATTACGGCAGGCAATATGCGCCCAACACACGCGAAACCTTCCGACGGCAGACAATGCACCAATTCGTTGCGGCTGGGATTGCTGTTTACAACCCTGACAACTTGGCGCGGCCGGTGAACAGCCCGAAAGCTGTGTATCAGATTGAGCCGGACATACTTACGCTGTTGCAGAGTTTTGCTACGGCGGCGTGGAACAAGAACCTTGCAGCGTATTTAGAAGATCACCAGACGTTGGCTGCCCGTTACGCTAGAGAACGGGACATGCAGAAATTGCCGGTGAAACTGGCCACAGGCGAGATGATTCGCCTCAGCCCCGGTCATCATAGTGAGCTCATCAAGGCAATCATCGAAGAATTTGCGGCGCGTTTTGCGCCTGGCGGTGTTCTGGTCTACGCCGGAGACACTGGCGAAAAGTGGGGGTACTTCGATAAGGAGCTGCTGAAAAAGCTCGGAGTCGTCGTCGATGGTCACGGAAAAATGCCGGATGTTGTGCTCTATGATCCAGAGCGGGAATGGTTGTTGCTGATAGAGTCCGTGACGAGTCACGGGCCAGTGAACGCCAAGCGACATGAAGAGCTTTCGCGCCTGTTTGCGGATTCGACAGCTGGCCTCGTCTATGTGACTGCGTTCCCCTCGCGATCGGTGATGACGCGCTACTTGTGCGATATCGCTTGGGAGACGGAGGTCTGGTGCGCAGATGCGTTTTCACATTTGATCCACTTCAACGGAGAGCGATTTCAAGGACCATATTGAGCGTTGGTATGCAATGGTCAGCAACGCAGGGTTGCTGGCTAGCTTTATCTACTGGCAACCTCCTACTGGACCGTGAAATCCTGTTGCAGCGGAACATTCTCAGAAGAATCCCCAACATACACCACAAATTTCCCCGAATCTACTTTCCATGCGTGGGTCTTCACATCCCAGTACGCGAGGCTACGCTGGTCGAGCGTGGCCGTCACATGGCGAACCTCGCCCGGCTCCAGCATGACCCTGGAAAATCCCTTCAATTCCATCTTCGGGCGCTTCACCGTAGCCGAAGGATCGCCGACATAGATTTGCGCGACCTCAGCACCCGCCACTGAACCCGTGTTCTTCACGTCAAACGCAACTTCTATCGGCCCTGTCGCGGATGTCGTGCTGGGAGATACGGACAGATTGCTGAAGGCGAAGTTTGTGTAGGACAATCCGAAGCCGAACGGAAACAGCGGTTTTACCTGGCTGGTCTCGTAGTAGCGGTAGCCGATGAAAATCCCATCGGAGTATTTCACTTCATGGGTGCCGGCAGGCTCGTAATAATTCTTATATGTTGGATTGTCTTCGAGTGTTTTCTCCCAACTGATGGGCAGCTTGCCCGACGGATTCACCTCTCCGAACAGAATTTTCGTGAGTGCGTTGCCGGCCTGCTGGCCGCCGTACCAGGTTTGCAACAGCGCGGGTGTCTGGTTCAGCCATCCCTGTGTCGCCACGCTGCCGCCGGATGTCAGCACCACGATGGTATGTGGATTCGCGGCGGTAATGGCCTCGATTAGCTCTGTTTGGCCGAAGGGAAGCTGGTACGTCCGATCCCGGCCTTCCCCTTCCGTACTCGGACTGAAGCCAACCGAAACGATGGCAACATCCGCCATTTTTGCCAGATGGATCGCCTCTTGGTTGAGAAACTGACTTTCCGCAATCACGCCCAGACCGGCTATCTTCTGGTCGGTCATAGGCCAATAGAGGAATTGTATTTTTGCCGCTTGGCCAGCTTCGAGTGTTACGAGAGAGGATTTTGGCCCCCGCATGTTTTTCCCTGTGGGTGCCTCCAGAATCTGGCGGCCGTTGAACATCACTTTATAGCTTTCTCCCGGATTGGCGGCCGCAACCACCCGATATACCCCTGACGTTTTCGGCAGGTAGTATCCATCCCACTCCACGCGCCTGAAGTTGGGCTTCATACTCTCCCCACGCGAAGCTTGCAGACTGTTCACCTGGCCATCCTTGCCCGAGGCAACCTGGGCGTTGGTGCTCTGGATATATTCAGTGCGCAGAAGGCCTTTGCTTTTGCAGGCTGCATCGGCGCACCAGTTCGTTCCAGAGAAAATTTCCGCCGGTGTTTTGATTCCGGAATTCCAGGTGACCTTGATCCCCGGATACAACGAGTCACTCAGCCCCGTCATAAAACTTACTGGAGCAAACGCATCGACTTGGGAACTGCCCCCGGCGCCAGGCACAGCTGGATAAGCATCCGGACCCAGCACCGCGATGGAATGGATGGCATGGCGATCCAGCGGCAGCAGATGGCCTTCATTCTTCAGCAGCACCGCGCCTTCTTCCGCCGACTCTAAAGCGATTTTGTTGCCGCGCTGGTTGTAGAGCGGAATGTTCAGGTCCGTCTGGTCGCGATCCAGAAATCCAAACTGCATGGAGGTCCGCAAAATCCGGCGAACTTTCTGATCGATCGTGGCTACCGTCACCTGGCCGCTTTTTATGGCGGGCAGCAGCGTCTCGGCATTCATGTATTTGCCGGAAGGCATTTCCAGATCGAGCCCGCCATTCGCAACGGC
>JAJYSV010000017.1 GCA_021793405.1 Acidobacteriota bacterium
TTGATCGCATATTGAAAACAGCGGTCGGGATCGCTGAAGTAAATAATCGCGTTTTGAAGTGTCTCAGGCGCGTCCATGAGTTAAATTTACGCCGAATTGTCTTGTGTGTCAAGTATGTAATTGCCCTTAGTAGGGGTGCGACATGGAAAGCGCAATGGACGAGACGCGCCCGGGCTGGTTCCGAACGCATTTGACCCTTGTGCTGGTCGTCTGGGCTGGGCTCGGATTGCTCGCCGGGGTCTACGCCTGTACTCTAGTCCGAACCTCCGATGTTACCAAGCTCGCGATTACGACGGCAGTATCAAATCCAGTGGTGTTGGAACAGGTTGGCAGTCCGATGCAGACGGGGTGGCTCTTCCCGGCGAAGATCACGCTTCGGCGCGATAGCGGACATGCCCGATTTTCCATTCCCATCTCCGGGCCGCGCGGCAGCGGAACCCTTTACACGGAGGGTCTGAAGGAAGCAGGTGTTTGGCGCCTAGTGATGTTGGAGTTCAAAAAGTACGGCAGCCCCGACAGGATCGACTTGCTGGCGAACGGTGCCATCCAACCCGCCGCACCTCCGCAATGAGAAGGGCTTTATAAAGCGCCGCGAGTCGCCGATGATCCAAACAACAGCGGTTCCATGTGAAATTGAGATTCCTGGCGTGCAACGTATTACAATATGGTTAATGGATTTTTCATTGGAGGTGAATCGACTTCCGAATGAAAACGTCCAATGAGTGTTGCAACAACCCCGTGGATTGGGTGACGTGGCAAAGGAAATGCCGAACGTCATAGTGAACCCACTGCAACAGCGTAAAGAAATGCTTTCAACATCCCCGTTCCACTGCCAGTAAGGCACGGAACTGAAGGCGGAAATCACGTGGCTACATTAGTCGAACCCGCTGTAACTATGCCAGTCGAATCCACGCAGGATGCGTGTTCACTGGACAACTATCTGGCGATGCCGGACCACACCATGGACGGCCGCATTGCTGCCGCCCGCGCACGCCTGGGACATGATGCGCTGATCATTGGGCATCACTACCAGCGCGATGAAGTAATTCAATTCGCCGATTACACTGGCGACTCCTACAAACTTTCCAAAATCGCGTCGGAATCGAACAGCCGCTACATCCTGTTCTGCGGCGTGCATTTCATGGCGGAAAGCGCCGACATTCTGGCTCAGCCGTGGCAGCAAGTGGTCCTGCCGGATTTGAACGCAGGTTGCTCCATGGCCGACATGGCGGACATTTCTCAGGTGGAAGAATGCTGGGCCAAGCTGCATGCTGCCGGACTGGACGAGCCGGCTGCGGGTGGAGTGGTACCGCTGACGTACATGAATTCGACGGCAGCCATCAAGGCATTTTGCGGCGAGCGCGGCGGACTGGTGTGTACCTCCTCGAATGCCAAGGGGGCGTTTGAATGGGCGTTTGCGCGCGCCGGCCGCATTCTCTTCCTTCCCGACCAGCATCTTGGGCGCAATACTGCCTATGCCATGGGGATTCCGCTATCGGAAACCGTGGTGTGGGACCCGTACCAGATCAACGGAGGATTGACGCTGGATCGGTTGCGGGCGGCCCGGGTCATCTTGTGGAAGGGCCACTGCTCGGTTCATATGCGATTTTTGCCGGAACATGCGGACAAAGTGCGGGCCGCCTATCCCGGCATCCAGGTCATTGTGCATCCGGAATGCCGATTGGAGCTCTGCCAGAAGGCAGATGCGATCGGCTCGACGGAACGGCTTATCAAAATTATTGAAGACGCGCCGGAGGGATCGATGTTCGCCGTGGGTACGGAGATTCATCTGGTGAATCGGCTGGGCAAGCGGTTTGCTCCGCTGGGAAAGAAAGTCATCACACTCGATGAGTCGGGTTGCTTGTGCACAACTATGTTTCGCATTTCGCCGCAGCACCTGGCCTGGGCGCTGGAAAATATGGTAGAGGGCAGGATCGTCAATCGTATCCGCGTCAACGAGGAAATCAAGCACTGGGCGCGCGTGGCTCTAGGTCGTATGCTGGAGATACGGGGGTAGCCGATGAAAACGTTTTCCCTGGACGAAGCTCAGACGCTGGTCCCGGTTCTGGAATCGCTGATGAAGAATGCGATGGAGGCGAAGAAGACGGCGGAGACAATCGCTGAGGAAATGCAGCGGTTGTCGCAGCGCATTTTTATGAATGGCGGAACCCTGGTCCATATTGCCGCAGTCGCCAAGCGCCGCGCACAGCAGGACAAGGCAGTGCAGCAGGTGAAAGATACCATGTCGGAGATTGACTCGATCGGCGTGCAGGTGAAGGACCTGGATACCGGGCTGCTGGATTTTCCTTGCCGGCTGGGCGACGAAATAGTTTTGCTGTGCTGGAAAATGGGCGAGACGGAGATTCGCCACTGGCACACGATGGATTCCGGTTTTAGCGGCCGCCGGACCGTCGACGAGCGCTTTCGGCGCCCGCAGAAGCCAAAGCCGAATTAACAGGGTTACTCTCCCTTGTTTGCGCGTACGCTCCGCGGCGGCGGGAACTACGATTTCAGCGTTCGATCAGGGTATTACTCTGTTCCTGGAGCAAGGACGACTTCCCGGAAAAGACAGTTTCTGCGCTAGCACTGGTGGGATCTTTCCTGCAGGGCCTGGGCACCCAGGCGAATCGCTCCGCCGAGTGCCCCCAATGCTCTCTCTCTATCTGCTCTTCGCCGGAGTCTTGGATTTTTCAAGAGCTTTTGCGCCATCAAGATGCTTCTCAAGGACGGGCAAAGCCTGCTCCGCATACGACTTCAAAGCCGGATTCTGCGCGTCCGTCGCTTCTTTCTTGTAAACGGCGATGGCTTTGGTGTGTCCGGCTATCATCTCTTGGATATAACGACGATCGAAGGCGGTCCCCTTCAGTTTCTGGAAGGGGTCAATTATCTTCTTGTTGTGTTCGGCGTCGATTGCGTTTGGCGCATTGAGGCCGGCCTGGTGAGCGACGTCGTTCAGTTGGTTGAAGTCGTTCGTGTGGTCGGTGACCAGCATCTGGCCATAGTCTTTTACTGGCTGCGAAGAGGCCACCGTTCCCGCCAATTGTCCAAGGTTGGCTTCCACCATGTCGGTTTGTGCGGCGAAATCGACGAATTGCTGGTCAGTCATAGCCGGTGCTGGAGCGGCTTTCCTTTGGGCCAGCACAGAAACCGAGCCGAGGGCGATGCAGCAGACAGCCGAAAGAATGTGTTTCATTTGATCTCCTCACAATCAAACTTCATCCGTTAGTTTAGATGCCGAGGCAGCGTATGTGGAAGGTACAAATCGACCCAATACTGCTTTCCGGCAAAATCTGGTTACCGCGGTGCCCCACCCGTGATCTGAGCGATTGCATGTTCCTCTCATCTGAGTGGCCCTCTAGCAGTCATTTGCCGCTACTTGACAGACGATAATAGTTATCTTCTAATAGCTACTCATGGAGAGTAAGTCTTCTTCCGCCGCATTCCGTGCCTTCTGCTCCCAGCATGGTCTGGCAGCCACGCATCAGCGCCAGATTTTGTTTGAAGTGGTGCAGGAGATGGAGGGCCATCCATCTCCGGAAGAAATCTATGCTCGCGTGCGCCGTCGCATCCCTTCCATTTCCCTGGCGACGGTGTATAAAAATCTGCATCTCTTTGTGGAGAGCGGAATTGTAGGAGAAGTCAGCTTGCATCACGGTTCGTTGCGGATTGAAACCAATCGCACTGCGCATCACCATCTTGTCTGCAGGGGTTGCAAATCGATCACAGATTTAGATGAAAAAAGCTTCAGGCTGGAAATGGAACATGACCACATTTCAGCCGCATTTCAGGTCGAGCGCTATTCCATTGAGGTCGTCGGGCTGTGCCCGGCCTGCAAGAAAGAGTAGTCAAGAGTGCCGATGAAATGATGTTTTTGTAGTGGAGATCGTGTTTCATGGGCGCAGGGAACCTCATGCAACATAACAGGACATCTCGCAGAAAGGATAAGCCAATGCCAGAAAAGGACACAGTAAAACCGGGCGATGTGACGCAACGCGTCGGAGTGGAAGTCATTCGCGCTCGAGGTGTCGATGTCGAGAAACTCATCAAGGTGCTCGTCGCCAATGCAGCCGCCGAGTTTGCCAGCACATATTACTACTACACGATTCTTCGCATGCACCTTGCCGGCCATGAGGACTACAAGGAGATATGCGAGGATGCCAGGCTGGAAGACCGGGCCCACTGGGAACTGATCGTCCCGCGCATCTATGAGCTGGGCGGCGAGCTTCCCAACGACCTGAAAGCATTTCATGACCAGGCTGGCTGTGCCGCAGCCAAGCTGCCGGACCCGCCCACAGCCGTCAACATCCTTACCTTGCTGCTGGAGTCGGAGCGTTGCGCCATCCGAAGCTGGAGCGTCGTCTGCGATATGACCTTCGGCAAAGACCCGCGCACCTACGACATGGCGGCGCGTATTTTGAATGAGGAAATTGAGCACGAGGCGTGGTTCATTGAACTGCTGGCCCACGAACGCGATGGAAAGTCGATACCTTCCGGCCATTTCCGCCGCGGCACGCCGGGCGAAGCGCCGTACAGCAAGAACCGGGGCTTCTACAATCCATAGTGGCGAACATCGAAGAAAATGACAATACAAAAGAGCGGAGCTTTCGAGTGGTACTGGAAACTCCCGAGGGTCTCCGCTCTTTTGCTTGCGGCGAGCAGGAACATATCTGGAATGCTGCCGAGGCCAACGGGGTGACGTTGCCCGCCATCTGTCACCAGGGCCGTTGCCTCACCTGCGCGGGCCTGCTGCTGGAAGGTGAAGTCGAGCACGACCATCCAGATGTGTATTTTGCCGAAGATAAAATCGCGGGCTATGTTCTGCTGTGCCGAGCCATGCCGTGCAGTGATGTACGCATTCGCACCCATCAGGAATGGGAGATGCGGGCATATCGCCTGGCAAAGGGGCTGCCGGCTCCCTATGCGTAGTCATGGGTGCCGCAGGTCTCGACTTTGAGACCTGGGGTTCCATCCCAAGCACTTTGCTATTCTCAAATTGATACCTAATTTTTGATATTGGCGTGTATTGAACGTCAGACGGATTTTTACCTAAACCAACCAAAAGAGGCGACAAACATGTTACAAATTGGCGAGAAATTTCCCGAATATTCTCTGACAGCTACGATTTCGACGGACAAGGATGAGGCGAAAGCATTTACGACCATCACACAGGAATCGTATCCGGGCAAGTGGAAGCTCTACTTCTTCTGGCCGAAGGATTTTACCTTCGTCTGTCCCACAGAGATTGCCGCGTTCGGCAAGCTGAATCGGGAATTTGCGGACCGCGACTGCCAGATTCTTGGCGCCAGCACGGACAATGAGTACGTTCACGCAGCGTGGCGTACCCATCATGCCGACCTGAAGGATTTGCCCTTTCCCATGCTTTCCGACATCAAGCGCGATCTTAGCGGACAGCTTGGGATTCTGGATGAGAATGCCGGCGTCGCGCAGCGCGCTACGTTCCTCGTCGATCCCGAGAACATCATCCGCTTTATCTATGTGACCGATCTTTCCGTTGGCCGCAACCCGCAGGAGGTGCTGCGCGTTCTGGATGCATTGCAGACCGACGAGCTATGTCCTTGCAACTGGCAAAAAGGCGACGCAACTCTCCAGGTCTGACAGAACAATCTGAAAAGGAGCAATCGAATGTCCATGGATGAGTTGATCGAGGGTCTTCCTGAGTACGCGAAGGACCTGAAGTTGAATTACTCCTCGCTGGTGCGCCAGAACACCGAACTCACTCGGACGCAAGCATGGGGAACTTTGCTGGTCAGCGCCGTTGCCACTCGGCAATCGGCGCTGACAGGGGCTGCATTGCAGTCGTCCGCGGAGCATTTGACCGCGGAGCAAGTGGATGCGGTCAAAACGGCGGCGGCGTTGATGGGAATGAACAACATTTTCTACCGTTTCCATCACCTGACCAGGAATGAAAAGTACGGCACGATGCCTGCGCGGCTGCGGATGAACGGCATTCGCGCGCACAAGGCCGATCCGGTGGACTTTGAGCTGTGGTGCCTCGCCGCATCGGCCGTCAATGGTTGCGGCAAGTGTATCGATGCTCACGAGAATGTATTGCGGCAGAAGGGAATTACAGAAGAGCAGATCGTCGCCGCAGTCCGCATCGCGTCCATTGTGCATGCGATTGGCACGGTGCTGGATTTGGAATACAGCTCCGCGATGGAACCCGTGTTGCAGCCGTAAAAACGGCAAGCAGTCTCACCGTGGAGCATTTCTCGCAGGCAGACGAGCGGGTACACTATCCATGTATGAGGCTACGGATTTCTCTCTCTGGCGCGCTGTGCGGACTTGCCCTCGTTTTCCTGGCTGTTGTCGTTCCGGCCACGACAGGCTGCAAAGGCTTCTTTATGCCGGTCTGCCAGGCGAATAACGACTGCGTGAGTAGCGGAAGCGGTAGCGCAACTTACAGTTCGTATGCGTATGTGGCCAATGCCACTACAGAAACCATTGCAGCATTTCCGCTTCCGACTGCGACATTTACCAGCATCTCGGGTACCTCCTACAACCTGGGCAGCGCGCTCAGCGCATTGGCCGCGACTCCCAAGGGCACGTTCCTCTACGTGGCAACGGGGGGAAATGGTTCAGTTTTTGTGTATAGCATCGGTACGAATGGAGCGCTGACGCTGGGAAACAGCGGCAGTCCAGTGGCTACGACTCTGAATCCAACCTGGATGACCGTAGATCCCAGCGGCAACTGGTTGTTTATGGTCTCTTCCAATTTAACGGCGCTGTTCGAATATCAGATCAACCCTACGACCGGGGCACTGACGCAGATTGGCCAGGGAATCACGCTCGACCCCGGCAGTCCCACCCAAGTCTATGTCACTCCCAATGACCAATATCTGTATGTCGGCCTGGGAAGCGGCGGTACCGATGGATTCACCTTCAACAGCACCAGCGGCGCGGTAAGTGGGCAGCTGCATCTGGCGCCGCTCAGTGGGGCCTCGGACAACACATTTGCGGCCGATAACAAATCAGCCTATTTATTTGTCGGTGAAGCGGGATCGGGCATTCGCGTTTTGACGATCGGAACGGGGGGCGCGCTGAAGGAGGTCACCGGATCGCCGTTTGCCTCGCCGCTCGGCCCGCAATCCATCGTGGTCGATCCAAGCAATACGTATGTCTATGTCGCCAACCGCACGGCGAATGTCATTACGGGATATACGCTGGGGACGGGCGGCACGCTGACACAGCTCTCCAGTTCGCCATTTAACACCGGTTCCGCGCCGACCGCGATATCGCTGGATTCGACGGGAAAATATCTGCTGGTGATTAATGCTGGTGGCTCGCCGGACCTGCAGGTGTTCAGTTTCGACGCGACCATCGGAGGCAAGCTGGACTCAGTTGTATCGACGGCCACAGGAACGGATCCCGCCGGTGCCATTGCTCTCTCCGTCGTGCCGTAAGGATTACGTGCGGCGGTGGTCCGCTGTTTTTTCCAGGTTTGCGCGTACACTGAGATTTCTGCTACTTGGACGCTATGCCTGATTTTCCCCTGCCAATTGCGCTTCCAGCTCGCCCGAGTCGACGGAGCGCATCTTGTCTCGCCGCATGCCTGTCCGTTGTGTTGATCTTCCTGGGCGGCTGCAGCCATCTTCGGTCCACCTCTTCGGCGGAATATGTCTATGTGAGCGTGAAGCAGATGTATCTCCGCGACCGCGTGGCTATCGTGGCCAATCGCGTAGCCGAAGTGAACAATGGAGAGCGCCTGCGGGTCATGCAGCATATCCCGCGATTCACGCAAGTAAAAACGTCGCGGGGCGAGGTCGGTTGGATTGAAGACCATGCCATCATCGATCAGAGCGAGTTCGACGAGTTTGAGAATTTAGGGAAGTCCCATGCCAGCCAGACTCCCGTCGCCACAGCCCTTCTCTACAATGAACTGTATATGCATCTGACGCCGGGGCGACAGACGCAGCGGTTCTATCTGCTCCCGGCGAATACGAAGGTTTTCCTGCTGGAGCGCGCTTCCACTCCCAGGTTTGCGGCGAGCAACGTACTGGGTCTGCCGGGAGCCGCCCCGAAAGCTCCGGCAATTCCTCGCCACGACAAGGGCCAGAAAGCCAGCTTCGAGTCGCGATTCCTGCCTTCCGTTCCCATGGAAGATTGGTGGCTGGTGCGCGATAGCGCCGGGCACACGGGATGGATGCTCGCACGTGACCTGCAGGTGGACGTGCCGGAGGACGTGGCGCAATATGCGGAAAACGAAAGGATGATCGGGGCCTATGTTCTGCGTACTGTCTCGGATCCAGATTCCGGCAAGCCGAACGGACAGGTGCCGGAGTATCTGACCGTGCTGACTCCATACAAAAATGGCCTGCCGTATGACTTCGATCAGGTGCGCGTGTTTACCTGGGACACGCATCGACATCGTTATGGCACCGCTTTTCGGGAGCACGATATTGTTGGATTCTTTCCCGTGAAGGTGACACCCGGCAACGACAACAGTCCAAATGGACCGGAGCCGACGTTCAGTTTTCAAGTAGCCGACGGTGACAGCGTCAGTCTCGACGCAAAGACCGGCATGCCCCAGGCATCGCAGTTGAAGACATTAACGTACCGGATGGAAGGGAATCTGGTGCGGCCGGTTTTATCCGCTGGCGCCACGCCCACGCCCAGGCCGAGGGCGACCCGTGCCGTGCGGTCCCGCGTATCGCATAGCCGCAAGAGTCGCAGACGTCCTCGCGATTAGCCTGGGTTCATGCGGACTCGGAGCGAATGGACTCCATCGCAACATTCGAAAGAATGATCCAAAGTGTTCCCAGCTTCGGGGAAAAGCATTTTTTCGGCTAGATCTAACCATGGGCACAGATCCGGCAAATCTCCTCGCCAAATTTCTCCGCCTTGGCCGGCCCGATTCCACTCACGCAGAGCAGTTCTTCCAGCGTGATCGGCCGCTCCTGCGCGATTGCCCGTATCGTTTGATTGCCGAGAATGCAGAATGCCGGAACGCCATGTTTTCTTGCCTGCGACAGCCGCCATGTGCGCAGTTTTTCCTCGATCGCCACGGCATGCGCGGGCATCTCGCTTGTGTCCTGCCGCCGCGGGAGGGTCGATTTGGTTTTGGAAGCCGCTGCGGTTGCGCTCCGCTTTGTCTCACTCCTCTTGCGCGGCGGAACAGCTTGCTCCAGGCTTTCCGGCAGAACAAAGTCCAGCGGATCGTTCGCCGGAAGTTCCTCCCCTTCGCGCGTCAGACTCGCCTTTCGGTACGCGATGCTGCGATCGTCCTTCTCGAATGTCAATTCTTCGAGTCGAATCAGCCCGGCGCTGGCCAAGGCCCGCAGCAGATTTTCGAACGCGTCGCGTGAAACCTCTTCCCGCGGAAACATGTCCTTGTGCAGTCTGCCAGTGGAACCGGCCGAACTTTTTTTCAGCAATTGAAGGACGGAGCGCGCGGTCTGTCGTTCAGTTTCCGTTGGAACCCGGAACCGTCTGGCAATGCACGCATCGGGTGCGCAGACATCGCAATGTCCGCACGCGCGCCGTGCATCCGCGACATCTCCAAAGTGGCGAATCAAAGACGCCATACGACACTGGCTGGATTCGGCGTACTGCATCGCCAGGTCCAGTTGTGTTTTCTTGCGCTGCGACTCGGCGGCATAGGACTCTCGCCATCCGCGAGTTCCTTGCGTCGCATTTTCCTCAAAATCCACGACTCCTCCGCCGTGAATCGCCAGCTTTTCCAGTGCCTTGTCGAACAGATCGGAATCCATGCGCAGCTGGCCGCGAACCTCTTCCTTGTGCAGCGGCGCTTGTCCAAGGCGGCGATAGACGCGATCCAACATGTCAACCGGAGGATAATCGCGCTCGAAGAAAAACTCATGCGTCTTGCGGTCCGAATACGAGTAGAGCAGCACCGCGCGGCTGGGCAGCCCATCGCGACCCGCGCGTCCTATCTCCTGGTAATAGGCCTCGACGCTGCCCGGGAGTGCCGTGTGGATCACGGTACGCACGTTCGCCTTGTCGATTCCCATTCCGAATGCAACCGTCGCCACCACCGCCTCTAACCGCCCTTGCTGGAATCTCAATTGCACATTGTCCCGATGTTGCGAATCGAGTCCCGCATGATATGCGGCGGCGGGGAACATCGCGGAAAGCTTCTCCGCCAGCGCTTCCGCCTGCTTGCGTGTGGGAGCGTACACAATTGCGGGGCGCCTCGCGTTCTGGTCGAGCAGCCTGGCGACAAAGTCCGCGCGCATCGAAGGCGCCATCTCCACCACTTCGATGCCGAGATTTTCTCGACGAAACCCATAGACAAATCTGCAAGCATCGGCCATGCCCAGCTGCGCCGCGATGTCATCCTGCACGCGGGTGGTTGCGGTAGCGGTTAACGCGATGACCGGTGCCGGCCGCAGCGCAGGCAAAAACTGTCCCAGCATACGGTAGTCCGGACGGAAGTCATGGCCCCATTGCGAGATGCAGTGGGCCTCATCGATCGCGATTAAAGACGGCTTTCGTTTCGCCAGCATCTCGATAAAGCCTGGGACGCGCAATCGTTCAGGAGCGATAAACAAGAACTGAAGAGCGCCGGCCAGATACTCGGCGCATGCATGGCGAGAAACAGCGCGCTCCAGCCCGGAATGAATGCGCGCAACCGAAAACCCAAGGGAGTTCAGCTTCGCGACCTGGTCCTCCATCAGCGCGATCAGCGGGCTAATGACCAGGGTCGTGCCGCCGCGTGCAATTCCCGGCAACTGAAAACACAGGGACTTGCCCGCACCCGTCGGCATGACCAGCAGAACGTCTTTTCCCTCGATGGCAGCGCGGCAGACAACCTCCTGGTTAACACGGAAAGAGGAGAAACCGAAGGCGCGCTGCAGCAGCTGAACAAGCGTTTCGCCGGATTGAGCGGAGATCGTCGCCACAGTGGAAGGGGAATGAACGGCCGGAAGCAAAACGGCCCGCAGGGATGCTCACCCTGGTCAGTATACGTTGACAAAATCACGCTCGAAACGGATCAACTGAGGAAGGCGGCAATGGCGGTGACGACGCGCTCTTGTTCTTCCTGCGTTAGTTCAGGAAAGATCGGAAGCGCCAGAACTTCTCTGGCGGCGCGCTCACTCTCTGGAAATGCGCCTTCCGCGTAGCCAAGGTTTTGGAAGCATTGCTGCAGGTGCAGGGGCAACGGGTAGTAGATCTCAGAAGCGATGTTGCGGTCGGCCAGAAATGCTCGCAGAGCATCGCGGCGCGCGGTGCGAACGACATATTGATGAAACACATGCGTGCCGCGTGGATCGACATAGGGAAGAACAATTCCATGGCTTGGATAAACGGCTGCTTCCACCAGACCATGGTGCCGAAATAGGTCGGCGTAGGTCTTCGCCAGTTGCTGGCGCTGCTGGTTCCAGCGTTCGATGTAGCGCAGTTTCACCAGCAGCACAGCGGCTTGCAGCGTATCCAGACGGCTGTTCCAGCCGATTTCCTCGTGGAAGTACCGCTCGCGCATGCCGTGAGCACGCAACATGCGCGCCCGGTCGGCGAAATGTGCGTTGCCCGTGGTGACCAGTCCCGCGTCCCCGTAGGCGCTTAGGTTTTTTGTGGGATAGAAGCTGAAAGCGGCCAAATCTCCCAGACTACCGGCGGGGCGGTTGTTCCACTTGGCGCCGAAGGCCTGGGCCGCGTCTTCGATGAGGAGAATCTCGGATTCGTTCTTCAACTGGGTGAATGCATCCCAGTCCGCGCATTGTCCGTACAAATGGACTGGAAGAATCGCGCGCACTCGGGTACGTTTGGGCAGGCCAGCCAGCGTCGCGGCCACGAGCGCCGGGTCCAGATTGTAAGTTTTGGGGTCGATGTCAGCCAACAAGGGCTGCGCCCCGGTCCGCACAATGGAACTCACGGTGGAGAAAAAGGTGAAAGGACTGGTGAGAACCGTGTCGCCTGGGCCAATTTCAGCGGCAGCCATCGCCAGCCATAGGGCGTCGGTGCCCGAGGCGCATCCGATGCCATGCGCTACCCCGCAGAGGGCGGCGGCAGCGGCTTCAAACTGCTGCACTTCTTCGCCCAGAATGAAGTGCTGGCCAGTGCAGACCTGTTCAATCGCGGCCAGGATCTCCGGTCGAATTTGCCGGTACTGGCGGGAAAAATCCAGCATGGGCACCGCTGTCGAGGTCGCCTTGGCGGCGGCAGAGCCGGGAATCGGGTGAGACGGCACGGACGGCACATTTCATGCTAGCACCGTCCGGATTCCGGGCGTTCCGTTGGAGCGATCGGGCCATTCCTGAAGCTTTTTCCCGGTGCGGATGGAGCGGTAGTTTCGCCAGCGAATGTCAAATTCCGGCGAACGCCGTCTAACGAAAAAGCGTCAGACTTGGTGGGTCAGTGAAACGCCGAGGACGATCCATGCATCCAAAATGCAAGCCATGTATTGCGCGGTATTCGACTCGGTTCTGGCGATATTGTGAAATTTCATAGACAATACTGGCACGGTATAGTAGTGCCTGCTTAGAGGGCAGAACGAACCGGTATTGCTGTAGAACTTCAAGTTGGGCGTTTGACCGTCCACTTTGCGCAGTACGCTTTGCACAACTAGTTGGTACGGCAAGGAGATGAAAAATGGAAAGCAAGACAGCACAAAATATTCAGGACACCTTTTTGAATACAGTCCGCAAAGACAAATCCCAGATCACTGTTTATCTTGTAAGCGGCGTGAAATTGACGGGACGCATACGGTCCTTTGATAAATATTCCGTTCTGCTGGAAAACAACAATCAGGAGCAGCTTATCTTCAAGCATGCCATTTCCACTGTCGTCAGTGGCAAGCCGGTTTTGATGGCTGAACATCGCCATGGGCCAGTCGGCACGCAAACCGCCGGACCCGCTCCCACGGGGACCATAGGCACGGGGCATGGCCCTGCAGCCGCAGGGTCGGGAGTGGCCAGCGCTCCGTCGCTGACTCCATCGAGCTTCAACGCTTCGTGACGCCCCGCTTGCCGAGCGCGACCGCAGGCGGGTACGAAGGCATGATGGGTGAATGATCGAATCGTTTGATTCTCAGGGAGCGAAGGAGAACATCCCCGACGGTGATCGCGGGGAACGGACGCTGATTATCGTCTGCGAGTTTACCGGGAAAAAATACCACCAGCATCTTACCGAATCTGCCCGCCAGGCCAAGGATGCATTGCGCGCGATCCGTGAGCAGGAGTCATCCGGGGACGCCGGATCTGAGCCGTCTGGGCATATTCCAAACAATTTGGGAATATCAGTCGAGGATTCTTCCACACCTCAAATTTCTGCGGAAGCGGCTGAATGCCGTGAGCTCGCTGTCAGCGCGGGAGCGAACGTGCTCGATATCATCGTGCAAAGACGCGACCATCCCGATCCAGCCACATTGGTGGGCAAAGGCAAGCTGGAGGAGATTGCAGCACGGGCGAAGGCTAGCCGCGCAGATCTCATCGTCTTCGAACAGAACCTGTCACCCTCCCAACTGCGCGAACTGGAACATGCGCTTCCGTGCCGCGTGATCGACCGTACGCAATTGATCCTGGATATTTTCGCTTCGCACGCGCGGACACGGGAAGGGCAGCTGCAGGTGGAGCTGGCCCAGCTGGAATATATGCTGCCGCGCCTGGCCGGCCGCGGCCGCTCCATGTCGCAGTTAGGTGGCGGCATCGGCACCCGCGGACCGGGCGAAACGCAGATCGAAACTGACCGGCGAAAAATCGGACGTAAGATCCAGGTGATTCGAACCCGCCTGGAAGCGGTCCGCAATATTCGCCGCCAGCAACGCCAGCGGCGCTCTTCCGTGCCGGTGCCGACGGTGGCGCTGGTCGGCTACACCAACGCGGGAAAAAGCACGTTGTTCAATGCTCTTACGCAGGCTGCGCAGCTGGAATCTTCGCGGTTGTTTGCGACGCTCGATCCCAAGCTACGACTGGTGACCCTGCCGTCGCGGCGACGGATTCTGCTCTCCGATACAGTGGGATTCATTCGCGCGCTGCCGCCCACGCTGGTCAAAGCCTTTCGCGCGACGCTGGAGGAGGTGCAAACCGCGGAGGTGCTGATTCACGTTGTAGACGCCTCCAGTCCATCCCTCAATGAGCATCGCCAGGAGGTGGAAAAGATTCTGCGTGAACTGGAGGTCGATCGCAAGCCTCGTATTGAAGTCATGAACAAAGTCGACCTGCTTCCAGAGGAGGAGAGGGCGAACAAAAATGGTGCGATTGCAGTGTCGGCCCGCAGTAAAACAGGGCTGAATGCGCTGTTGTCGGCGCTGGACGCGTCCCTGGATTCCGATCCGCTGGAGATAAGAGAGTTGGTCGTACCGCAGAGCCAGGGTGCCGTGCTGGCGGCGCTAGATGCTGGAGCCGTCATTCAGGAAAGAACGTTCCACGGGGAAGACGCGCATCTTCGCGTGCAAGGGCCAGCTTCTTTACTGGGAAAATATCGCAAATACTGGCGGAGTAACAGGACTCGGACTTGTTGCGTGGAGGGATGAGCAGACCGGATGCCCGAATGTAGGGCTACGATTCTGGGCATCCGGTTTGCCGGACCTAGAACCAGGTCCGAGGCTGTTGCTTCCAGTGTAGGCCAACAGGACACTAAGTCAACAAATAGTTTGCCCGGATGAAATTGTTTCTATTGGAACAGGACCGGAACAGTTTTCCTGAACGGAACGGCCTCGGGAGACGGTCACTGACAAGAACTGGAGAACGACGAATGCGGAGTTCACCGCGAGCGTATAAAAATCCCTGTCGCATCCACCATATTGCAGCGCACTCAAGCGGACCGGCTTTCCCCTGGCAACAGTTTGACAGCCGGAAATCCCTTTGTTACAACTAGAGATTCAACCAATTCAATCACCGGTCAATCCAGAAGATTCCCGCTTCGCCTCAACACTTGGCGAATTCGAAACCCGCTGCAAATGAGTGACCTGCTACAACAGCTTGGAGGACTTGTGCTCGGCGCGGTGCCGACCATGCTCCTGTTTTTGGTCACACTGGCGGCCTACCGTCTTTTAGTCCACACACCTTTGACGAAAGTCCTGCGCGAACGTTATGCCAGGACGCAAGGAGCCATCGAAAAGGCTGCCGCTGCCGTGGCGGCTGCGGAAAAGAAAACGGTCGAGTACGAGGAGCGGCTGCGATTGGCGCGGGTCGCAATTTTCCGCGAACTCCACGAACATCTGGACAAAGTTCATCAAGAGTCAGAGTTGGCGCTTGCCCAGGCGCGGGTGGCCGCACAGGAGCGCACTGCGACAGGCAGGATTGCGATTGAAGACAGCATGCAGGTCGCCAGACAGGAACTAGACGGATTGATTGGCGAGCTGTCCTCGGAGATTTTGGCGCGCATTCTGCCTGCCGGCACCGCCCAACCCCAAGAGCCGGCGCCCCAGGAGCAGGCCGGATGACACGTTCTGCTGAGAGGCTGGGTTCGCGCAGGGATAGATTCGCAGCGTTGCGTATTTGCGCATTCGCCTTCTGCGGGCTGTTTCTGCTGTATTGTGCAGTGCCGCGCGCGCACGCCGTTCCGACTGCTGCGCCGGTCCCGGCTGCCGCCCCCGCACAAAATTCCTCGACAGCGGTACAAGTCAAACGCCAGGCAGAGCGTCAGGAAGAAATTCGCCAGAAGAAGATCGACACTCCCGAAGCGGAAGACGGCGTGAACGTCTATCGGCATTCGCCGATGGTGCACAAGCTCGCCCACGTGTTCGGCCTTTCCGTGGAAGTCACTTCGCGCCTTTTCGAAGTTCTCAATTTCCTCATCTTGATGGGCTTCATCGTCTGGTTCCTGGGCAGGGCATTGCCCAAGACATTGCGCAGCCGGACGGAACGGATTCAGAACCAGATTTTACAGGCGCGCACCGTTACGGACGAGGCCAATCGCCGCATGGCCAGCGTGGAAGAACGGCTGGCTCGTCTGGACGCCGAGATCGACGCCATCAAAACGCAGGCGCAACAGGAAGCCTTGGCACAAGAGAATCAGCTTCGCGCTGCGCTCGAGCAGGAAAAGCAGTCCATCCTCGATGCAGCCGCGCGCGAGATCGAAGCGGCCAGCAGCAAGGCCCAGAGCCAATTGAAGCGCCTGACCGCCGAACTGGCGATTGAACGCGCAAAACATAAAATTGCCATCACGCCGGAAACGGACCACTCCTTGGTGGAGAGCTTTCTGGTGGACCTGGATCGAGAACGGCGAAGCGGCGGTGTGAACTAAATGAGCGCCTTCGGTTTGCAGTACGCGCACGCCCTGGCCGACGTTGTTGTGGCCGATCAGCTGGACACGGCGGAAATCGACCGGCAGTTGATGGATTTTCAGGCGACCTGGAGCGACAGCCGGCAACTGCGCGAGGTGTTTCAAAACCCTGCCATTGCGTTGGATACGAAACTGAAGGTGCTGGATGCAATGGTTCCGCGCATCGGCATGATGAAGCAGGTCCGCAACTTTGTGGCACTTTTACTGCAAAACGGTCGCATCCACGCATTGGATTCCGTAGTGTCGGATTATAGAGGGGAAATGAACCGCCGCGTGCATATCGGCGAAGCTGAAATTACCAGCGTTCGCGAATTGAGCGCAGAGGAAAAATCGAAGATTGAAGCCAAAGCAGCGGTTTTGGCCGGCCTGGAGATTCGCGCAACCTACAAGCAGGATGCATCACTGCTGGGCGGCGTGGTGCTTCGTATCGGCGATACTGTATATGATGGCTCCGTTCGCGGCAGGCTGGAAGATCTCCGCGAAAAAATCATGGCAACGTAACCTACCCACACTTCAGAATTTCCAATTGGAAGCAGAATGGCGCAGATCAAAGCAGACGAAATTTCGCAGTTACTTCGAGAGCAGATAGAAAACTTCGAGTCGCGCGTTCGCGTCGATGAAGTGGGAACGATCATCTCCCTGGGCGATGGCATCGCACGCATCCACGGACTGGATAAAGTGATGGCTGGGGAGATGCTCGAGTTTCCCCATGGCGTGGCCGGGCTGGCCATGAACCTGGACGAAGACCAGGTTGGCGCGGTGCTGCTTGGCGACTACACCGAGATCAGCGAAGGCAACGAAGTCAAGCGCACCGGCACCATCATGAGCGTGCCGGTGGGCGACGCGATGATTGGCCGTGTGGTGAATGCCCTTGGCCAACCCATCGACGATAAAGGTCCAATCGTCACCGATCAGACTCTGCCGGTGGAGCGGCTGGCTCCGGGCGTCATCAGCCGTCAGCCCGTGCGCGAACCAATGTTGACGGGAATCAAAGCGATCGACGCGATGATACCGATTGGCCGCGGTCAGCGCGAACTCATTATTGGCGACCGCCAGACCGGCAAAACCGCCGTGGTGCTCGACACCATTATTAACAACGCGAAGAACAATCTGATCTGCGTCTATTGCGCGATCGGGCAGAAACGCTCGTCGGTAGCCCAGGTGGTGCAGACATTGACCGACCATGGCGCGATGGCCTACACCATCGTCGTGGTCGCGTCCGCGTCGGAGCCGGCGCCCATGCAATATATCGCACCGTTCGCGGCCACCGCCATGGGTGAATTCTTCCGCGATTCCGGCCGCCACGCGTTGATCATCTACGACGATTTATCCAAGCACGCCGTCTCCTATCGAGAGATTTCTCTGCTGCTGCGCCGTCCTCCGGGACGCGAGGCGTATCCGGGCGACGTGTTTTATCTCCACTCGCGACTACTGGAGCGTTCGTCCAAGCTGAGCGACCAGCTCGGCGGCGGTTCTTTGACCGCATTGCCCATTATCGAAACCCAGGCGGGCGATGTCTCGGCCTACATTCCCACCAATGTCATTTCCATTACGGACGGCCAGATTTTTCTGGAGACGGACTTATTCAATTCGGGGATTCGTCCCGCGGTGAACGTCGGTCTCTCGGTGAGTCGCGTCGGGTTTTCGGCGGCAAGCAAAGCGACCAAGCAGGTGGGCGCTACGCTAAAACTGGACCTGGCCCAGTACCGCGAGCTGGCAGCGTTCGCGCAGTTTGGCAGTGACCTGGACAAGGCCACGCTCAACCAGCTGAATCGCGGTCAGCGTTTGACGGAGTTGCTGAAACAACCGCAGTTTCAGCCTCTCTCCATGGAGAAGCAAGTGGTCATCCTCTATGCCGGTACCAATGGTTTTCTGGATGACGTCAAGGTCGAGTATGTGGGCGCATTCGAGAACGGACTTTATCCATATATGGAATCGGTACAGTCAGCAATCCTGAATGAGATCGCCACCAAGAAGGCATTGAACGACGATTTGAAGAAGAAATTGAACGCTGCCATCGCTGAGTATAAGCAGAATTTCTTTGCTGACACTCCCGAGGCGAATGTCGCAGCGAAGAAGAGTACGCCGGCCGAAGACAGCGGCAAGCAGAGTCAGAATGTGCCGGCTGCAAGCGCGCAAAGCGAAGTGGCGACGGGGAAGCAAACCTAACCGATGGCCAATGTTCTCGATCTACGACGTCGCATCCGCAGCGTAAAAAATACGCGGCAGATCACCAAGGCCATGAAGATGGTGGCCGCGGCGAAACTGCGGCGCTCGCAGGAACGCGCGTTTGCGGCGCGTCCCTATGCCAGGATGATTTCCAGCGTGTTGGCCTCCCTGGTGCGCCGCGTCGACATTTACGATCAGGACACCGGCGAGGCGAAACATCCGCTGCTGATCGCACGCCCGGAAAAGCGTGTGACCGTTGTCGTAGTGACAGGCGACAAGGGATTCGCTGGTCCCTTCAATGCGAATGTTTTAAAGGCGACGCACAGGTTCATCGATGAGCAGTCGCAATTGGATGTCGATCTGGAGATCGTAGGGCGAAAGGGAATTGGCGTTCTGCGACGCAGCTATTCGATGGCATCCATCGCAGGAGACGAGCATCCAGCGCATATTTCGCGGACGCGCACTCGCCAGGCGCGCGTGGAGATCACCGGCGAACACGGTGGAATGCTCGACAAGCTGACCTTTGAGAAGGCGGCAGAACTGGCCCATACGCTGGTTGACCGGTATGCGACCCAGGAAACAGATGCGGTCTACCTGGTCTTCAATGAATTTCAGTCCGTCATCGCACAGCGCATCGTCGTGGAACGCATTCTGCCGATCATGGAAGTCGGCAAGCCCGACATCGCCGGGGTGACGGAGATGGAACGGGAAGAGCGCGAGGAGATGGCGCGGGCGGCGCACAGCGCGGGCGTGAGCCTACAGGCGGAAGACACGAGCCAGGCCGACGAGGAGGCCAGCAAGTTTGGCACCGCTCAAGTGGATTACATTTACGAACAGCCGCCTAGCGAACTGATGGGAGCGCTGCTGCCACGCTATATCTCGACGCAACTGTATCACGCGATGCTGGAGTCGGTGGCTGCCGAACAGGCGGCGCGGATGACGGCCATGGATGCGGCCACCAACAACGCTTCCGACATGATTGACGCGTACACGCTGACCATGAACCGGCTGCGACAGGCAGCCATTACCAAGGAGATTATCGAGATTGTCAGTGGCGCGGCGGCGATCTAGGCAAAGGTAGATAAGCGGAATTCACAAGCTTAAGCAGAGGATTTGGACAAAGAATCATGGCAGACAATATTGGAAGAATTGTGAAGGTGGCGGGGCCGGCGGTCGACGTGCAGTTTGAAGAAGCGACGATCCCGCCGATTTATCAGGCGTTGCGGGTCACCAGCGAAGGGTTCGATGTGCCGACGCCGCTCGACGTCATTCTGGAAGTACAACAGCATCTTGGCGAAGGCCGCGTTCGCTGCATCGCCATGGAAGCGACCGAGGGGATGGTGCGCGGGATGAAGGCGCTCGATCTCGGCGGTCCCATTACCGTTCCAGTCGGCAGGGCCACGTTGGGCCGCGTGTTGAATGTGATTGGACAGCCGGTCGATGAAATGGGACCGGTGAATGCCACGGAGCGTCGCCCGATCCACCGGCAGGCGCCTGCATTCGACGAACAGTCGACGCGGGAAGAAATGTTTGAGACTGGCATCAAGGTCATCGATCTGATCCAGCCTTTTTTAAAGGGCGGCAAGACCGGCCTGTTCGGTGGCGCGGGTGTCGGCAAGACGGTTGTCATTCAAGAATTGATCAATAACGTTGCGTCTCAGCATGGTGGCTTTTCCGTATTCGGCGGCGTCGGAGAGCGGACCCGCGAAGGAAACGATCTGTGGCTCGAATTTCAGGAGTCCGGTGTCATCGACCTGAAGCAGCTCGATAAATCGAAGGCCGCATTGATCTACGGTCAGATGACTGAGCCGCCAGGAGCTCGTCTCCGCGTGGCGCTCACCGCACTGACCGTCGCCGAATATTTTCGCGATGAAGAGGGCGCGGACACCCTGCTTTTCATCGACAATATCTTCCGCTTTACCCAGGCTGGATCGGAAGTTTCGACGCTGCTGGGACGCATGCCCTCCGCCGTCGGCTACCAGCCGAACCTGGCGACGGAAATGGGCGAACTGCAAGAGCGCATCACGTCGACCAAAAATGGTTCCATCACCTCGGTGCAGGCCGTGTATGTGCCTGCCGACGATTTGACTGACCCCGCACCGGCAACGACATTCGCCCATCTCGACGCGACCACCGTGCTCTCTCGTCCGTTATCGGAACTTGGTATCTATCCCGCCGTCGATCCGCTGGCTTCCACTTCGCGCATTCTCACGCCGCGCATCGTTGGCCAGGAACATTACGATGTTGCGCAAGGCGTGAAGCGCATCTTGCAACGGTACAAAGATCTGCAGGACATCATTGCCATTCTTGGCATCGATGAACTGTCGGAAGAAGACAAATTGACCGTCATGCGGGCGCGGAAAGTGCAGAAGTTTCTTTCTCAGCCCTTCCATGTGGCAGAGCAGTTTACGGGCCTCCAGGGCCGCTATGTCAAAGTGGCAGATACAGTGCGGAGCTTCAAGGCGGTCATCGAGGGCAAGCATGACGATGTGCCCGAGCAGGCCTTCTATATGAAGGGCGATATTGACGAAGTTCTGGAAGCCGCAAGCAAGATGCAGCAGACTGCATAAAGGCGCTTGGAACCAATGGCAGAGAGCAATTCAATTCGTGTGCGACTGGTAACGCCGGACAAGATTTTTATCGATGGCACGGCGGACTCCGTATCGGTGCCGTCGTGCTCCGGCTATCTGGAGGTGCTGTATGCGCACGCTCCACTGCTGGCGGAACTGGGGCCCGGCGAGGTCACGCTGCATGGCGGAGACGTGGGAGATCAGCAACTCTTTGTCTCCCAGGGTTTTGTTGAAGTACTTCCGGACCGGGTGACGATTCTGGCCGAAAGCGCGATTCCGCCGGGTGAAATCGATGTCGCCGCCGCTCGCGAGGAACTCGAACTCGGCCACAAGATGTGGAACGAGGCTGGCGAGGACAGTGAGCGCTTTGCCAAAGCCGATCGCGTGATTCGCGAAGCCGAAGAGCGCATCGCGGCTGCCGAACGAGCCGGAAAATCGGCCTGATTTTTGCGGCGTACCCCGCCGGGATAGGCGCGATTCTTTCCAGGGTACAGATCGCATTCGCAGTCGTCTAACATACACTGAAAAAATCGTCTGCATCTCGCATCGCGAGTTTAATTCCTGTTCCTGCGCACGAACAGAGGAAGAGGACTGTGGCGATCGCTGGGAAGCCGGCACAAATCGCTGCGTTGGAAAATCCATCGAAATATCTGGACCGAATTGGAGATCGTTCGCATGAAATTGATTTCAAGGAGGGTTATCGTCATCGTAGCGGCTGCCTGCATGGGGTGGCCGGTCATGGCGCAGCAGGCTCCTCCAGCGGCCGCCCTTCCATCGACAGCCCAACCGGACTCTACGATCATGATTCATGCGGAAAAATACAAGTTTCTTCCCGCCGAGATTACGTTGAAACAGGATCAGACCGTCAAGCTGGAACTTACGTCGGACGATATCGAGCACAGCCTGGAGGTTCCAGGGCTTGGAATCAACGGCATCATGAAAAAAGGCGAAGCGACGGACGTCATTGTTACGCCGACCAAGACTGGCGACTATAAAGGGAAGTGCGGGAAATTTTGCGGTTTCGGCCACGGGAAAATGCACTTCCTCGTGCATGTCGTCCAGTAGAGATTTTTCTCGATACCTGTAGTCCGCCAAAGATGACGCAATGCAGATCCTCTTGGGGAAAAGCACGGAGCGCACCTACCGTGGGTCCGCTCTAGGAAACTGAACCCGGCGTCACGTCCAGGGCGCCGATGAGGCTGGCAATCTTGTCTACGTGGTGGCGCTGGCACCAGTCTCGCAGCTCCATGGCGATGCGTTCCACGGCGCGTGGGTCAGCATAGCTGGCGGTGCCGACTTGGACAGCCGTCGCCCCGGCCAGCATAAATTCGATTACGTCTTCTGCAGTCGTGATCCCGCCCATGCCGAGCACGGGAATAGAAACCGCCTGCGAGGCTTGATACACCATTCGCAGGGCCAATGGCTTGATGGCTGGCCCGGACAACCCGCCCGTGATGTTCGCCAAACGTGGGCGTCTTGTTTTCGCGTCGATGGAGATTCCTAAAAATGTATTCACCAGAGAAAGCGCGTCGGCGCCCGCTTTGGCTGCGGTGCGCGCCATCTCCGCAATGCTGGTCACGTTCGGTGAGAGCTTGACGATGAGCGGACGACGCGCCAGCGACTTGGCCCGCAGCACCAGTTCGTAAAGCGCGGAGGCATCGGTTCCGAAGACCATGCCGCCGTTCTCCGTGTTCGGGCAGGAGGCATTCAGCTCATACGCGGCAATGCCCTCGACGGCATTCAGAGCCGCGATCACCGCGCAATAGTCTTCGATGCAGCCGCCGAAGACATTGGCAATCGCGGGGCAGGGAAGCTTCTGGATGGTTGGGATCTTCTGCTGGATGAACGCGTCGACGCCCATGTTTTGCAATCCGATGGCATTCAGCATGCCCGCCGCAGTTTCGATAATTCGCGGCGGTGGATTGCCAGGCATCGGCTCTCTGGAAAGGCCCTTGGTAACAAACGCGCCAATCGTATTCAGTCCCACGATATCTTCGAACTCTACGCCATAACCGAAGGTGCCGCTGGCGGCAATAACTGGGTTGCGCAGCTCGATGCCGCAGAACCGCACTTGCAAATCGGGCTTATGACTGGAGATCATGGTTGATGGCTTGCGCTCGCCTTCGAATGCGTAATTGGTGCCGTCGCAGGCGTGCTCGTTTTTCGTGGTTTGATTCCTCCGTGCTTCCTGGCGGGATGGTAGACATGCTTGGGCTTCACTTCCACCTCCGGATGAACCGCCTGCGTCAAAATGTGGCCGACGCTTGCTGAGGGTTGATTGACATCCAGCAGCGCGGCAAGGGTGGCCGCAATGTCCACCGGCTCGGTGCGTCCGCGATAGATGCCAGGAGTGAAGACGGAGCCATAGAAACCAAGCGGCACATGGCGGTCGTACGAGTAAGGAGAAAAGTGCGTCGTGCCGCTTCCCGAAGCTTGCATCTGGTATGCGTCTGGAATGAGCATGACGTACCAACCGCCATTCGGCGAATAACTGTGGGCGATGAGGCGGCCGAATTCAGTCGGCGGCAATCCCGGTTGCTGCGATGCCATTTGCAGGCGGGTAAACGTGCGGAAGATTTTTGGTTCCGGCGCGAGACGGGATGCGCTGGGCTTCACCTTCGAATCCGGCACAGCAGCATTGGAATTCAGCGATGCCATCGCCGTCGGAATGGACTCCTGAATGGCGCGCTCGCCCTCCAATTCATTGATGCCGGCGCGTTGAAAGGTGGGAACATTCAGCGCAATGTAGGGCAATTCCTGATCCGGCAGCAGGTATTTGAGCTGCTGGCCCGGCGAAAAGCGATCGTTCATGCTCTTGTTCAAGGCGGCAACGAGGGGTTGTATCTGGATCGTGGCTGCCGGAACTCCAAGCTGCTGCGCGGTCGCGGGAACCGGGGCCACTCCGTGGTCGGCCGTCAACACAATCCACACATTGTCGAGTCCGCCGGGAACAGTTTGATCGAGCCACTGAAAAAATTGGTCGAGATTGCCGTCGAGCTGGTCCACCAGTTGCCTCTGATCCGGCGAGTCTGGACCGACGCGATGCCCCAGAATGTCGGTCGAAGAGATGCTGACGATCAGGACATCCGTGACATTTCCCGAGCCGAGGTCCTCGCCTTGGATCAGGGCCTGGGCGAAGTCGAGTTCATAGTGAATGCCAGCATCGGTTGGTCCGACGCTTGAGAAAAACGGAACATTTGCGGACACCCCGGCTTCTGTCCGCGCCTCTGCTGCGCGATCGCTTTGGTCGAACGTAGTCGCCCAGTCGGGCAGGCTGGGCATGTAATACGTGGAGGTGACGAATGCGCCGCTCTGCGGATCGATCCAAAAGGCTCCATTCGCGGTGTGGCCGGCCGTGAGGATTGCGGCGCGATCTTTCAGCGAAACTCCGAAGAGCTTTGCTTCTCCTTTCGTGGCCAGCCGAACTTCATCGCCAATCGTGCTGGCGAGCAGGTTGCGCGGCGAAGCGCCTTCCCGTGCCGACTCCTGGGCAGTTGCGGGCAGACCCACAATACTATAGCGCGGGTCTTCGACGGAAGTAATGGGTCGCTTGGTGTTTCGATTCAGTTCCCACCACTGATTGCTGGCGATACCGTTGCCATCCGTGTACGCGCCAGTCGCGATGACGGAATGCCCGGCGGCCGTCACCAGATTCGCATAGTCGTAATAACAGTCGGGAAAATAGGCGCCGTGATCCAGGAACAAATTGAACCCGTTCCCTTTGAAGTCGGTGCGGTAACGCTCCAGGTAATCCTCGCGAAATTGATCGATCACCAGAATGATGACCAGCTTGGGATGCGCGTCATATGCGCTGGCGGCACAGGGGATGGAGGACGAAATCGGAAGCAGGAGAGCGAACAGGCATATCCATAGACGTTTGAACATAGAGAAAGATCGCACAAAAGCACAGGGATGCGACTAAGAACATGGTAGCAAGACGGGCCGCACTCATGGAAATGGTCGCGCCGCGTGGATGTGAAATGGATAAAGCGTGCACCGTTGCGAGGCGCGCTCATCTCCATGTCACGTTCGCTTCTGTACCATGCTTATCGCCTTCAGAATGACTGCATTGCTTTCAATCACCGGGCCCCACTCGTTGTCGTACTCGTCGGAGCCGCCGCGAAAACCTGTTGTCCCTTTCATCCGGACTTCCTGAATGACTTTGCCTAAGCGGGGATTGATCCACTCAAACGCGAAAAGTGTAATACGATTGTTCGACTCCGCTCCCATAGCTACTGCGTCCGCGCCATAGCGGTAGTCGTTATAGGAAACACGCTGATCTCAGTTGCCGGTAGCTCGTTCGATCTTGAGGTGCAGATCAAACCTATCTCCTAGCTCGTTCGCGAGAGAGCGCGCGAGAAATAGATCTTCCTTCGATGCGTTCGGCGGCACGACAATGCGCACCTGGCTATCAAGAATGAAATTCCCGCCCGCGCTGGCAATTTCCTGCGGCCTGGGGAAGATGACAGAGTCAAGCGATCCGGTTGGCCCAACGTATTGCGTGACGCTCGACCCCATCATCGCAGCGGGAGCGTCTCCGGTCGCAGCGTTCAGGATCCTCGTATGGCCAATGGCAGCTCCTGCCGCTGTATTCAGGAACTCGCGACGCGTCCAATCATCCATTCCAGTAACTCCGTGAATTTCTCAAGTGCAGTTCCCATCTCGAACGAGATGGCAGCTTGCTGAGAGCCGAATACGCGCGTGGCACGTGCAGTTGGTTCGCGCTTCTCTTCCTCATCTTGTCCAGGTTTCTGACTAGATGAGGAGAGAGAAGTTCGGGTGAACCCATTATGCATTCTGAGCAGCGGGTAGATCATGTGCGGGGACTGTAGTAACACTCCGGAGAAATCTTCCGTCTCCGTCTAGTTCGGCAGCGACCAGATTTGGTCCGGCTGATTGTGTCCGCAAGCCGATATGCTCAGCGGCGCTGATTGGTCGTCTGGACCGCTGGCCGTGAGACATGCGCCATCGGCACTCACTAAGTTTCCGAGCAGGGTGTATTTCCAATGCTGGGCCTTGCTAGCGGAACATGCCTGCATTGCCGTCTTGCTGTCCGCGACGGCGAGGCATTTTCCCCCGGACTTCAACGTTCCACTCGGGGTCATCGTCCAGGTTTCCGCCGAAGTTCCGGCGCAATCTTCGACGATTCCCGAAGCCGTCAGACAGCGGGTGTAGTGGTCGATGAACTCGTGATGGTGGCTGCCGACTGCGATCATGACGATCGTTCCGGTACGCGTCGGCGTCCCGCAGGAAGAAGATGGCCGGATGCGCCAGATCGCGGTATCGTGACTGGCAACGTTGGCCTCCAAGGTAGACGTTGCGGATTGATTTGTGCCGCTCCAAAGATCGCGCGCTTCCAAACGGCATCCACTGTTCGCCGAAAATCCGAAATCTGCCGGATGCAGTTCCACCTGAATCGGCGAAGGGCCGCGATCCAGCACTGTGATCGCGTAGCTGCCACCGCTCAACTTTTTGAAGAGGACATCCATGATCTGGTTGCGCCGCACCAGGGTGGCCGTCTTGCCCAACGGATCCTGATCGACCGCCAGGACGGCCTTGTTGCTGAGAATCGCGATTGCCTCTGAGCTTAGCTTTTCAAGATCGGAGCTCAGGATCAGCGGCGCCGACATCATCGACCACAATGCCAGCTGACTGCGGGTTTCGGCCAGGCTCATACCGTCATCCCCGCCGATGATGAAATCCGCGTCATTCCAGTTCCCGGGTTTCTGGAACCGGCCCAGCGGAAGGTTGTAGGAATAGTTCCAAAGTACGCTATGAAAACGCGGCCTGTCGGGTTTCGCGGGATCGAAGGTGGCAACATCGGTCCCTTCGCGCCAGAGCTGACAGTAGTCGCGAACCCAGCTCAGGACGTCATACCAGTCGGGCGTTCCCTGAAAATACGCCGGGGCGGATTCCGAGAAGACCGTGGGCCGGCCAACCTTTTTCAGCGCCGCGCTTTCCGCGGCGTAAGCCTTGCGATAGGCATCGGCCTGGGTGCCACCCGCGGGCACATAGACGTTACAGCCGTCCAGCTTCAGATAATCGACGCCCCAGGATGCAAACAGTCGAGCATCCTGGAGAAAGTGGTCGCTGCCTCCGCCGTCGGGCACGCCGCTGCCGGCGAATTTGCCGCACGTTTCATAGCCCGCGTCCTCGTAGATGCCAAACTTCAGACCCATCGCATGGATAGCCTGTGCGACTGGCTTCATCCCTTGCGGGAAACGTTGCGGATCCACTTGTAAGTCACCTTTGGCATCGCGATCTTTCTGCATCCAGCAATCGTCGATGGTCACGGTATTGTAGCCGTGTGCCGCCAGTCCGCTCTTCACCAGTTGCTTGGCATTGGTGAGAATTGTTTGGGCGGTGAAGTCACATTGATAGTGGGCCCAATCGTTCCAACCCATCGGCGGAGTAGCGGCTAACGGCTTGCCGTTCCGAGGCGCGGCAAAGCCAGCGATGGTCATGCCGCAGACCATGGCCACCAGCAGGGTCATGAGGATGAAAGACGGAAGATGCGGGCGGGAAGTTCGGACATCCATGTAAATTTCTCCCTCGATAGAGTGGCTACGACCGCAGGTGGTGTCCATGCAGGTCAGCTTGGCTTAGGAAGCGGTTGGTCATCGTTATCCTACAGGCTGTTTTTATAGGATCGGTTTGGAATTGACTGAGTCATCCTCTATTCCGTTCTGGTTGCTTGCACGAGCAATTCGACTGATGGCGCGATCATGTCCAGCAAGACAGCCCGAGGCTGCTCCGCGGATTTTAGGAGTTCGAGATTGTGCTGACGATCCTGCGCGTCAACGGTTCGACTGTTTTCTAGATCGTCCAGCGCCTGCAGGCCGATCACCGCTACCTGGTTCAAATCATGCGAGAGCGGGACCAATTCCTGAGTTAGCTCGGACTGAACCAGCAGGGGCTGCAGTTGCGCATCGTTATCGCGCCATAGAGTCAGCCATTGTCGAGCTTGCTGCCATTGCTGCGCGGTCGCTTTCCCAGCGACGATCTGTTGGACCAGATCGCGAAACTTCCGAGCTGTCTCGCTCTCCGGCGGCACAACGTCGACAAGCCGGTTCAGCGGCGTAGAGGTGGTATAGGTTTCCCCGCCTTCCAGTCTGTAGCGCGTGTATCCACTGGGAGGCCCAACCACCGCCGCGAAGACCTTCAGCGGCACAGGATCAGGGTCTCCGCTCATCCGTTGCAACATACCATTTACGTCCGCACCAGAATTGAGTCCGTAATATCCCAGCCTCCACGATACGATCGCGAGTCTGCTGTACATGGAGTCGACATCCCGCACCAGTTGCGGCGACCAGAATCGTTCTGCGACTGCAGCCAGGTACGGCCAGATCTGGCTGTTGATCGTTTCTGCACTTACGTATTCGCTCCACATGGCCGCCTCGCCGCCCAAAATGCGTGACTTCTGCTCGGGGTCCAGCGTAGCCGCTTCGTCTCCCAACGGATCCGCCAGGTAGTAACGCGAGGTTGGAAAATCCAGGTTCAGGTAGTACGGGGTGGAAAGAATGCCGCGGTTTCCCTGGCGCGCAGCCTGCGACAACGAAGCCAATCCGCGCCATGATTGAATCACAACATCCTTGGGAGTTTCAGGCTGCAGCACTTCGTCCCAGCCTTCCATAATCTTGTGGTGTTTGGCGACCAGCTTCTGCACCTTGGCGGTAAAATACGCCTGCAGCGCCGCGTTAGTCGCAAGACCATGGGCTTTCATGAAGCTTTGGATCTGCGGATTGGCGTTCCACTCCTTCCCATTGCACTCATCGCCGCCGATGTGGAAATACTGATCGGGGAAAAGATTGGCCATCTCGCCGATAAATACATTGAGGAATTTGTAGGTTGACTCCTTTGTTGGATCCATGGCAGCACTATGCACGCCCATATGGATGGCGATATGGTAGGGAGCCGGTCCGCTCGCCAGCTGTGGATAGCCGACAAACCAGGAAGTAGTGTGGCAGGGCATATCGAACTCGGGAACGACGCGGATTCCGCGGTCCCGCGCATAATCAATCACCTGGCGAATCTGGTCCTGCGTGTAGTAAAGTCCGTCCGATCCCTTTTCCTGCAACAGGGGGAACTTCTTGCTTTCGACGCGGAATCCCTGGTCATCCGACAGGTGCCAGTGGAAGACATTCAGCTTGACTGCTTCCATGCCGTCCAGGTCGTGCTCGATCACTGGGATAGGGATAAAGTGGCGGCTGACATCGATCATCAGACCACGCCACGGAAAGCGAGGCTGGTCGTCGATCGCGACTACGGGAACGCTGAAGCCCTGCGGTGTCGTCCGTACCAACAGCAGAAAAGTTTGCAGACCGTGCAGCACGCCCAGGGGGTTCGGGGCAGTCAGCCGCACCTGCGTGGGAGTGACTTCCAGGTGGTAGGACTCATCTTCGCCTAGTTGCTGCACCGAATCGCTGCGCCCAGCGGTCTGGATGATAAAGTCCGGCTGGTTGAACTGCGCCTGGCGCCATAACGGGATCCCTGTTTCCCTCGAAAGTGTATCCAGAAAGCGCTGACGCGCGCGTAACAAGCGCGGCTCCGTATAGCCTTGCAGGGCAATGCCGAAATGACCGTCGATCTTGAATTGACCTTGACCCTGCACAGCCTGCGCGGGAAGCGGCATGATCGGTAACTCGGCGGCCGTTTGCGCGCGACTTCCGCGGGGAAAAGTGAGAAGACAATAGGCAAGAAAAAGAAAACATCCAAAGCGTGCGGAACTAAGCTTTATCACGACAACACACCTCGTAGCAGCAGCCGTCAGTTAAGACTCGCGTAACCAACATATCATTGCGTTCCCATGGTTGTGGCTCGCATGCTGTTCGTTGCGGTTTCAAGGTCAACCAACCATGTCTAGGTTGGAGCCATGGTTGGAATCGGAAGCATGCCTTCCATCAAAAGCAAAAAGCTGACCGGATAGCTTTGCGCGGTTGATTCATGAGATCAATTGCTCGTCAAAATAGAAGATCCAGAGACGGAACGCGCCGCTGAATCTTCTGTCGTACATTGCGCGTTTAAGACGGTGCGGTTCGCAAAGAGCTTTCTAGAATGTGAAGGCTCCTTGAAATGTGATTTGTCGTGGCGTTGCGCGTTCGAGCGAACTGAAAACGCCCAGTACGGAGATGTTTCCGGTCGGCGGCAGGAATTCAGGGTGATTGAGAAGATTCGATATCTGAGTAGTAAAGTGAAAATTAACGGGGGCGAGGGATTTTGTCTGGCAACAAATCGTCGCTCGCAGCATCACGGCGAGCAGTCGCCGGTCAGGATTAGCGAACGCGTATCGTTGCGATTCCCGTCGTAGAGGATGCGACGGCGAAAGAGAATAAATGTGTTCCTGTATCGAAGTGCAGCCCGCTGACTTTGCCCGTGGCGGCGCTGACACGCGGTGCTCGCGTCGCATAGCCGGTGAGCGTCACCGAGTTCTCCCCAGATGAGAAGACAATTGTCGCTTCGATCGTGCCATGGCTGCTTACCGAGCGAAACCGCTTGCGAGCCATAGGAACAATTTTGCTGGTGTCTCCCAGCAGCGCGATGCCTGCCTGGTTGACAGGAACCAGTACGTCATAGGCCCAGCCGTTCCTGTAATGCATCGGCAGGCTCTGGCCGGCGGGAATCAGCTCGCCTTTCTGCGCCACCCAGTCCCACGCATAGACGGGACTATGCATTCCCAGATCGCTGAGCGAAACCGTAGTGCCAGTGGTATCGCCGCTGCGCGGGTAGGAGAGGACATATTCTTCTGTTACGCTGCCGAAGTTGGTGCGGGCGGCGGCGACCATGGGCGCGGCGAGCGGCTTCGGAGCGTCGCCGGCATCGGCCAGGTAGGTTGCATCGATCGGCATCAGCGGCGTATCCGGTTTCAGAATCACCGAGTCGACGCGCATCACACGCCTCAGGTTGGCGCCATCGATCGCACCCAGCGCGTCGCCTGTACCGACGGGGCCGGCGGAAAGCGTGGAGATGACAAGGTTCGGCAGCTCATCGCTCATAAAAACATCGGTCCAGGGCCACAGTCCGACAGCATGTGCCAGTGCCGATCCATACAGAAAAAAGTCATAGCGCGACCGTTGGAAGCGATCATCGCTGGTACGGATAGTATGCAGATTGGAGAACTGCGTACTGGCCAGGAAATAACCCGGCAACGGCATACAGTACTGAATGCCGATCTTCTCCTTCGCCATGGCGTTGGACATGTCGGCCAGGAACGCGTGCGATTGTTCAATATCGATGGCTGGGCGCGCGTTGCCGTTCAGCCAATCCTGCTCATACACAGCCACTCCGGCCTTTTTTAGATACTCGGCGGTGGAATTCCAGTACCTTGGGTCGATGATCACGTTCTTCGACATCCGATATTGTTTGCGATAAGGACTGGACTGTGAGATCCAGCGCGCGTGGGTCACCATGGGCAGGCCCAGGCTCCGGTGAAACGCATCGAGTCCTTTGGGAAAAATGGCCGGATCGGCACGATACACGATCGCGCCATTGTCGCCCGTTCCGTTTACCAGGGTATTGCCCTTCTCTTTGGGATACCACCAGCTGTCCAGTTGCAGATAGGCGATGGGCAAGCCCAATTTTTGGAACTGGTCGCGCACGGCGAGCAGAGTGCCTTCGTAGCCGAGCTTCGGATCGAACTTGTAATAGTATGCGGCGCCATTGTCCGTCCAGTATCCAAACTTGTTCAGCACGACGTCAGTATCGTTGGCTACTGGCTGCTTGCCATTCAGCTTCTGCAAATCCCCGCCCCAGGCGGCGAAAGTATCGTTGATGCCCCTGCCGAAAACCAGCAGGGTCTTGTGTGTGAAGCCGGTGGGCAGCGTGGTGACCTGGGAGTCGATGCCGCTTGTCACATGTCCACCGGGAGCTTGTTCAAGATCCGCCACCAGGAAACTATCCGCTGGCGAAAGCGCCATGGTGTTTCGATTATGATCGAAAAGTAGCCATGGCCCTTGCGCGCCGAGCTTTCCGAACTCAAATGTCGCGAAGTTATCGACCGCATAACCTAAGCGCATCAGTCCCTGAGGCAGCGCCTCGAAGTCCGGAAATGGCGCGGTATTCGCATCCGACCCTTTGTGCTCATCCAGAAACAGCACCGCGGAGTGCTCGCGATAGAGGCGGATCGCAGCAGTGCGCCCGCCTTTGTTCCAAACCGCGTCGATCTCCCGATACGCTCCCAACCCATCGCTGCCAGTCGTCACGCGCAGGCTGCTGACTTTTCCGGGCAGCGTTCCCTTCAGGTCCCAATGTGTCGCCTTGTTGCGAATAGAGTACGCGCCCGTCTGGCTGAAAGAGACCTCGACGCTCGCATTGTGCAGGGTTTGGTTTTGTGCGCGCAGAGGGAAGGGCAACAGACAGAGAGCAAAGAGAAAGCAGACGTTCTTCATGCCTTTTTGAGTTTAACGCAGGGAACCTCGTTTAACTTCCGACGTGCGAGACGGAAGTTGCTTCAGCTCGCAGGAACAGGTTCCGATCGTGCCCTCGGGAGGAAAGCCACGCGGTCTCTGCTTGTGGCTGTGGAAGCCGCTGGTGGAAATGGCGCGGAGGAACTACACTTGACGATCGATACGTGAGAGTGATGGTTTGCGGAAAACCGGATGCGTTCCCGTCGGGCCTGTGGCGTGGGCCTGGAGGCTCGGGTTGTGCACCGGGCAAGGAGTGAATGAAAGTGACGAATGAAATTCGAGTGATTGGCGTCATCGGCGCGGGAACGATGGGCAACGGGATCGCGCATGTCTGCGCACGCAGCGGCTACGACGTATTGCTGTGCGAAGTGGAACAGCGCTTTCTCGATCGCGGACTGGAAACCGTGCGCAAGAATCTCGAACGCGAAGCTGCCAAGGGCAAGATCACCGCCGACGCCGCCAAGGCAGCACTCGCGCGCATCACTGGCGTGTTGGATCGTGAGCGCCTGGCCGAATGCGACTTTGTCGTCGAGGCAGCGACGGAGAAATTCGAGATCAAAAAATCGATCTTCGCCGATCTCGACCGGATCACGCGCAACGACGTGATTCTTGCGTCCAATACTTCTTCCATTTCCATTACGAAACTTGCCAACGTGACCAGCCGGCCTGATCGCGTCATCGGAATGCACTTTTTCAACCCGGTTCCGGTGATGAAGTTGGTCGAGGTGATCCGCGGTATGGCAACCAGCCAGGCAACCTACGAGCAGGTCCATGATTTGGCGCAGAAGCTCGGAAAAACGCCGGTGGAGGTGAACGATGCGCCGGGGTTCGTATCGAACCGCGTGTTGATGCCGCTGCTGAACGAAGCGATGTATGCCGTGATGGAAGGCGTCGCCACGCCCGAGGCGGTCGACGAGGTCTTCAAGCTTGGCATGGCGCATCCCATGGGGCCGCTGACGCTGGTGGATTTCATCGGACTCGATGTCTGCCTCGATATCATGCGCGTCTTGCAGGAAGGCTTCGGCGATCCGAAATATCGACCCTGTCCGCTGCTGGTTCGCATGGTGGATGCCGGCTGGCTGGGGAGGAAATCCGGTCGTGGATTTTATCGGTATTGACGGCTCATCGCGCCGGCAATTCGTCTCAAATAGGTTGTGGGCAGAGGGCCAGGAATATAGTTGCTAAGGCAACCAATATTGCATAAATGGTTGCCTTGGCAACTAAAAATTAGCCGTGCTCCATTCGACCTGCATATACCTAGTCAGTTCACATTGGAACCGGTCCGCTGTCCTAGTCATGGAAACGATCCGGGAATCCGTAAGCAACCGCAATCTGGTGAAGTTCGGTCCGGATCTTCTGCCATTGTGTGCGGACTTTAGGCCCGAGCTCGACCGTATCGACGACATGATCGATCTGGGCCGCCGTGTCCGACACCGTGCAAAACTCCGCCTCGCCATTGCGGTCTTTCTTGAAGTGATGGAGCAATTTCTCGGTTTCTTTGTCAAAGGTCTTCGACAAGCTCCGCGCATCCCGTTCCTGGCTGGTATGGCGAATCGTACTCCGGTGAACCGCATGGTCGAACGGTGGCCGGAAGGAATTTGCGTCCTGGTGCAGGTTGCGCATCATCGCTGCCATGTCTCTGTCGTTGACACGGGTCTGCGCCTGGGCGCGAGAAACCTGCGGGACACAGAAAAAGCCGGAAGCGAGACCGAAAATCAGCACCAAATTGCAGCAGCGCCCCAGCGTGCGGTGAGCTTTCATCGTGAAAATTCCTCCATTGATTTGAACCGATCCTTGCGGGGGATGCATTCCAAAATCAAATGCTGGAATGATTTCCTACATCTGCCATCCGCATTCTTAGTGGGATGCAGCAAGCTGCGGTTTTTCTGCTCGGCATGGACACAAACGCGGTAGTCTTTTGCATATGGTTCGCGTCACAGTTCTGGGTTCCGGTTCCAAAGGAAATTGCACGGTCGTCTCCACCGGACGCACTCGAATCGTGCTGGATGCCGGATTCAGTGCAAAAGAAATCGTGAAACGGATGCGGCTCAGCGGGGAAGAGCCGGAAAAGCTGAATGCCATTCTGATCACGCATGAACACCAGGACCATGTGCAGGGTCTTTCCGTGCTGGCCCGCCGCTGGAATGTTCCCGTGTATGCCACCCAGGCGACCCATGCCGCGTGGCGCGAATGGATCACGCCGCGGACTCGGATGAGTTTCAGCGCGTGGCTGGAGTCGCGCCGTCAACAAACGGCAGAGTTGCTCCAGTCGGCAATGGCGGGAGAGAGCGATTCCGCCGTTGCACCTGTGCCGGGCGATGCGTCCATCGAGATCCCAGCGCTGGCGGCCGCTGCGCAGGAACCGCAAGTTTTGGATGCTGTCGCCAGTAGCCCCAGCGATGACCCGGCATATCTGCCTTGCGTCGAGCACTTTCATGCGGGGATCCCGTTTGAGATCGGCGATATCCGCGTTACCCCGTTCACCATCCCACACGATGCGGCCGACCCGGTTGGATTTGTGTTGCAGGCGGAAGGAATGCGCATAGTTGTCGCCACCGATCTGGGCTATCTGGCGCCCAATGTTCGGATGCATTTGCAGCGGGCTGACCTGCTAGTCATCGAGTCCAACCATGATGTGGAAATGCTGCGGGACGGTCCCTATCCATGGGTGGTGAAGCAGCGAGTATTATCTCGTGTGGGGCACCTGTCGAACGACGCACTGGGCGAGTATCTTGCGTCCGAATACGACGGTGGCGCGCGCTACGTGATCCTGGCGCATATTTCGGAAAGCAACAATCTGCCGGAATTGGCGCAAAGCTCCGCGGAGCGGGCGCTCGACGGCAGAATGGGCCTGCTGGGAAACAAGGTGTTGCTGGCATCGCAGCACGAGCCGCTTGAATCTATACAGTTATAAGGGCTGGATGAAGATTCTTGGCTGCTCCGCTACCGTTTACGTTACAATTTAGTCAATAGATTTAGGTGGTTGGGTAGCAGCAGGCTTTGAGGAAATCAGGAGACTATGCGGAAAATTCGTTGTATCGATCCCACTGTTGGGGACATCCTCGCAGGATGGCGGTATGACATCTCCGGGTTGCATCCAGAAATGCGTACCGACTACGAAGAACATCTGCGCGAATGCCGGCAATGTCACACCCGTCAGCGCATTCATCGCACTGTGGATATGCTGCTGATCGGTATCTCGACGTGCGCCATCGGCGCGTTCGTTTCCGCGCTTCTGATCCTGCATCGCATCGAACCGCTGCGGGACTGGGTCGTGCTGAGCCTGCAGATGCATCAATTGTCGCTGGTCGTCAGCCTCGAACGGGTGGCGGTTTTGGGCCTGTTGATTTCGCTTCTGGCGTGGATCGTCATCGCCCTGATTACTCCCGTGCCGACCTATCTGAGCCAGCAGGCACGCGCATTGCAGGAACGCCTTCCGGAAGAACTTCGCGAGCACTTGCCAAAACTTTCCGCCTGATTTGAGGGAATTCGGCACGCAGTCCACGCAGGAAAAGACGTATGCCGATTGCCTACCCTGATGGTTTTCAATAGGAAATCCGCGCTCGATCATCACGCGAATGGACGATCTGCCAGAATCAGCGGAGAAGAGCAAGGAATATCCATCTACCTACGATGGGTCGCTTATCGGAAAAATATCTACTATAAATTGCGCCAAAGAATCTGGTTGAATTTAGCTGTTCGGGCTGGATTCGTGCGATCGCACGTCTATGCCTTGGTCTTTTTCTTGTTGTCCTTCAACTCGGCGCATTTCGTCAAGACAGCTTGATGCAATTGAGTCCGGATGGAGTCCGGCAATTCATACAACTCGTTATTGCGGTAGATTTCGATGATTTGGCGAGTGGTGTTGACGGTGACATGGCAGTGGTTGCAGCCGTCCATGTGTTGCGCCAGTTCAGAGCGCAATGTTGCGGCCGTTTTCGCATCGAAATAATCGGCAAGATTAGCAAGAAATTCTGTGCAGTTCACTGCGCATGTTCTCCTGTGGCGACCCGAAAGTACCGGCTCAGCCGTTCGCGCAATTGCAGGCGGGCGCGCAATAGACGACTTTTGACCGCGGGAACGCTAAGGCCCAGAGCCTGAGCCGTTTCCTCGGTGGACAAACCATCGATGTCTCGCAGCGCAAAGACGGTGCGAAATCCCGGAGGCAAGCCTTGAATGGTTTTGCGAAGGATGTCCGCCAGCTCCGCCCGGTTGTAATTCTGTTCCGGATTCGGCATCCAGTCTGCGAAATCGCGCGGGATGGAGCCTTCCTCGGTCTGGATTTCATCGTCCATGGACACTGTTTTCTGCGAGCGGCGTTTGCGCAGTCGCATCAAGGACTCGTTGACGGCGATGCGCACCAGCCATGTATAAAACTTTGAATTGCCCTGGAACTGATTGACTTTCTGAAACGCCTTGAAGAACGTGTCCTGGACAATGTCTTCCGCATCTTCACGGTTTTGCGTAATGTGAAGGGCGATGCGAAAGATCTGGCGATCGTATTGCCGCATCAGTTGTTCAAACGCGCTTAAATCCCCAGCCTTGACCTTCTCAACCAGCAGCAGGTCAGGATGGAGCGCATTTGCTTCCTTTTCTTCCGAAGTCAACGTTGCCATGGGTTCGAGGGCGGCCCTTTCGATCTTGCTGCTCGTCATCGCGTCCGGACGTAGGGCTCCGAAATCACAATCGTATTGCAGCTGATTAGATGGTAGACCGGGCCAGCGGTTGCAGACAAATCGTCATGGCGGGAGGGAATTCGCCCGGCCACTTTGTTTTTGCATGATATCCCGCTAGATTCATAGATATATGCAGTTCTTCGATTTTGCCTGGATTGACCCGCATTTCCTCGGGTCGCTGGATTTGTTGTATTTTTTGAAAAAGCCTGCCTGGCGCCGACAAACCTTGTCCGTGCTGCTCGTTTGTGCGGCAATGGGGACGGTCACGGGCGCGGCCCAGCAAACTGAGACCGCTACGCATCACAAAATCCATGCGACAGCGTCTTCCACGCAACGGCGGAGGGAATCCGCCGCCCATCGCGCACCGCACCACGCCGTACCTTCCAAGGCCCGCAGGAAGCGCCGAGAAACATCCAGTCATGGCAGTCGCGCGTCCAGCGCTCACCGCCGCCGCACCAGCGCAAAGCGAACGCTTTCCAGCCATCGCCGCGCCCGTCGCCATGTCAGCGCGCGGACGCTGGCGCGCGTGCATCAACTTCACCGGGCTTTCGTAGCCTCGTCGCAATTGCGCCCAATGGCGCAGCAGTTGAGGCAGGAGCGCACGCCCGAGGCCTATGCCGGTGTTCGCCGGTACGCGCGCGCGCATACGGGGGAGGCGTCGTCTGCCGCATACATGGCTCTAGGTGAGGCATACTTTACCGACGGCAAATATAAGGATGCCGTCGAATCCTTTCGAAAGGCGGGCAAAACGGGGCAGGCTCTGGCGGATTACGCCGACTATCTCGGCGCCAAAGCGGACTTCGCGCAGCAGGGATATACGGATGCCGAACAATTGCTCGACGGATTCGCCGAGCGTCATCCGGATAGTGTTCTGATTGATCACGCCTCGCTCCTGCTGGCCAATGTCAAGCTCGGCGAGGGCGACCCGCAGGCGGCGCTGCGGCAACTTGCAAAACTCGAGAACAGTGCGCTGGCAAAGTCCTCGGAATATCTTTTTGCGCTGGCTAAAGCGAATCAGCTTGCCGGCAATCGCGAAAAGGCGCAGCAACTCTATGCTCGCCTTTACGTGGGCGATCCGACCAGCAGCGAGGCAAGTCAGGTATCGGGACAAATGCAGCAGATGGGAATCAATCCGCCATTCACGGTGGCTGAGCGGACTCGCCATGCGGACGGATTGTATCTCGCGGGACACTATCAGGCGGCGGCAGCGGAATATCAATCGCTCGCGGGGGATCCGTCCGTAATTGGAACGGCCGCAGTGAATGGGTTGCTGGCGCGGGCTGCAGTCGCCACGTTCAAACAGACGCATCACGTGGATCCCTCTCAGTTGGTTCGGCTATCGGATACCGATAACGACGCCGGCGCCACCCGCCTGTATTTGATGATGGAAGCTGCTCGCGATAACAACGATGTTGGCCAGGTGAAGACCTTGATCGCTGAGTTGGAGCAGCGTTTTCCCAGGAATCGATGGACGGCGGAAGCGCTGTTTTCCGCCGGCAACATGGCTTTACTGGTGAATGATCTGCCCTCGGCAATCCAGTACTACGGTGATCTGGCGCAGCGCTTTCCCGATAGCTCGATGGCCTCGAACAGCCACTGGCACGCTGCCTGGTTGAACTATCGACTGGGCGATAAGAAAACAGCGGGTCAGATGTTCGATGAGCAGATTGAGCGATATCCCAACGATATGCATGTGTCGGCCGCCGTCTATTGGCGCGGGGTGGTGTATGAGGAGTACGAAAAAAATCCATCCGCGGCGGCTGCCTGCTATCGAAAATTGATCGCCACATTTCCCCAGTATTACTATGCTGAACTGGCCCAACGACGGATGACCAGCCTTGGCGCGGTCGTGACTGCAACGTTGCCGGTACTGGCGAGAATCGACGATCCAAGTGTGCCTGATCTAACCACCGAGATTCCAGAGGACGACATTCATGTGGAGCGTGCGCAACTTCTGGCGAATGCCGGGCTGAATCAGTACATTGTGCCGGAGATGAGCGCCAGCCCGGACAGCGGCAACTGGCGAGCCTACGCGGAGGCCCAACTTTATAGTTCGTACGGAGAAAACTGGCAGGCGCTCCACATACTCAAGCATAAGTTGCAATCCTATCTTTCCGCGCCGATGAATTCGATTCCGCGCGGCTACTGGGAACTTTTGTTTCCGCAACCCTATTGGGCCATGCTGCAAAAAGATTCGCAAAAGCAGGGCCTTGACCCGTATCTGGTCGCGTCACTGATCCGTCAGGAATCGGAATTCAATCCGGGCGCTATCTCGTATGCGAATGCATGGGGATTGATGCAGTTATTGCCGCGTGTTGGCAGCGAGCTGGCGCGCAAGGAACATGTGCGGCCCTATCGGACCGCATACCTGCTGAATCCGGAAGTGAACCTCAAACTGGGTACGGTGTACTTTCGACAATTGCTGGACGAATTCAACGGCCAGCCAGAGTATGCGCTGGCAGCCTACAACGCCGGCGATGACCGGGTGAAGGCATGGCTCGCCAACGGGCCCTACGCCAGCCTGCCGGAGTTTGTGGAGTCGATCCCATTTACCCAGACGCGAGAATATGTGGAGGCAATTCTGCGCAACCAGGAAATGTATCGCCGCCTGTACACAGCGGGGGGCTCCAGCCAGACGAGTCACTTGACCGCGAATCCAAGCGCCGGTCCGAGCGGCGATCATCCCATCCAGCAGTAGCTGCAATTTTTTTGGTGTTGTTGGCGATGGCACGGTTCGCTCGATAAGAACGTGATCCAGCACAAAATTCGATAGAATCGGGTTGCAACGACGGATTCAACATGCCCGGATGGCGAAATCGGCAGACGCAGCGGACTTAAAATCCGCAGGGAGCAATCCCATGGGGGTTCAAGTCCCCCTCCGGGCACCATAGAATAAGCAGCTTACAAGAGAATGGCCGCTCATCGCTGAGTGGCCATATTTGGCTGGTGCATGTTCTGGTGCATGTTGGTTTACGCTGTGTTTGTTCCGGCGATCCTTTCCACAGCGGATTGCTTGTCTTCGGGTGACGAGTGGGCATAGCGGGCAGATATCGTGATCGTCTCGTGGCCGGCTGCTTCCTGGATCTCCTTTATCGATGCTCGGGCCATTGCCAGCCACCAACAGAATGTGTGAAGGTTCTAGTGCACAACCAGCGGCACGCACTCGAAACCCGGAACGAGATTGAAGTTGCGTATCGCGGGGATTGTCTCGAAAGCGGACCGCTGGTTCGAATCACAAGCTGGCCTGCGGGCTTCGTAATGCGGACGGTGGAGATGCTAGGTTGCTGCACGCCGTCTGCGGTGCGCGCGATCACAAGCAGTATCACGCGGGCTCCAGGCAGAGGTGACTTCTCTAAGGAGGCTGTGATTTCGATGCTGGAAACGTCGAGACGGTAACGCAGAGTGTAACGCACATCACCCCGGGCAGGGATTCGCGCGACGCGGTGAGCAGGCGTCCGTGCGCTTCAAGAATTGCCTGGCCCTCTGTATGCTGCGCAGTTAGGTTCGCGGCGACCGACAGCTGGCATCGTAAGTCTGCACCACCCATGAAAATAACCACTCAACAGCGAACAATTGATCTTGGTTGTAAGCGCCGTCACATGCCGTATTCGCTTCCCCGATGTAGAATTCGGCACATCGCGTATATCCTTTGCAGTCAGGCGGCAGCAGTCATCCATGAAAGTACTGGGAATCAGCGGGTTTGAGAACTCCGTCCCGTTCAAGAAGGCACATTGGCCTGGGCTGGATGAGCGCGAGTACAGGATTTCGCAGGGGCACGATTCGGCTGCGGCGCTGGTGATTGATGGAGAGATTGTCGCGGCCGCGGCGGAAGAGCGCTTCAGCCGGAAGAAACACACCGGCGACTTTCCCATTCGCGCCATCGAGTACTGCTTGGCGGAGGCTGGAATTAGGCCCGCGGACATCGACGAGATGGCCCACGGCTTCGACTACTCGCCCTATAAGGAGATGTACTCTCTGGATCCGATTACGGCGGAGCAGTACAGCCAGGTCTTCTCCCGCGAAGCGTTGCTGCGGGATCTGCAGGGGGTCATGCCGGAGTTTCCAGCGGAACGCTTCCATGCAGTGAACCATCATCTGGCGCATGCCGCCAGCGCGTACTTCACCTCCGGTTGGGAAGAGTGTCTGGTGGTGGTGATGGATGGCATGGGCGAAGCGCACAGCGCCACCGTATACCACGCGCATGACCACCGGATCGACAAGCTGCGGGCGATTTCCGCCAACGATTCGATCGGCATTCTGTACTCCGTCATCACCCTGCACCTCGGCTTCGACTTCAACTCCGACGAGTACAAAATCATGGGGTTGGCGCCGTATGGCGATCCATCGCACTATCGCGCGTTTTTTGACGACGCGGTGAAGTGCCTGGATGGTGGCCGAATCCAGGTCCCTCTGCTGAAGATGAATACATCGCGGCAAGACCGCGAGACCTATGGCGCAACCCGGCGCTATCTGGAGGAGCATTTGCTCCCTCACCGCCCGCCGGATGCTGAGATCACGGATGCGCACCGGGACGTTGCCGCTGCCTTGCAGGCGTGCCTGGACCGGGCGATGCTGCACGTCTGCAGATATTTCGGGCGGTCAACCGGCCTGCGCCGGCTGGCCATGGCGGGCGGGGTGGCGTTAAACTGCACGGCGAATGGACACCTGCTGCAATCCGGCGCTTTCGACGAGATCTACGTCCAGCCCGCAGCGGGAGATGATGGTGCGGCGCTGGGCGCGGCGCTGTGGCGGGCCTCGCGCATCGACAGGATCCGCAACGTGCGCATGCCGGTACCCTTTCTGGGGCCGGCGGCATCCGACGGCGATATTGACGAGGCGCTGCAACATTATCAGGACCGTGTGACGACAGTCCGCTTTTCCAGCTTGCGTGAGACGTGCGCAGAAGCGGCAAGGTTCATTCGCGATGGGCGAGTGATTGCCTGGTATCGCGGCAGGATGGAGTTCGGCCCGAGAGCTCTGGGGCATCGCAGCATTCTCGCGGACCCAGGACATCCGGAGATGCGGGACCGCATCAATGCGATGGTCAAGATGCGGGAGGCATTTCGTCCCTTTGCGCCGGCGGTCTCCTCGGAGCAGGTGCAGGACTGGTTTGAGGCGCCGCTGGGCGCGGAGTTTCCTTACATGATTATGACGGTGGATGTACGGGAACAGTATCGCGCGGCGCTGCCTGCCATTACCCACGTGAACGGCTCGGCGCGGGTCCAGACCGTATCCCGAACCGATAACCGGGAGTTTCACACGCTGCTGGAAGAGGTTGGTAAAACAACGGGCCGCCAGATGGTGTTGAATACCAGTTTCAATGTCAAGGGCCAGCCGATTGTAAACACGCCCACGGAGGCGCTGGAAACTTTCCTGGGAACAGGCATCGAATACCTGTTTTTAGAGGACACACTGGTCGTTCGTCGGTAATTGCCAACGGCCAACACCATCCAACCAAACCGTCAAAGTGTGCAATAAGTTGCATAATGCGGAAGAGAAACAGGAAATCCAAACGATCTTGGCGAGGATTCTGATGCGCAGGAGTCGCCGCATTTTCCGGAGAATGAAGGGCTTCACAGGCGCGGGGGCATTGGAAACACAGTGAATGTTCGAGAAGCGCTCATGCGGCAGCCCGGCAGCGACCCCGAAAGCGTCGTGTCTGGGCCACATGCGTGGCAGATCCAGCCCCGCAATCCAGGATTACGACATTCTATCTCCCGATCGCGAAGGGTCCAGCGGGTCCCACTGTCGTCTGGGAAGGTAAATCCATGCCAATTGAACCCGTGGATTGGAGTGGGAATTGCATACCTGTTTACGAGGATCATGTAAATCCGTTTTCTCAAACTCGAACCAGGACCGGAGTCCGCGTGGCCCATGGTGGAAAACGGGCAGATGTCGATCAGACATGGGGTGTCTTGCAGGAGGGGAATGTGGTGCCGTCGGAGACGATGTTCGACTCGAAGATTCGAGTGGAAGGGCGTACGATCCCCGGATGTAAGACGATTGCGTGCTCGTTTGAGGAGCAGGCGGCACGAACCCCCGATACTATTGCGCTGGTCTTTCAAGACCAACGCATCACCTATCGCCAGTTGGATGAACGAAGCAATCAACTGGCGCGATATCTACGTTCCCTTGGGGTAAAGCCGGAAACACTTGTTGGCGTTCTGATGGAGCGATCGGAGAAGTTGGTGATCGCCCTGCTGGCAGTTTTGAAGGCCGGTGGCGCCTATGTGCCGCTCGATCCTGGATATCCCAGGGAACGCATTGTATTTCTTGTCGAGGACTCGCAGGCCCCCTTCATCCTGACGACCCAATTCATCGCCGCAATCGTGCCCACTGTGGCTGCACGCGTGGTTTGCGTCGATGGGGAGGCCCCCGCAATTGCAGGCCAGAACGCTGCTCCGTTGGCCGACGCGGGATCGGAAGAAAATCTGATGTACGTGATTTATACGTCCGGCTCCACCGGGAAGCCGAAAGGCGTGATGGTGGAGCATCGCAACGTGCTGTCGTTCTTTGCTGCCATGGATGAGGCGCTTGGGAAACAGCCGGGAACATGGCTTGCGGTGACCAGCATCTCCTTCGATATTTCCGTGCTGGAACTCTTCTGGACCCTGACGCGCGGTTTTCAGGTAGTGCTGCACGGAGATGAAGGTGCCCATACGATTCCCCAGGAAATCCTCCGTCACGGCATCACACATTTTCAGTCCACGCCGTCGCTGGCACGGATGATTGCGGCCGATCCGCGCTCGCTGGCTGCCTTCGGCGGAGTCGAGAACCTGCTGTTAGGCGGAGAAGTGCTGCCCGTTTCGCTGATGAACACGTTGCGCTCCGCGATAACGGGCCATGTATATAACGTGTATGGCCCCACGGAGACGACCATCTGGTCCACGGTGTACAGCATTCCACAGGCGGCAGAATTTACAACGAACATACCGATTGGGAAGCCCCTGGCGAACACACGCGCGTACATTCTGGATTCTGAATTGAGACCTGTTGCCGCAGGAGAGTCTGGCGAGTTGTACCTGAGCGGCGAGGGCGTTGTGCGCGGATATTGGGCCCATCCGGAATGGACAAGCGAACGATTTATTCCTGACCGTATTTCCGGGACCGGTCGCATGTATCGTACGGGAGACGTTGCAAGATTCCTGCCTGATGGAAACATTGAATTCCTCGGACGCTCCGATTTTCAGTTGAAATTGCGCGGTTTCCGCATTGAGCTTGAAGAAATTGAGGCCACGCTGGAACAGCACCCCGCAGTGCGGCAGGCCGTGGTCGTTGCCAGGGAAGACCGACCTGGAGACCAGCGCCTGATTGGTTACGTGGTGCTGCACGACGGAAACGCAGCCACGGCGTCGTCGTTGCGCGACATGCTGGCATCCAGGCTGCCGGAGTATATGGTGCCGTCACAGATTGTCTTGATGGACCGATTGCCGCTGACGGCAAATGGAAAGATCGACCGCAATGGCCTGCCAGTGGTCTCGATTCAGAGTGACGCCGCCGTAGCCGGCAACGAAGCACGGAATGAAATGGAGCGGACAGTTGCCGAGACATGGGCGGAAATTCTGGGCGTGGAATTTGTTGGTCTGCACCAGAACTTCTTCGATCTGGGGGCCACCTCACTCATGGTTCCGGAGGTGCAGATTGAATTGCAGCGCAAACTGGGACGGGAAATTCCACTGACCGATCTTTTTGAGTTCCATACCGTCAGCTCGCTTGCGGGCCATTTGTCAGGAGAACAGCTCGCGTCCCGCACTTCGGATCGCGCCCAGAGGCGTCTGGCAGCGCGCAACCGCTCCGCCGCATCTTTATGAAAAACTCAGCAATCGCGATCGTCGGCATGGCGGGGCGCTTCCCCGGAGCGCGAAACGTGGATGCATTCTGGCGAAACCTGCGCGACGGCGTGGAATCGATCCGCACCCTGACCGATGCGGAGTTGCACGCGGCGGGTGTTTCGGCGGAAGATCTGGCAAACCCCGAATATGTGAAGGCGGCGGCGGTGCTGGAAGATTTCGATCTGTTCGATGCTTCGTTCTTCGGATTCAGTCCGCGGGATGCAGCCATTATGGACCCGCAGCATCGTCATTTCCTTGAATGCGCCTGGGAGGCGATCGAGAACGCAGGGCATACGCCGGACGGCTTTGCAGGCTCCATCGGTGTTTTTGCCGGTTCCGGCATGAATGCGTACATGCTCCACAACTTGATGCAAAATCGTCAGCTACGTGAGAGCGCCGGGCTGTTTATGATCCGGCAGACGGGCAACGACAAAGACGTTCTGGCCTCGCGTGTGTCGTATCAGATGGATCTTCAAGGACCCAGCTTGAGCGTGCAGACGGCGTGCTCCACATCGCTGGTCGCGGTCCATCTGGCCTGCCAAAGCCTGCTGAATGCCGAGTGCGACATGGCGCTCGCCGGTGGCGTCACCATTGAGATCCCCCATGCCCAGGGATACCTGTACCGCGAAGGCGAGATCCTTTCCCGCGATGGACATTGCCGGGCATTTGCCGCTGCATCAAGTGGGGCTGTGTTTTCCAGCGGAGTGGGCATCGTTGTCCTGCGGCGGCTGGAAGATGCGCTGGCCGATCGCGACACAATTCACGCGGTCATTCTTGGCTCCGCTATCAATAACGACGGTTCGCGCAAGGTAGGATACCTGGCCCCCAGCGTCGAGGGCCAGGCGGAGGTGGTTGCGGAAGCCCTGGGCGTTGCCGGTGTCAGCGCGGAAGATATTTCCTACATTGAAACGCATGGGACTGGGACCGCGGTCGGCGATCCCATCGAAATCAAGGGCCTTATCCAGGCCTTTCGGAGACAGACGCAGCGCAATGGGTACTGCGGGATCGGATCGCTGAAGACAAACATCGGACACCTGGATACCGCCGCCGGTGTGGCGGGCCTCATCAAGACGGTGCTGGCCCTGCGGCATCGAACCATGCCCCCGAGTCTTAACTTCGACGCCCCTAATCCGCTGATAGATTTCAAAAACAGCCCATTCTATGTGAACGACAAGCTTGCCGATTGGCGATCCGACGGCAAGCCGCGCCGGGCGGGGGTAACAGCACTGGGCATTGGCGGGACCAATGCGCATGTCGTGTTGCAGGAGGCCCCGCCGGTTGAATCCTCAGAAGCGATCGCGCAACCCCAGTTGATTGTTCTTTCTGCAAAGACGGAAATCGCCCTGGAACAGGCAGCGTCCCGGCTGGCCGCGCATCTTCGCGAACATCCAGAGATCAACCTTGTGGATGTGGCCTTCACCTGCGGCATAGGCCGACGGGCATTCCGACACAGACGCATTCTCGTAGCTGAAACTGCGGTCGAAGCTGCGGACCTGCTCTCGGCGGGAAACTCCAAACGCATGATCACCGGGACCGCGATGTCCGCGCCCTCTGTCGTGTTTATGTTTTCAGGCCAGGGTGCGCAGCACGTGCAGATGGGTGCAGACCTGTATCGATCGGAACCCATCTTCCGGGAGCATCTGGACGCATGTGCGGAGAGATTACAAGCTCATCTGGGTGTGGATATTCGCCAATGGATGTACCCAGACATCGGGGATGAGGACATGGCCCGGGTGCAGCTGCAGCGTACCCGCATCACGCAGCCGACGCTCTTTGCCGTTGAATACTCGCTTGCGCAATGGTGGATAGCCCATGGAGTGAAGCCGCTGGCGATGATTGGCCACAGCGTTGGAGAATATGTGGCCGCATGTATCTCCGGCGTACTTTCGCTGGACGACGCGCTGGCCGTCATTGCCACGCGCAGTCGACTCATGCAAGACATGGAACCAGGCTCCATGCTGGCCGTGTCTTTGGCGCCCGAAGATCTGACGTTGCCTGCCGCGCTCTCCATGGCCGCCGTGAATGCTCCACAGCTGTGTGTTGTATCCGGCCCGACAGACGCAATCGAGCAATTCGAGCAGGAGTTGTTGCGCCGGAACATCTCCTGCCGTACCTTGCACACTTCGCATGCGTTTCATTCTTCCATGGTGGAGCCAATGCTCGCGCCCTTTGTGCAGCGAATGCGAGGGGTTCCGCTGAGCGCCCCCCGCATTCCATTTGTGTCGAATGTGACCGGAACGTGGATTACGGAAGCTCAAGCCAAAGATCCCGAGTATTGGGCGCTGCACGTGCGCAGCACGGTGAAATTTTCAGCAGGCGTGGCTGAGTTGCTGGGCCAGGATGACCGCGTCCTGCTGGAGGTAGGACCAGGCCAGACGCTCGTCGCTCTCACACGCGCGCACGATCCAAAAAGCGCGCGGGTATTTGCTTCCATGCGTCGCGAGCAAGAACAGATATCCGACACGATCCACCTAAGCAGCACGCTGGGACAGCTCTGGATCGCCGGGGTGCCGGTTGATTTCACTCGGATGCCTTGCGGCTCGGCTGGCAGGCGGATGCCTCTGCCAACCTATCCCTTCCAGCACCAACGTTTCTGGATAGAACCGGACAATCTTCCCGCCATTCGAAGCCGGCAGCCAATACGTCCCTCATCGAGCGAGCCTCTCATTCCGGCCACCGATAAAGAGAAGTCGAAAATCGACGACTGGTTTTATGGCCGCACATGGATGCACTCGCCACATCCGCCGGTTGCTTCTTCCGCAAGCCTCTGCTGGCTGCTGTTCCTGGATACAGCAGGACTTGGCAAGCAAATCGGCGTGCAGTTGCGTGGCGCGAATCATCGAGTGGTTGAAGTTACGCAAGGAGACAGGTTCCAGCGGGTCCACCACGATCAGTACAGGATGCGTCCTGGAGCGCGGGAAGACTATAATGCGTTGCTCAAAGATCTGAACCAGAGAAATATCCGTACGCCAAAGCTAGTGCACTTGTGGTCGTTGCCCGATCCGACGAAATCCCGCACCGTTGACGATCGTCTTAGCGTAAGCTTTTACAGCCTGCTATATCTTGCGCAAGCACTTGGCGATCAGGACATGGTCTCGATTGACCTGGCGATCGTTTCAGACCGGATCCATTCGGTCTTGAACGAGAAAGTCCCCGATCCTGTTCTGGCCACAATTCTGGGGCCGACGAAAGTGGTTCCAAAAGAGTTTCCAGGAATGATTTTGCGGAACATCGATGTAGACCTATCGTCGCAAGGAATGGGGCAGATTGCAGTCCAGGTGATCGCGGAACATTCGGCGCCATTCCATGATTCCGTTGTTGCGTATAGGAAGGGCGAACGTTGGATTGAAGGTTTCCATCGCATCGACATGCAGGCACATCAACGCCCAAGTCTGCTGAAGAAGAATGGCGTGTATCTGATTACCGGCGGCCTTGGAGGTCTTGGCCTGGTGATCGCGAATCAACTGGCGCGCGTGTGTCAGGCGAAGCTGATTCTGCTGGGACGAACACCCCTACCACCGCGAAAGGAGTGGGAAACTATACCGGCAAGAAATTTCACTGAAACAACGAAACGGACAATATCACAACTGCTAAAGACGGAATCCCTCGGCGCGGAGATCCTTACCGTCTGCGCCGATGTAACGAGTCCTGGAGAAGTGCGAAACTCCATCGAACAAGCATATGCAAGGTTTGGGAACATCGACGGCGTCGTTCATGCCGCGGGAATTGTGGAGGATGCTCCTCTCCAAACCAAGACGAAAAAGAGCGCTGCGCGCGTACTCGCGGCAAAGGTCCAGGGCACGCTTGTACTGGACGAAGCGCTTCGCAGTGTATCCCTCGATTTCTTCGCCTTATTTTCCTCTGTAAGTTCTGTCATAGCTCCCGCTGGACAGGTGGACTATACGGCTGCCAACGCTTTTTTGGATGCCTTTGCAGCAAGTAAGAACCATGCATCTGTACTGTCGATCAATTGGGGGCCGTGGCGCGATGTGGGTATGGCTGCGCGCGCCGATCGATCGCATCCGCTGCTTCATCGTCGACTGCTGGAGCGCCGCGATGAAGCAACCTACGCAAGTACGTTGAGCTATGACTCAGACTGGATACTTTCAGAGCACCTTATTCAAGGAGGGAAAGCTGTTTTTCCTGGCACTGGCTATCTTGAGATGGCAGCTGCAGCTCTAACCAGGGGATCGTTCCAGCAGGGGATTGTCTTTGAAGATGTATTCTTTCTTTCTCCAATGTACGTGGATTTGCACGGGACCAAGGAGGTGCAAATCCACCTGCAGCGCGATCATCACGCGACCTATCGCTTTTCTATTTCATCAATGGACTCGGGGTGGACAGAACATTCTGCCGGCCAGATATCCCGCTGCCGGCTGATCCCCCCGGAAGATTGTGATATTGCCAGGATCCTGGATCGTTGCCGGCGCAGCACAATCACGTTTGACGATGAACATCGCACCCATCAGGAAGAGTTCTACCGATTTGGACCTAGATGGAGAAATGCCACAAGCATACACATCGGCATCCAGGAAGCGCTAACTGAGTTAGAACTCAGGGAAGAGTTTTCCGGTGATATGGCGGATTACCATTTACATCCAGCGCTGTTTGACATTGCCGCTGGATCCGCACTCTACTTAATAGAAGACTATGGCCGGAAGGCATCTGTCTACATGCCTTTGTCTTACAGAAGCGCCACTATCTATAGGTCCCTATGTCCAAAAATGTTCAGCCATATTCGTGCCAGGCAGACAAATCTAAGTGGCCAAGATGTGGCGACATTCGATATGACGTTTATGGACGATTCTGGCAGGATTCTGGCTGAAATAGAAGGATATTCCCTTCGATTGATTCAAGATCCAATGACGGCCATAAACAGCATGCGCCGGTCGGATCCAGACTATGCTGCCGGTAATAGTGTCCAGGCAATTTCGCAGGAGATGAGTATCGCGCCAAACGACGGGGGCGCGGCTTTCCTGCGTATTCTATCTACGGACCTACCTGCAGGAGTCATCGTTTCTCCGCAAGAACCAGCCCTAGAAAGAGTGAGTACATCGCAAGCCGTTCATCCTGACAGTGCCCTACCCGGTACTCTGGAAGATGTTGAGGCCGTCCTTGCGGAATGGTGGAAGGAGTTACTTGGGCTGAATGAAGTTGGACGTGAAGATGATTTCTTTGACCTGGGCGGACAGTCGCTGATTGTTGCAAGGTTATTTAGCAAGATCAAGAAAACATATGGCGTCTCCTTGGGATTATCGGTGTTATTTGAAGCACGAACGATCCGCCAGCTGGCCACCTTAATACGGTCCGCAAAGATGCCGACATACTCGCAACCTACATCGTGGTCGCCGATCGTGCCGATCCATCCCAAGGGGCGGCGCCCGCCGCTTTATGTTATTTCAGGCCTTGGCGGAAATGTGATTAAGTTCAGCAGTATGGCCTTTTATTTAGGCGAAGATCAACCGGTATTTGGACTTTTGCCACGCGGGCTTGATGGGAAAGAGTCTTATTTAACTCGAGTAGAAGACCTTGCCTCGTATTATGTGAAAGCAATTCGAAGTATGCAGCCTGAAGGGCCGTATCAATTGGTTGGATATTCTTTTGGAGGAGCCGTTGCATTTGAAGTTGCCCAACAAATGGTGGCCCAGGGCGCGGAAGTCGGTCTTCTAGGAATGTTCGATACCATCGAGTGGCAGTACATGGAAGAGGTTGAACGCGCACTACACTCACGAGATAGGTTGCATATCTATAAAGAACAGCTACAAAGCGAACTTAACCAAGAAGACAAACTGGGTGGACTTATGAAGAGAGTTACGTCGAAGTGTGCGAGACTTATCTATCGTCTCTATACTTCGCTAGGCCGCTCGGTTCCGCAGGGTGTGGGAAACATAGAAGACATCAATGCTTTCGCGGGCTCTACGTATCGTCCGAAGCTATATCCAGGGCCGGTCACCTTATTTCGTTCTACAATGCGCCAGCCGCTCGATGGCGACGATCCGTTTTTAGGGTGGGAAAGATTTGTCGCCGGTGGCATAGAAGTATGTCCTATCCATGCAACACATGAAACAATTTTGCAGGAACCGGCTGTCAAGGTGCTTTCAGAGCGACTGCGTGAGTGTTTGAATAGAGAGCATGGAGTTACTCGAGAAATATTGTCGATCGCGGAGTAATGTGGGCTCAGGCTCAGCCGTGAAAGTGTTCGCCGATTTGCCAAACAGTAACGAATAAGTTGCTGGGTGAGCGATGACAAGATGCCTTTGGTTTTCACCAATGAAGCCATTGGTGTTTCTGCATTTCCCTGAGGCGCCTGGGCGCTGGTCTACTTTCCGGCGTCGAAGGTGAACTACCGTCACCGAAACACAGGCCACCTTCGTTGCTGCTGTGGCGATGGTGGACGGGCTGCAACGCGCCGCGCGGAGCACGCTGGGTGCGGACAAGAGTTATCAGCAGGAACGGTTTGTGCAGCGGTTGCGCGCTCGAGGTGTGACTCCGCATGTGGCCGAGTATGCGCCCAATCCGAAGTGGCCCAACTGGCTTACCCACGAAGAACGCAGCGATCAAGGATTTGTCATCAGCCAGAGAAAGCGCAAGCTGGTGGAGAAGGTCTTCGGCTGGGCCAAGCAGGACCGAGCCGTTCGGCGGGTGAAATTGCGAGGCAAAGCACGCGTCGATTGGCTATTCCGGCTGATGGTCACGGCGCACAACCTGCTCCGGATGCAGAAGATGATTCCGGTGTAGGTTGTCTGGAGGATACGTGTCTTTGAAGGCTGCGAATCGGGCTTCCAGAGGAACAACTCAATAGCAATACGACCGGTTCGAAGCTTTTAAAAAACAACCTCGCGGTCCAACATCGCAGAAATAATGCCTTTTTCTGCAAGCTGTATAGTCATCTCCTTCACAACGCCATTTCTTGAACAGTGGAAACTCGCAGCGCAACCGGCTAAATAGGGACGGAAATTTGCACATTGCTGATCCTCCTTACCTCAAAACCCGAGGCGCGTTTTGGTAAATTCGTATGTACCCGAGCCTATATGGCATTTGATGGATGATTCTTCTTCCTGAACTGCAAGTACACCCGGAACCTCCATTGCCAGTCTTGGCGGCCACAGGCGTCTTCCGGTTTCCAAAACGACAAAGTTCTGCTGTGTGGGTTTGGGAATGTAGATTGAGGCCTCGGTATTGGGAGGAACAGTGACGGAAAGCGTGAATCGGTCCTCAGCACCCTTTTCCCAACGCGCCGTAATGAGGCCTTTCACCGTGGGAACTGCTCCCCCGGCAAAGGCGAGACCGCCTGTTGCGGGCCGGAGATCAAACGTGGCAAAACCGCCGCTGGTGGGTTGAACGCCGACGATATATTTGAGAAGGAGATAGGCCGGATACGAGGTCCAGGCGTGGTTCACTTCAAGGCCGGCGTTCAAGTGAAAGCCTTCCCAACAGGCCTTGTTCGACTTGAGCATCGGCCGGTAGCGGGCTAGGTCTCGCACTACGAACTCTGCGGCTTCCGCGTTCAGCAGCCCGCTATAAAAAGCATCGCCGCCGTAGCCGCCGAGTTTGAAGTTGGCGGATTCAAGGCCTGCGCCTTCGAAGATTGCATTAAGGATTTTCGATTTGGCTGCTGGCGGCTCCAAGCCAAAACGCAAGGGCCACGCCGAAGCGAGCGGGTACATCTCCGTGCGGTCAGTGCGGGCGAAATAGTAATCGCCGTTAAATAGGTTGGCGCTGATGCCAGCTTTCACCGCCTCAGCCGCCTGCGCATACGCGTTGCTGTCGCTTGACCGTCCGAGCACGGAAAAGATGCGCGCGGCAATGCGCAGGTTTTCGCAGTATTGGCAGGCGGTGGCGACGTTCCAGCCGCCGCTGGGCATATTCCCGCCAGCATAGTCGGAGATGCGCCATCCTGGAGGATTGAGCAGCTTGGTCTTGAGGTCCTGATAGGTTTTGATCCAGTCGAGGAAGCGTGTCAGGTGCGGCGCCATCTCGTCAAGGAGCGTGACGTCGCCCGAAAACAGGTACTGCTGCCAGAGCAGCATCGGCCAGTACATCGACCATTCGGCGATTTCGAACGCGGATGCCGGGCTGCACGCATAGAAAGCCCCGCCGGGCATTTGTTCGCCCACGTAATCGCGCAGCACCTTGTCGACCATGGTTGTATTGCGGTGGTTGTAGAGCAGGACGTTGCCGACGTTCCAACTGTCGGCCAGCCACGGCGACTGTTCGCGGTCGGCGTCCACGCTGATGATGGCTTGCTGCACGTTCTGCCGCGCCGAGCGCTCGCACATGGTGTAGATGGAGTTCAAAAGCGGGCTGGAACAATGGAAGCGACCGGTCACGTCGGCGTCGCACCAGGCCCACATGCCGCGCACGTCTGCGGGGCGCAATCTTCCAGCGTAGCCGGTGATCTTGAGCACCTGGAACGACGTATGGCGGCCGCAGTCCGCGTCCCAGATTTCCACGCCGCCACTGCACGTGTATTCGTCCCAGCCGGCGGGCTTGCGCTCATTGATCATTTGAAAATAGGCCACGTGCACCACGTCGCCGGGGAGGTTGGCGCGCATGGTGAGTTTGGGCCAGCCGTTGATGCAGCGGCCGAAATCGACCAGCCACGCGTCGTCTGCGCGGGTGATGCTCACCGGCTCGAGCGTTGCCTGCTCGCGTTCGAGCGGCGCCATCTGCGCGAAGAGCCGGAAGCTGGATCGATCGACCACGCCCGCAGGAGCCCACTGTGAATCATCGAAACCGACCGACCTCCAGCCCTTGGGCTCGAGGCGCGAATCGTAGCGGATCGCAGCGCGATTCTTCGCTCCACCGGCCCCGCCGAAATACACGGCGTCGTTTTCGAGAAACGCCGTGTGGGCCAGAACCTTCCAGGAGGCATCGGTCCCGATCGTGGAGGACTCCCCACCGTCGTAATTGAGATGCGTTTCCAGCAGGAAGGAGGGTTCGGCATTCACGCCGGAGTCGTGCCAATTGCCCTGCCAATGGCCGATGGCGGCAAAGACATTCGTGCCCGTGCGCACCAGCGCGGTGATGTCATAGCCGTTGTATTGGCCGTAATGATATGGGTCCGAGCGCGCCGGCCCGCGGCCCAGCAGCTCTCCGTTCAACCAGACGACGTAATCGTTGTGAGCGGAGACATAGATCTTGGCCAGGCGGGGCTTGCGCGCGGCGGAAAAAGTTTTTCGGAAATATGCGAAGTTGTTCAGGTTCGTGGTGCCGTCCCAGATGTACTGGGCGTTCCATTCGCCTGGATTCAGTCCGGTATCGAAAAGGGCAGGCGCGCTATAGCGGCCCGGCTTGCCCGATGGGTTCCAAATGCGCACCTTCCACCAGAACCGTTTGGCCGGAGGGAGAGGTTTGCCAGCATATTCGACTGAAGCTGAATTGTCTGAATTGACTTTGCCGCTGTCCCAGCAGTCCGCCCTTCCTGCAGCAAGGTTGGCAGGGTTAGAGGCGATTAATATCTGATATGCGGATTGCATTTCACCCCGGCCATTCGCCGGAGATCTCCATGTAAACCGTGTTGAATCGCGGTCGATCGCGAGCGGGTTGCTCACGCCATTGACGAGTAGGTCTACGGGAGCAAGTGGTTTCCTGGATACAGCGTTTGATTGCGAGCTATCCATGGCGAAATGGGCAGCATCCCCAACGTTACCAGGCTCGGCAGATGCTTTGCGCCGCAAGATCAACGTACCTGCTGTCGTCATCCCAGCTGCCTTGAGGAATTCCCGACGCTTTAACATTCTTATGAGTCCTTTCGAATTCGTGTGTACATCTGCGTGCATGGGTTAGGAGCACGTGCGCACGTTCGTATTTGCAATAACGCATAGGGCCTTTACACAGACGTGCCGGGTCAAAAAGTCCTAAGGAGTTCCGCATTCAACAACATGTCTATTCACGATGAATTCATCCCGTTTATCACATGATTTTTGGAGTCGGTACTTTGTGTCCATCTCAATACCTAGGGAAGCTCTGCGCAGGCCTGATTTGTCGGCAAAACAGCTTGCATGGTCAATCGAAGCATTTTGCGGCGATGATTTCTCCAAAATCCCGCTCGTGTGGGCCTCGTTTTTTGCCTCTGGGAGCGTGTTTCCGCTCCCCGGAGACACTACGCCGTCAAGGGGAACAGCCGTTTGCGGTCTCCGAGCAGGTGTTTCGGTTTAACAACCGCGCTACACGGAATAACCCGCCGAATGATGCGGACCGCTTTGACATAGCCGCTCGCCAGATCGTTGGCAAGCGCATCATGTTTGCAGAACTCACGGGCAAGCCTACCTATATATACATATACCTATACTCAATCTCCACTCCTATGTGCCCCCGCTCTTGCCCGGCTGCTTCCCGGCAAACTCCCTCTCCCGCCGCCGCGTGAGTTGTTGCGGTGCCACGACCGCATTGCGGGTTTGTTTGCGCGTTCAGAGGGACGGGAGCGTAGTCTTGCCTATCTTCAAGGTTTGCTGAGTGGCTGCGAGCGGAAGAACGGCTGGCAATTGGCGGAGTGGATGGGCGAAGCGGCCCCTTACCGAGTACAGCATTTGCTGGATCGGGCACGGTGGGATGCAGACGCTGCGCGGGATCAGCTCCGCGATTATGTGCTGGAAGAGTTAAGCAGTCCCGATGCCGTGCTGATCGCCGATGAGACGGGATTTTTGAAGAAGGGCGAGCATTCGGTTGGGGTTCAGCGCCAGTACACACCGGCACGGCGGGCCGTATCGAGAACAGCCAGGTTGGCGTGTTTCTCTGCTATGCCAGCGACAAGGGTGCGGCGCTGGTGGACCGCGAGTTGTACCTTCCCGAAAAATGGGCCGCCGATCGCGAACGTCGCGACTCCTTGCCGTAGCTCTTCTTGTACAGCCGCGCATCGGCATCGGTGGTCGATTCATGGGTTTTGTTCAAGCGGCTCTGGCCGTGAAAATACGTCGCAGTCGGAGTCGTCGGACCCGTCTTTCGAGCGAAAACTCTGCTGCGAGGCCCAGGCCTGAATCAGCGTGCCATACACCGTGAACTGCTCGTCCGACATGAACCGCCTGGCCTGCGCGATACAATGCTCGTGCAGTCGCCAGGGCACTCTTTCTCATTGCCTGCGATGTGCGAATCGACACCACATTTGTCGCGATTGCAAGTTCGGAAGGAGATTGCCGAAATGGATACGTGCAATGCAGGGAATGATCAGAAGACCGTCACGGGAATTATCGATCGCGTCACAGTGAGTGGCGAGGGAGCAAATTCCGCGGAAATCGTCGTCGCAATCAACGTCGACGGAGTCGAGCAAGCCTATGCCGTGTACGCGTACCCCAGCACCGAGTCCTCTGTATTCAGCTCGTTCGTTACCATCCTGACTGCCGCATTCCTTAGTAAGACTAAAATCGATCTTTCGTATGTGAAGGGGCCCGGGCCGACGCCCCAGATTGTTCAACTCGTGTGTCCTTCAGCGACTCATTAGGGCCCGCAGGTACGTCAACACTGACAGCAAACAAAGAGAGGGAACATGCTCATTCGCAGGAAAATGTCCGCGTGGTTGGTCGCAGGGTTGGTTGGATTTGTCCTTGGTAGAGTGCCGGTGCAGGGTCAGATGACGCAGCCGGCGCCGGTTGAGCTCAACTCCGGCTGGCAGTTGCAAGATGGCGCAAAGGTCACGGAGACAGGCGCTACCGTTTCTTCCGGCGCATACCAGCCACAGGACTGGCTAGCGGCGACGGTGCCGGGTAGTGTGTTGACGAGTATGGTGAACGATGGTGTGTACCCGGAGCCGCTGTATGGCGAGAACAGCCGTGCGATTCCCGAGAGCCTGAACAAGACATCGTACTGGTATCGAGTCGTCTTTACCGTGCCGAAGCAGTACGCGCGCCGTTCCATCGCGCTCCATTTCGATGGAGCCAACTTTCGGTCGGATGTGTGGGTGAATGGTACCGACGTCGGTCCGATTCAGGGCGCATTCATTCGCGGGCGGTTCGACATCACGAAGCTGGTGAAGGCGGGCGAGACGGCTGTGCTGGCCGTGCAGGTTTTTCCGCAACCGCACCCAGGCGTGCCGCATGAGCACACGATTGCAAACGGGGTGGGGAAGAACGGCGGAATCACCGCCATCGATGGGCCAACGTTTTTGTCGACGATCGGATGGGACTGGCTGCCATCCGTCCCTGATCGCGATACGGGACTGTGGCAGAAGGTATGGCTCTCCGCTGCCGGACCGGTGCTGATCGAAAACCCGCTGGTAACGACCGATCTGCCGTTGCCGCGCATTGATACGGCGGACGTAACGGTGAGCACGACGGTCGAGAATGCCTCTGACAAGGAACAGAAGGGCGTGCTAGAAGGCAGCTTCGGTGAGGTGCGTTTTTCCAAGCAGGTGAGGCTGGCGCCGCACAGCACGCAGACGGTCGCGTTCGCCCCCAAGACGACTCCGGCGCTGCATGTAGCCAATCCCAAGCTATGGTGGCCGAATGGATATGGACCACAGAACCTGTACACGTTGCACTTACATTTTGTGCAGCACGGGAAAGATTCGGACTCGAAGGACACGACATTCGGCATTCGGAAAATCACGTATGAAATGCCGGGATCGGACAATTTGACGATCTCCGTCAACGGCGTGCCGGTGTTCATTCGCGGCGGCGACTGGGGCCTGGATGAAGCGATGAAGCGGATTCCGCGCGCGCGGCTGGATGCGGAAATCCACCTGCACCAGATGGCGCACATGAATATGATCCGCAACTGGGTTGGACAAAGCACCAGCGAGGATTTCTACGAGTTATGCGACAAGTACGGAATCCTGGTGTGGGATGAATTTTTCCAGCCGAACCCGAGCGATGGGCCAGATCCCGACGATCTGCAAATCTATCTGGCGAACGTGCGAGACAAGATCCTGCGCTTCCGCAATCATCCGTCGATCGCGTTGTGGTGCGCGCGCAATGAGGGCGATCCGCCGCCAGCGATCGCGAGCGCGCTGCTGAAGATGATTCCGGAGTTGGACCCGGTCCGGCTGTACCAGCCGAATTCGACCGCAGGCCGCGGCGTGGTGTCGCATGGACCGTATTTCTGGCGCGAACCGCAAGCGTTCTATGTCTACGATGCGCCATTCAAGACGGAGACGGGCAGCGTATCGGTACCGACACTGGAGTCGATTCACGGGATGATGCCGCAGAAGGATTGGGAAACCATCAACGACGACTGGGCGCAGCATGACCTGGCCAAGGGCGCGCAGCACGGGGATGTGTATCCGTATATCCTTGCGGGGCGGTACGGTCGCGTGGCGAATCTGGCCGACTTCGTGCGCAAGGCGCAGATGATGAACTATGAGGCGTTTCGCGCGATGTATGAAGGGCGAAACGCAATGTTGTTTCATCCTGACACCGGCGTCCTGACCTGGATGAGCGATCCAGCGCACCCGAGCTTTGTGTGGCAACTCTACGACTACGATCTGGAGCCGAACTCGTCACTGTTTGCGGTTGAGTCCGCGTCCGAGCCGGTGCATATCCAGATGAACGAGGCGAACCGGATGCTGCAGGTGATCAACAATCTACCGCAGCCGATCTCGGGAGCGACTGCTCATCTTTCGATTCTGAATCTTGGTGGTAAGTCCGCGCTCGAACGTGATTATCCGGTGAGCGGACCTGCGGATACGGCAATCAATCTTGGCACGATTCCAGTTCCAGAGAAAGTTTCGGCCGTTTACTTTGTGCGATTGGAACTGCGGGACTCCGGTGGAAAGGTGCTATCTCGCAATTTGTACTGGAAGCCAAATCCTTCGCAAGGCGAAGATCTGACGCCACTGAATCAGCTGCCGGTGATGCATCTGACCGGCACGGTGACGCGGCATGATGCCGATGGCCGCGTGCGGTTGGATGTTACGCTGAGCAACCCTGGCAAAACGATGGCGCTGATGGCGCACCTTCAGCTGCGGCGCAAAAGCTCGGGCGACAGAGTGCTACCCGTGTTTTACTCCGACAACTATATTTCCCTTGCGCCGGGCGAGAGCCGCACGGTAACGGTGGATGCAGCGGAGTCCGATTTGAAGGGTGATATTCCGATGGTGGTGCTGGACGGGTGGAACATCGATATATCCCCCGTGATGAATGCAGACAGCATTCTGGCACTGAACATGGACGCTCAAGTAAGCCAGTGGCCGATGACGGGTCTGCCGATGATCACCGCGGGATTAGCGGCAAAGCAGTAAGTACGGTGACGCATCCGCGAACCATGTGTTGCGAGCAAGCGATCCGAGTCGGTAGAACTTGCTGCTGTCCTCACTGACCGGGGACGGGTGGCTCAGTTTTGGCCGGAGGCGCTGCACTTGCTTGCGATGCGGGTCGCACCAGCAACGCGAGTCGAGGAAAACTAAAGCTGCCTGCCGCATCGTCGATCACGTTCACCTGGCAGGTGTAGAGGCCGGGTGGCACTTTCTCCAGCGACACGTCCACCAGAAATCCTACCCCATTCTGCTGCGGAAGATTGATGCGGCTTGCGACCACCAGAGGAGTTTCCAGGGTCTTCACGGAATTATCGAGCAGCTCCATGTTGGTGAGTACGCGAATCGCAGCTTGATCGGCATTTCCTTGCCGGTCTTTGGCTGAATGGCTCGCGGCCCTAGCGAAATTTTCGCTCCGTCCCGATTCGCCGGGCTGGGCATGGGCGGGGTCATACACCTGGTACAGCAGGTACATGTGCTGCCCCTGCTGAAAGACGTGAGGGACGTTGGGAATCCATTCGTCTCCATCGACCACCAGCGGATTCTCGGTTTTTTTAGAGAATGGCACTTGCTGGCTGGAAAGCACAACGGAGCTGAGCTTGACCTGGTCTTTTTTGTACTCCGGGACGGTAATGTTCGCCTGGAAGGATCCCATGCGGCCAGTCTCATTCTCGCGCACCACGAATTTGATCCGATAGGTGCCGGGCGCGAGTGTGAAACTCGTGGTGTATTGGATGTTTTTCTGCCGCGCGTCCTGCGCTGTCTTCAACTTCAACTTGACCGTATCGCGGACATTGCCGACCTGCATCCCAGCATGGTTCATCACCTCGCCAATTACATCCAGCGTGGCTTTATCCTCATCTCCGCCGCGAACAAAAGGAATCTGAGAGCCTGGGACGATCAGCGAGACGGGCACGATGAAGTTGCCGGAGTGCGTCCAGAAATAATAGGCATCGAGATACACCATGATGTCGGTCGCGGGCAGGTCGCTGGCCAGTTCTTCTTCTAACTGCCGTTCGCGGTCCTCCGTGGTGGAATGCTTAAAGTCCGCAGGCGCCCAATAGCCAGGCCGGTATTCCAATTTCACATCGCCGCGTTTGACACGAATCGTCAACTTGCGAAATTTTCCGTCGCGCGCCAGGTTAGAGGAGCGGAACGCTACTTCGTAATACGCTGCGGTGTCGCGCTGGATGCGCTGGAAGGCGGGAGCAAAGTCATTGGTGTCGAAGAATGCCTTGCCGCCGGTGTCGGTCGACAGCGCCGACAAGGTCTCCTGGGAGGCGAAGTTCGAATTGAATTGGCTGGTGACCGCGGCGCCGGAATATGCAGCATTGCCGCGCAGACTGGCTGTCTGGGCATCGCCGACGGGCAGTAGCGCCTCCAGTCCGCGCACGTCCACGGTATAGATGGAAAGATTGGCGCGCACGGAGGCGTTGATAGCAGCGTTCAACGACGCCTGATTCTCAATGCCGGTGCGAGTGAGGCCGCCGGAGAAAAACAGGAGAGATTTTTTTTGCGGGATGCGCTGCAGCGCCTTGGAGACGGACTCGATGGCATAGAGTTTGATATCCGTATTGACGTAGTTGTATTCGCTTTCGTCCGGTGTGTAGGAATCGCTTAAATCCTGGGTTCCGCTGGTTGTTCCATCTCCGCCAGCGGCCATCCCCTGACCTTCATTGCCGTTATAGCGGTTGATCTGGCGAAGGATGAGACTCTTGTCGGAAGTAAAGTCCTGATCGAGACTGAGCGATGTGCCGAGCGACACCAGCGCCACCAGATCGGCAGGTTGCATCTGTTGCTTTACGTAGTTCCTGGCGGCTGCGACCGCTCGATCCAGATCCTCCACCTGCATCGAGGACAGGTCAAACATCATTACGATGAGCCGCCGATTTTTCAACGCAGCCTCGTCCACTTGCCCGTTCTTTGAAAAGAGCTGTATCTGCTGCGCTGCGGTGCCGGCACTTGTCGTTCCACTGACGATACCCTCGCCCTGCCGGGCAAGATCATCCACATTCTCAAAATCCAGCGAAAGAATATGTTGCGGCTTCCCATTTTCCAGAACGGTAAAATCGCTGGGCTTCAACCCGGTAACAACCTGACCCGTCTTCTTATCCCGGACCACCACATTCGTCAGCACAATGTCGCTATTGACCTTCAACGCATAGGACGCTTGCGAGTTATCCGGGATCTGCGGAGAACTATTATTCTGCGCTCGGCCGGCAACGGAGGCAAGGCAAACGAACGCGGCCAACAGCAAAGAGAAAATTGATGGGCTGCGACGCCTTCGTGGATGTGCCATGTCCTTCTCCTCCAGCGAAACCGGTAGCGGGCCTAATATCGAAATCGGGCCAGAAAGAGGATCTGCCGCATCGAGGCGGCGGATGTCACCTGCCCCTGCGTCGGCGTTCCAATGTAACTATCGACCGTGCCATATTGCACTGTATTGAATATATTGTCGGCGGTGCCGCGCAGTTCCAGAGAACGAATTCCGCCGAAGTGGATCGTCTTCGACAGCGACATATTCACAGCTACCGTTCCCGGGCCAGGGATGGAATTTCGAGATGCGTTCCCATATTCTGGAGCGCCGGTGACAGGATTGATGGGAGCCGTGAACGCATCCACGTTGAACCACCGCCGCAGGCTTCCTCCGCCCGCAGTAAGCGAGGAGCCGGGAACTCGATTGGGCCGTTCGCTGCCAGCCGACCCGCGCGCCACATCACTGCTGCTGGCCTGATAACGCGGAGAAAGCGGGACGCCGGTGGCAAAGTCGAACGTCCCGGAAATCGAGAGGTTGCTCAGTGCATGTCCCCACCACGAATCGCCGGTGAAATAGCGCGTATTTGGACCAAAGGGCAGCTCATAGAGCCATTGACCCGTCACCTGATGGCGAATGTCAAAGGAAGAGTTTCCCTCTTCCGCCAGAATGTCCTGCTGATTTTGCGCGACCACCGCGGTGGACTGGCCGATGGAAGAAGCATCGTCGATCGCATGAGAATAGGTGTACGTCGCGCCCATGGAAATGCCGCGCTGCAACCGTTTATTGGCTCGCAGAACGAGAGCGTTGTAATTGGAGAACCCAATCGAATCTTCATAGTTGAACGAGGGATAGGCTGGGTTCAGCAAACCAGTCAATTGCCGATTAGGCGCATCGACAAGATCCAGGTGAGTGCCTTTCGCACCGTTATAGTCGACGTTCAACACGATGTTCAGTGGCAGCGTATCCTGCACATCGAAATTCCAAACCTGTACATAGCCGAGCAGGTAGTTCTTATTGAATGCGAAGTTATTCGTAATGCCGCTGGGAGATGTTCCGCTCGTCAGGGCTGTCCGTAGAGTGAGGGAGGGCGCGGACTGTGCCGGCACGATATTCGTGATGGTATTGGCAAACGGCGGCTGATAGGAAAGGTTCTGGACGACCGCCGCATACTGTCCGGTGTTGTAGTTGATGCCATAGCCACCGCGTACGACAACCTGCTTGACTGCCCGCCAGGCAAAGCCAATGCGCGGCGCAAAATCTTTTCGGTCCGGGTTGATGACGCTGGCTGGATATTTTCCGTTGATAGAAGACGTGCTGTTCGGAAATACGACCTGGAGTTGCGCTAAATCGGGGGTGAACGCGAGATTGGTCAAGCGATCATGCTGTTCCGTGTACGGTGCGTAGTATTCATAGCGCAGACCATAGTTCAGCGTCAGGTTGCTACGAACATGCCAGTCATCTTGCAGAAAGAGATCGAATACGTCGCCGTCATAATAAAATCTGCCGACGCCTTGCTGCAGCGCCGCTTCCTGCGGCAGTCCCAATAAAAAGTCTGCAAAGTCCGCACCGGATGCCTGTTGTGTGCCGGCGCTGGTGCTGCCAGGCTTGCTGGTTGCAAAGCCGGTGAAGTAGAAACTTCCGGTAACATTGGTGCCGCCCTGCACATCCAGGCGAATGCGGCGATAATCTCCACCGAATCGAACATTATGTGTGTGGCCGGTCCAGGAGGCGGTGTCCTGAAAGGCGATGGTTTGATTCAGCGTGGACTTGGGAGCCTGTTCGCTTACGCCCTGAAATTGCGAAAAAACAATGTTCGGCACTCCATAGTTGAAAGGATCCGCGCCCAGTCCCTGAATCCCGGCTTGCGAGGCGACATCTGTTTTGCCGGTAAAAAAGTTGCTGGTCTGCGCGTTGGATCGGTTGAAGTTCAATATGGCGTTATTTGTCCACCGATGGTATCCGATCACGTAGCCGAGATTCAGAGAATACTGATAGGTTTGGCTGACGCCTCCCAGCTGCGGGAAGACGTTGAGAAGATCCGATGCCGCGTGACTGAAGTTGAAGTTTGCATTCACATTCTGCGTAAGGCCATGATTGGTATCTCCCATGAAGGTTCGGATAAGCGCGGGCAGCGCTCCTCCTCCTCCCGCGGAACCGAAGTTGTGAACGAAGCGAGCGCCGATCCGGGTCTGATTGGTCTGCGCTGTGGTCAAGTACTGGAAATTTTGCAGACCCGGTTGATTGGGCACCGGGATGTATTGCAGCAGCGCCTTCGCCTGAGGATCGATACTGGGAATTATGTTGCCGGGAAATTGCAGGCCGGTCACCGGGTTATAGATCGGCACGAAGGTGGTGCCCGATCCTGTGTAATTGGAAAAATCTCCGTTGCGCTCGGCGACGGTGGGAACGATGGCGTATTGATTGAACGGCGTCGAATTACGGGTGAGGATTGCGGTAAGAAAGACAAAGTTGCTGGTGCTGGGCTTCAAGAGATGGGGAATTTGCGGCGGCCCGATAAAGACGATGCCGGCTGTATTGTCGTTGTACGGTGGCTGCACGATCGGCGCGCCCGTCACAGAGAACGGAATGGCATCGAGCGCGGAATTCTCGCCCTGATAGAAGATGCTACCGTGAGGCTGCGTGGGATTGAAGCGGCGAAAAAATCCAGCCATACCACCGCCGCCACCCATGCCACCGCCGCCTCCTCCTCCGCGTCCGCCGCGAAAACCAGCTCCTCGACCGCCCTGGCCCGGAGAACGGGATAGAGAGTTCTGGGCTCGCAGATCCTGCAAACGCTGTTGCAATTGTGACTGATCGATTTCAGCGAAGGGGTTTACGGTCCCGGTCTGTCCTTGAATTGCAACTGATTCTGTTGCAATATCCGAACTTTGCGCGGCTTCCGCAAGGCTGACTCCGCTCTGGCCGTTGTCCAGCGTGGCAGACTCCGCGCCACCCAGTTCCGCAAGAGTGCCCAGAGCACGCATCGCCGCGGCATTGGGAACGCCACGAGAGCGCTCCATACCTTGCTGCTGCGAACGAGAAGCCAGATCCATGGTGTAGTCCAGAGTCTGCTGCCGATTCGCTGCATTCAGAAGCACTTCTTTCGTTTCTGTCGCAAATGCGGAGAGTTCTACACGAACAATATAACGACCATATTTAGGGATGCGCATGGCATAGACGCCACGGACATCCGTCACCGTGATGTAGCGCTTGCCGGTCAACGTGTTGATGGCTGTGACCGTAACGCCGGGCAGCGGCGTGGCGCCGGACTTCACCTGGCCTCGGATGATGCCGTCCACCGCGCTCTGCGTGGGCGAAGCTGTTGAATGGGCTGATGTAGTTGAAGAGCCAGTCGCAGGCACAGCGATTGATTGTTGCCGCAGAGCTGCGTGGAAAGAAGTCTGGGCGCGGACAGGGCTGGCCTCCGCTGCGATCGAAAGGAGCGGCAGTAGAAGAATCGCAATGGATAGCCTGCCGAATGGATAGCTCAACATCGCCGCGCGCCGCACCTCATCAATATGTTTCCGTGCCGGACTCCAGGTCTCGTCGTTCGCTTTTCTGTGTCGCGCCATTTATGGCTGGTCCGGCGCAGCATCGGCGCTTCTGCGCCTGCGGTAGGCGGGATCGATCACTGTCAACTGTGTGGGAACAAATATGTCGTTCTTGATCGCGCCGGTAGCACGGATGCCGTCTCCCACGTGGACATCGAGCAGCGTGACGCTCTGGCCGTCTTTGCGGAACGATGTTGTGTCGTCCGCCTCGATGACTTGAGTTTTATGATCCATGCGGTCCACGGTAATGCGGGCCTCCTCGATTTTGAGTACCTTGCCTGCAATCCACGTCTTGCCAAAGTCGGCGCGCATTTTCGCGACGGTGGCCGCGTCCACGTCGGCGACAAAAATTGCCCGCAGCAGGCGGGCGTTCGTGTCCAGCGCTCCGGCGGCGACCAATGTGTCCCCGACGCGAATATAGCTCATCTTGATGGGCTGACGACTTTTGTAGATGCGCGTGTTGTCGCTGGTATGAACGGTGTAGGCTTGTCCATCGTCCGTCTGAATGATCGCATCACGGCCGTGAATGGACTTTACCGTACCGCGGACGCCGGGCAGATCCGGAAACGGCTGTGGGCCATCCGCGGGAATTTGCAAGGCGAATATCGTCGATGCCGCTACGAGAAGCATCGCAACCGGGAAGATACGGCGCAAGCAGAAAGCGCCACAGCTCTGTTTGGAACGCATCGGATTCACCCGTTCAGGAAAGTCCGAACACCTGACGATGCCCTGCGAGTCTCTGCACTTTCCCTATGGAGACGGGTTCAGCAAGTGAAAAGACGCAGAGCCTGCGGCAGAATCCGGGACCCGGCGATATGGATAAGTCAGCACCTTACGGAACACATGAGGCAATAACCTATCGGAAAAGATTGCATGTCTTCAAGATAGCGGCTATTGTCCGTAGGGATTACCGGCTTCACGAGCCGGTGCTTCGATCGACATCGAGAACACGGGACGCCACAGCATCCAACCGAACGTCAGAAGCCGCAGAGATTGACGAGAGTTAGAAATGCGCGGAATCAAAGCTCTATTGTTAGGCGCGGCTATCATGATTGTGCCACTGGCTCTAGCGTCAGCAGGGAACACACAAATATCTATCAACATTGGTGGGCCGCCGCCCGTCTGTCCCTATGGCTATACGACTATGCACCCTATACCTGCGCGCTCTACGGGTATTACGGACCCGCGTATTTCTATAACGGTATTTTCTTGGGGGTTGGCCCGTGGCATTACTGGGGTTATAGGCATGGATGGGATAGCCATCGCTTCCATGGTGCTGGTGGAGGACGTTATCGGCCTGGCGGCGGCAGACCGGGCGGTGGCGGTTCCCATGGCGTGGATCGCACGGCAGTGGCGGGTCTCGCAACGGCGGCGGACCTCATTATCCGGTAGCTGCTGAGTTCGGCGGCACCTGGAACGAGAAGCGGCAGGGGCAGACTAGGAACTCTCCGATCATGGTGCGGTTACGGAAACAGCGTTCCCGTCATATCGCACTTCTTTGTCCGCCTGCGCAGTTGGTTTCTCGCCTGCGCCATGATTTCCACTCACAAAGACGACACGGAACGTGCGCTGATACGCCATGGCTGGGAACCATCCCTTGCGTGCGCCGATGGTCAAGGTCTTCGACGCTTCGTTCCAATGGATGGGGATGATGGAATGCTCCCCCTTTTCGTAGGCATAGGTGTCTCCCGCATCTTCGTACAGTTGGAAGTCGCCGTCAGCTCCGGGATAGATTCGCAGCTCGATGGGAGCAGCCGGATTCTGCCCCGCCCACTCGATCTCCGGCCCTAGAGGCAGGATGGATCCTGCGCGTACATAGACAGGAATGCGGTCGAGCGGGGCGCTGACTTCGATTCTTTGTTGGCCGTTCGTTTTGTCGCCGGTCCAGAAGTCATACCAGGCTGGCGATGCGGGCAGGTACAGCCAGCGGCTGATCGCTCCCTCCTCGGTGACAGGGCTGATGAGCAGATCGGGACCAAACATGAATTGATCGCCGATATTCCAGACATGCGGATCGGTCCGCCAGTCCATCACCAACGGACGCATGATAGTGGAGTCGTGGTCAGTGACCTGCCACGCCAGTGAGTAAATATAGGGCAAAAGTCGGTAGCGCAGGTTGTCATAGTGAATGAGGATTGGGGTGACCGCGCCATACGAAAAAAGCTCGTTCTCATTGTTCGCGCGATGTCCATGGGTGCGGAAGATGGGGCAGAATACGCCGAATTCAAACCATCGCGCATACAACTCCTGATAGGCGGGATCGCGCGTGTCGCGTGCCAGCGGAGGCCCATATCCGGCAATATCGGTCGTCCAGTACGGCATGCCGGAGAGCGCAAAGTTGAGACCGGCAGGCACCTGCCGCGAGAAGGATAGGAATGTACTGTACACGTCGCCCGACCATGTTACAGCCGCATTTCTCTGCTGGCCCGCAAATGCGGAGCGCGTCAGAATGAAGACGCGCTTTTGCTCCGTGGTCTCGCGCCAGTGTTGATACACGTTCCCGGTGTGCATCAGCGGAAAAATATTCGTGTAGCGCGCTCCATTGCCGATGAATAGTTTTCTGTCCTCCAGAGAGGCGTCGCTCTGGCCGCTATGGGGGTAGGCAACTTCCGGCTCAGAGCTATCGAGCCAGAAAGCATCCCAGCCTTGCGCGAACAATTTGCCGACGAAGTGCTTCCAGTAAAAATCTCCCGCAGCCGGGTTGGTGGCATCGTAGTCTGTCGTGCCCGGAATGGTGAGCCCACGCGCCTTCATCTCCTGGAAATTTTTCGACTGCGGATTGAAGACGGCCCAGACGCTGAGCATGGCATGGACATGCTCGTCGTGCAGCTTCTGCAGCGTGGCGGGAACATCGGGGTATGCCAGCGGCCGGAACTCCGGATCTCCCTGCTTCACCCACCAGAACCAATCCTGCACTATTGCATCCAGCGGCACGTGCTGACTGCGGTATTCGTTGGCGATTTTCAATAGTTCTTCAGCGCTTTGATAGCGATCTTTCGACTGAAAAAATCCGTAGGCCCACTCACCGAACATGGGAGCATGACCGGTCATTTCTCGATACTGGTGGATGATCTGGTCCATCTCCGGACCGTAGAGAAAGTAGTAGTCGATGGCATTGGACGCTTGCGAGGACAATCGCATTTCCGTTGCAAAACGGTTGTCATAATAGGAAACGGCCGCCGAGTTCCAGAAGATCCCATATCCCTGGGTCGATACCAGCAGCGGGATATCGACGTCTGTATTCGCCTGCGCCAGTTCAACGACGGTTCCGCGATAATTGAAAACTCCATTCTGGTGCTGACCCAGTCCGTACAATCCTTCTCGGACGGCAGGATAGAAGCGGTCTTCCACGCTATACATCGCTTCGCCATTGCGTGTCACTGGCCGGTACGTGCGCGGCACGTCCTGGAATTCCCGGAGCAGCCGGTTTCCCTGCTCATCCTGAAATTCAAGATTGCCGTAGTCGAGCGAAATGACGACGCGTATTTCGCCCGTATCCAGAGTGGCTGTCGGAGGATTCGATCCCCGCGCCGGAGCGGACGTTGCGGGTTTGTTGGCAGCGACATGCAACGTGAACTTGGCGTACGTACATGGCTGTGCAATCCACGGCTCCTTTGGACTTCCGGCCGTTACATTGCCGTCGTTTTCTGTATTCGGAGCGGCGACAACATGCACCGAAGCCGCGCCGCATACTGTGATGCGCATGGTGTCGGTCGGCGTTCGCACCACCAACCCCATGGGAGTCCGGTCGATAGAGATTTTCGCGTGGGCAGCCAGGGCAGTGAAGCAGGGAAGCAGAAACAAACTCACAAGGACCCATCGGACGGATCGAAGCGTTGGGTGCAGCATGATATCCTCCCATGAATAGTTTTCTATTCATGCTGTCGGCGTGGTTCTTTTCAAGAGGCTACTACGAAACAAAGGAATCGTGGAGTACGGAGATCCTCCGGATGCTGAGAACATCTTAAGTACGTAAATTCCACCATAACGCCAGCGAAAACCACGCCACCGAAGACTATACAACCCGCGACAGACCAAGGGTGAAAAGAAGTGCAACCAGGGAAATAATCGTTTCGCACACTGTCCAGGTCTTGAAGGTCTGCACCACGGTCATATTGAAATACTCTTTTATCAGCCAGAAAGCGCCATCGTTTACATGGGAAAATACGAGCGATCCAGCGCCTGTGGCAATGGCCAGCAATTCCGGTTGGACTCCATGCACATGCAGCGCGAAGGGCGCAATAATTCCCGCTGCCGTGGTCATCGCCACGGTCGCCGATCCAGTGGCAATGCGGACAGCGGCGGCGACCAGCCACGCCAACAGAAGAAGTGAAATGTGGGCACGAAGCGCCACGTCCACGATGGCCATGGCGGTGCCGCTATCCTGCAGAATCCTGCCAAAGCCGCCGCCCGCTCCTATCAACAAGGTGATGGTGGCCGTGGGGGCCAGGCACTCATTGGTAAATTTCAGGATGGTGTCCCGGCTGAAGCCTCGCATCTTGCCGAAAGTAATGAAACTGATGAGCACGCCGATCAGGAGCGCGATATCGGCGCTACCGATCAATTGAATCAGTTGATTGGCCAGCGTGTTCGGCGCGGCGAACACGTTGGCCCAACTGCCAATCATCATCAAAACGACAGGAAGCAGGACCGTAGCCATGGTCAGGCTGAAGCTGGGCAGTTTGATTTTTGCGTCCCGCTCCAGAAATTCCTCGGCCATGGGATTCTCTGGATCGAGATGGATGTGGGGCGCAATCAATTTCGCATACAGCGGTCCAGCGAGAATGGCCGTGGGAATTCCCACGATGAGGGCATAGAAAACGGTCTTGCCGACATCCGCATGATAGGCGGCGACCGCCATCAAGGCGGCGGGGTGCGGAGGAACGAG
>JAJYSV010000137.1 GCA_021793405.1 Acidobacteriota bacterium
CGACGATGGTTCCCCGCGCGCAATAATCGTGCAGACTGTCGGCGGTGGCTGGCAGGAAGACGCGCACACAGATAAGATTCACAATTACATTGATGCGATGGAGGCTTTTCCGGCTTGGTCTCGCTAAGCAATTCCAGTCAAGCAGGCGGCGAAGTGGAAGAACTCGCCGTTCACCCACCCCGACGGTCGATGCGAGTTTCGCTATCGTCCGTCGGGGTGGGACAAAATATTTCTTTTATAATAACGAGTCGAGAGGAAATAATAGGGTTAGAAACTTAAAACTCACGATCAAGCAGGCTCGGGGAGGGCTATTTCAGCCAACAATGATTGCTTACGAGAGCAGCCGATCACTCGCACCATCGAATTTGCCCAGACAAGGGGAGCCATGAACACAAGCAGAAGAAAATCCTTTTTAGACAGGTGGTCTAGGGTGACAGCGGCGGTTCTGCTGATGTGTGCGGGAGCCGTGGTCCAGCCGGCAGTCGCGCAAGGTCCGCAACCCATCACGCCTGCCATGGAGCAGAAGGTGGATGCGATGGTGCAGAAGCTGACGTTGGAGCAAAAGATTGCGCTGATTGGAGGCGAGGACGGAATGTACGTTCGCAGCGAACCGAGCATCGGTTTCCCGCGGCTGAAAACGTCCGACGGTCCGATGGGCGTGCGCACGTGGGGCCTCTCGACAGCCTACGCCGCGGGGATAGGCCTGGCGGCAAGTTGGGACCGTTCGCTGGCCGAGAAAGTGGGTGTAGGACTCGGTGAGGATGCACGCGCGCGGGGAGTCAATTTTCTTCTTGGTCCGGGAGTCAATATTTATCGCGCTCCCATGAACGGCCGCAATTTTGAGTATTTTGGCGAAGACCCCTACCTGGCCGGGCAGATTGCGGTCGGCTATATCGACGGCGTGCAGAGCCAGGGAGTGAGCGCCACGGTGAAGCACTATGCCGCGAACAATTCCGAGTATGACCGGGGGCAGATCAATACGATTGTGGATGAGAGGACGCTGCGGGAGATTTATCTGCCGGCATTTGAAGCGGCGGTCAAGCAGGGCCATGTAGGGGCGATCATGGACTCCTACAACCTGGTGAATGGCGAACATTCCACACAGAGTACATTTCTCAACATCGAAGTACTGCGAAAAGACTGGGGCTTTCGCGGCATCGTGATGTCGGACTGGGGCGCGGCCCACGACAGCATCGCCGTTGCGAATGGCGGGCTCGATCTGGAAATGCCTTCCGGCAAGTACATGAATGCCCAAACGCTGCTGCCCGCCATAAAAAGCGGCCAGGCAACGGTAGCCATGATCGATCAGAAAGTTCGCCGGATTTTGCGGACTGCCATGCAATTTGGATTTCTGGATCGCGACCAGACGGACCTGAACATTCCGCTCTACAACCAGCGCGGCAACGAAATCGCTTTAGAGTCGGCGGAAGAAGGCGCGGTGCTACTGAAGAATGAAGGCCATCTGTTGCCGCTGGATCGCCATGCCATCCATTCCATCGCGGTTCTGGGTCCGGATGCTTATCCAGCTGTGCCGGGCGGAGGCGGCAGCTCCCATGTCGACGCATTTGCTCCAGTAAGTTTTATGACGGGGCTGAGTGACTCGTTGTATCCGGGGATCCAAGTGTATTGGGACTCTGGAATTGTGACTCCAGAAGATATTTTCAAGAATACGAAGTGGTGCACCGATGCGGCCTGCCAACATCCGGGCCTGCGGCGCGATGAGTACCTTCTGTCGGCCAACGACAGACTGTCCTCCACGGTGGACGAAACCGTGAACCATACCCACGGTTCCTGGCTGTTCGAGCAGACAAAGACACCGCGCCGCATCGAGTGGGTCGGGTATTTTCTTCCGAAGACTTCCGGCGTCTATTCCGTTGTGACTGATGTTGGATGGGACGATGTTGAGCTTCGGATCAATGGCAAGGACGTAATTGCAGGAGACCGGGGCAAAGACGGTGCTACCCAGTCCGCACAAGTAACGCTGGAAGCTGGCAAGCCTGCGCAGGTCAAATTCATTTACTTTCCGGACCGCCAAGGCGATACGGCGTCGCTTGGGATGATCGCGGAAGACAAGCTGATTGAGCCGGAGGCGATTCGGCTGGCCAAGATGGCGGATGTCGTCGTGCTGTCGGTCGGCTTCCGTGGTACAGCAGAATCGGAAGGGCATGACCGCACCTATCAGCTCCCCCTTGGCCAGGAGGAATTGATCCGAGCCGCGACGGCCGCGAATCCGCATACGATCGTGGTGCTGACATCCGGTGGCAGCGTGGCCACACAGGATTGGCTGAACCAGACGCCCGCGCTGTTGCAAACTTGGTACGGCGGCCAGCAGGCTGGCAACGCGCTCACGAAAATTCTGTTCGGCGAGGTGAATCCGTCGGGCAAGTTGCCCATCAGTTGGGAGAAAACACTCGAAGACAATCCAACATATAAGAACTATTACGAGCCGGCCGGCACCCATGAAGTGAAATACTCCGATGGGATTTTCATCGGCTATCGCTACTACGAGACGAGCCAGGTAAAACCGCTGTTTCCCTTCGGCTTCGGACTGTCGTACACAAACTTCGCCTTCAGCAATCTGTCCGTATCTCCCAGCACGGCATCCGCGACCGGGCCGATAGAAGTTGCGTTTGACGTGAAGAACACGGGTTCAGTGGCGGGTGCTGAGGTCGCGCAAATCTATGTCGGCGATCCTTCGGCTACGGTGAAGCGCCCGAAGATGGAATTGAAGGGATTTTCCAGGGTCATGCTGGAGCCGGGCGAGGTTCGCCATGTGACGGCCACGCTTGACCAGCGTAGCCTTGCGTACTGGGATATGAAGACCCATGGGTGGAAGGTCGATCCGGGAAAATTTATTGCGTATGTAGGGGACTCTTCCGAGAATGTTCCGCTGCAAAAAAGCTTCACCGTCCGGTAACGGCAGGATCGCGCAACACTGTCGGATGCAACGTGGGATGTGGAATTGAAGGAGATGGCATGAATAGTACAGCGGGAATCTGAGGCGGTAAGCTCCACAGTAGAGTTGTGGGGCAGGCAGGGTGCGGGCTGAATATGTGCGATGAGGCCACAGGACCTCGTGAAGGAGATTA
>JAJYSV010000079.1 GCA_021793405.1 Acidobacteriota bacterium
TGCCTTGGAATGTCGCCGCACCTCACTCTCAGAGCAATCTTGCCTGATCTCAAGTGTCCACTTGCCAACTTATGGACACTTGAGTTCCCAGCCTACCCCTCACGGCCCACTCCGGACGCTTACTCCTTTATCGAGCTCGACGAAAGCTCTGGAGATAGCAGTGGCGAAGAAAAAAACCCTTTCCGAGCACCAGATTCATCTGATCGCGAAGGCGCTGGCCGATCCGCGACGCCATGAAATTCTGCAGCAAATCGGCGCCAGCAATGATGCTGCTTCCTGCACCGACATTCGCGGCTGCCAGCCCGTCACCGCCGCCACGCTCTCTGACCGAATCAAGTGGTGGCAGCCTCACTTCGGTCGCGTTGCGTGGACCATCGGCAGGCCGGTGTCGTAATCCAGCTCGCGCGGCAGATAGCCATCGTTCTCGCGCTGGCGCGTCATGCCGGCATTTTTCCAGGTTTCCGGAAAGTCCGGCCGCCACGGTCGATTGCCCCAGTAGTAGCCGCGGAAGGGATCGCGCGATACATTCATCCAGTTCAGCAACTTGTCGTGCAATCCATTTCGAATCTCCGCGTGCTCGGCGGAATCGATCAGGTTATTCAACTCGCCGGGATCGGTTTCCAGATCGTACAGTTCATCCGTCGTGACCAGGTGAATGGAAAGCTTATAGCGATCGCTGCGAACACATCGTATCGGCTGATACGCACCAAATCCATCGTGGTCGACCTCGTACCGTCCCCACTCGATGAAGACTTCCTGATGCGGAGCAACCGTAGGATCGCGAAATGTCTCCAGCATAGTCGTACCTTCCATCGTCTTGGGAACATCCAGACCAAAATAATCCATCACGGTCCCGCTCAGGTCGATGTGCGAAGCGAGATGCGGACAGACTGCACCCTCCGGCGCGACTCCCGGCCACTTGACCAGAAACGGAATCCGCGTGATCTCCTCATACATCGCGGGACCCTTGTCCTGCAGGCGATGCGATTCGAGAAACACGCCATGATCCGCGGTATAGAGCACCATCGCATTCGGCGCGCTGGCTTCCATTTCTTTCATCACCCGGCCAATCTCATCGTCGACAAAGGTGTGCGATCCAAAAAATTGATGGGACTCGATCGGTGGCTGCTTGCGATGCAATGACCCCAGGCTCTCCGCCCAAATCCTCTGCTCAGCTGGCTTCGTGGTCAGCGGATCATCCACGTCGGGGCTACTGGGAAAGATGAATCCTCGATAGCTATCGGAATATTCCTTGGGGCATAGGCTGGGTCCATGCGGCTCGTCAAACGCCAGCACCAGCAGATAGTCTTCGTTCTTATGCTTGGAAAGAAAATCGATGGCGCGGTTAGCGCATCGGTGCCCGTAGCACATGTCCGCGGTCCACGTCGGATCATTGCCGGTACTTGGCTTGCGCGATCGCACCCGATCCGCCGGCGACAACTCCATCAAATAGTCGCGCATGTCGTACCAATACGCTGGGTCCCACCCAGGCGCGGGTCGCCCGGTGCCAAAGTAATCGAAACCATCGCAATGCCATTTGCCGACGAACGCGGCATGAACGCCGCGATCATGCAGATGCTGCCCCAGCGTGTGCACCGTATCTCCCAGCGGCATGCTGTTTCCCCACACGCCATTGGTATGCGGAAACAGTCCCGTCCAAATCGCGGATCGCGCCGGAGCACACACCGGTTGGCAATTATAGGCCTTGTCGAATCGAATCCCCTGCGCGGCAATGCGGTCGAGGTTCGGCGTCCTCAGCCCTGTATTGCGGTAGCAGTTCAACATGTCTGCCCGGACCGACTCGCCCAGAATAATAACAGCCTGCCGCGGCTGCTTCGTCTTGCTGAAAGCCACGGTATCCACAAGCGATCCTGCGCCCACCGCGCCCGCTGTCTTCAAAAGCTCTCTGCGATTCATGACAGGGTTCAGTGAAACATTTTGAAAATGGAAATACAAGCATAGTGCGTCCCCGTTCAGACGGAAACTCTTTCCAGATCGATCCGGACCTAACTTCCGTGGGTCGGCATCGTTAGTGGCTCAGCGCCAATTGCTTGCCGACTGACACGATTCGATCTCTTCCGTCAGTCTTGGCTTGATACATGGCTGTATCGCATTGGTGCAGCAAGTCATGGATCGTGATTGTCGGATCATGGCCGAGGTAGGTCGTCACGCCAATGCTTACGGTAATCCTGATCGGGTTCCCCTCAACTTCCCGAATTCGAGGGCTGGCCATCGCGATCGAGCCGACATGGTACCGCAGCCGTCGAGCAACAATAAGCGCTGCGGCAGCGTCCGCCTTCGGCAAAATCTTCGCCGCCCCATCGGCCGACGATATCGATGTTGCGTACGGAATTCCGCAACTTCTCTACCACCGCGCACAGCACTTCGTCCCCCATGCGATGGCCGTAGCAATCGTTGATCTTCTTGAAGTGATCGAGATCGAACATGATCAGCGAAAAAACTTCGCTGCTCCGCGACGTCCTCAGCAACTCCTGCTCGCACCGCTCGATAAAAGAGCGGCGATTATAGATGCCGGTCAATGGGTCATAGCTTGCCAACCGCTCCAGCTTCAGCCGAATCTGATGGCCTACCATCCAGAACACGCCAAAGCCCAGACCAATTCCAACGCTAAGGAATATGACAACAGCTGTCACTTGCAGCGGATTTGGCAATTGTGAATTCGTCGGCGTTCCACGTACAAGAACAACCGCGCTTCGAAAAAGATTGAAGATGGCGAAGCCTAGCAGAAGAGTGATGTTGAACCATACAGGCGCATCCATTCCCTCTCTCTTCGTCTTCTTCAAGAGCACCGCGCTCTGACACGCCTGCACAGCCAGCAGCAAGCCGAGAGTCACTGCGGACATTTGTCGAGCGTCATGCAGGTGACGATAGAACAAAAAACTCAGCATCTGCCCAATGAGCAACGCGATCCCCAGCCGGGGGACTTGTGATTCGCTCTCGCTCAACTCTAAAAAACAAACGTGCAGGAAAACAAACGCAAGCAAGATTAAGGTGTCTGCAACCAGCAGAAGTGGGAGGTTCGCCGACTCGATCACCTTGGAGAACACTGTGGCCGCAAGCGCGGCGGCGGCAAAGGTAGCTCCGAGCCAGCCGAGTCCGATAAAAAAGGGATTCGTCAGGCGGACGATCAGAAGCCCGATGCATCCGCTGGAAAGCAGAATCGAGGCGACGAGAAGTATGATGTGAGTTTCCATAATTGGTCAGCCGATCGATACAAGGCCAATCCGGCGAAAAAAGATACCTTTAGCGACACAACTGCGAAATGTCCACCGATTCTACCGTGACTGCAAGTGGGATGCTAGTTACGAAAGTCTCATATCAGCAGGGCCGTATCATTCTAGTAATTACCGGCAACTGCTCCCTAATAATCCCTCGCGACCCCCATCAGGTCCGTGCGGCGGATGAACTGGAGTTCTGCGCGTGTGCCGACAGCGCTTGTTGCCAAACAGAGTGAAGAATCGCTTTTCTACTTCGCGGCATGGGGATATGACAGCTACAGCAATCCAGAAAGGGAAACCAACGAAGATGCAGATCATGCAGGCTCTTTGGACCGTCGGGCCGTCCAAAGTAGCGGAGGTCAGCGCGCTTGTTGATGACGATGGTGGATGCGCGACAGATAGGAATCGACGAACTGCGGCGTCTGACGAAAAACTCGCCGAGGCGCAGCGACAGATGGCGGAAGCTGTCAGGAAATTGCAGAGCGCTGAGGTCCAGCGTCAGCTACGCATCGTCCAAAGTCCGGAGTTCAAGCAGCGGATGGCAGACATGCAGCGACAATTGGAAGAGGCAACCAGAAAATTCGACAGGAGCGAGGCGCAACGAGAACTGCGTAATTCGCAGCAAGAACGGGATGTCCCACACGTACCACCAGGCCAGGAATCTCCCGATCTCCGATAGTTCTATTCTTCCGGCGCGTCGTAGCAGGCACGCCCGGGCACGCAGCGCGCCAGATGAACGTAGTTCTCGTCCGGGCCGGCCGGCCCCTGGGTCAGCAGGCACCAGTAGGACGAAGCCGCGTGAGTGCCGGACTGCCAGGTCTCGGAGAACCGTGGGCTGGTACCATACATGTTCTTGGTGCACAGGCAACGGCAAGGCTCACTCTTGGTTCCAGCGGCCATTTCGGGTGCGCTCATACTGTCATCTCTCCTTTGACCAGCCGCGCTGGGTTTAGCCAGCAGCACTGGGGTCGCGGCCCATTTGTCCTGCAGCCAGCAGAATCGTGCGATAAATGGCAACCGGAAACAGCTGGACTTTGTAAGCATTCATCGAAAGAGGCTGTGCGCCCTGCATGGCAGTCTGCAGCGGGCCGCCCTGCATGGCCGCCTTGCCCGCCGCGCGCGCGGTTTCCTCTGTAATTGGCTTGCCCGCCAGCACGGCCTCCGCTTCCGGCGAGTGGCGCACGACGGGCGAAGCCGCGCCCATCACGATGGCCGCCTTGCGGCAGACGTTGCCATCCATTTCCAACACTACGCCGGCATCGGCAATGGCCCAGTCGTTGCTCTGCTTCTCGCCATACTTTTGATAGGCGGATCGGGTGCCTGCGGCCGGTCGCGGTATCGTCACCGCGGTCAGCAGCTCATCCGGCTCGAGAACATTGAATTTGGTTGGGTTCGCGTCGGGATGGACATACAAATCCTTGATCGCAACCGTCCGCTTGCCGCGCTTGGCCGAGGTCAGCTCGACGCTCGCGTTCAGCCCCAGCAATGCCACCGCCGAGGATGACGGGGCTACCGAGGGGCAGGTACCGTAATCCATGATGGCGTGGTACTGGTTCAGGCCGGCAAAGGCGAAACAAAGATCCTTGCCCTTGCGCAGGCACTGGTACTCCTCCGAACGGAAGTACCAGCACTGCAATTGCTGCAACAGGTTCCCGCCCAAGGTCGCCATATTGCGGATATGCGGCGTCGCCGCGCTGCCGCAGGCGTCGGAGAGAATCGTGTACTGCGATGTGAGCAGCGGATGCTCGCTGATCTCAGCCAGCGTGGTAAGCGCTCCAATGGTGACACCCTGGGGCGACGGATGAATGCCGCGCAAGGCGGAAATGTTGCGGATATTGACCAGCCTGGATGGAGTCGTGGTGCCATTCTTCATCCGGTCGAGCAGGTCCACGCCAGCCGCCTTCACCACCGAGCCATCGTTTAACTGCGACAGTGCGCCGTCCACAGTGGTGCAATCCACAAGAACGAACTGGTTCATGCCGTCTCCTTCGTCTGTTGGGTATTGCCCAACGCCGTCAGCACCAATGCGGGCGTCATCGGCAAGCTGCGGATGCGAATCCCGGTGGCGTTGTAAAAGGCGTTGCCGATGGCCGCGGGCGTCGCAATGATGCCGCCCGGCTCGCCAATGCCGGAAGCATCGGTCGAACTCTGGCCGATATAGGACTGGATCAGTTGCACGTCGATTTGGGGGACCTCGCGCGAACCGGCAATTTGGTAGCGGTCCAGGTTCGGATTCACCATCAGCCCGTAGTTGGGATCGAGCAGGCGATTTTCATACAGCGCATAGGAGAGGCCCTGGATGACGCCGCCATTGATCTGGCTAATGGTTTGCGTCGGGTTCATGGGGCGTCCGCAATCGTGCGCGGCCAAAATGCGCTTGACCCGGATAAGCCCAATCTCCATATCAACTTCAATTTCGGCCACATCGACGCCGCCATAGGTTTCGTACTTGCTTTTGGCGTAGTCGGGGATGCGCCTTGCCTGCGCGGAAACCTCGCCGGTATTCATCTTTGCGGCGGCGCGACGGAAGCTGACCGGCTGAAATTTACCGCTCTTGCTGCTCACTTCCCCTTTGCTCAGAACCAGGTCGTCCGCAGTCGTGCCGAGCGCAGTCGCGGCGCTCGCGAGGAATTTCTGCGCCGCTTGCCAAGCCGCGTCGCGCACCGCCGGCGTCAGCGACGCGGTGGTGACGCTGCCCCCGGAGTTGGGTCCCACCGGATAATTCGTGTCGCCGATCTTCACGGACACCTGCTGCGGCGGCATTCCGAACTGCTCCGAAACAATCTGCGCCATTACCGTCTTGATGCCGCTGCCAATATCCTGCACGGCGGACAGCACTTCCACAGATCCGTCTTGGTGCACGCGGACTTCCGCGGCGGAATCCATGCTGATATTGCGATACCAGACTCCCTGCGCGACGCCTACCCCGCGCTTGATGTGTCCGCGATCCGCATTCGGCGTGGCATTGCGCGACTTCCAGATCGCGCTTTCACGAATTACCTGGCGTTCCACGCGGCGCGCGGAATTCCGGTCGATCTTGTCGCGCAGATCCAGGGGGTCCATATTCAGCTTTTCGGCCAGCTCGTCGATCGTCTGCTCCAGCGCGAAAGCGCCCTGCGGATGACCCGGCGCGCGAAACGCCGTCCCCGGACCCGCGTTGGTGAAAACGTCGTTCTCTTCCGTGCGCAGCGCGGCATATTCGTACATGTTGGTTGCCGGGCCAGCGCAGCCTGCGCCCGTTCCGCAGCCCGCTGTTCCATAGCTCACCAGATGGATGGCGGTGAGTGTCCCATCCTTCTTCGCCCCAATTCTCAGCGTCTGGTCGGAGCTGGGACGATTGCCGACCGAGAGCTGTTCTTCCTTGCGGTCCAGCATCAACCGCACCGGCGCGCCCGTCTGCTTCGAAAGAGCAGCCGCGACCACGCCAGGATTGCCGGGTCCGAATTTTGCGCCAAAGCCTCCGCCCATAAATTCCGTGATGACGCGCACCTGGGACTTGGGAAGATTGAAAAAGCCGGCCAGCCCTTCCCGCACGCTCGCGGTACCTTGCGTCGAGGCCCACACAGTCAGCAGGTCCGGTTTCCAGTCCGCCACCACGCCATGGCTTTCCAGGGCGTTATGTACCTGCACTTGGGTGGTGTAATGGCTCTCTACCACCACATCGGCATCTTTGAATCCCTGCTCGACATCGCCACGCGTATGCATCGAGGGTCCATGGATGTTGCCTGTTTGAGGAACATCCGCAGCGCCGCCGCCGCCGCCCGCCGTTCCGCCCTGATTGGCTGGCCCGGGAAAGACCATGGGAGCACTTGCCTGACGCGCCTGCTCCATCTCCACGACAAACGGCATTGCCTCGTACTGGATCTTGACCAGTTTGGCCGCATCCTCCGCAATCTGCGGATTGGTGGCGGCAACCGCCGCGATGGGCTGGCCGGCATACCGAACGATGGGATACTTCGAGGCATCGAGAGAAGGGTTCAACAACTTCGCCGAGCCCTGCAGATTCTGAATGACGAATACGCCCTTCACTCCAGGAACTTTCTCCGCCGCGGAGGTATCGACCGAGACAACCCTGGCATGGGGAACATTCGCATCCACAAATTTTGCGTAGAGCATCCCCGGCAGTTGAATGTCGGCCGTGTAGCGCGCCTGCCCGCTTACCTTGGCATGGCCATCCCAGCGCTCAGGCGATTTGCCAATAAAGTTCAGGTCCGCGTTGATTGGCAGAACCGGCGGCTCCGTGGTGGGCACCGTACGCGGCTCCTGCCGCAACGTATACCCTGGAACACCGACCGGCATCATCACCGTTTCCATCCCCGCGGGAGCCGCGTCCGCCGCCGCATCCAGCAATGGATCCATGGAGGAAGGTATTTTCGTCGTCGCCATTATTTTTCTCCTACGCGTTGCGGGTGGATTCTGGAGTGGAAGCGCCGGCAACTTCCTGTGCGGCCGCAAAAATCTTGGGATAGGTGCCGCAGCGGCAAAGATTTCCGGCGATGGCGTATCGCACATCCTCCTCGGTCGGCTTGGGATTTTTTCCCAGCAGCGCCGAACACGTCATCACCATTCCCGGAGTACAGAAGCCGCACTGCAAGGCGTCATGCTTGACAAACGCCGCCTGCATAGGATGCATCTCGCCGTTTTTCGCCAAGCCTTCAATGGTTGTCACGCGATGTCCCACTGCGTCCATGGCCAGCGTCATGCAGCTGTTGATCGGCATATTGTCCAGCAGCACGGTACAGGCGGAACAGGCGCCGCGATCGCAGACGACCTTGGTGCCGGTCAGCGCCATATCCACGCGCAAGGCGTCCGCCAGCGTGGTGCGGGGTTCGATATGGACGGTTTGTTCTTTGCCGTTGACATGCAGGGTGACTGCAATGGGACCCGGCCCATACTCCTTGACGCCGTTGTGCTCACCGCGCGTAGCGGCAACCGCCTCACGGCTGAACACCTGCGCGCCTTCCAGCAGCGCCGTTCCGGCGGCAGCAACACCCGCGCCTTTCAGGAAGCCGCGCCGGGTGATTCCCTTGCCGGCCTTGGTCTCTGCAGCGTGGTCGACATCGGAGCGCTGCGGATTCGCAGACAATGGATCGCTCTGATCTATCGGTAACTTTGATCCAGACATGTTCAATTCTCCTGGTAGGAGTGTGAAAGGCGCTGGCGGTATATCGGGCCTTCGCCCGCCCCGAGCTATCCACGGCAGTACGCCCGATGCAGTAGTGTGATTAGTTTGACACTCAAGCGAAGAACTTGGCAATCGAGCAACTGTCCAATTGGACACCGTCACGCCCGCCAAAGTTTCATATTATCAATAATCGATTCTAAAATCTTCCGGTCGACGCTCCGCCGACTCCTATTCAGGATCGCACCGCCTGCCCATTCGCTCCATCGTTCAAGATCAAAATCTGATGAATCTTCTGAATCTTCGCGCGGCGAACCGGCTCTACTCGGCCGGGGAACGCAAAACTGCGGCATGCAGGACTGGATGGTCCAGCCCTTCGATTTTCTGCCCAGACTTCCCCTTCAGATCGAAGACCACAACCTCATTCCTCCCCGGCTTCAGCCATGGCGCGGGAACATACAGCGTCTTCTGCGGCCCAACGTTCCAGAAACGTCCAAGCGCGCGACCATTCAGCCACACTTCACCTTTGGTCAGAGCGCTGGTATTCAGAAACGTGTCCTTCGGGGTCGTCGTCACAGTGAACGTCGCACGATAGAAACACGGCCCATCGCACGGCTGTTTTGAGTAGCGCAGGTCGCCCGGTGTCAGCATGGGCAGTGGATAGATGTCCCACCCCATCAGCGGCTTTCCGGCGAGCCTGACCCTCCCCACAATGCCCGCGTGCTCGCCCGGGAGAGCCGGACCAAAATTTACCCGGCCCGTATTTTCCACCAGTATGTCCAATCGTGCATGGTGCGCGGCGATCTTCAGCGGCAACTCATGTTGCCCCAGCCTGCGGTCCATCGTACCCGCCAGCTTGCCGTTGATATACACCTGCGCATAGTCATGCAGCGTGTCGATCACCAGGTCGCCAGTGACAGGCCCATCCAACTGCGTGCGATACAGAATGTATCCATACGCTTGATTTAACGCTTCCATCGACAGCAACTGCTCGGAATGCGTCGGAGCCGGCAACGTCTTCCACAAAGAGATGCCCTCGGCCAGCAACATCGTCGGCGCCGTCATCGTGGGCGGCACCGCCGGCACAGGAGGCGGCGTGACGCCAGTGTCCTTCGCAATAATCTCGCGAAAACGGTAGTACTTCGGCGTCGGGCGGCCGCTTTCGTCCAGCGGCGCGTTGTAGTCGTAGCTGGTCACGTCCGGCTCATAGTTCTTCCCATTTGAGTTGGCCCCGTTCATCCAGCCGAAGCTGGTGCCGCCGTGGAACATATATATGCTCACCGAGTAGCCCTGGCGCAGCATCCAGTCCAGATCCTTGGCCTGCTGGTCCGCGTCGTCGGCAGTGTGCGGCGCGCCCCAGTGATCAAACCATCCATCCCAATATTCGCCAGACATCATTGGTCCATCCTGACGCAATTGTTTCAGAGTCGCAAAACTCTTCTGCGCCTCCCCAGGCCCAAAGTTGATGACCGCCGGCAACTCCGGCAGCGAGCCTCTTGGGACCTGCTTCGCTCCATCCGCGGTGTAGAGCTGCGCCTTGGTAAAACCCGCGTCGACCAACATACGGCGGATGTCTTCCATGTAGGCGTGGTCGTCGCCATAGGAACCGTATTCGTTCTCCACCTGCACCGCAATGATGGGTCTTCCATTGCCGATCTGCAGCGGCGCCAGTTCCTTACCTAAGCGCAGCAGCCACGCGCGCGCCGCAGCCAGGAACTTCGGGTCCCTCGACCGCACCACCATCGTTGGATCTTTCAGCAGCCATGCGGGAAAACCTCCGAAATCCCACTCCGCGCAGGAATATGGTCCCGGCCGCAGAATCACATACAGCCCCTCCCGCTGCGCTTCGCGAACAAATTCCGCGACATCCCTGTTGCCGGAAAAATCGTAAACACCCGGTTCAGGCTCATGCCAATTCCAGAAGACATACGTGGTGATGGCGTTCAGGCCCATGGCTTTCGCCATGCGCAGCCGATCGCGCCAGCAGGCACGCGGAATCCGCGCGTAATGCATCTCGCCGGAGATCACCTGGAACGGTTTGCCATCCAGCAGAAACTGCCCGTGGCCCGCCACAAACGAATGCGGTGGAGTTTGAGCGCCAGCGACAGCAGGCACGGTTGCAACCATGCCGCACAGCAGTACAAGCCACGCCCATGCGCGCGGTCGAACCATCATGCCTACGCTCCCTTTTTTTTACGGGCGTTTCCCGCGAATGGTATCCATCCTGCCGCCTGACAGTTTGTGGGTCGCCGCCCGGTTCTCCACCCTTGGTATATCACCCTCACGGTAGTCAGCAATACACGCCCCATCCTTCGCGCATTTTCCGCGGGTGGGATGGACACCGCCCTGCTTTCCAAATTTGTTTCCGTTCTACAGATTTTTCTACGCTTCCACGTCTGCTCAGGCTAGACTGATGGCCGAGGAAATCAAGCCCAACCGCGAGGAGCCAACAAAACCAGATGAACACCATGATGGAAGCAGGAGCCCAAGCGCAGCGGCCCGGCGAACCGACAGGCCTCAGCCAGGTTGAACGAGTGGTCGACGCCTATGTGGCGCCCACCAAAACCTTCGCCGATATCCGCCGGGACGCGAGTTGGTGGCTGCCATTTCTACTGGGCATCGTCGTCAGCGTCGTGTTTGTCATCTCCGTCGATCGCCAGATTGGATTCGATCAGGTGGCGCAGGCCAATATCAACCACAGCGCGCAGGCGCAGGAGAGAATGAGCTCTCTGACGGACGCGCAGCGCGAACAGGCCATGCATACCATCGCAGTTTCGACCAAGGTCATCAGCTTCGCCTACCCGGTCTTCACTCTGATTTTTGCGCTGCTCGCAGCTGCCATACTCATGGTGAGTTTCAATTTCGGCCTGGGCGCACAGGCCAGTTACAAGCAATACGTAGCAGTCTGGTTCTATGCCGGCCTACCCCTTCTTCTCAAGTACCTGCTGGCGGCGGTCGCCATTTTCGCCGGCGTCAGCGCCGAGCAGTTCGATATCCGCAATCCGGTGGGAACCAATATCGGGTGGTATCTGCCTTCCGACTTCCCCACATGGGTGCGCACTCTGTTTTCCTCGGTCGATGTGTTCAGCCTCTGGGCGGCAATCCTCTTGATCATTGGCTGCGCGACCATCGCCCGCGTGAAGCGCAGCAGCGCTGCCTTCGTCGTGATCGGATGGTGGGTTCTGACCATCATTGGCGGCACAATAGCCGCCGTCTACCAGAGTTGACCATGAGCGAGTTGATAAGATTATGCCGTCGCGACGAGCTTCCCGCGGAAGGCCAGGCGAAGGAATTCAGCGCGGCTGGCCGCACCATCTGCGTGGCCACGCTCGGCGGTAAACCGCTTGCCTTGGACAATGTTTGTCCCCACCGCGGCGGCCCGCTCGCCGAAGGCACCATCGAGCGTGGCAAGATCGTCTGCCCTTGGCATCAGTGGGAATTCGACTTGGCCACCGGCGCAGGAACGCCGAATTTGAAAGCCGTTCCCTACCCGCTCAAGCTCGTAGGTGACGATGTTCTGGTGGAAATCTAGAGCGGATTTATAGTTTGTCCAGCTATTTGCGGTGAGGAGTGATTCTGAACGAAGGTCGCCACAGCGACCGAAGTGAAGAATTCAGACGATCTGTGCGTCGGAACCACTGCCATCGCCTGCCGGATTCTTCGCGGAGTATCTCCAGAGAGAAGTCGAAGATTCAGGAGTACCTCCTATGTAAGAGTGGAACCATGACCGCACCGTTTACCCTTGAGCACGAGCAGTGGGTTCCCGCTTCGCTCGATGACGTCTTTGCCTTCTTCGCCGATGCCGGCAATCTCGAACTGCTCACTCCAGAATGGTTGCGCTTCCAAATCCTCACTCCGCAGCCCATCGCAATGGCCGCTGGCACTCTGATTGATTACCGGCTCCATTGGCACGGCATCCCGATGCGCTGGCGAACGGAAATCACCGCATGGCAGCCTCCGCATCACTCTGAAGATATTCAGCTCCAAGGCCCCTACAAGCTCTGGCATCACACCCATGGCTTCCAGTCGCTCGACGGCGGCACGCTCATCAGCGATTGCGTGCATTATTCTCTGCCGTTCGGCATTCTCGGACGCGTGGCGCACGTATTCTCTGTGCGACGAAATGTTGAGAGAATTTTTGAGTTCCGCGAGCAGAAAGTTCGCGAATTATTCGGAGGCAACACCAGCCAATCGCGGCGGCCGTGATTATTCCGTGTCTCTATTTCGATCCGGATTCCAGCACGCCCGGACATTCCGTCTCTATCCAGTTGCGATAGGTTTTGTACCGTTTTTGGTCGAAGCGATCCCCCGGACACACTGGACACCCCGCCGCCACCCGCAACTGATCGCTCCAGGATTGTTTCGTATGCGACTCCGGCTGCCATAATTCCTGTAAATCGCCTGTGGTCGATACCAGCGTTACATCCACATCGTCGCCGACATTCCCTCTCCACTTATCTTCTGGCTCGGGGGCAACGTCGCCTGTCGGCAGGCTCAGGGAAGAAATGCAGTTGCCGGTCTGGTTGCCATCGCTGCACGTGGCGGAGACACCACCGTGATGCGATTTGCTCTTGGCTTTGTGGCGCCCCATAGAACCAACCGCATCGGACTCATCCTGTTGGCCTCCCCCCACGGACGGCAGCGCCATCCCCAATTCGAGCACGGCATCCGCTTCGGCCGGTTTGGACACCACCGTCAGACACGTATCCTGGGCCAGCTGAGTAGCCCCGGAATCCTCTGTCGTCAGAGAGTTGGCATTAATGTAGACCTTACGTACCGGCTTTCCATCCGCGGTAATGATCGTTCGTGATGGTTTTTTCGCCCATGCTGGACGAGCCGCGACAGCCAAAAGCAGCGCCATCCCCAGAAAAATAGGCACTCCTGCCCGCCGCTTGCTCGCAATCACTCCCCGTACTCTTCGCAGCATGACGAGCTTCCTCCTGCCCCGGCAGAATTATCCTTGCAGCGCGGCCAGAGTCTTGTCGAGACTCGCAATATTCTCGACATGCAGGCAGACCCGGCTGGAATCCATCGGACGCATCAATCCGCACAGCACCCTGCCCGGGCCAACCTCGATGCAGTGTGTCACCCCCGCCGCAATCAACTGCTGCTCGCATTCCACCCAACGGACCGCGCCCGTCACTTGGCGAGTCAGCGCATCGCGCGCGGCATCGCCAGTCTCAACCCAGGCGGCATCGACGTTCGAAACCACCCGAATCTTCGGATCGTGAAACGCGATCGTGCCCAGCTCTCTCTCCAATCGATCCTGCGCCGGCTGCATCAGCGCGCAGTGAAACGGAGCACTCACCTTCAGCATCACGGCCCGCTTCGCGCCTCGTTCCTTGCATTTCGCCGCCGCCAGTTCCACCGCTGCCGTTGCTCCGGAAATCACCGTCTGCTCGGGCGCATTCATATTCGCCGGGGCAACCACGCCGCCAGATTCCCGCGCCGCATCCGCGCACGCCTCGCCAATCGCCTCCGCCGTCATCCCCAGGATGGCCGCCATCGCGCCCACTCCGGCAGGCACCGCTTCCTGCATATACCGTCCGCGATTGCGCACCGTTCGCAGCGCATCCGCAAACGCAAGCGTTCCCGCCGCAACATGTGCCGAATATTCCCCCAGAGAATGGCCCGCTGCAAACTCGCCAGCCACGCCGCGCTCTTCCAGCACCCGCAATGCCGCCACGGAAACCGTCAATATCGCCGGCTGCGTATTCTCCGTCAGCCTCAACTCCTCTTCCGGCCCATCGAAGCAGAGTCGCGAGATAGAAAATCCCAGCGCCTCGTCGGCCTCTTCAAACACCGCCCGCGCAACCGGAAATTGCTCGCACAATTCGCGGCCCATCCCTACGGCTTGCGATCCCTGGCCCGGAAAAAGAAATGCAATTATTTTCTGTATGTTGGTTTGGATAGAGGTCGTGCCCATAAGTCTTCGTTAATCCGCTGCCGGGACGCCAGCCGTCACCAGTCCCTGCTCGATGGCTGCATTCACGTTGGCCTGCGCAAATTCTGCCGCCACGCGAACTCCATTCATAATGGCGCGGTCGTTCGATGAGCCATGGCCCACGATGCAAACCCCGCGCACACCCAGCAGAGGCGCGCCGCCGTATTCCGACTGGTCGATCCGGTTCTTGAAGTGGTTGAATGCCTTGCGCGACAGCAGCGCGCCGACCTGCGCCGTGACCGTCGAGGTCAAGGATTCCCGCAGCGATTCCCGCACCAGCCGCGCCAGCCCTTCCGATGCCTTCAGCGCAACATTGCCGACGAACCCATCGCAGACGACAACATCGGCCTGACCGTTATAGATGTCGCGGCCCTCGACGTTGCCCAGGAAATGAATCGGCAATTGCTGCAGCAGTGGAAAGGTCTCCCGCGTCAGCTCATTGCCTTTGCTCTCTTCTTCGCCAATCGAGAGCAAGCCCACCCGCGGGCGCGCAATTTTCAGCACCGCGCGTGCGTACATCTCGCCCATCACGGCGAATTGCTCCAGATTTTTCGCCTTGCAATCCACATTGGCGCCCACATCCAGCAGCAGGCATGGCTTGCCCGTGCTGGTCGGCAAAATCGCCACCAGCGCCGGACGATCCACCCCCGGCAGCGTGCCCAGCACCATCTTGGCCGTGGCCATCGCAGCGCCAGTGTTGCCAGCCGTCATAAAGCCAGCCGCAGTCCCGTCCCGTACCATCTTCAGGCCAACGCGCATCGACGAGTCCCGCTTGGAGCGGACCGCCTGCACGGCCTTTTCCTCCATGCCGATCGATTCGCTTGCCTGAACAATTTTTATGGAAAGATGACGCGCGCCCACGCGACGCATTTGCTTGGCCAGCAGCGGCCGCAACGTACGCTCCGGTCCAATCAGATGCACCCGCACCGGGAGCTGCCGACACGCCAGGATTGCGCCGCGAATTTCCGGCTCTGGCGATTTGTCGGAGCCCATGGCGTCAAGAGCAATGTCGATCAGCATGGAAGATTGATTAGCTCTGCTGTTCCTTTACGACCAGAACTTCGCGGCCCTTGTACGTCCCGCATTTCGGACATGCGTGATGCGGCAGCTTGCGTTCATGGCAGTTCGGGCATTCGGAAAGCGACTGCGTGGTCAGGCCGTCGTGAGAACGGCGAATGGATGTGCGGCGCTTGGAATGGCGTCGCTTTGGATTCGGCATGGAAATTCCCTTTCCCCGCCGCTCGTCCTCTCTCTCGCATCGCACGCCATCAACGCTGGCGCTATTCCGGTGAGAGTTCCGAAGGCGGGTAGAACAAACTTGAAATTATGGTTTCCCTTGGCTGCGGACCGCATCCAGCCGAATGGCTTGGAGCGAGCTCCAGCGCGGATCTGCAGAAGTTGTCGCGCAATCGCAGGGATCCGTATTGCGATTCCGGCCACACTCCGGACAAAGTCCTTTGCAATCTTCGCGGCAAAGGTTTTTGGCTGGAAGCGCCAGAAGGATCTGCTCGCGCAGCACATCTTCAAGCAATAAACCGTCTCCTTCATAGTAGCCGATTTCGGTCTCCGATGTGGAAATTGCGCGGTCGGAGTTGTCCAGATCGGCCCCCGCGGGACGAAAAATCAGGTCGAAGCTGGCCTCGATCGCCTGCTCCACCGGCTCCAGACACCGAGCGCACGCCACCTCCATCCGCGTGTCCAGGCTGCCCCGGATGCGGATGTCCTCGACAATGTCGTGGGTGCCGCGATGCTCTTTCAGCAGATCGACGCGGCCAGCCGTGTGCAACACCCCCACCTGCCGCATATCGTCTACAAAATCAACGCTTCCCGGAGCAAGTGTTTCATCAAAATCGATGGCCTGCCGTTCCAGATCGGCAACGAGGAACTTCATCGCGATGCCTCCAGGCGAGTATCAGATTCGAGCCGCGCATCCACAAAATCCCCCGCAGCCCTCTCCTTCGAGACTAAGGCGCGTGAGGATGCGAGTCAAACAATTGCGGCCATACCACACATCAATCTGGGTGCCCCATGTCTCGCGTTTGAGACATGGGATTGTAGGATGTTCCCATGGCGAAGGGCTTGGTTCGGTATCAACAGGCAGGCGATCTGCACTTTATTACCTTCAGTTGTTCCGGAAGGTGCCCGTTCCTCGCAACTCCGGCCGCCCGAGTTGTCTTCGAGCGATCTCTGGAGACGATGAGAATCCGGTATCAGTTCTTCGTCCTCGGGTATGTTGTGATGCCGGAGCATGTTCATCTGCTGGTAAGTGAACCGAAGAATGCCGCCCTATCGAAGGCGATGCAAGCATTAAAACTTTCCGTCGCCGTTCAGCGCAACGAGCGGCCGTTCTGGCAGGCTCGATATTACGACTTCAACGTATTCACAGACCGTAAACGAGTGGAGAAGCTGAAGTACATGCACCGCAATCCAGTCGCACGCGGGCTGGTTGCCGAACCGGACGCCTGGGCATGGTCCAGCTTTCGGCATTACTCGAAGGGCGAGATTGGAACGGTCGGGATCGAAAGCCAGTAGACAGTGGAGGAAAATCTCGCGACGATAACATCCCACATCTCAGAATCGAGATGTTGATGGGATAAGGACGAAGGCTTCTACGATGAAGCAGTAGTTTTTGGTTGAGGACCATGAGCTGCTGGATCAGGAGAAGCCTTCAATGAAAATTATAGGTTGTGATTTCCATCCGAGTTGGCAGC
>JAJYSV010000018.1 GCA_021793405.1 Acidobacteriota bacterium
GCGGAGTCTCGCTTCACGTCGTTGCTCAGCTTTTTCGGTTTCTTTGCGAATCCCCTTGTCATCATCCTCGTCGTTGCCAGTGGCGTATCGCTGGCGCTCGGAGAGCACCTCGGCGGCCTGATCATAAGTCGCGCTTGCTGTCGGAATGACACCTGAAATGATGCCGATGATCATCACGGTGACATTGGCGCAAGGCGCTAAGCGAATGACCAGGAAGAAAGTTCTGGTAAAACAGCTGGCGGCAATCGAGGACTTCGGCAGTATAGATATTCGAACTTGGGCCTCGGCCTCATCCGTCAAGCAGCATCCAACTGACAAGGAGAATCTCAATGTCGCACACGCATGACCGAGCCGTAGAATTTCATACCCTGGCGGCCCACGCTCACGCCGCCGCCGCCACCGCCCACGGCAAGGGAGATCATCTAGCCGCTCACGAACTCTCCAAACAGGCGCACGAATATTCCGTCAAAGCCCATAAGCAGTCCGAAGAACTTGTCACGGACTTCGAACAGTCGGGCAAGGCAAAACCGTAGCTAGGGTCGTACGACTCCTCTGATGTAAGTGGACACAGTCTTCGTTGTAATTCCTGGTCCGGCGGCCGGACGAGCGGCTGCCGCAGCATACGATGCAGGCTTGGACTCCGGGAACGGAGCGGACGTGAAGATCGCCGCACGACTACACGTATGTACGCCTTCGTCAATCGCGGCGATTGCCGGGTCTGCTGATTCGTGACTGCTTCCATATCGAGGTTGGCGAAATCTCATGCTTCGGATCGAGTTCACAGTGAGCGCCCCACTCTCACAACGTCATGTCAGGAGATAGCGTAGAAGGTTCTCCTAAGCTGAACGCCACCTTGCGCTCCTCATCGTGTAGCAGATCGGGCAGCATTTGGCAGTCGGTCACCTTCGCCCGCCAACCTGCCGATCAGCCGGTCCGCGTCGGAGAGATCTCATATGAGGCGCGGCGTCCACTCGAGTGCCGGTGGAAAGGGAGCAGGCACGAAAGCCGAATATGTGCCCAGTGAAACGGTCCTACCGGGGATGAGGGGTGACTTGGCCATCATAAGTCTTCCTTGTCTATTTTCAATTCCTTGCCGAAGAGACATGTTTTTCTGGGGGCAGATCATCGCTCGGTCGAGAAAATATATTCTGTGATGCTATGAAATGCTTGTCCCGGCTTGAGCTCCGTTGAGGGGAATTGCGGTTGATTCGGAGAGTCTGGGAAATGCTGGGTTTCGAGACATAATGCAGCATGTTTTGCGTAGACATGCCCGTGCTTTCCGTGGATTGTTCCGTCAAGGAAATTTCCAGAATAGAACTGAACCCCTGGCTGGGTTGTTTTGACAACCAGCACGCGCCCAGTCTGTGGGCTCAACACGCGAGCAGCGTCGTGGAGAGCTTGACCATCGCCGCGGTGGTTCAGAACGAAATTTTCGTCATAGCCTTTCGCGAAGTGGAGTTGTTCGTTGTCCTCGTCGATTCGTTTACCAACGGGCATTGGCGTACGGAAGTCGAACGGGGTACCGGCAACCGAGGTTAATTGTCCCGTAGGAATCAGTCCCGCATTAACGGGAGTGTAGCGTTCAGCTGGAATGGTGAGAACGTCATTCAGAATATTGCCTTGTCCTTCCCCAGCCAGATTGAAATAACTGTGGTTGGTCAGGTTCAGTACGGTATTGGCATCCGTCGTGGCGAAATATTCAATCTTCAGAGCATGTGCGCTCAGCGTGTAGCGGACTCGCGCCGTCAGGGTTCCAGGGAAGCCCTGGTCTCCATTGTTGCTGATCAGTGTCAACTCCACTCCATGCGGAATTTCATGCGCCGTCCAGACGCGCTTGTCGAATCCCACCGTTCCGCCATGGAGAGTGTTGTCGCCATCGTTCTTTGGCAGATCATAGCGCTTCCCATCCAGGACAAATGTGCCGTGGCCGATGCGATTGGCGTACCGCCCCACGATCGCTCCAAAGTAGGTTTTGGAATCGGTTGTATATGGGGTCAGGGAGTCATAGCCCAGCACGACATCTGCCATTTTGCCGTTACGATCGGGAACTTCCAGCGAGACAAGACGGGCACCATAGGTCATGACGCGGGCCTTCAGAGTACTTTCCTTCAGCGTGAAAATATAAATTTCTGTCCCATATGGCATCGCGCCGAAGACCGACTTTGTTACTTCCCCTTGCATACACAACCCCTGGAAACCGATGATGCATAACAGGCAAATATACGCGAATGCTTTACGGCTTATCCGATGCATGGTCACCGACAACTCCCCCTATCGCAAATGAACTTCGATTACCTCAATCGAGTATGCCGGAAATACGCGGTGCATGTCGGGGGAAATGCCCATACTTACACTTTTGACCGGGACGATTCTTGCGGGATTGGCGAGCGAGTTGGTTTCTTCCATGGAATGTCCCCTCAGGGTAGTGATCGTAGCCGTTCCGGCGGGCTGATCCTTCCCGGTCCATTGAATATCGAGCTGCTGCGATCCGGAGGAAGCATTGACCACCTTCAGATACATCGTTCGTTTCACAGCGTCGCGCGTTACCGAATAAAAAAGCAGGGGCGGCCCGCCGGTCAGGTTGGAATCCACCACTTGATTGCCAAGGTGATTGCTGAACATTACCTGGGCGTAGTAGCTAGGCGAACCATAACTATGGACTGCATCGTAGCCGATCAGATCCGGCACCCATTGCGATGCTCCAGGATTTACGTTGATGAACAGAGGAGCATAACTCGACATAATGACGATGTCGCTGTTGCGCTCAAGGCCGGTCATCCACGCGGCATCGGCCAGCGCCGCACCCATGTCCGGAGTGGGCGAGCCCTCGCGCGTGGCCCATTCTCCGACAAATATCTTCGGGCCACTCCGGTCCGTCTTGTCGTAATGATGCGTGTCTTCAAAGAACTGCTCCGCTGTCCGATAAAAATGGTCGTCGACCACATCGGGCACGCGACTCGTCACAGGAGCCGTGGCGATCACCTGTAGCCGGGGATAGGCCTTCTTGATTGCATCGAAGAACTGCGCAAACCTGGCATCGTAGCTGGCGGATGTATCGAACCAGTCTTCGTTCCCCACCTCAACATAGGTCAGGGGGAAAGGAGCGGGATGACCGTCCTTGGCGCGCACTCCACCCCATTTTGTATCGCTGCCACCCATGACATATTGGATTTCATTGAGGGCGCTCTGCACATAGGGCGCCAGATCCGGTCCCGGATTTACATGCTCATGTTTCAAGGAGTAGCCGGCATACACAGCGAGCACCGGCTGCATGTGCAGGTCCTGGCACCAGTCCAGAAATTCCAGCAGCCCCAGTCCATCTGAGCTGCGATAGCCCCAGGGACTTGGATGGGTTGGGCGATCCACCAGCGGGCCAATGGTTTTCTCCCAGTCGTACCGGTCCTGGATGTAATCGCCTTCTAGAAAGTTTCCCCCGGGCAAACGCAAAAATGCCGGGCGCATGATAGCCAGCTTCTCCATCAAATCGATGCGGTTGCCATTGACTGTGTTTTTGTATGTTGGCGGAAACAGGGATACGAGACTGAACCAGACTGTTCCCGGTCGCGTGATTGACAACACCAGATGATTGCTTGCCGAGGTTGCAATCCGCGCAGTTTGCAACGTCACTTTATATTGCTTCCACTCCAACGCCAGCGATGGAACCGAGGCCGTTGCGACTACAGTGCCAGTGTTGTTGTTCACAAGGCTCATCGTTAGCGGCCCGGCCGCGTCGGTATCGGCTTTGGCATAAAACGATCCCGCGTACGTCGTATTGGCCTGAAGGGGAATGCCCCAATAGCCGTTGTTGGCTATTCCGGCGGGATCGGCGTTGTCGGCCTGTTCCACAGTCAATTTCAGGCTCGTAGACAAGGCTGCACTGGGACCGGTGGACTTGTCGAGCTGCATGGAAGCGCGCGAATTTCCAACCCGTACGATCCGCCAATGCTCTGGACGATTCGGATTGTCCTGAAACGCACGGTTGCGCACCAACTCCGCATAGATTCCGCCGTCGTAGGAATGATTGATCTCCTCGGTCATCAGCCCGTAGAGCGTAGGACTGACTTTTGCGATCCACTTATCCGTCTGGATTCGCAGCACCGCCTCGGTGCTCGCTTTAGTAGGTTGCTGCGCGAGCAGAACAGGCACCATGGCCAGCGCGCCAAACATGGTTCCCCAAAGTATTGTGGAGGATCGAAGCATTCTCGCAGCTCCATTAATATTGTTCTATGTTTCCGCAAGAAGCTTATCACTGCGGGACTCGTTGCTGTGAATCGAAGTTGAAGCGCATCGTAACTTCAAAACGTGCGACCAAACGTCGTGCTGACACAGAACCGGACCATTTTCGATGACTTGAGAATTTGTAATTGAAATTACTAAAGGCACAAAGCGATTGAGCCGTCGACTGCGTGCTGGCTTAGGGGCGAAGTCGCCTGGGTTTCCATGTACAAAACGGAGTGGACCGAGTCTCATGGCTTGCTAAGGATAGAGCCGTGCAGGCGTAATGGTTGGCTGGGGCTCTCCAGACTCGCCGATCATAGCGAGCAACTCTTCGCGCAACTGCGAGGCTGCCTGCCTGAAGGTCTGACGTCCGGCCAGATTCACCAGCTGGGCCGGATCGCTCGCGTTGTTGTACATCTGATATTCCACATAATGCATACTCGAAGAGTCCTTATAACCGTTCAAGGTCGGGTCGGCTACGCAGTAGGTCCACTCCTTTGTGCGAATTGCGCGCCCGACCATCGATTCGCTGATCTGAATCAACGCCTTGTTCTGCGACTCCCTCCTCGCCTGCGGATCACGAAGCAAAGGCAGGAGACTTGTGCCTTTCATAGATTTCGGCACTGTTACACCAACGCTGTCGAGCAGGGTCGGCGTCAGGTTAATGTTGCCAGAGATTTCCGGCAACGTAAGTGAAAGATTTAGCCCGGGACCTTGAGCTATAAATGGCACGCGAACCCGCAGGAAAGAGAAGCCGCGTTCTTTGACACCGGCGGAGTTTCTGAGGCTGTTGGATCTCTTCGAACCCCGCGAGAGGCTCGCTGTTGAAATTGCAGGATGGCTGGGCACACGATGCAGCGAGGGGTTCGGCCTGAAATGGCAGGACCTCGACCTCGATCGCTGCGTGGTCACATTTCGTCAGGGTTTCGTCTCCGGACGTATCTCGCAACTGAAGACGGAGGCGTCGCGTACCGAAATTAGCCTTCCGGAAGCGGTGAGGGATTCCCTTGTGACTTGGAAGAAGTTGACGCCATACTCGGCACCGGAAGATTGGGTGTTTGCCAGCCCCGCGACCCATGGACTACGTCCAATGTGGCCCGACTCAATGCTCGCTGACTACATTCGTCCAATTGCAGAAAAAGGGGGCTTTGGTCGGATTGGTTGGCACACCTTCCGTCACAGCCTCACTTCCTGGGGCAAGCAGGTGCTGACGCTTGAGGAAACGAAGGAATTGGCCCGTCATGCAAATATCCAGACGACCAGCGACATCTACGGCGGTCTCTCGCTGGACGCAAAGCGTACAGCGCAATCCCGTCTGGTGAACTTTGTTCATGGGGCCGCGGAAAAGTCGTCCGTGGAAGGAAATCTGTAATCTGTCCTCAACTGTCCTTTTCGAGGCTTTTGCAGATCCATTTAAGGGTAATAATTAACTTGACTAACCAATCATTCAAGCATAGTCTACCTCTAGGTTGATGTGAGGTCGGACGCCATGAAACAGATTAAAACCCTTCAGCAGGCAATTCAGCACTACAGCGATGAGCAAGCGTGCATTGATGAGGCGGCAGCGATGCGCTGGCCGGATGGCAAGCCAGTTTGCCCTATCTGCGATAAGCGGGAGCATTATTATCTTGCCACTCAAAAACGCTGGAAGTGTAAAGGATGCGGCAAGCAGTTTTCTGTGAAGGTTGGAACCATCTTTGAGGATTCTCCGATTCCGCTGAATAAATGGCTGCTGGCAATGTGGATGATTAGCAACTGCAAGAATGGCGTGAGCAGCTATGAGATTCATCGCGCTATCGGCATTTCGCAGAAATCGGCTTGGTTTATGCTGCAACGGCTTCGCCTTGCTATGCGGCCTGACCCGATCACTCAAGTCGGCGGCAACGGCTCCATTGTAGAAGCCGATGAAACCGTAATCGGCGGCAAGCTGAAGTTTATGCACCAGCGCCGTAAGCGTGAAATGGGCATGGCCGGATCGGGCGGATTCAAACGCAATAAGACTATCGTGATGGGCGTAAAAGATCGCCACGCTAGCGAAGTCCGTGCAACTGTGATTCCGTATGCCGGGCGGGAGACCATGCAAGCGATGGTGAATGAGCACGTCAAGCCTGAGACCGTCATGTACACCGATGCCCACGTAGGCTATGACCACTTAAAAAGGCAATTCTCGCATGAAGTGATTAACCACATGGAAGCCTATGTCAGAGGAAACGTACATACCAATGGAATCGAAAATTTCTGGAGTTTACTGAAACGCGGATTGAACGGAACCTATATCGCCGTCGAGCCGTTCCACCTGCAACGCTATGTCGATGAGCAGGTATTCCGCTATAACCACCGCAAGCACGGCAATGAGAAAGTATCGGATGGAGACCGTTTCCGCTTGCTGCTGTCGCAGGTCGCGGGAAAGCGGCTGACTTGGGCTGAGGTGACTGGCAAAGCAGGAGCAGAAACGTCCAACTAATCCTTTTCGGAAGAAACGCGGGCGGAAGCCGAAGAACGCGGTCTAGGCCCGCGTCTCGGCTTGCCCGCACGCGAAGCGTTATCTTCCGCAATTCTCCGCTCTAGCTCCGATTTCGACACTTGGAGGACGCGGCGCAATGTGCATTGGAAAGCCGTGTACTCGTCGGATTGTGGCTTCGTCTTCATGGGGTTATGATAGCGCAATGCAGAAAGGACACTCTATGGACGAACAGAATCGCGTACCATTCTTCAACCTTAGTGTCGTACTGGAGCAGCAGATCAACGAGGTTCAGAGTCTAAAGCATCTCCTGCTTGCGATTCACGCCACTCTTGAACGTCTCGATCCGAAATACAAAACAGAGGTTCTGAAGGCTCTGGAAGACCAGCCAAAAGGAAAAGACTCGCCGGACGTGGCAGCGCTTGCGTTTGCGAAGAAGACTCTGCTTGAGTTGAGAAATTTTCAGTAGTTGATTGCATTTCGACACACTCCATGCGATGATTCGCTTGAGTGCATCGAACCGAAGGCCCGCCCCGTGAAGGCGGGTTTTCTATTTTCTGAGAGTATACTCCTCCGAGAGGTGCGATGATGCCTAAGCAATCCGTTTCTCCGCAGACGGGCAAGGAAAAGAAGCGCCTGCTTTCATACAGGGCATGGATCATGATTCTGGTGCTCGCCTTTATAGCTACCATCAGCCATCCCATCCCAGGCGCTGGTCCGAACTACATGGCAGGGGTCTTCGTCGGAAGTGTCTTGAGCTGCGCCGTTCTGTGGGCATTGATAACGCTTCTCTACCGCTGGATTTCGCGCCACTTCCGAAAAGCTACCTAGAATCCTTGCTGCTCCCGTCCCAGCAACGCACAATTCAGCGTTACTCATGCTTTTTCCCTAACCTCTGACAAAGAGTGGCCAACTCCTGCTCTCGGAACCTTCCCCAATCGTCGGACGCAGCAGATGGAACGCTGGCAAGTGCGGCAATGGATTTCCTGTACTTCTCTATCGGCCACAACTCCCCCGGATCGTCTGCAATATGTTTACGAATTTCATATGCGGCAAAGTCAGCAGCCTGCAAGGGAATCAAACCATCCTTTCGGAGTTTGCCGATCTTCCAACAAAACCACCTCGCTCGAAGCTCGAACCTCACCGGGAGCTGATCCGCGAACTGCGTCGTAAAGGGCGCACATACCGTGAAGTTGCTCGCCTCTTCCATGAACGGCTCGGATTGCACGTTGCCCCGAGCACGCTCCATTCCTTCGTGAAAGTTCGTGCCAAGCATCGTAAACGAACACAATTTGAACTGCCGCCGCTGGAATCCACCGCCATGGAATTGCCAGTACCGGATCGTCTTGCGGCACTCAAAGCGAAGCCCACAGCGCGGGAAGCGAAGCGTACTCGCTTCGACTTCCGCGAAAACGAACCTCTGACCCTGACCACTCATGGAGGTGCGCGATGACAGCGAACGCGAAACGTGTTGTTTTTACGATGGGCGGCAAAGGCGGCGTCGGGAAAACTGGTGTCATGGTGGCTCTGGCTGAATGGTTTTTGGCAAACGAGATTCCGGTCACGCTGCTCGATCTCGACACCGAGAACAAAGCGCGTGGCTCTCTCAAACACTTCTTCAATGGCACGGTCACGAAGGTCAATAGTCGAGTCCGCAAACGGCTTGGATCGGGGGAAGGAGCCGGAACAGTCGAACCTTTAGGATGTTCTATTGTAGTAAAATTTAAGGCCATGATCGATCTCAGCCAAATGGAAGAAATGTTGTGCCCGGTTTGCAAGAAGCCGTTTATGCTCGCTTCCGTTGAAGGCCAGCGAAATATCTACAGATTTGAAGGCTGTGAATGCAATGGGGAGGAGTTTTATCTGCCAGAAGCTATAGGGATGGTGGGTGTCGGCACAGGCCCGATGTTCTTGGTCAGGAAAAAGACTCTAACCTGACCGCTGGCTATGCACTAAGTCGAGAGGCTGCTTAAATCGGCCCAGCCCGACGACGACGGATTTTGCTCCATCATCCGATTACCTGGCTATACATGGCTTTGATGGCGGCATCGCGGGCTTCAATAAATTCATGGACAGCGTAATCGATCCCACCTGCGCTCTTGAGTCCTGGGCCAATGCGGGTTTCGAGGTTCTTGTAAGCTACGTAGGTCTCCTTATCGAACAAAGCTCTTACCGTGGCATCCGCCGCGCTGAATGCACTGTACCACTCAAGAGTTGGCCTATACTGCAAATCGGCCATAACGCTCTGAATGAACTCGCTCGTGAGCCGGTTCACAGAGTCTATTACCTTCAGTTGCAGGTCGGATTTTCGTTCACGTTGCCACATCTCATTTGAGATCTTTGCCTCAATTTGTTTAGTTGTCGTGGTGACAGCAGAAACCTGCTCAAGCAGTTTGTCGATGTCTTCGTGGGTCGCGAGGTTTTCGCCTTTCTTCTTCAGATAGGAGCCGAGATAGGCCCCAGCCCCGGCACCCAAAGCGGTCGTGACGAACATGCCAGCGTATTTCCCAACCAAGTCGAGCAATTCTATGGCTGTCATTCTGCCGCTGATTATAGCTACTTCCTGACAATTTGGATCTCCGCAATAAATCCTCCCTTCTGGAAGCGTATGTGACGGCTATCATCAACCCTTCGCATCAGGCTCCGCCTCGGTAGTGCGGGTCGGACTTTGGCTGGTTCTGTAATCGGAAACAACGTCCGTTCGTCGGAGATTGAGAATTGCGCCGAATAGGCCGACGCTCGATAACTCGAACGAAATCGAAAAGGACTCGATCAACCTCGAACACGATCCGAAATCAATCGGACTATGTTCGAGGTCGTCAGTCTGTCTTAGCAGCCCTAAGCCGTCAGGCTTAGGGCTGGTGTCTATTTCAAAATGAACGTGGTAATAGAAGCATATATTGCTTGACTGCGAAAAGGATGCTCACGGAATCACGCCGCTTTGACGGCGATGCGGGCCGACCGTGAGCGTGGCTTGGCCTTGACGACGATCTCCACATCCTGCCCAAGTGCCACAAGGAAGTGCATCAGGCGCTCGACGGAAAAGCCTTCCAGCTTGTAATGCAGGAGCGCAGAGACCTTCGGCTGGTTGATGCCGAGCGCGGTCGCGACGTCAGCCTGCGTAAGATGTTTCCGTTCGACAATCAGGTGGATGGCTGCTCCAAGCCGGGCCTTCGTGTCGAGTTCCGCCGCATCCGGCAAACCCATATCGGCAAAAACATTGCCACTGCTACGGATGATTTTGTCTGTGGTTTCTCTAGGCATGTTTCTCCTCATAGTCTCGCTGTGCTACCTTCAGGCGTTCTCTGACCAAAGCAATATCGGATTGCCGGGTCTCTCTTCCACGCGGCGATTTCTTCTGAAATGCGTGCAACACGTAGACGGCATTTGCAAAACGGACGGTGTAAATCGCTCTGTACGTGTCCCCGTCGTAGTCTTTGACGACCTCCAGAACTCCCGGCCCTTCGCCCTTCCAAGGCTTTGCAGCGGGATGTTTGCCGCCATACTGTGCAGCGCTCAAGGCAAATCCAACGCTCCGCTGAACTTCTGCCGGGAATCGGGTGATGTCCTTCAGCGATGACCCAATCCAATAGAGCGGCTTTTCGCCCGGTACAGGCTTCCGTGTCATTATTTATCCCACTTCTGGGATAGTCCGTCAAGCATAATCATTGTTTCTCTCCGATTGGCGCTCTACGGTTTCCCTAAAACTGAGTGTTGCTCAAAACCGCAATGTTGCGCAAGCCGCTTGCATCGTAATCTCGAACAGCGTTAGCGTCGGCTTATGCTGACGCTTCGAGCCATGTCGGGCGGTGTCGGGTATGCGGCGAGGCATCTGGAGCACAGCGATTATTATGACGAGCAGCGCAAAGTACAGGGCGAGTGGCAGGGGCGCGGCGCGGAATTGCTCGGTCTGCGTGGAGAGGTTACACGCGAACAGTTTGAGGCCATTCGTGAAGGTCTGCATCCTGAGACTGGAGAATTTCTACGGCCACGTCACGGCGCTGACCGAATCGGTGAGGATGGGGCGGAACAGAGCAAGGCACGGTCCCTCTATGATCTGACATTTTCCGCACCAAAGTCGGTTTCCATTCAGGCCCTGGTTGGCGGAGATGAACGGCTCATTGCTGCGCATGACAAGGCCGTGCGCGAAGCCCTGGCCGAAGCGGAGCATTATGCGGCTACTCGGGTTCGCATGGCTGGTGCGAATGAAGATCGCACCACGGGCAATTGGGTTGTCGCTACCTATTGCCATGACGCCAGCCGGGAACTCGACCCGCAACTGCACACACATGCTGTCGCAGCCAATCTGACCTATGACGGTGTAGAAGGTCGTTGGAAGGCGTTGCAGGCATCGGGCCTTTATGAACGACGCGCCTATCTGACAGAGGTATACCGGAATGCGCTCGCACGCGAAGTTCGCAGTCTCGGTTATGAAATCGAGCCACACCGGGACTCGAAAGGCCGGGATTATGGCTTTGAGATTAGCGGCATCGACCATGATCTCCTGGAAAAATACAGCCAGCGCAGTGCGCAGCGCGATGCTGCCATCGAGCGATTTACACAGGAGCATGGCCGCAAGCCGACGAACAATGAAGTTGCAGTCCTGGTGCGCGAAACACGCGCGGACAAGCTGACGGAAATCTCGACCGAACATCTGCGGGAACAGCAGCAGGCGCGATTGACGCCTGGAGAGAAGCAATCACTCCAGCAGGTTCGTGAGTATGCAATAGAACATCAACGGCACCTTGCCCCGGAGCCTTCACGAACATCCGAATCCATGGAATATGCCAAGGAACATATCTTCGAGCGTCATTCCGTGGTGCGCGACCACGTACTCCTGACGGAAGCACTGCGGCATGGCCGGGGACAAGTCGATCTCGGACAACTGCGCGGCACGCTGGAAGTGGAACAGATGCAGGGTTCAATCTTTCGTGCCGGGCATGACATTGCTACTCGCGAAAGCCTCGACCGTGAGCAGAAAATCATTGCCACGATAGATCGGGGCATCGACAGATATGAATTCCTCGGTGGCGACCGCGTATTTCAACCTTCCCAGCATCTGCGTGAAGAACAAAAACAAGCGGTGGAAACGGTTTTGGACTCGCACGATTTTGCCATCAATCTGCGTGGTGCCGCCGGAACCGGCAAGACGGCAACGTTACAAGAAATTGATCGTGGGTTGCACGAAGCTGGCCGCGAGGTGATGGCAGTGGCTCCAACACGGAGCGCGGTTGAGGAATTGCAAAGAGTCGGCTTTGGCGATGCCATGACAATTGCGCGGTTGTTGCAAGATCATACGGCGCAAGCGTCCCTTCGCGGCAAGGTGCTTGTGGTCGATGAGGCAGGCATGATTTCTGGTCGTCAAATGGAAGGGCTATTGCAATTGGCAGAGCGCGAACACGCTCGCATCCTTTTCTCTGGCGATACACGGCAGATTCAAAGCGTGGAAGCCTCCGACGCGCTACGCATCCTGGAGCGTGAATCCAAGATGCAAAGTGTGTCCCTGACTGGAGTCCAGCGGCAGACACACACTGAATACCGCGATGCCATACAAACACTGCGCGATTCACCGGAACAGGGTCTTGAGAAACTGGAACGACTCGGAGCAGTGCGCGAGGTGCCAGCCATCGAACGCGCCCAAGCGGTCGCGGACATCTATCGGGAAATGACGGCCAATCCAGACCGGCGCGTTCTCGTGGTCACTGCCACGCATGAAGAGATTGGCCGGGTGACAGAGGCCATCCGGCACGATCTTAAAGAACGTGGCGAGATTGCAACAGGAACAATGATGGAACGTCATGTGCTTCTGCAATGGACAGAGGCACAGAAGCGTGATCCTGCAAATTATCACGAAGGCCAGATACTGCATTTTCATCGTGCGACGCATGGCGTCGATAGACATGATTCGCTGGAAGTCCGTCGCGTGGATGGAGATGCTCTGATTGCTCGCAACCAACGCGGTCAGGATGTATTGCTGGCGACGAAGCAGGCATGGGCTTACTCCGTCCATGAACATCAGCCGATGGAAGTTGCTGCGGGCGACCGGCTTCTGCTGACGGGCAATCGTCGCAGTCCAGAGTTTCAGGCCACGAATGGTGAATTGGTCACGGTACGCAATGTTGTAGGCCGGAAGATTCAACTGGAAGATGGCAGAACCATCCCTGACAACTATCGTGAATTCGCGCATGGCTATGCTGTCACCGCACATCGCAGTCAAGGGAAGACGGTGGATGGGGTCATCGTTTCCGCCGACACGATGAAACAGGAACTCTTCTACGTGGCCGCATCGCGCGGACGTGAGGAGATTGCCATTGTCACCAGCGACCGGGAACAGTTGCGAGAATCCCTCGGCATCTCGACCGCGCGTCCGTCAGCCACGGAACTGGCCAGAGAATTGAAACATGAACCCGCTTCGCACGAGCATGGCCTGGAGAAAATGCCAGTGCAAAGGGTGCAGCAGCCGGAGCCAAACCATGAAATCAGTTACGGGTATGACTTCGGGCCGAGCCTGTAGTCAGTGCAGAGTGATCCGCAATACCTATTGATGACTTCTTCGAAGACGGATTATAGTTGATGACAGCTGAGAAACCCAATTGAACTGAATTGTATGGAGGATATGTCGTGTTTGGGCCATCCCAGGAAGAGATCCAAAAAGGAATGTCCGATCATCCAGACGAACAGTTACGTGCGATCCTGCTCAGCCGCTCTGGCGAGTATACTGCCGATGCGATCAATGCTGCGAGAGATGAATTTCGCAGACGGGGAAAGGACGCGTCGCAATTGGTTCCGGCGGACACTCCCGCTGAGACGAGAGAAGAAGGCCAACAGCGTCAGAACTTCATCCTTAAGTGGATTTGGCCTCCACTCCCGGATGAGCCATCGGCGAGGAGCGCCATCAAGGGTGGTTTTTGGGCCTGCATCTTTATCGTAGTTGTTAACACCGCTATTGGAGCCTATGCGTTTGAAGAAAATCGAAAAGTTGACGGCTACTACGACGCCTGGGTCCTAGTTGACGCAGCGCTGTTCGCGATCATCGCGTGGCGTTTGTGGAAAAACTCGCGCACGTGGTCGGTGATCGGGCTCATTCTTTGGGCGATGGAGTTGGTTGATAAGCTGCGAAATGCCACTGCCACATTCGGTGTCATCACAATTCTTATTTTTCTCGCGATTCTCAACGCCGCTCGGGGAACCTTTGTACTTCACAAGCTCCGCATAGTGAAGGGCCCCTGACACCAACGGATCAGCATTTTGTCGAATCTTTGCGGCGCAAGCCGACCGCCGTACCATAGCTTTGGGCGGCCTCCCTCTTCGTTTTTCGGCTCGGTAGCTACCCACCACGATGACTCTATACCGCCAACATCATGCTGTTGCAGAAGTCGTCATAGGAGCGGACCTCTGTTGCAAGGCGAGCAACCCGAGCGATCTCTCGCAAGCCCCTCTCCTGCATTCCGCGAACTTCGGCTGAAATGAACTGGTCGCAATAGGGGAGGTAGATCGACATGAACAAATCGATCCGGCCCGCTGTGTACCTATCTCGCTTGTGCCGGTCGGCAAGACTGCGGTCGAACCATGCAAGCAGGTACGCATATGCAATCGCGCGGAACGGGGGACACTTTGCCATGAAATTTCTCACCGTGGATTCTGAGGCATCTCCCACAGCGACACGACTGTAGAGCCCCTGACCAAAACTCCAGAGCAACCCGCCTTCGGATTCGACCATGGGCAGGACTTCTTGAAATCTGATGGGCGCAGTTTTGCCGTGACGCCGAATGACCTCCCTCAGCTTCGGGCGAAGATGGGACCACACACCCTCGAACTCTTCCTTTGAATGCTTGAGACTCTGAAACTGCGCCTCAGCAAGCGCGTCATCATTGATGAAGTTCCCGCGCGCAATCTCCTGGGCGCAGCCGACCGAGGAGACGTTCACAGCCCTCCAGTCAAATCTCCGGGGATCTCGCTCATAAGCCGCAATCAGGAGCCGTAGAATCTCATTTTGGGGAAGCAGGTAATCATCGGGTCCTGCCTGTGATTTGTTGACCCACTCCATGATGGCTTTGCGCTTCGACGCGTCTCGTGTGGCACACACTTCCTCGATGCTCAGACCGGCAATTCTCATGAAGTAGCCCGCACGCAACGCAGTAACGACGTCGTTAGAACGACCGCCATCCCGCAGCATCCTGTTGTAGACGCTGGTATCAAAAGTCAGCACTGGGCGATTTTCGATCATCGTTCGATCCTGAGCGCGTCATGACCAGATTTTGGAGAGTGTAAGAGATGGTATGGTCCGTCTAAGCGGTGCGTCGCGAAGGCTACGCTTAACCTGACCTCTTTTAGTAACCGGATTTGCCCGAGGGATTCTCACACTTGCGCGGCGGTGGATAGCCCTTGGGCAGTTCATCGTTCGCTTCAGGGAGATGACCCGTTGGACGGTCAAGAATTAGCAGCGCTTTTGCGATAGAGGAATCCATAACCTTGGCCCTTCGCGCCAGCCATTCCTCGTGTTGTAAATGAGCAAGTTTTTCAGCCACGGCAACGTTGATGAACTGGTTGAGAGAAACGCCCTCACGCTGCGAGATTTGCTCAGCAACTTTACGGACCGATGGCATGAGCCGGAGCGGAAATTTATTCACAGTAATTTTCTTTTGGTTTGCGGGCATCTTCTATCCCTTCTTTCTGAATTCGCTCAATAACTCGGCTGGTGTCAGTACCCGGATGCGAAACTGTTTGGCGGCGGCGCGGAAGTGCTTGGTGTTGTTCGTCACGATTGCATCTGCTCTGCCGTTGATGGCTACATCCAGCACCATGTCATCGTTCGCATCTTGCGAAAGTGGCCGATGCTGCATCGTGACCAATACCGGTTCGGCGACGGCTTCCAAAGCATCCAGGAGCAACTCGATTTCCTTCCGCGTTTTCCCAGATGCAGCCAAGTGCTCTGGCCGCAGGGCCACGTCCCTGTACTCACATGCCAGCTTGTAGTCCATGAGGATGGTCAGTTGCCGCAGTAGCGCCAATCGTACATTCTCGGCGGCGGCCCCTGTGCTGGAGCGGAGTGCGGGTATCAGCGCTGCTGTATCGAGAACGATCCTCACAAAAGCATGGTATCACGGGTGGCATCATAGATTTATCTTCGTATTGGTTTTGCTGGGAGATGGAAGTGACGTGACATTCCCCGGATAAAGGGAGATTGTGTGCCGAGGTCGCTTAGGTCTGTGTCAAGGCGCATGCCCGCGTAAGCGGCGACCTGTGGTCGGCCTTGACACAGACCGCGCCTCGGCTATGCTGCTTATACCGGGGAATGTCACAAGTGGTTTGTCCAGTCATTTTCAGGATTTATGGCAGTTTGTTTTCATCGGATGAAAAATACACCTGCGCCAATTGTTCCCTAAACTACCTTCTACGACGTTCCAGTCCCTTCGGCTCCTTCAGCGTCTCTCTACTCCAGCGTGCCCTGTCGATAGGCTCGAAAAGTCGCAATATGTGGTAGTAGACATCCGTTCGTGCCCACCTCATTGTGGTTGTAGGGGTGTGCGAATTATGTTCGATTCTTCTTACTCTTTTGAGCCGCTGCTCAACAGCGAGCAAGCCGCAGCACTGGTCAGAGTCCATCCGAAGACACTGCAACGTCTGGCCCGATCCGGTCTTGTCATCGGTTATCGCATAGGAAAACAATGGCGCTTCCGTGCCTCTGACTTGGATGAATGGACGAAAAATGTAGACCCGAAAGAACTCGACGTGGCAGCGCCGCAGAGGTACTCTGTGTTCAACCACTCGTGCCCGCAACCAAACAGGAGATAGGTCATGTTTGTTCGGACACGGTATCAATACGGAAGTATACGACTGAGGAAGCGCGAACGCGGTCCTGACGTGTGGGAGTTCCGCTATTACGAAACGGACTCTCAGGGTAAGCGAAAGCGGCAGAGTGTGATCCTTGGGGACCGCAATCTGTACGCGACGGAGACCCAGGCACGGAAGGCCACGCAAGCTCTTCTTCTTGGACTCAACGGAGAATCTCCGCGTGCGGAAGTGGAAGCAGCATCGTTCGGAACCTTGCTCGACCGCTATATCGAGCAGGAGCTTTCGGAACGCTACTCAACCCGGAAATCGCATCTGTCGAACATCCGGGTTCACATCCGTCCGCGTTGGGGAGAATACCCCGTGGACAAACTGAAGCCGATGGCGATGGAACAATGGCTGCGCGATTTGCCGCTGGCCCCAAAGTCAAAGTCTCATGTACGGGGAATCATGCACCTGGTCTTCAAATGCGCGGAGCGGTGGGGCATTATCGAACTCGGTAAGAATCCCGTCTCTCTGGTGCGCGTGAAGAATGCAAGCAAGCGGCTGAAGCGGCCACGGGTTCTCGAAGTGAACCAGTTCTTTGAACTGCTCAAGTATCTTGGCGAACCATTTCGCACGATGGTATTGGTCGCCCAGCGTTTGGGGCTTCGAGTCAGCGAGATTCTGGGTCCGCAATGGGGTGATTTCGATTTTGAAAATCGTTTTGTGCTGGTGCAGCGCAGCGTGGTGGGCGGTAGGGTAGACGAGGTGAAGACGGAATACTCGAAGGATGATGTTCCGCTGGATGCTCGCTTGGCAGAAGTGCTGTTGCAATGGCGCTCTGCTTCCATCTTTCCGCGAGACGCGGATTGGCTCTTTGCCAATCCTGTCACAGGAAAACCGTACCACCAGGAAAGCCTACAGAAGTCGCAGATCAAACGTGCTGCGAAGCTTGCCGGGTTAGGGGAAGACATCGGGTGGCATACGTTCCGCCACACGTATCGTTCCTGGCTCGATGAGACAGGCGCGCCGATGAAGGTGCAACAGGAACTGATGCGTCATGCTTCGATCCAGACGACGATGAATGTCTATGGGCGAGCCATGACGGAAACCAAACGCCGGGCAAACAGTCAGGTGGTGGGACTGGTGTTCGGCCCAAACTCGCAGGATTTGTCCGTGAATGCGGGCACTGCGACCGTCCAGTAAATTGCAGTTCGTTCCTAATGGGGGATAACGGGGACTTGTTGGAAGCGGCCAATCTTTGTAAATTATTGATTGAATTGGTTGCGGGGGCTGGATTTGAACCAGCGACCTTTGGGTTATGAGCGATGTAACTAGCGTATTATCAACTAGTTAGACGGCGTGATTGGCAGTTTCAAAGAGTGCTAAATAGTTGAAAATACGTTCATGGCTATGGTATTTTGGGTTGGTTTTGGGTTGGAAAAGATTGCGATTCTGAGGCCCGGTTTCGGCTAAAACCCGGTGTTTCCCGAAGACGACCTTTGGGATTCCTTCCCGAAGATCTGCTACGGATTTTCAGGGTTTTGTCCGCGTCCCGTTTTGAAGAGATTTTAGGCTTCTTAATCCTGGGTTATCTTGGGTTGGCCCTCCCCAAAGGTCGATACCGGGTTCTTCTGCCTTCCGTCCTGGAAGGCGAACTCGATTGTCACTCGGATTCAAACTATAATCGGAGTGTAGATTCGAGTGGAGAGGTTCCCAATGGCACTGACGGCAAAAGACAATCCAAAAGCAGCTCTGGCCAATAAGCCAGTTCGCAAATCCAAGTTTCAGGCCGATCTCGCTCCGGCTGAGGACAGCATGGTGCGCGCGTTGAAGACCGAGTTGCAATTGACCAGTAATACGGACTTTCTTTCCGATGCTTTGACGCTCTTCCGTTGGGCGGTTTCGGAACGGAAACGTGGACACCGCATCGTGAGCGAGAGCGTCACAGGGGAGCGTCATGTCTTGGTCTTTCCCCGCTTGGAGCGTGTCGCTCCGGATTTGGCCTTGCCACAGATTGATATTCGCTGGACGCAGGCGGAACTTGAGAGCTTGGCGGCCCTCGCATCAGGACAGCCCTTCGAGCCAACCGATGCGCTCATTCGCGCGATGAGGCAGTGAGTTGGCTGTTACGATCCGTCGTCTTGAAGGACCCGATGAGTTGGAGAGCTTCGATTGCGGAGACGAGCCTCTCAATAATTATTTGAAGCGGCACGCTTGGACGAATCAGGAGAAAAGCTCGATTGGCGTGACGTATGTAGCCATTGAGGAGTCCCTGCCTCGCATCGTGCTCGGATATTTCACACTGGCTACCTCCAGCATTCCACGGGATGGCCTGCCCAAAAAACATGTGCGCGGCTTGCCGCCCTACGATCTGCCTCTGGTTCTGCTGGCTCGTTTGGCCGTTGACAGACGCTTCTGCGGCAAGGGCTTGGGACATGCATTGATCTCAGAAGCACTCAAGATCACTTTGCGGGTTGCGGATGAAGTGGGATGCCGCTGCGTCATCACGGATGCGTACCGCGACAAAGTTGACTGGTACGCCCGCTATGGATTCATTCCAATCGAAGGGGCCGCAGAGATTGGCCCACAAAAAATGTTCCTGGACGTGCGAACCCTGCGGGCTGCTTTGCAACGGAGATAAAATCACGCTTGCATAAAGTTCCTTCCCGAAGATCTGCTACGGATTTTCAGGGTTTTGTCCGCGTCCCGTTCTGAAGAGATTTTAGGCCCCCTTTATCCTGGGTCAATTTGGGTTGAACCCTCCCCCAAAGGTAGATACCGGGTTCTTCTGCCTTCCGTCCTGCATATGGCCGATTTGCGCAGCACTGTCCAGCGCAGGCGATTCACTTGGGGTCTTCCACCGGTTCAGGATAAAGCATTCGAGCATTTCCCGATTTTACTGTGATGTGCCGAGGTGGGGCCTGAACTAAAGCCTGTGCATTGCCAGGCCGCATGGCCTGGCGGCCCGATCACGCCTCCGGCCAAAGTCTTGCCCAGACGATAGAGTTCCTTTGGACCGACCGCGCGCTCAACGCACGACAGGACATGGCGACGCTGCGCCCCTGCAGCAGAATCGCGTGGCCATCCGCGGTCGTCCTGTCGTCGGTCCAAATGCAGGCCAGAGGCGGCATCGCGGAAATGTTGGACACAATAGACACTCTATCGTGTATCGTCAGATAGCAGATACTGGAAGCTCCACGAGTGTTCCACGTGCTGTTGCATCCACATGCTTGCAGCGCGGACGACCTCTGTTTTCTCAACCCCGTGAATGGTTCGGGCTGGGCCACCGTTTACACTAGAGTCACCTCAAAATGCTACGCAGAATACTCTTCTTGGTTGCAGCGCTGTTGTGTGCGGGATCGATGGCGGCGAGTGCCCAGTTCATGGGTGGCACCTCGACTTCACAAACGACCGACTGCTCCAACGCCGCAAACGCCTCCTCGCCGAGTGCGCGGGCACAAACCCCAATCCATACGCCACGGGACAGAGCGCGTATGGTGCCGGAGGCCAGCAGCCTTCCGCCATGGGCGGGAATGGCATCCGGCAAAATATTCCTACCTACGTGGACCAGTTCCCAAATGCGAACCAGTTTCAGGGCGTCTATCCCAATCCATACAATCCGTATGCGGGCTTGCAGCAGAAGCAGCCACTCACGGAATTTCAGCGGGTCGTAGCAGGCTCGGTTGGGGCGGTGTTGCCTATCTTCGGCGCGAACCTCTTTTCCAGCAATGCGGCCCAGTTTGCGCCCATCGATCACACTCCGGTTACCTCAGACTATGTCGTCGGTCCAGGCGACGAGCTTTTGCTTCGCGTGTGGGGTCAGGTGAACTTCAATGTCCATGCGACCGTCGATCGATCGGGAAATATTTATATTCCGCAGGTCGGCAATGTCGAGGTCGCGGGCCTGCATTTCCAGCAGCTCAACGACTATCTGAAGGACCAGCTTGGACGCGTATTTCGCAACTTCGACCTGAGCGTCAACATGGGCCAGTTGCGTTCGATCCAGATCTACGTCGTTGGCAATGCGCGGCAGCCGGGGAGCTATACGGTCAGTTCCCTGAGTACGCTGGTGAATGCGTTGTTTTCCTCCGGCGGCCCCTCCGAACAAGGATCGATGCGACGGATTGAATTGAGGCGTGACGGGAAGGTTGTTACGACGTTCGATCTCTACGATCTTTTGATCGATGGCGACAAATCGCACGATGCGCCTCTCTTGCCGGGCGATGTCATCTACATTCCCGCCGTGGGACCGGAAGTTGCAATCGCCGGCAGCGTCCATGTACCGGCGATTTATGAGTTAAAGGGAACGGAAACGGCGGAGCAGGCGATTGCATTGGCCGGCGGCCTGGCCACCATGGCGTCCAAGCAAGACGCGCAACTGGACCGCACCAACCGGAACGGGGCGCGCCAGACGGTCCAACTTACGCTGGACACGGCGGGAATGGAGACGCCTCTGCGCGACGGGGACATTCTACGCATTCCTTCGCTGGCGCAACAGTTTGAGCGGACAGTGATTTTGCGGGGCAATGTTGCCAATCCAGGGCGATATCGCTGGACGCCAGGGATGCGGATTTTGGATCTGATTCCGGACAAGGACTCGCTGGAAACGCGCGGATACTGGCAAAGGAGAATTGCGCTTGGCCTGCCCGCTCCGGAATATACGCCGCTGTTCTCGGCATATCGCGCCAATCTGCCCAGTCCGTTCCAACCAACTACGCAGGCGCAATCGTCCGGACAACAGCAAAATGGCAATACCTACACGACCGGTACCTCGTTGGCGGGCACACAGCGTGGGGAGCAGTCGCAACAGACTTCTTCTACTACTGGGGAAGGAATGCAAGCCCTTGTATCCAATTTGGGGCAGCAGAGCAGCAGCCTCCCTGGAAACAACCTCGGTGGCCTGCAGAACAATGACCTCAACCATGAAGGCTCCAGGACAAATTCGACTCCTGCGCTGCGTTATTTTCCTCCAGGCGACCGGTTTTCGCAAGGACAATTTCCAATTCAGAATGAGCTTCTCCGCACAGCCCCGAGCATCGACTGGAGCTATGCCGTCATTGAACGGACGGCCCCCCATACGCTGGCAACTTCTCTGATTCCCTTCAGTCTGGGGCAGGCGGTGCTGGACAAGGACCCATCCCAGAACCTGGAGCTTCAGCCGGGCGACATTGTCACCGTATTTTCCACCGCGGACATTCAGGTGCCGCAGGCACAGCAGGTGAAATATGTCAGTCTGCAGGGAGAGGTGGTCCATGCCGGAATTTATAGTGTCGGGCCTGGGGAAACGCTGCGAGATGTGGTCGAGCGCGCGGGAGGACTGACCCCGAAAGCGTACCTCTACGGTTCGGAGTTTTTACGGGAGTCGACGCAGCGCCTGCAGCAGGCAAGGCTGGATGAATATGTCGATTCGCTGGAGCGGGACATTCAGATCGCATCGGCGAACACAGCTGGCTCGATCGTCAACCCCACAGCGGCGACGGCGTTGGGAACAAGTGTGCAAAGCCAGAGGGAACTGGTCACAACCCTGCGGAAAATGCGCGCGACCGGGCGCATTGTTTTGGACCTGACTCCCTATAGCCGCGGCCTGGACGCGCTGCCGAATCTGCCGCTGGAAGATGGCGATCAGTTCATCGTTCCTGTCGTTCCCGCCACCGTAAATGTGGTTGGGGCCGTCTACGACCAGAACTCCTTCCTCTATCGGCGCGGGGAACATGTCCAGGATTATCTGAAGGTCGCGGGCGGGACGACACGCAACGCCGACAAGCGCCACGAATTTGTCATCCGCGCGGACGGCTCCGTCATCAGCAAGCAAACGGCGGGAGGGACCCTGTTCACGGACGAGTTTGGCAACAAGTACGCCTATCCGGGCGATACAGTCGTGGTCCCGGACAGCATCAACAAAACCACAGTGCTCCGCGGGCTGACCGATTGGTCGACGGTATTCTCCCAGTTCGGGCTGGGAGCGGCGGCCCTCACGCTGTTCGGCCTCTAGGGTTTAGCATGGCCATGATGCCAACAGACACCAACGCGGAACCTGTCGCCACGGAACGAGCGGAATCCGTGGCGGCTTCGCGGGGAATTGCAGCCGGTCCCGACGATTCCGTGGACCTGCTGGATCTCGCCCTGGTTCTGGGAGCGCGAAGGCGGTTCATTCTTCTGTTCAGTTTTGTGGCCGCGCTGCTCACCGCAATCGTGGTTCTTGTCATTCCAGTGACCTTTACCGCAACCACTACCATGTTGCCTCCGCAGCAGCAAGAGAGTTCCGGGATGGCGATGCTGGGGCAGCTGGGCGGACTGGCGTCGCTGGCTGGCGGTGGTGGCGCGGCCAGTGCCTTGGGCCTCAAGAACCCGGACGACCTATATATCGGGCTGCTGCAAAGCGAAAACGTGATGGATGGAATCATCCGGCGCTTCGACCTGATGCGCGTTTATAAGACAAAAAGATTGAGTGATGCGCGCAAAGCATTGAAGTCCAACACGAAGGTCCTCTCGGAAAAAAGTTCTCTGATCAGCATCGCGGTCGAGGACCACGACGCCCAACGGGCCGCGGCGATGGCCAATGCATACGTGGATGGGCTGCACGATCTGATGTCCCATCTGGCAGTCACATCGGCCGCCCAGCGAAGAATGTTTTTCGAGCAGCAAGTAACGCAAGAGAAAAACAAATTGACCGATGCGGAAGTTGCCTTGGAAGAAACCGAGAAGAAGACGGGAATCATTCAGCCGCAGGGACAAGCCCAGGCCGTCATTGCCACGATCATGCAACTGCGGGCCCAGATTTCCGCCAGCGAAGTGGAGTTGGGCGCGCTGCGCACCTCCGCCACCGACCAAAACCCGGAAGTGATCACGCTGCAATCTCAGCTTGCCGCGTTGCGAGCGCAGTTGACGGATTTTGAAAAAGGTCATCCAGAGTCCGCTGCCATGGATGAAAATGTCCTGACTCCCACCTCCCAGGTGCCGGCTGCGAGCCTGGAATATCTCCGCCGCATGCGAGATGTCCGCTATCAGGAAACGCTTTTTGAATTTATGACCCGGCAATATGAGATGGCCAAGGTGGATGAAGCCAAGCAGGGTCAGATGATTCAAGTCGTCGACCCGGCATTGGTTCCCGAGCGGCGTTCCTGGCCTCCACGGACACTGCTCACGCTGCTGGCCTTCATTCTGGGGGCCATGTTCTCCAGCTTTTGGGTGATTCTACAGTCGGCCTACCGGCATACGATGCAAGACCCGGAGACAGCCATGAAGATGCATCAATTGCGCCAAATGCTGCGGATGCGTCGCAATCGAATTTGATCTTCGGAACCTTCGGAATTGTTATGCTTCCTTCCTCTGCGCAAAGTATTTTCCCAGAATGGAACCGTTGTGTTCCATTCTGTTGATACCTCGAATACAATCCCGCTCAACCGCAAAATGTTCTTGAATCGCCGCTACTATCCAGTGTACATTTAGCCATTATCACATTGTCATCTTGCTTCAATAGAAGTCCGGAACCACAACCCCAGCCTGCCCGTGGTTTCTCAAATTGCACGCACTTTTATCCATCTTTCACGCTAGATGGATAAAAGTGAATACGACAATAGTCTCGCGCCTAGTGTCCTGAGTCTTAAATTCGTTAAAGAAATGATTTTCGGTCTTGTATCAGGGCACGACTTCAGTCGTGCCGTAAATGGCGCAAAACAGATGGGCTTTAGCCCCTGAGTGCTGCTGTTCGCATCACTTCCATGAATCGAATTGTTGAATGAACTTCAGACTCAGGACACTAGTAGGGAACTCGAGTCAGGTGGTTGAAGCTTGACTGCTTAAATCCGGGTGCTCGACCCTTAAATCCGTGGGGACCTTAGTCGTAAACATAAGAGAACGTCTGTTTGGATGAATTCGGAGATCGCAGACTTGAGTACCGAACCTTACTTCCCCTCTGCTTCGGAGTACCTCGTTACCGCGCCCTCATCTGCTACCCATGGAGGTGTTCCATGGCCTGTTTCTAGCGTAAAATCGCCGGAAGCGGAAACGGGCACGAGAGACCTGAGACTTCATTTCAGGCTGAGTCCCTGGTGCGCATCCATCTGGAAGCGGGCGTTCGATCTTACCTGCATCGTCCCCGCGCTCATTCTTATTTCTCCAATTTTGGGAATCATCGCGATCGCCGTCCGCTTGACTTCTCCAGGCCCCGTGATCTTCCGCCAGCAACGCGCGGGACAGCATGGCAAACTATTTACGATCTATAAATTTCGTACCATGGTGGAGAATTCCGAAGCGATCGGTCCCGGACATACGGCGAAAGGCGATCCCAGAATTACTTTTGCCGGGCGTGTTCTGCGTCGCTTCAAGCTGGATGAGCTTCCCCAGCTGTATAACGTCTTGCGCGGCGATATGAGCCTGGTTGGCCCCCGTCCGAAATTGCCCGACCATGATCCCACCCCGATGGCATGTCGTCCGGGAGTCACCGGTGCCGCAACCCTCGCGTTCCGCGACGAGGCGCACATTTTATGCAAGGTACCCGCAGGGCGTCTCGAGAGTTTTTATCAGCAATGCATTGTGCCGCTCAAATCGAGGCTGGACACCGACTACATGGAGGCGGCGACGCTTTCGTCCGACATCGGGGTCCTGCTCGCAACTGTCCTGCGGCTCGGCAAGCATGTGACCCACGAGGACCTGGTGCAGCCCGATGGTCGGCCCCATCTTTGGGCCAACCCGTTAAGCCTCATAATCCATTCCGTAGAGAATTAAGTCGTCGAACCGACATGCAGGCGGTTCGCCCGGAACTTCGGGCTGGCTTTCATGGTGATGTCGAGCATCTTCACTTTTCCTGCGATGTTTTGAGAGCTTGAGGCGGCCCCAATCTCATTCCTTGATGCATGCAAAAAGACGACCTTTGGATTCGCTGCCCAGCGAGAGAATTACCCATCCATCAAGTCGCTGGACAATGAGCCAGGGTTGGCACCATAATGGTCGCATCAACCATTATGGTCGGAGGCCAAGATGATCACCGAAGTGAACGCCGTTAATTTTCGCCAAAATCTTGGTGAGATGCTCAATCAGGTGCAGTATCGCAACGACAGTATCGTCATCAATAAGGATGGCAAGCCGGTGGCGGCGCTGGTCGATGCTGAACTGTTTGCCCGTATCCGCCGTATGCGCGACCGCTTCGATGCACTGAGCAGCCGGATCGCGGAGGCTTATGCCGAGGCGTCGGTCGAGGAAGGGCTGGCTGAGATCGATTCCCTGGTGGCCCGGGAACGGGCGAGTTGATGGCGGGTTTGCGGGTGGTGCTCGACACCAATGTCCTGGTGTCTGGACTGGCATATCCAGGAAGCGTTCCAGGACGCATCGTCAGTCTCTGGCGTCAGGGCGGGCTTGACGTGGTGTTGTCGCGACACATTCTGGATGAGTTGACCAGGGTGCTGCCGCGTCTGTCCCGGATACAACTCAACCCCAACGAAATTCGAGACCTGGTTGACAGCCTCATGTTCCTTGCTGACATCATCGAGACCGACGCCAAACGTGATGAAAGCCTGCGCGATCCTGCGGACCAGCAAGTGCTCGCAACTTTGCGGGCATCACAGGCAGGCTACCTGATTACCGGAGATAAGGACTTATTGGCCCTTGCAGAGAAGTATCCCATCGTCACACCGGCCACATTCTGGGCAAGGCATGGCTGAGTCTCTGCTGGTGGTACCAATCTAATACCTGCGCGACGGCCAGATGTAGAGCATTGAAATGGTGTCAAGGGCGGGCCTCCAGCAGCCGGAAATTATTGCAAAAGTCCAAGGACCGCCTGAAGGCCACATACGCGTAGGAAATCTTCCGGTTGCGTGCAGGTTCCCGGCTCCACTCTCTCGACCAAGACCAGCGTGCCCACGCTTGCCGCACGGCCCGCCGCCATGTCCGAGCAGCGGTCTCCTACAAAAATGCACTGCGCCAGGTCGAGGTCGAACTCCCCCGCTGCGCGCAGCAGCATTCCTGGGTTGGGTTTGCGATCCGGACACTCCTTGCGATAAGCGCCCACCCCGTGCTCTGGATGGTGCGGACAAAAATAATACTGATCCAGCGCAACGCCTTCGCGGGCAAATTCCGCGCGCATCCACTGCATCAGGGCGTGGAAATCTTCCTCCGTGTAGTACCCGCGCGCAATCCCCGCCTGGTTGGTGACGATGATCAGCCGATACCCCAGCGCCTGCGCCTTCCTGCACAGGTCGAAGATGCCCGACACAAAGCGCACCTGCTCCGGCTGCGACAGGTAGCAAATCTCCTCGTTGACCACCCCATCGCGGTCCAGAAACAGTGCGCGCTTGCCATTCTGCCTGCCAGTCATAGTGCCAAACCTGCCAGTTCCACCTGTGCGCGATCCAGATCCTCTGGCACTCCGATGTCGAGGAAGGGGCCGTTTACCGGATATGCAGCCGGGGCCAGACGACCCAGCTCCGGGACCAAGAAATCCGTCTCAAAGGAGAATTTTCCCGCCAAAGTTTTCGGCCATTGCAGGTCTCTTTGCAGAGCATATACGCCTGCATTGATCCATCCCGGGCCAGTCTGGCCTTTCTCTTGAAAACCCACAATGCGCTTCCCTGCCAGCACCACCCCGCCGTAACGCGCAATGTCCGCCTGCTGAGTAATGGCGATGGTCAGACTGGCCGCCTCGGCTGCGTGGAACTCCAGCATGGCCGCGTAATCCATTTGCAGAAAGGTATCGCCATTCAGTACCAGCACGGTGTCCTCTGTGGCCTTGGCCAGCGCGGTACGGATCGCGCCTCCTGTGCCCAACGGAGCTTGTTCGATCACGTAATCTAGTCGCATTCCGTGAAAGGACACACCAAAGTGATTCTGTATCGCCGCATGCAGATGCCCCACAGACAGCAGAACGCGCAAGCAGCCAGCGCGGTGCAACTGACTGAGAAGAATTTCCAGAAATGGCCGCCCTGCTACGGGGGCCATCGGCTTGGGGATACCATGCAGCCTCGATGCCAGCCGTGTTCCCAGCCCACCCGCCAGAAGGATGGCTTCCATGCGGCTATCGGGCGTGCGCGGTTGCTTTGGTTGCCGTAAACCGCTCCGGCCCAAAGTAGCTGCGCTCGACAATCATGCAGAAGATATGTTCCAGAGCCAGATGCGCTTCCTGAATGTGCATTGTCACATCGGAGGGAACGCGGATACAGTAGTCGCACAGCGACGGCATCTTGCCGCCCGTCCTCCCGCTCAGGCCGATGGTCGTGATCCCCAGCCTACGGCTTAGTTCCAGAGCGCGCAGCACGTTGGGCGAGTTGCCGGAGGTCGAAATTCCCATGAACACGTCTCCGGCCTGCCCCAGCGCCTCCACCTGCCGCACAAAAACGTGCTCGTAGCCATAATCGTTCCCCACCGCCGTCAGGATGGAGGTGTCCGTCGTTAGCGCAATCGCGCGCATCGCAGGGCGGTCTTCGCACAATCGGCTGACAAACTCCGCCGCCAGATGTTGTGCATCCGCCGCGCTTCCGCCGTTCCCGGCCACCATCAGCTTGCGCCCAGCCTTCATGGCGCGCGCCGTCGCTTCCGCCGCAGCGGCCAGCGTGGCGTGCAGCGCAGCGTCCGCCTCCACCGCCCGCAGCACCGCCAACGTATCGCCCAACTGCTCCCGCACCAGGTTGTTCATGGCACTCTCCACGCCTGCACCCCCACACCAGTAAAATGGCACCGGTATACCGTGCCTTCATCGGAGCTGGCATTCAGGGCCGCAGCGACTTTGTCTTTATGGATTGGGTCGGTCAGAAACATCATAAAGCCCCCCCCACCTGCACCGGATATCTTGGCGCAGTATGCCCCGGCATCGAGAGCGCAGGCATAAAGGCTCTCTATGTGATTGTTGGTTATCTTGCTGGCCATCTGTTTTTTTGATTCCCAACTACTGCGTAGAACCTCCTGCAAAACCTGGAACTCCCCACGCAGCAGGCACTCCTTCATGCGAAACGCCTCCTGCTTGATGTGGTGCATTGCATCCAGCGCCAGTTCGTTTTTTTCCTTTACATTGCGGGTCTGCTCTCGAATGATTTCTGCGGAAGAGCGTGATTGCCCAGTGTAATAGAGGAGCAAGGAAGCCTCCAGTTCACAGATGACCCAGTCTTTTACGCGTAGCGGATTCACGAGCACGCGGCCTCGATCTCCAAATTCCATAAAGTTAAAGCCGCCAAATACCGCCGCATACTGGTCTTGCTTGCCGCCCTGCAACCCCGCCTCTTCGCGCTCAATTACGTAGGCCGTATGCGCCAATTCGTATTCGCCAAGCGGCAGATTCAGCCACTCAGCATACGCCGCCAGCATGGCCACCACCAGGGTGGAGGACGAGCCAAGTCCGGAACCAGCAGGCACATCCACCCGCGTGCTCATGCGCAGGCTGAGTGGCTTGCCGCCGTTGAATTGGCGGACAACATGGTTATAGACTGCTTTGAACAGATCCAGGCGACCATCCTGCGGTATGACCGGCGATGCATCGTAGCTGGCGCTCTCATGCAGGTCTGCAGAGGCAAACTCCACGCTGCCTGTGTCGAGTGGCTCCAGCGCCGCGTAGGCGTAATAATCGATGGTGGCGTTTAAGATCGCGCCTCCAAACTGATCGCAGTACGGGGAAACATCTGTACCGCCTCCGGCAAGTCCAAGGCGTAACGGCGCTCGGGAACGAATCAACATAAAAGTTTGCGGTGCAGAGAAGGCACTCAACAGGAATACACGCAGAATATGCTCCAGTCAACGGAGCGGGAGCGCTATTCCGAACCTGCCATTACAGTCTCATACAAATCCAAGGTTTGCTTTACGATTTTTTCCATGGAAAATTTGTCGTGAGCTTGTAATGCGTGCTTCTCGTCCGAACTGTTGCCGCAGTTCCTCATTGTCGAGCAGTAGATGGATTGCATTTGCCAGTGCTTCCGGGTTGGTGGAACAGTAAACCCTGTCTGTCCATGCACCGACACCTCTGGAACTCCCGATGGTATGTCCGTGTTTATCACGGGAATCCCCGCTGCCATGGCCTCTATCTGTACAAGTCCAAAGGCCTCAGCACGAGTAATTGAGGGGATGACAAAAATCTTTGCTGCCTTGTAATACTGCGCAATATCATCCACACGGCCTAACATGAGGACTTTATCCTGGACGCCGCACTCCTGGATACACCCTTGCAGCTCGTCCTGCAGTGGGCCTGTGCCCACTAGAAGCAGAACCCCGTTCACACTTTTCATGCTTCGAATAAGATATTCAAATCCCTTGTACGGAACAAGGCGGCCAACAGCCAGGATCAAGCCCTCTCCGTATGTTGCACGGATGTTCTTAGTTGCGGCGTCATCATTCCGTTTGTGAGGTGTTGGATCGATCCCCAATGGTATGATTCGGCATTTATCACGAAACGGGGCCAACTCTTCTGAAGTCTCCAGATATCGTTTCGAGGTAACAATAATCGCAGCAGCACGCTCCATGACCCTCCGTACGAACGGATCAGTCAGCCTCCGCAACTGTTTCCGCCCAAGAGTGTCCGCATGATGGGTGATGATGAGCTTACCGGAATGCCCACTCATCAGCAGCGCCAAAGCTGCGCCTGGATTCGGCGTATGCAGATGTACAAGGTCTGCCTTGTTTTGACGTATAGGCCAAGCCATAGTAGGCGTGATTGGCATCGAAGCAATCACGCCTAGAGACGCTACCCTGGCGATCTTCGCCCCATCCAGAAATTCCACCTGCGTTCGCCGCAGATCGCTGGCGACGATGGCCGCAACATCCATCACTTTGGATTGATGCAAGACCAACTGCTGAAGATATATCTCCATCCCGCCCATATGTGGAGGGTAGTATTTGCCAACGTGTAAAACCTTCATTGAAGGGCCACCTCACCCTTTTCCATTTCAAGAAGACTTTTAATTTGTTCCACATGCCGATACCTAGAACGCACAAAACTTTGTGCACGCTCTGCCATTTCCAGACCTGCCGATGGAGAACTTAAAAGGTTATCTATAGATTTAGTAAATGTCTCTTGCGTATCTGCAATACAGATATGTTGCCCGTTTATGAACCCCGTACCTTCATTCCCGACGGTAGTAGAAACGATGGGTAGCCCCTTTTCTGCTGCGTTGACTGTTTTCATTTTTATACTTGCACCGCGTACCATGCAATTGATAAAGACTGCGCTCTGCTCGTACAGGGGGGAGAGGTCGGCCACGTTTGTAAATAGAGTGCAACACGCATCTGTAGCAGCCTTTAGTATGATCGGAGATACCGGCAGACCTCGAGTATTGCCTGCAATAACAAAACGATAGCCATCTATGCGTTTAAGCTTCGGATGAACGCCGGACATATACCAATCAATGGCTTCTATGTTTGAGAGAACCGAAAGACCTCCAACAAACAATACCTGCTTGCAGGTTTTCATGGCCGGAGAAACGAATGCTTTTACATCAACGGGGGGCGGTAACCATGCAGCTTTGCGATTGTCCTCGGGGCGCAGCAGGATATAGTCGTTATATTGATCGAACGAACTAAACCATAGCTGATCGATCGCCGCAAACGCTTTCGGACTGAAGCTGGAAAATCGTTTTGATTCCTCGCGATAATACATCCGCCTAAGCCAGTTTCGCTCCACGCCAGCCAATTCACTCATAAAGCGGCTCTCATTGTTGTGGATCCGAAAAACTCTCTTGTCGGCATTGAGAGTCTTATTTTCAAAAACCGGGAAAGAGAACTCGGATTCAGCTAACGCGAGTGAATAGTGTTCCAACAGTTTGAGATGTGCCAACCCGCTTCGGCTGGCGACCTGCACGGGAAATGAACTGATTATTCCCTTCCAATTTGGGCTTCTGTCGATCAAATCCAGCCTGCTAACCATCTTGCGTACATGGGATATTTCTATTCCCGATGGGCGCATCTTCAGCGTTACTACTGCATGTACATCAAAGCCAAGCTCCGCCAGACTCAGCAGCCTTCCCCACATATCCACCCTGCCTCCGTGATTAGGCGGATAGGGAAAATCGTTCATTACATGTAGAACCTTCAAACTTTTTCCTCTCATAGATACACACGCCCAAGAGTAGCGGCACGTTGTAGATAACGACTGAATCGACATAGCTTCCAATTGCAATCAGGACACATATCAGCGAAGAAAGTAAAATAATCTTGTTTGCTTGTAGAAGTCTGCGGATTGTCTTTCGGGCTTCGTAAACAAATGCAACCAAAAAAGGCACGCCGAAATACACAAGGTAGTTAAGAATCAAAACTTTAGAAGAGGCACTTTTGCCTGTCTCAATAAATTCTTGCACTTCGTCCATATTCAGCAGCACTGGAGAGCGAACGTTCACAATGTTCATTGCGGTAGGCATATACTCGCGTATCGCCGGATAAAATCCGGAGAATCCAACTCCGAATGGATTATGTACAGAAACTATAACGGCCCATACGATTCCGACGATTCGCGTCGGAACAGTCGTAGATTCAACAAGCAAGTTGGCCGGAAATAAGTATAGGGCAACTATATATGCAAGAAAGCCGAATGGAATTAGGATAACCACTCCCAGAATCCGTTTCCAGACTTTCGTAATGCGTAATAAAAAAATAATAGGGATACTAAAAAGTAGACTTAGTATCCCTCCCTTTGATCCACAACCAGCCAAGGCAACGACTGTAAGAATAAGATAGACCGCCTTAGCAAACCTTTTCCTGGCGTAATGCGCGGAAGCCATACCCAATGTAATAATCAGTATGGAAAATACGCTGGCTTCGCGAGTAAATCCTCGCCATCGCAAATCCGAATTGATCGTCGCATGCAATATTGGGTTTTCGCTCAATAATCCCATCCCGCTCAAATGCATATCACTCAATGGAATGCTCAATAATGTGATCATAAATGCTGCCGGAATGATCCATCGCAAAGTAGCCAAAATGTCATACGGCAGGCCATAAACTACAAAAGCAAAGCAGCCCGTTAAGATAGCGATGTTAACCGTTTTTAAGATCAGACTCCTGCCAAATGCATCACTTCCATCCAACATAATATAGATGAGCGAGAACGTAAGTGCATAAGCAATACAGATGCCAAGTGTTTTGTGTATATATAATTCTTTGCGATATAGCCACCCGACAAATGTAACGAAAATCAAAAGCATGAGAGGGATAATTGCAAAGCTAGCGCCAAAATCGCCCAGTGCCGTATGTTGCAAAAAAGTATCTTGAAAAGGAATTAAGAGAATGAATGATGCCAGCAAATATCGCTTCGTAGTCTGCATTATCGCTTAAGATCCATCTTCATCCGAAGGGCCCGATAAATAATTGCTTTATGCATTATTGGCATACATTTTCCAGCCTTCTTTTGCAGAAAGAGTTCTAAGCGCCCACCGTATGCGAGAACTTTTGCGCAACAGCAAGTCCACCGTGTAATATCCGCGATAAGCCATGTACCAGAGCCAAGCTTGCCACGCAGGAAGGTTCTTCCTCATAAAATACATGCGATTGCGAGTACAGTAGCGCACAATAATGTTGGACATATTTCCCGTCTGGGAGCTGACCTTGTGCCAGAGCTTTGCATCCGGCACATACCAGAGCGAAAGCCCCTGCTTCAGGCAGCGGTACAAGAAGTCTACATCATCGGAATATGCGAAGTACCGACTGTCTGTTCATCAAGCAGGGCAATCGCATTTCAAAACATCGCCAAAAGGCTGTAGAGGTAGGCATCATCCCATCCAGCGCGTTTGAATTTTCCGCGCAACGAGCCTTTTGATCCCTCCTTCTGCATGGCATTGAGGGCCATGTGTCGCAGCACAGCAAGGTTGTGCGGGCCATTGCCCAATCGGGTTCGGTCCTGGTCCTCGTTCATCACCACATCAAGCCGCCAGTGCAGTCGGTTCTCCACGCCCCAATGCTGGCGGACAACTTCGTTGAATCGCTCTGGCGATAAAGCCACACTCAGCAGGTAATAGGCGGTCTCGGTGGTGGTTGTGTCCGGCGTTTCGCGAACCCGAACGATCTTGCCGATGGCCTTCAAGCCAGGCCATAGATGCTGCTTGTGGAGCCAGTCGATGTCCGTAGAGACCGTCGCCGTGCTGGTTTCGATCCGCCCGTGATCGGCCTCGACAACGGGCGCGGCCGTGCCGGCCCTGCACTCCGCATCGTCGAGAAAGAGCCTGACATCGTCATGCAGCGTGCCCTGATTGCCCTTCAGCGCCAGCGCATAATCGCCGCCCTGATCCACAATCTGCTGCGCGATGGCGCGCTGGCAGTTGAGCGCGTCGGCGGTCACGATAGTGCCTTGCAGCGCCAGCATCTCCAGCAATTTCGGAACCGCAGTGATCTCGTTCGACTTGGCATCGGTGGCGATCTGCGCCAGCACCAGGCGTTGCTCACAGCCCCAGGCGCTGACCATGTGCAAGGCCGACTTGCCACTGGCCCGATCGAACGAGCGACGCAAAACCTTCCCATCAATGGCCACAACGCCCTGACAGTGTTCGGTGAACTTCGTCATGAACCGCTGAAACGAGGCCCGGAACTAGTCCGGGTCGAGGGTGCGAAACAGCCGACTGAATGTATCGTGACTGGGAACGCCGTTTTCCAACTTGAGGAAACCGCGCAGAAAAGGCTCTTTCGCCTTGGCGAACAAGGCCATGTCCACCGCGCCCTGCCCACCACACAGCACCGTGCATAATGCAATCATCAGAAGCTCATAAAAGTCATGCAAGCTGGCATTGCCGCTACGCGGATCTTCCAGCCCCTCCCAACACGCAGAAAATTGATCCGTAGAACCTTCGCAGGACATAGCGTGAACCCTCCTGCAAAACTCGCACTTCGCGCCCTCATTCCGGAAGTGTCACTGCTGGTTCAACGAAATTCCAAATGCGATTGCCCTGGTTCATCAAGCCAACGCGGTCAAATACGCTCCGACGCACCAGTAGGCGGCAAGTGGGGGTGTAGGTCACACGACGAGGCTGGTCGTATTGGCCAGTATCTTTCTTTTCCTGTCCGTCGTGTTGCGTGCGATAGCCCAGCCAGCCGTCGGTGTGAACCAGCCCGCCCGGTTCCACGCTCTCCCGGACGAATGGAATCAAGCTCTGGGCCGAAGCGTCAGGAATGGGTCGCATCCGAATCCACCCGATCCCTTTGCCGTCTTCCTCGGCAGCTACAACAATCAGCGCCTTGGTCTCAGTCTGTCGGCCATGCACTCCGGTCTTCAGCCCACCCAGCCAAGCCATCGTGATGGATAGCTTCCAGGCTAGAACCCGGCGGCTGAACCAGTCCACCACCGCTGCCAGATAGACGAACCCCCGCGCCATCGGGATGTAGGTGATGTCCATCGCCCAGACCTGATTGGGCCGCGTGACGGCCAGGCCGCGCAGCAGATATGGATAAATTCAGTGCCCTGGAGCGGGCCTGGAGGTGTTGGGCCTGCGATAGATGGCCTCAATCCCCATCCGCCTCATTAGCGTGCGAAGATGCCTGCGACCTACCTCCAGACCTTCATGGCCGAGCAGATCGCGCAGCATCCGGCTGCCGGCAAAGGGGTAGTTCAGATGCAGCTCGTCGATGTGCCGCATGAGCCAAAGATCCTCGGCTGAGATCGGGCGCGGCTCGTAGTAGACGCAGCTGCGGCTGATGCCCAGAACCTCGGCCTGTCTCTTGATGGGAAGATCGTGCTCCGGGTCGATCATCGCTTTGCGCTCAGAAGTCCCGCCTTGGTGAGCGCCCCTTCTAAAAAATCGTTCTCCAGCGTCAAGGCGCCGATCTTGGCGTGCAGCGTCGTGAGGTCTACCGCCGCTGCTGCGGGCTCTGCTTTTGCTTCGCCGCCGAAGACCCCAACGGCACCCTCCAGCAACTGGCCCTTCCACTGCGTGATCTGGTTGGCATGAACGTCAAACTGCTCCGCCAACTCCGACAGTGTCTTTTCTCCCTTGATCGCGGCCAAGGCCACCTTCGCCTTGAAAGTCGCTGTGTGGTTCCGACGCGGACGTCTGCTCATCTGCTCTCCTCTCCCCAGCCATCTTAGGCTGCGGGCGAAAAGAACTTCCACTTAAACCCCTGTCCGAATTTGCTGAGCCAGCTCTGAAACAAGCAAGTACTTTCGCACGGGATACCCTACTTAATGAATAGTTTCTGCGACCTAAGTATGCTGAAGTGAGATAGATAACGCATAAGCAATTCGTATCGGCTTGGTCCGAGGACAAATAAGGCTGCAAGAAATACCGAATTTAGAATACGAATGCGGAAGTCCTTTTGATTGACCTCACGCCATCTGGTCGGACCTCTGTAATTCTTACCGCCCACCAATCTCCTCCTCTTTGCGAACCGATAAAAAGGGCCGGCTGGGTCAAAGGGATCCTTGCCGGAAAACCTTCCTTCGTGAGCCGCAAAGATACGTCTCGCAAGAGGTGTGACCTCGCTACCATCGCTGAAATGATCGAAGCCATAGGGAATTCGATCCGCAAGGGAGTCTCTATTATTCGAGACCAGAGCTTTGTAAGATGTAAAAATATCTATAAGATCGTTCCTGTTATCCAGTGTAAATCGCTCAGTGTATTTTGTTAAGCTTTTTGGATCGTCCACACTTACGCCGCTGAAGTGATAGAAATATAAGTTATATGCTTCATTTACACGGTATCCAATGTCGCCGATTTGCAGCTTTCTCTCCTGGAGATTCCAATATGCCATATTACATCCTGGATGTCTGCAAATTGCCACATGTTCAAAAATACCTGGAACTAGAGTCACCCATTTTTGATCTACAAAAAGACCAGTACGCGTTTCATTGTACGCAAGCTGTAGGCAGCGTATTTCCCACCAACTTAACATCGCAGCCGCTTCCTGGCTTCGTCGAATCGCGATAAATCCTAAATTATAGGTTCCGGTAACAAGTATGCTTTGCTCAATATCTAGGAATGGCTCTAGCGTCGGCACAACTATGTGAGGCGTAAGAACAATGTTGTTAGATTTAAGGAGCGTGTAGACGGGCTCGAGTCGTGCGTATACAAATATATCCGGATCTAAGTAAACAAGTGTTTCTAGCGAGGGATAAGCCCTGAGCAAAAAGTTAAGAAATGATGGTTTTACATTAGTGTTAAGTTCAAGTATGTTGTACTTCATCGCCAACGAGTACAAGTTGTCCAGCCCCAAGTCTTGTAATAAGACTGTGGTAAATTGTTCCGCTGCAAATACTCCCTTATCTTTAACATCCGCCACGATCAAAACGAAAAATAAGTGGTCGGGATGGTGCTGGAGATATGATGCTGCAAGAGTGCGCGCATAGGGAAGATAGTTTGGAGAAACGATTGTACAACCAGCATTCATTTAGGAGCCTCTACTCTTTTCCATATTCCACTAGCTTCGTCAAAGTGACGCACAGGCCGTGCGGGGGATCCCATCGCAATACAATTGGCAGGGATGGTACCCGTCACGACGGAATTGGCTCCGATAATACTCCCGTCTCCAATCGTCGCGCCGGGAAGTACAGCTACGCCATCTCCGATCCAAACATTGTTTCCGATAAAAACACACCTATCAGCGTCTAATCTGCGTAAGTTTGGCGGTATACCGGGTACGCTTTGATGGTCGCCACTATAAATACCATGGTTGTGATCGATGATAATTACTCGGCTTCCGATGAGAACGCCGCAGCCAATAGTAACTCTATTGGTTGCGCCAATATGGACGTTGTCGCTGACTCCCACGTTATCCCCAATGACTATCTGGGGACTATAGGTAATTCCTTGAAATCTGATCACAGCCTCCAGCCATAAGTCTTTGCCGGATCTAAAAGAATGCCCAAAACTAATATTACTTAACCCGATAAGTTTAGGTGATTCCCCGAGATGAAGTGGTGGACACTTGGCCTTCTTGCTCAGGATCCAGTCTCTGATTCCGTAGGTTACATGTCTCAGTAGCCTACAAAATAACAAATAGAAACCGTCTTGACTCAGATATTTCTTGGCGGATCGGGATTTGCGAAGGAACACATGTATGCGTTTCATAATAGGTTTACGCGGGTGTCATCTGATTGCAATTTAGAGCCTATGGAATTCTCTTGAACAAATATTCATACTCATCCATATCTGATCTTCTTCCGCCATTCCATAATGCCGGAATCTTGTAGAGAAGATCAAAACGCTCGAGGTCTATGCCGAAATCGTCGGCAACCACCACACTATCTCTGTTGTGGTTGACGTGGAGAATATAGTTCCGACCGATCCTCATAAACTCACTGATATAGACCTTGATTGTTTCCGCTGACATTTCCGCAAGACTATATGAATTAAATAGCAAATCAACACAATTATCATGCATTCTGCTTATTTCAAAGCTTGGCATAAGCACTATTTCATTGTCAGTGATGTTTATGTCGCTTATATCGACCTCACCAAATAGCTTAAGTGCTTTGTTTGGGAAAGCCTTAAGTAGATAATATGCAGTTAAGGCCAGATTCTCAGGAAGATCAAAATCAATATAGGTAATGTTATTGCTATCCCTGACAAGGTAATAGGCCATTCCACCGAATCCTCCGCCAAGTTCAACAACTGTTCGATGACTGTTGTGTCGTGTAAGCCTCCCAATGAGAGTTGCATAGTAATGGAGATAATCAGATCCAGCCTTGATGAACGTACCATCAATCTCAACCCCGTAAGGATTCCCAATACAGGGAGAAACCAGATCGTGGGTATCATGGGTAGTTCCAAGAAAACTTTCCCATAAATTGTACCGATGGATAAAATCCACAAGAAAGCGCTTTTTATTTCTGTTGCTGATCTTCTCGCCGAAAAAATGTTTCCTCATGTTAATCGGCAATCCTACCAAACCGATACTACAATCGTCCCGCATAAAATTACCATAGATACGGGCAAGCGCAGCAATATCCTCTTCCTGCAACGCCCGCATCACTTCCAGGAGCGGCCTTTCGTAAATAGGCAGCCATTCATTACTGACCTGATAGCTGGGTCCAGATGTTTTCTGAACTTCCTTAGCCCTGCTGTATGCACGCACAATGCGGCGCAGGATGTCATGATCGTGATCTGAGCCAGCCAAACGGTTGGCAAAACCCGCTGTGACCAAACTCAGATCGAAGTGTTTATCGTTCTTGAATTCTCTTTGCTTCAGCCAGAGCAAGAATTGCAAGTGAAGTTCATCTGAAAACCTGCGCTTAATTTCCCCCAATAGCTTACAAATGAGGGAATAAGAACCATTCTGGACCCAATATCTCTTGGCGGATTGTGCTTTGCGAAGGAACACATGTATGCGTTTCATAATGGGTTTAGGTGACTGGAATGCGAACTAGTTGTCGAGTTTAGCGAATCATGATTCCGCCGAATATCCTGTCTGCCTTATTTACTATGCGAAGGAGCTGAAACCAAATCTTAGCTAAAGTCAAAGGCAAGACGATGATTGGATAATCAAAGATCCAATAGCGATAGTTGTTTTTAAATATGAGAGCAAGGGCCTTATGCGGATCTTCCTGTACAAAGCTTCTGCGAGAACATCTCGTACTTAACAAGAAACCGGGAAAGAATCTCTGAAGCGTTCCATTGAATATTAAGCGATTGAGTATAGGTATCTTCAGCCATTTTTCCGTTATGAAGTGAAGATGCTGGCCGAAGACTTTGAAGAGTGGGTAGCCTCCGGTATTCTCCCCTCTGGCGCCAACAAGTTGTTCATGTATGTAAAGGCCTTTCTGATATTGCCTCAACGCCGTATATATCCAACCCAATTGAACGAGATTAGTTCCAACGAGACTGGAAAATGGATCGTTTGGGACTGTAGAAATCCTAGTTTTGTTGATAATATTACCCCCGATGAAGGTAAGGAATACATTGACTCTACTGACGAAGTCTTCCACATTCGCAATCACTTCAGGCTGTCGGAATCGTCGATTGGAACGAAAGTGCGGGAGAGTCAGTCCTGTAAAGCCGTGGGAGCTTACATATACCAGGTCATATTCACCAGCAGAGAGGCAATCTAACACCTTTTGAACGCCAGATGGGACGATTACATCGTCATCGCCAAATATCCATACATACCTGCCCTGGGACTTCTCATAGCATTGGAGGATATTACCGTCGGGTCCAAGGTTGGAACTATTTTTTATGTATCTGCAATCCATGCCGTCGCGCTGGAAGGACTCGACAATGGATTGGGTGTCATCCGGGGAGGCATTATCGGAAATGATGAGTTCTACGCGTGACTCGCCGGATAGCTGCGGTGCGAGGACCTCCAAGAGCTGTGCCAGATACTTGCTACGGTTGTAAGTTGGAATCGCGATGCTGAGAAGCGGCTGCTCACTCGACATGCCAGATCCTTCTATATTTAAAAAAAGTATAGGTTCCAAGTCCCAGTCCAACCACGATGCCGACGATCAGATACCCCATCACCATCCCGGTCGCGCCGAACTGCTTGCCAAGGAAAAATGTGGAGAGTCCCGTTAATACTGCACTCAGTATTGAGTTCAGGAGAAACTTTTCCTGTTTGTGCGCCCTTAAGTAAAGAGCTTCTGCAAACACGATGACGTTCAAGCTCATGGCCACGAGCAGCATTCCAAAAGTGCCGGGACCGAGCAGTCGATGAGAAAAGCGCATATGGGTCGAGTAGAGATAGACCACTGCACCCCAAACCACAAGCGACCCGGCAATCACGACACTGACGGACTGAAAGAGAGCCATAAATAATATCTTATCAAGTTTCGCATATTCCTTGCGCGCGATCATCATGCCAAATGGTGCGGATTTGGTGCTGATCCATGCGATGGCGAGCGACATAAGCGCATTGCTGATGCTGAGCGACATGCCCATCTGGCCGGCGGCCACAGGCCCCCAGTAGGCAAAGAGAACCGGGTTGAAGAGCTGGAAAATGAAGTATCCGCATAGCCAACTGACGGCAATCCGCCACTGGAAGGGCCAAACTTCTGTACCCCAAAGAATTTTATGGGGGCCTGCCGCGTGCCGGAGCAGTCCAATAATCAGGCGGCGGCGGCTGAAGAGCCAACTGCTGCCAGCCAACGCTTGTCCGAAGATCATCATCGCTGGAGCGAAGAGCCCGTGGTGCGTCAACAAGGCTGTCCAGGCCAGCAGGCTTCCGACAAATGCCTGCCAGAACCGCGTTCGCGCCACATGTGCCACGTATCCGCAGCCCTCGAGAAATGAAAAAACAGGATCGATCTGAAAAGTAAGGGTTGCAGCAACCACCACGGCGTACCAAGGCAGACGCCACGCCACTGCTACCCCTGGGTGCGGATGGGACGAAAAAAAATATATTCCAGCGGGAATCAATCCGGCCAGCATGAGCAATGCAGCAACGGAGTACCAGCGCACAGATTTTTGCAGAACGGAGGCCAATCTCGCGTGGGGGACAGGGTCGCCTGTAATTCTTCCATCCGCCGAGATGGTGAGATGCGCGGATTCATGGCTCGCCATCTGCAGGATGACGAAAGAAAAGCCCAGCTCGAAGACAATCTGTAACGCGACGAGGCTTCCGAATGTGTAGTAATACCCCTGCTCGGCGGGGGACAGAAAGCGGGCAATCAGGGTGACCGTGACAAGGCCAGCCAGACTGGACCATCCGCGCGCAAGGACGGAGAAGATGATTGCACGATCCAGACCTAGGACTCTTCGTGTCCATTGCCAGAGGCTACTTCCCGTAATTGATTTTTTAATGTTCATCCGTTCTGATATACGTCCAATGTGCCAGACGTGCAGAAATTAATATGACTATTATTTTCTTACTCATAGCCATACCATTTGGCTGTCCGCTGGATGGCTTCGCGTAGATCGATATGTTGCCGGAGTCCAAGCTCCTCCCGCGCACATGTCGTCGCGGGCACATAACGCAGAATCGGAGCATCAGGAGTTGGCTGCTTATCAACGCGGATACTCAGGTCTGGCCGGAGTACGGAGGCCGTCTCCCGCGCCAGATCAAGGATGGATACTGCCTCCTCGGAACCAACATTGTAGGCTCGCAAAGAAGGCGCACGGAAAAGCATCGTCCATAGCCATATTGCAAGGTCGGCTGCGTAGAGATACGAACGCATCGGCGTGCCGTCGCCTTGGATGTTGATGGTTGTGCCCGCGATGGCATCGCGGATGAAATTGCCAATCGCAAAATGGGTATCGAGGGGAAGATACGGGCCTACAAATGCGAAGCAGCGGGCGATCTTGCATTCCAGCTCGGAGTGGGTGGCATAGAGCATGCACATTTGCTCTGCCATCCGCTTGCATTCTCCGTAGGTGGAGGACGCATGAAGCGAGTCTGGGCCACCCATGTAGCTCTCAGGAATGTGCGCCAGGTCCGAAGGTTGTTTGCCGTAGACTGCGCCGGAACTGGTCAGCAGGAGTTTGCGTGTGCCTCTTACACGCGCGAACTCTAAAATATGGCGAGTGCCATCGACGATCGTGGTCATCATCTCCAGCGGTGCATTCTCCGTCTGGTGGAGGCTTGCCTCGGTTGCGGCATGGATGACGTAAGCGTAGTCGCCATCTGGAAAAGAAAAATTACGCACATCCCCTTCCAATAGATGGATGGAGGGGTCGGCAGAGATATGAGGAGCTTTCCGTACAAATGCTGCGGCGTCGCGAGTCAGCATGGTGGCGGACGCATGCAGGCCTAAGTTCTGATTAGCCCAGGCAAAGCTTTCCATCAACCAGCAGCCAAAAAAGCCCGTACCTCCGGTGATGAAAATCCGTTTTTCACGTACCTCCTCCCATAGACCCGCGGTCTGATCAAGCATGAGTTGAAGGTCGGTCGAATCTAGCCTGGCAGATGTCAAGAAGGAGTTTCCTTTGTCGCCGAACATGGTTCACATGCAGAGCAATCCTGCATTCGTTGGCGAAACAGAATAATTTATTCTTCCAATACACCGTTGCGTTGCAAACATTACCTGGCGGCCACACATGTGTTTCTGGTAGAAAATACAGATAGTCGACACATAAGCTCTCTCTGTGTTTACGTGCCTTCCATTTCAACCGGCTTTTCCTGGGGCTCCATTGAAGACATTCCCTTGCCGAAGGCCAATTTTGGATAAGCATTCGCCATCGGAGAAATCATGACCTGCAAGAGCGATGGAGACGTCGGATCGGCATGCAGCCAGGAGGAAGTGGCTCGAACTTCAGACGGCTCCGAAACCGTCCGTGCAGGGATTCCATAGGCTCGTGCGACCTGTTCAAAATTAGGCGCCGAGTAGCCCCACATCGTAGATTGGTATCGACCTCCAAAATAGCTTTCCTGAAATTGCCGAACCATCCCGAGACACTGGTTGTTGATGATTACTATTTTTACTGGTAGGCCGAGGCGCGCGACAGTCTGCAACTCCTGAATGTTGCACTGGAAGGAGCCGTCCCCGGCAATGACAACGACGGGCTGTCCTCTGAGTGCAACGGCGGCTCCAATACCCGCTGGAAGTCCAAACCCCATGGATCCCATTCCGCCAGAAGTGAGGAACCGCTGCCGATCGTTCAACTCGAGAGACTGCGCCGCCCACATCTGGTGCTGCCCTACATCGACCACATAGGCAGCCGCATTCCCGTTGACCTGCGATAGCTCATGCATGAACAGGTTCGGGTTGATTCCTTTTACGTCTTTGAGTTCATCGAGGTCAGACCACTTCGATCGGAGAGATGCAATGGTCGCCTGCCAGCCTGCAAAATTTTCGATAAATCTGTTTCTCACCGGGTACAAGAGTTCCTTTAACGCTTGTAAAGCGGGCCGCACTTCACTCAGGATTGCATGGCATCCCGTGACGCGATTGTTCATTTCGCCTGGTTCGCAATCGATGTGGAAGATTTTCCGATTTTCCTTAAAACCCGCTGTGTCTGCGCCAGTTTGTCTGACATCCAGCCGGCTGCCTACCACGACCAGGCAATCGCACTCCGCAAGTGCAAGGTTTGCCCAGCGGTTGCCATAACTGCCGATCATGCCTGCGTTCAGGGGATGATGGTATGGCAATAAATCCACACCCATCAGCGAATGCACAACAGGGATATTCGTCGTAATTACAAGATCACGAAAAGCCTGGACGGCATTACCGGAACGAACACCGCCGCCTGCCAGAATCAGTGGCTTGCGTGCCCGCAGCAATGCTTCGCGCACAGCCACCAGATCTCGCTCGTCAAGAGCAGCCTCTGCGAATACTGGGGCTGATCTCAGCCATGCCGGGTCAACCTCCTCGCGCTGGACATCCATCGGGATGTCGAGTAGCACAGGACCAGGGCGTCCGTGGGTTGCGATATGAAAAGCATCTTCGAGCAAACTCGGCAGCAGTTGCGCATCATTCACCAGAGTAGCCTTCTTGGTGATGGGGCTTGCCATGGCTACGATATCGGTTTCCTGAAATCCAAGCTGCCGGATAGCGCGGTCGCCCTTTTGTTCATGACGGTTTACCTGGCCGGTAAGGAATATGCTTGGGCTTGAATCGAAATAGCAGCTGCCAATCCCAGTGAGCAGGTTGGTGGCTCCGGGGCCGCTCGTTGCCATGGCAATGCCAGGTACTCCAGTAATCCGTCCGGCAGCTTCGGCTGCAAAGGCCGCACCTTGCTCATGGTGCATACTTACGACCTGAACGCCTTGCTTGACGCAGAGAGAGTCGAGCATATGCGTAATCATGCCCCCGACCAGTTCAAATACGGCCGGAACATTTTTCTCTTTCAGTACATCTGCAATGTAGTCGGATGCTTTCATCTTTTTCTGTTGCCTTCGTCAGCAGTCTCCTATGACACATGGAGAAACTTGCCGATCCTGCGTATATCAAGTGCCGGCTCAACGACGGTAAAGCTGAGGAGTCAACGGTACGCTAGAGTAATTACGTCTGTCGGGGGAATTATTGCAAAATTGGCGATCCCTGGCTCTTACTGTTGATTGAGAAGGCCTTTATGGTGTCCGCGACATAGTCCAGCATGCTTTCGTCCAGTCCTGAATAGATACCGAGCCAGAAGACGTTGCGCATGACGAAGTCGGTATTTTTCAGGTCGCCGACTACGCGGTACTTCACATCCTTGTAGGCGGGCTGGCGGATCAGATTACCCCCGAAGAGCAGCCGCGTGCCGATTTTGCTTGCATCCAGTTTGCGGATAAGCTGGTCGCGGGTGAAGGGTGCGTCCTCCCGCACCGCGATGGGGAAGCCGAACCAGCTTGGATTTGCCCCCGGTGTCGCCTCCGGCAGCATCAGCACTTCTTGCAGCGGCTCCAGGGCGTCATAAAGGCACTGAAAATTCCGTCTACGCGCGGCGATAAAACCGGGCAGCTTTTCCAACTGTGAAAGTCCTATGGCCGCCTGCATATCGGTGAGTTTCAGATTGTAGCCGATGTGCGAATATGTATATTTATGGTCGTAACCGCAGGGCAGGTCGCCGAGCTGCCAGTCAAAGCGCTTGCCGCAGGTGTTGTCCTTGCCCGGTTCGCACCAGCAGTCGCGGCCCCAGTCGCGGAAAGATTCAGCCAACGTTTTGAGTAACGGGCTGTTGGTCACCACCGCGCCGCCTTCGCCCATGGTGATGTGGTGCGCCGGATAGAAGCTGAATGTGGCCAGGTCGCCGAATGTGCCCACCATCTGGCCTTTATAGGTGGCACCCAGCGCATCGCAACTATCTTCAATCAGCCACAATTTGTGTTTTTTTGCAAAGCTGGCGACCACGTCCAGATCATAGGGGTTGCCCAGCGTGTGCGCGATCATGATGGCGCGGGTGCGGTCGCTGAGGGCCGCTTCAAGTTGACTCGAATCCGCCTGAAAACTCGGCAGCGTCACATCGATAAACACGGGAACCAACTGGTTTTGGATGATCGGGTTCACCGTCGTCGGGAAGCCAGCCGCGACCGTGATGACCTCATCTCCAGGCTTCAGTTGCCGGTCGCCGAGTTTTGGGGACGTCAGGCACGAAATTGCCAAGAGGTTGGCGGAGGAGCCTGAGTTTACCAGCGATGCTCCACGCACCCCAAGGTAACGCGCAAATTTGCGCTCAAACTCTGCGGCGAAACGGCCCGTGGTGAGCCAGCAATCAAGCGAGGCATCGATCAGGTTGCGTAGATCGGCGGCCTCCAGAACCTTGCCGGAGACGGGAACCACCGATTCGTCCGAGACGAAGGGTTTAGCTCCAAATTTGGCCGCGAAATACTGATCGGCAAGCGCAAGGATCTCCTCGCGCAACTCCTCAGCAGTCTTCCTACCGACAGTCTGGTTGCAATCGACAATCTTGATTGTGCTCACGGCTGCAAAAACTCCTTGTACCACTGGACAGTATCGACTAAACCCTGTTCGAGAGTGAAGAGTGGTTCCCAGTCCAGCATTTTGCGCGCCTTCGCAGCACTCAGATATTGGTGCCGGATTTCATGCGCAGCCTCATTCCTGATGTCGGGTTGAAGGTTCGAACCCATGATTTTCGCAATCATTTCCACCAGTTGTAGCACGGTGATCTGTAGTTCGTTCGAGAAATTGAAGGCGTGTCCGATCAGCGATCGATCCGCCGCCAGCTTTTCTGCCAGCATCATATAGGCTGCCACACCATCGTCCACGTAAAAGTAATCGCGGATGAATTGGCCGTCGGAGCGGATGATGGGCCTTTCGTTATTTAGCAGAGAGCGTATGGTTCCCGGCACAATACGATTCCAGTTCAGATCGCCCGCACCATAGAAGTTGCCGCAGCGTGTAATGGTAAGTGGCAGCCCATACGTATTGGCATACGCTTGTGCGATCAGATCGGCGCAGGACTTGCTTGCGTCGTAGGGATGACGGCCTTCCAGCGACGTCTCCTCGCTATAAGGGAGCACAAGCTGGTCGCCGTAGGCCTTGTCGGAAGACGCAATTACGATCTGCTCCACCTTCGGACTGCGGCGGCACGCTTCGAGTAGCGTCCATGTGCCCTGGATGTTGGATTCGAATGTGGAGACAGGATTGCGATTGGCGATGCCGACGATGGTTTGCGCGGCCAGATGAAATACCGTGTCAATCTCGTATTCGCCGAGGCACCGCTCCATCGCGTCCTGCTCTCGAACATCACCGCGGACAACACGTACCCGTTCCAAATCCCCCGACTGGATCAGTTCAGATTGCGGTACCCAATCGCGGATGAGGCAGACCACCTCCGCGTCATTTTCCAGCAAACGGCGAACCAAGCAACTGCCCACCAGTCCGCTACCGCCTGTGACGAATACCGGACGACCTTTCCAGAAAGCCGAGCTGGTCAAAGATTTTTCTGAAAATTTGCTTATCGCCATGTATGCCACGGCGCTGTTCCAGTAGCCCACAATTCATTCAGATGTTGGTACTCGCGGTAGGTATCCATCGCAAAAAAGAAACCATCGTGTTTATAGGCAACCAGTTGCCCTTCGGCGGCAAGCTGTTCCATTGGCTCCCGCTCGAAGATGCTGTCATCGCCCGTGAGGTAGTCGAATACCTTTCGGTTCAACACAAGATATCCTGCGTTAATCCAGCCATCCAATTGCGGCTTCTCAGAGAATCGCATCACACTGTTGTCAGCACTTAATTCCAGTATGCCAAATCGTGAGGCCGGACGGACAGTCGTGACGGTTGCCAGTTTGCCATGCGCATGATGAAACTCGACGAGCTTGTTGATGTCTACATCGCATAGGCCATCTCCATAAGTCAGAAGGAATGTGTCGTCGTCAATGTACTTTGCGACGCGTTGTAGGCGCCCGCCAGTCAGGGTCTCCTGTCCGGTATCGGCAAGCGTTACTCGATAGCCGCTTTCCTCGTGAGCTTGGTGATAGGTGATCTCATGACTGTGCCCGAGGGAGACCGTGCAGTCGTTGTTCATTGCTTCATAATTCAGGAAATATTCCTTAATGATATTGCCACGATACCCCAGGCAAAGAACATAGTCGGCGTAGCCATAGTGAGCATAACACTTCATGATGTGCCACAAAATCGGACGTCCCCCGATCTCGACCATCGGCTTGGGGCGAAATTCTGTCTCTTCCCGAAGACGGGTTCCTTTCCCACCACACAGAATGACAACCTTCATCTGGATCCTTCTTGATCTGAAATAAACATCCAACACAATCAACCTACCCCCTACGACAAACCCCAGTCCTGCGTCTTGAAGCTAGGAGGCTAGAACTGAGCATAGTCGGCATTGCGAGAGCAAAAGTCAATCGGCCCTTTTCATACAGCAGCATCTTTTAGATTCTATCCGACAACCGCTACCGGTTGGTATAGCTGATCACGATCCAATGCCATGTCCGCTATGGTTAGCCAGTCACAGCGCGAAGATATGTCGTGGGGGGAGGAGGATTCTCCCGCATACAAACCGTATACACAGAACCAGGAACCGGCAAACAATGCTATCTGCTCTGTGCCTGCTACAACAATTGCAGCAGCCTCACTTGGCAAAACAGTGTCATCTACCATTACTCCAGCAACCATGCCGATGGCCGACGTTGGTCTCGGCTTTACGATGCAGATCTCGCCGAACCACCGGTACAAGCTCTACACGGAGGCGCGCTATGAGGACCTGTTTGAAAATTCAAACCTTGCCCCATACAAGAACGTGGAGATCATTCCGTTGACCGTAGGCATTCTATGGTGAAAGCCTGAACGAATTGTTTCTCCCAGGGCTGCGGTGAGTGCTACATGGAGGGGAGGAGCAGGGGGATTAGATTTTGGCCTTCCTCAGCAGAATCTATGGGTAAAAAGTGGAAGAAGACAAGCGAGCATCCTGCGAAGGATCACCAGATAAACGTTTTTTTCAACTGATTGCATGAATATATCAACAGGTTAAGCATCAAGTACGTCGGGGCTTTCTTCCGGTCACCAGTTCCGCTGTCGAGCTTTCAAAGTTTAACCGTCTTCCACCGCCTTTTTACCCACAGATTCCGCTATAAAGCCAGATTTTGTTGGTTCTAGTTTGCCAATGGCAGGCAGGTGGCTGTGAATGAATTTCAGATGTGTAGAGAGCGTTATACGCCGGTCAAGCTGGCGCATAACGCTCTCCGGGAACTAACTATTCGGTAAAAACGGCCTGAGCCGCAACAAAAGAACATCAAGAAGTTCCTGAATTCTGCTGTCCTGCTGGTACCGTCTGGAAAACAGTGCGGTTTCGATCCAGAGCAGTTTGTCCGTAATGGGCTTGAAGATCACGCCCATGTGAGAATGCCGCGCGACAGACTGCGGCAGCAGTGCTACGCCGAAGTTGTAGGCGACAATTTCCATTGCATGGGTGAACGAGAGTACCTCTTTCCAGACAGGTCTGGCGCCTGTGCTCGCGATGTATTCCAGCGTTCGATCATAGAAGCCGGGATGGATCGCCCGCGGCAGAAAGAAGACCATCTCTCCGTCCATGTCCTTTGCAAAAATGGACGGTTGTTTTGCCAGGCGATGGTTCTTCGAGATGCCGAGGCAGAATGGTTCCCGCATAATGGGTTTGACCCAGAGGTCTTCTTCAAGGATGGGCTGGATGCCGAAGGAGGCATGCAGCCTGCCGCGCAACACATCATCGACGAGGTTGATGGTAGAACCGGTTTCGAGAACGACCCGCAACTCCTGTTTCTGCAAATACGACCGGGTATTCCCGGATCGCTTCCCGGTTGTTTCGTCGGACTGCTTGGTGGAATCCGGTAAATCGAGCCGTTCCAGCATCAGCACCAGCTTGGTATGGATATAGGCGGAATAGCCAAGCCGAAATGGGCCTTGCTCGATCCGAGCCTGATATCGTGTGAGGTCCCAGGCCCGTGCCGCATGGGTCATCGCCTCCTGAATTTCCCGGACAAAAATTCTGCCCGGTTCCGTTATGGAAAATGAATTGCGATCGCGATCGAAGAGTTTGACTCCAAGATCGTTTTCCAATCTTTCGATATGCCGAGCCAGTACGGAAGGATGGACGCCAAATGTTTTGGCTGCCTTGTGGAAGCTGCCCGCCTGGGCAGCAAGCAGGAGGAACTGCTGGGTGCGGAAGGGTATGTTGATGGACCAATCGGTTCGCATAGATGTCACCTCTGAGGGGAATTGAGCATAGGAGCGCCCCGTGTGTGACAGAAGCGTGACCGTTGCTGGTCAGAGGGAACCTCCATCCATCGAAAGGTCACAAAATTGCTTTGCTCTTTTTTCTTCTTTCCCAAAACAGGAACATCTTGAAGCGCGAGCGCACAGGAGCAGGTTCGACAGAACAATTTTGGGAGTTCTGTTGCGGTGCATTCAATGTCAACGTGAGCAGGGAGACGGGAACATCGGTCGATCACGTATTCTTGTTTCCGGGCAAAACGCGATCGATCATTCGCCTGTATCGGGTCAATACGAAAGCTAGCTCGCGGCTTTGATTTCTTCGCGGAGAATGCGGCGGAGCGTGTCTTCGAGCTTTGGCGCTTTGCCCTCCACATGCTGGCGCAATGCATCATTGATCAATGTCTGATAGCCTGCCGAACCGCCAGACCTCTCGGCCTCTTTCAAGAAGTGGTCCACCATGTCGTCATCGATACGGATGGTGATTCGCGTCTTTCCCCGCTGTTCCGGCTCCGGGGTCGTGATCCGGCCACGCTTGCCTTTGCTGAAATCGTATTGCTGTTTCATCGCTCCTCCTCGTACTGCATGCGTTCGTGCGGCTCTGCCAATCGCGCTGAGATGATGCGAATCTTTCTCCCGCGATAGCTGTAGACGACAACCAGCGCTCGTCCCCTCGCGCCCGAACCAATGGACACGAAGCGCTGTTCGTTGGGACCGGAGACATCATCCGTGATGGTGATGGCGTAATCGTCCTCAAAGACCGGAAGGGACTCAGAAAAGTGGACACAGTGCTTTTTATAGTTGGCTTCGGCCTTCCGCATCGGCCTCGGCGGACAGCAGAGACGAAATGCCGCGCAGGAGCAACGTGCGCAGCTGGCACTGACGTGTCAGAGTGAGAGAACATTGAGGCCGGGGATGCGCTGGAAGTGTTTCACATTCAATGAAACAACGGCGAACCCTAAGTACAGAGCTGTGGCCCCGATGAGGAGATCCTCAAAGGCGATGATGTTCCCGACTGCGGTCTGTTCGCCTTCGATACGTCCGGCGAGTTGGGAGATGGCAAGCGAAACCGGATGCACGATCATGTCCCGGTACAGTTCTTCCGAGAATGCTCGCCGCCGTTCACGGTCTACATCGGTTTTTGCCCGATAGATGCCATGCGTCAGTTCGACGACGCTGACAGCGGAGAGCGCGGCTTCAGTCTCGTTGTGCGCGGCCTGCACACGCTGGAGAACCTGTTTCACCGTTTCCCTTCGCCGTTCGCCTGCGATCAGAATACTGGTATCGAGGATCAATCCCATGTGGAGAGTTCACGAGGCTTGCGATTGCGAATGATTTCTTCCAAATCAGAGGCAAAGCTCGCGTCCATGACTGGCTCATACCCCAGCTCTTGGGTATGTTTTTCGGCCAGAGCAATAGATTCTGAAAGAAGACGGCCGCGAGGCTCCAAGGCAGAGCGCAGAATCGCCACCGGAGAGTCTTCATTCTCGATGACGACTTCAACACCCGCACGCACGCGATCCATAACGGCAGCGAAGTTGCGGGTTGCTTCGGCCTCCGAAATGTGGATGGTTGCCATAATCATGACTATGATACTCCTGCTCGATTTTTATGAATCAGCGAAAGAATTATTTGAGGCCTAATTCCTGTTGGCTGAATCGTCCTATGATGTCACTTCCAGGATTTCCCGGACGTGCCGCATCCCATCTTTACGGTCGATATGGATGACGCAGTGGATGGACGTGTGGATTTCCGCATCGGCTTCGGCTGGCAGCAGAGACGAAGTACCGCGCATGAGCAATGTGCGCAATCGCAGCAAAGCGCCTTGCGCACTGCTGGCATGGATGGTGGCCAGCGTTCCCCGATGTCCGGTGTTCATGGAATCGAGCAGCGTGCGGGCCTCGGTCCCACGGATTTCGCCGAGGATGATCCTGTCGGGCCGGTGACGCAGTGCGGCCTTGAGCAGGTCATCGAAGGTGACGGGATGTTTGTGCGTATCCGTCTGGGCCTCCGCCGAGACCACATGCGGCTTGCGGATGTGCAGCTCTGCCGTATCTTCAATAATCAGAATGCGCTCATTGTTTGGGATGGCATCGGCCAAAACATTGAGGAGCGTGGTCTTCCCGGTAGAGGTTCCGCCGGAGATGAGGAGATTGTCGCCACGTCGGACCGCGTAGGCCAGTATCGCAGCCTGTTCCGCCGTCAGCATCTTGCGTTCGATCAAATCATCCATCGAGAAGTTCCGCGAAGTGAACTTGCGGATGGTCACCAGCGGCTGCGGATGGACAATGGGCGGGATGGTCGCAGCCAGACGGCTGCCATCGGGCAGACGCAGGTTCAGGATCGGCGAATCGGCGTCGAGTTTTTTGCCGAAGCGGTTGGCGATCACTTCCAGGCCCGTCAACAGCGCGCCGTCCGCGAAGAGAATCCCCGACAGGAGCTGGATGGCCCCGTCCTCCTCGATCCAGACCGAAGAATCGGGGTTGATCATGATCTCGCTGACGGTTGCGGCCTTAAGCAAATGCTGGATCGGCTTCAGGAACGGCAGGATGATTTCAAAGCTCACGGTTCTACCCTCCCTGGATCGAAGCCGATTCGCTCCTGCGCGAACCATGTCATGGTGACGGGCAGGAAATCGGGCTTCAGGTAGCAGAAGGTGGGAGGCAAGGGGCTGACGCCATTGAAGGCGACGACCACGGCCTGTGCGTTCTTCAGATCGAAAAAGGTCTTTTCCTCAAACAGCGGCTCCTTATGCTTCTGGTACTGCTTGGAAGCGGAGACAGAGCCTTTGCTGGACGAGGTGCGTCCACTCAGCCAGCCGACATTGGCGTTGGCTGAGGACTCGGAGACGGTATAGCTGATCCGGGTCCTGTCCGCTTTGCCACATAGTTCCGAGGCATAGCGTGCCGTCTCGGGATCGGAGGTCGTCAGGAATACTTTCGTGCGGAATGCCTGGAGCAAGGTCTTCACCCCTTCATTGGGCAGGGCCTCGGTCAGGCTCGATATACTCTGCGACGCGACGATGGGGATGCACTTCGGCTGGCGGGAAATGGACAGGAACCGTTCATCCCCGGTGGGATTGTCGCCGCCAACGGTGGCGAAGTTCTGGTACTCGTCGCAGATAAAAACCGTTGGACGGAAGTGTTTGTCCGGTTCGGCATCCATCTTCGGAATGCGCAGTTGCACGGCCCGCTGATAGTCGATCTTCATCATGGTGCCGATGGTTTTGGCCAGCGCTGGGTTCAGAACTACAGGGAAGTTCAGGCCGACCACTTTGCCGGTCTCGATCAGCTCCTCGAAGGGCGGCAGGACGCGACCGCGAGGATCGGCAGCACAAGGCCTGCCCTCATAGAGTTCCTTGGGTGGGCAGAAGACACGGCGCACTTGCGGATCGGTCTCAAACAACGAGAGGAAGACAACGATGCCCTGGATGATGGAGGTCTTGACTTCGGAGCGGAAGAACTTCCAGTGCTCCCAGTACCAATACTGGATGCTGTCGTAGCGGTCGCGCTGTTCCGGTCGATACGGCTTACGAGTGAAGACATCGAAGACTGCGGAGGTCTCCTCGATCAGCAACCGTTCCAGTTCCTCCGTCCTGGCCACGAGATACAGTTCCTCATCCTCCCGCCATTCGCATCCCAGAGGAGACAGGAGCGATTGACATACGCCATACGCCTCTTTGCCGATACCGATGTAGCTGGTGGTGCTGAAGCGCGCGCCCACTTCGATCAACATCTCTTCGAGCCTGCCCGCGCTGATGACGGTGCGGAAGAGATCGACCATCGTGAGGTATCCATCGCGGATGCGGTGCAGCAAAATCACGTACCGCATAAGGTCCGTGTAAGACTGCTGCCAGAATGGTTCCTTGCCCTTGCCCCAGATGGAAGTGATGATGGATGCGATGTTGAATGCCTGCGCGTAAGGATCGAGCGAGTTGTTGAGCGGGTTATAGCGGATGTCGCCGTCGAGTGAGACCTCGATGTAATCCCGCGCGCGTCCGCACCATTCGAGGATGCGCTGAAGCTGACGGCAGAGGTCGCCCTTGACCTCCAGCACAATGCCGGAGAGTTTCCGTGCGGGGTCGTTCGCACGATACGCAAACAACTGACGCATAGCAGGCAGGATCAGTCCATAAGTTTTACCGGAGCCAATGGAGCCGAAAGACGCGATGCCGGTGTAGAGGCCGCGCTCCGGGACCGAAAGCCACTGCGGGGCCGGGCTGGGCTTCGGCACAAGCTGGCGATGGACTTCGCCCAGCACCAGAGATAAGGAGGTACGGGTACGAGGATCGGGATACAGAGGCAGCGCTCCAGCGGCCTGCTCTGACTCCGTCCTATATAGATGGACGTACAGGAGCGAAAAGATCATGGAGAAAACAAGAAATGGCGTGCTGTACAAAAAGAAGTCATAGCTCCAGAGCAGCCCATGAAAGATCGGAGGCCGCTGGTAGGCGATCAGGCGCAGCAAGGGATTTGTTTGGTTAATCGGGTAGAGACTACTCAAGACGATGCCGCAAGCCGCGCTCAATCCCAGCGAAAGCAGGGTGCGGTATTCGACCAGCGGACGGATGAAATTCCGAACGTATACTTGAAAGCTCATGAGAATGACGCCTCCTTTCAGGCGTGGGCCGTGCTACTGGTGGACGATGGTTCGGATTTTGGCGCGGCTTCGATGGCAGGCTTGATCGGCGTCGGCTGTACCTTGGAGGGGCCGACAGATTGCGTGGCCTTCGCTGCAGGGCTGGCCTTGTACTTCTGGAAGTCCTCTTCCTGCGTGAGAGCGAAACGCAGCAGTTCATTGACGACATAATGCGTTTCGTTGTTCGACCACTGCGCCAACAACTCGATGTTCTCGGCGATGGTCTGGTCGATGGAGGATTGCAGCTTCGCGCGCCGAATCCTGCTGACACCGTGTTCCAGTTTGAGTTTGCTCATACGATTCTCCTGTCGATCAAATTGCGATCTGTTGTGTATCTGTCCCGGATGCGATGAGGATCAGCGCTGGATTACGGCACTGATCTGGTTTGTAATCCAGCGCATATCCAGAAAATATCTGCGCCCGATATTTTCTGGATATGTTCCAGAGCCGAGGCGGGAGCGACCAGCGCGGTGCAAACCGACGCGGCAACCCGGCAGGGGCGTCGCTCCCGCCTCAGCACATACTTTCACTTATTCACCTCCTGTCATAAGTTGTTGTTTTTCAGGGACTTTCTTCTCGAAGAGGGGCACCTCACCAGTCCGGTGCCTAGACCCAAGCTCCGGTTTCTCCATGCGCTCATATTTGAGCTGGTAGAGCGGATAACGGTACGGCATGGCAATGGGGATGAACTTGGCACGCGGCCCCTGCTGCTGAAACCGCTGCCGAATTTTCTCGACACTGGTGCTGCCGATCTTCCAGGCCGCGCACAGGGCCTGATGTTCGAGCGTGGTGTAGATGGTTTCTCCTTCATGCAGAAGCTCAAGATCGCGCAGCGTGACAGACCGGTTCTGCATGCCGGTGTTCTCACGGGCGCGAAGATAATCAAGAAAGTGGTCGACACCTCGCGGCGTCATCGGCGTAACGCCCAGCGCCCGCGTCTGCGGGTAGATGGCGGCAAAGACCTTTCCGGCACGCTCGAAGTTCCGGTCTGAGTCCGCGAGGTACAGCAGCTCGAAGCCGGGGAGCGCGGCGAAGACAGCGCGATACCGGCGCAGGAAGTTCTCGAAGCCGCGGGTCGAAAGCGCACCTTCGTCGAAAAATGTAAAGTGAATCGACTGTTGCTCGCCGATCAGGATGGGAAACTCTTCCAGGAAAAAGTGTGCGCTTCCGGCGCGGGACTGCGGAAGGACCGTTGCACTCAGGCCAAGAGTGTGTGTGAAGAATCGGACCTTCGCGTCTGTCGAATCGAGGATGGAATCGTCCAAATGGTCGAGGACGAAGTCCAAGACCATGAGGCGGTACTTGATCTGTGCGTCCCCTTTCAGACGGCGGTGCTGCGAAGCAGCCAGCCCGACTGCCGTGTACACCTCTTTGGAAGCCAGGTGATAAACAAAGCGGGCCTGCCCGCAGGCGATGCTTTGGAGGTGACCGAGCGCAGCGGCCCTGCGCAGGAGTTGCTCGGCGATGGCCCCGCGCTCCCGGCGGACGAAGCGTCCATACTGACGGCGCAAAAAGAAACCGGAGTGCAGGGCGACCAGGTACAGGAACGCGGCCTCGCGTTCCGTGTAGCCCACGGACTCCAAGACCGGAATGGGATCGTAGGGTAGCATCAGAGGTCGAGAATGTCCTGCATCAGGTCGTGGTCGTCTTCGATCTTTGCGGTAAGAGTCGCGCGGTCCGACGTGGATGCGTAGTTGCGGAAACCGGCCTGGGCTTTCGAGCGCAGATGACCGGCGTGATACGCGGCGGTCAAAACTTCGATGTCTTCATGGCCGGTGCGTGAACCCTGGTCGGGGTCCTGGTTGTTGTCCAGCTTGCGGTCGAACTCGATCCGCGCATCGGGAATCTGGATGTGACCATTGACAAAGGGCAGTTCCAGCCGCTCGGCAACCTGCTGTTTGATCTCGGCGATGTCTCGTTTGGGGTCGGCCTTGCGCCCGGCGTAAATCGCCTTCTGCACCTGGGCCTTGATCTCGAAATCGAGCTTCACCCGCAGGTTTGAGCCACCCTTTTCCGCGATCTTCTCTGCCTCTTTGCGATAGGCGCGATAGATCAGCGAGTCATGCTCCAGCTCACGCGGCTTGACGAATCCGGCATAGACGGTCTGTTCCTTCGGGACCTCGCCGCTCGTTCGCAGCCACGCGCGACCGTCTTTGGTCAGCGTGGCGACTTCGACACGTTCGATGGTGCGGCGTTTTCCATCGCGGCGCAGATTGATATGGCGGGTGGCGACCAGACCCTTCGAGCGCAGATAGCGCAGGTCCTCCTCCAGCTTGCGGCCTTTGCCGTCATATATGGTGTCGGCCAGGTCGGCGGTGCGGACAACACGGAAGCGGCCCAGCTCCAGCATGCTCCTGCGTTCTTCCGGCCTGAGTTGCAAATCGATGGTCTGCGATGGAATGCGGTTCCGTTGCGTGCGCCTGGGGTCCGAGACCTCGCGCGGGTCTCGGACTTTGTGACGGTGCGCCGGAACTTCACGTCCTTGGCGCGGCGGCGCGGAGTTTGTGCGGCGCGGCGGTTCGTGATTCAGGCGGTACTGCCCGGCACGTTCCGCCAGCGTCTGCAAGCGCCGCAGAATCGGATGCTGCTCCGGTTCCTTCGCGACGCTTCTCTCGTCCGGCCTCGGCACGCCGAGCGCGATCTCGCGACGACGCGGCAACTCCTGCGGAATATCGAATCTCATACACCCTCTCTGTCATCACCACACTCTGCAAGGTCAGGCGAGAATTCAATGGAGGTTTGAGTGGCCGCTGCCTTTGCGACAGGTCTTTTCGTGCGTTCACCGGCAGAAGCGGGTGAGGGCGTTTCTTCAGAAACTGGGGATGCCTTCGGCTTCTGGCCGACGACGCGACGCACGTCGTAGTCGGCCACGCGGGTGAATTTGTTCATTTCCTTTTCAGCAGCTTCGCGCAGCTTGCGAATTTTGGCGACAAGGTCGGGCGTGCGCTCCATAAATTGGTCTTCATGCAGCATGGCTACCGTTCCTCCTCTTCTTCCCCAAAGCGGGAAAGGATTTCTTCCGACAACTCGCTCTGTCCGGTGTGGATTTCCCGGTCGAGGTGCCGGAGCTTGCGGCCTGTGTCGCGCAGGAAAAACTTGCGTTCGATCCAGATGGTCAGGCCGAGGATGTTGGCGAAGAGCAGGGCGCAGTACATGGCGATCGGCTGCAAGTACGCATGCACGATCAAACTGCGCCAAGGCACAAGGAAGTGCATCTGACTCATCAGCCAGAAGCCAAGCGCGAGAAAGATCAGCGTGGCGACGAAGACGGCATTCGCAATCATGTTTTTACCTTTCTGCCGCGCTGTGTGTGCGGCATGTTGCAGCAACAAAGCGGAGAGGATTTCTCCTCTCCGCAAAAAGAGGGCGGCCTGCCTTAGCCGTCCTCACCTTCATCCACGCCGATGGCTGGAACTTCCAGCCTGCGTATGGTGAGCGCGTGGACTTCATAGGTGGACTGCGTGACCGGGAACCGCTCGCCTGCAACCGTGATGCTGCGGTCGTAATCCGAGCGGTGCAACTCTCCCGTGACCTCGATGTACGCGCCCTGCTTCATGCCGCGCGTGAAGCCGCACAGGAACGGGCCGGGACAAATGATCCGGTGCCATTCGGTGCGCGGAATCCACTCGCAGGTCTGCTTCTTCCAGGTGCCGGACGCGATGCCCAGCACCAGGACCGCGAAGGAATCATGCCGGATATGGTCCGAGGTGGGAACCTCGGCATTTCTGGCGAGGAACCCGCGCAAAGTTACGCTGTTTATGAAGATGTTCATAGACGCACCTCCCGTGGGAGGACAACGCCGCTTACGCGGCATCGTCCTCCGTGATGGAATCGGCATCGAGGTTCTCGCCCGCCTGGGGCTGCGCCAGCTTTTTGACGATGCTGGCGCGTATCTCCCAACCCCGGCGCTTGACCGTGGCCTTCTTTTTGCCTTCGCCGACTTCGGCATCGAATTCGGTCGAGCGCAACTCGCCTTCAATCTCGACGTAGTCGCCCTTCTTCAGGTTCTTCGCGTAGTCGGCCGGCTTGGCGAAACAGACGATGCGGTGCCATTCGGTGTGGTTCACCCACTGCTTGGTCTGCTTGTCCTTGTAGCCGGACTTGGTGGCCAGCGACAGGACCACGAGGACGTTCTGCTGTTTGGTTGCATAGCTCTGGGCGTCCTTGCCGATGTAGCCTTTCAGCGTGACGTTGTTTCCGTAGAGTGCCATTGTTTTTCTCCTGTTTGTATTTGCCCGGATTGCCTCCGGTACACTCTTGCACGAAGTGACGTGAGGTGCCCCGCTCCCAAGGCCGAGATGTGCTTTCTGCGGAGGCTCCGGCAAGAAATTTCCCGCGTGTTCTTGCTTTCTGCGCGGGAAATTTGTTGCTGGAAACCCAGACCCAAAGGGCGTTCGCCGTGGCGAACGAAGCAGAACATCGAAGCGCCGCCGGGCGCGGGACAAGCACCGAGCGAGTGACCGGAGGTGAGCAGGGAAAATACAGGAGAGTTGGCACTCTATGGAAACACCTGTCTGGAGGGCATCGAACGAAGGATGCCCATGCCACCGGCCAGCAGTGGAACCATATTCCGTAGCCTGCCACTTTTCCGGCTGCAAAAGCAGGGAGTGGATGGGCCACACTTTCCGCATCTCCGCATGGCCTTCGCCCTGCCATGCGAAAGACCTGTTTCCGGGCGATGGAGTGGAAGGTGGGATGCACAACGACCGCTCTCGGTCGGCATAGCAGAAGGCGCCAAGCTCCCTTCGCGGTTGGGAGATACGCGCCTGCATCTTCCGAATTTGCGCATGCCCGTTCACGGCAACCTCCGCATGTCGGTCTCACGGAGGATGGCATCGACCGCTGCGATGCGTTCCCCGATCCAGCGCATGACCGGCACCGCCATCGAATTGCCAAGCGCCCTGTAGCGTGGGCCATCGGCAGCCGACTTGCCGCGATACTCCACCAGCGTGTAATCGTCGGGAAATCCCTGCAGGCGTTCGCACTCTCGCGGAGTCAAACGTCGCACGGCCATCTCGGAATGCAAAATATTCGGCGGCCCATTACTCGTGTCGGAGCTATCGAGTCGCCGCGGCGACCCGTAGGAAGCAGTCAGCGGAGCGGCAACGGCTATTTGCCCACCACCGTTCGCATGACTCGTGTCATGACCCATCCCGCGCAGCGTCGGCGCAATGCCGCCAACATCGGCCCCATAATCCTTTGCGGAGAACGCAACATAGCTGTTGCTACTGCCGCCGGATGCGGCGCGAATACTTGCCATTGGCGACGGTTCCGGGATCGATCCGTCCTCGCGTCCACGCAGGTTGAAGGCCACTGCCTGGCTGTTTGTCTGTTCCAACGTGTGCGCGATGCCATCCGAGAATCCATGCCCGTTCGATTGCGTGTGTGCCGTGCAGATGGCAATCGGGATGAGAGGGCAGCCACGCCCAGTACCATCTTCGCTGGCATCGAATCCATCGGCGGAGAGAGAATGCGCGATCAGCGTTTGCGTCTCGAAGTCCTGTCGTCCCATACCACCGGCATTCAGGCAGTGGGATATTTCTTCTGTTGATGAAAGGACACCAACTCCTAATTGATTGCGGACGAAGCCGTTTTTGCATCCGGCGTCGATAGTTGGAGCGGTATCTGTGAAGCAACCGCCAGCAGGGCCGACCGCAACGCCCACGGCAGTTCCTTGCCGCGTTTCTCGGCGCGGCGGAGGATGCCCCGACAGGCACGACCGCTCAAGTAGTACCGCTGCGGCAGCTCGCCAGTTTCCAAGATGTCCGACAACGAAGACGCGACGCCGTCGCTGGGGTACTCCGAAATGTTGAGCATCCAAGACTCGCCATGCGAGGCCATACCCGAGTTCGACCAGCATCCTGAGGAAGGTTCCAAACGTCCGTCCTCCGTCGATCGACAGGACGCCGGGGACGTTCTCCCATACCAGCCATAAGGGCCGGAGCCGATCAGCAAGTCGAGCAAACTCGAGGGTGAGGTTGCCACGCGCATCATCCAGTCCCGCTCGCTTTCCGGCGATGGAGAAAGACTGGCAAGGTGTGCCTCCGGCCAGAAGGTCGATTGTTCCGACATCGTTCGCTCCTATGCGAGTGAAGTCTCCGGCGTTGATTACGGTGCCATCGGCAGGCAATGCGATGACGTTGCGAATCGCAGCCGCACGCTGCTTCGCTTCCTGATGCGACTCTGCTGTATTTGGGCTGGGCATGTGCAGCGGACGCGATGCGCGATAGCGCGAGCGCAGCAACCAGCAACAAAATGGGTCGATCTCGGCAAATGCGACGGGGGTCCAGCCGAGCGGCTGCCAAGCCACAGTCACGGCCTCGATGCCCGAACACACGGAGAGATATTTCATGCGCACAGGCCATGCCTTCCTGAGCACGCAATGTCCAGTAGTCCTTTGACGGAATAGTCTCGATATGGAATACTTGGGGCATGGCGACCGAGGTGCTGGTGACAGCGGAGTTTGAACGCTGGTGGGATGGCCTCCTCGTTGAGGAACAGAAAAGCGTGGCGGTCGTAGTCGCCCTGCTCGAAGAGAGAGGGACGGCGCTTCCGTTCCCCTACAGCTCCAGCATCACGAGTTCCACGAAGTTGCGTGAACTTCGCGTGCAACACGCTGGCAAGCCGTACCGGGTGCTCTATGCCTTCGACCCCGGACGCAACGCGGTCCTGCTGCTGGGTGGTAATAAGACGGGCAACGACCGCTGGTACGACACGCATGTTCCGAAGGCGGAAAAGTTGTTCACGGTGTACCTCAATGAGAGCAATCAGTCGAAGTAACAGGAGAGAAGGACCATGGCGCGTAAATTCAGTGACCTCACGAAAAAGATGAGCGCAAAGGACAGGGCCGAGATCAAGGCCCGTAGCGCCAAACTTCTTGCGGAGTTGCCGCTGGAGCAACTGCGTTCCGCGCGGAGCCTGACCCAGACCAATATGGCGCACCTGCTGGGGGTCAACCAGAGCGCCATATCCAAGATCGAAAAACGTACGGATATGTATCTGAGCACGCTGCGGAGCTATGTCGAGGCCATGGGCGGCAGTCTCGAAATCCAGGCGATCTTCCCCGATGGCGCAGTCCGCGTCGATATTTTGAAAGAGAAATAGAGAAGCAGGCACAAGCGGCGGCGTCATGCGCATACCTTCGCAGCCCGCAGAACTGGGTGCGCCGTTTGCAAACCCTCCGAAGAAAATAAAATCGCGCATGGTCAATTCCCGAATGCCTGGTCTTCGCGGCAGTAGATGATGACGAGGCCAAGTGGGTTGGTCAGCAGCATCTGGTTGGGCACTTCGTCGCGGAAGCCGTAGACGACATTCGCCGTCCATCGTTCGCGGTGTTGTTCGTCGATATTGCCGGGAGAGCGGAAGATTTTGTCGAACTCGATCTCGGCCCGATAGGGCGGCTGGCGCAGGTCTTCGAGGACCACTGAATGGATTTCGATATCGATGTTGGGTTGCGAGGGATCGAGCAGGAACGATTCGAGCGTCTTCGCTTTCTGAAAGCGCTGGATGGTGGCGCTCTGCAACTGGTTCGAGAAGAAGCTCAATGACTCGGCAAAATCGCGCTGCAATGTCGCATGGTTACGCCCGTAGTACAACTCGGCCCATTGCGCGAGGTAATACTTGCTGACGCGGTCGATGGGAATCTTGGCAAAGTCGTCGTACTGCATCACCTGCCCGCGCCCGGTATCCGAGACCGAGATGATGAGCGGCTTGAGCCGCAAAGCAGCGGTCTGGGTGCGATAGAAGAGCGCCAGCAGAGTGAGCGCGACGACCGAAAGCACCAGCAGGGCCAGCTTGAGATAGGTGTTGGTCACAACCGGCTCGGCGTAGAGTTCGAGATACTTTTGTCCGGCATCGGTAATTGGAAAATCATTCTTTGTCATATTCACTATCCCAGTGGGTTGACCCACGTACCGGTGCGTCCGCTCAGGATGGCCCCGGTCAGCTCCGGTATCTTGAACAGCCCGAAGATGCAGACAAACAGCGTCACGATCAGCGCGGGCAGGACGGTAAATGCATTCGAGATACTGATGGGGCCGATGACGCCAAGCAAGGCCAGCAATACCTTGGCAAAGATGAAGATGAAGGCACTGGCGATGACCTGATAAAAGCTGAAGCCGAGGAATGCCTTGAACCATCCCCAGAAAGGGAAATCCAACTTCGGCACGATGAAGAATGGAATGAAGATCGGCCCAATCAAGACACACACCGCGCTGGCAACTAGCCCATAGGCAATCACGGCGAAGGCCACGGCTTGCATTGCGGCCAGCGCAATCGCGATCACGAGAAACGTCAGGGTCTCGTGAAAATCGAACTCGCCGGGAGGCTGGCCCAGTTGTTCCTCTGCATGCGTGACCGCATCGGCAATCACCTGCGTCTGGTTCGATTCGATCTGTCCAGAGAGCTGCAAGGTTTCCTGTGTGATGAGGTCGCTGAAGCTGTATCCCATGCCCGGAATAGGCGCGGAATAGTACGTCAGCATGCCCAGGCCGAACGAGATGGCCAGCAGCAGGTTGGCGAACTGGCCGAAGTGGAAGCTGCCGTAAAAGCCCTGCGCGGTCGCAAGCGCGTTCTGGATGCCAAACCAGGCGATCATGATGACGGCGAGGCCGCGAAAGAGATCGAGGCCCATCGCCTGGATCGCGGGACTGTTGGTCGCGAGCAACTGGCTGATGGCCTGGCCGAGAAAGGTAAAAGGATTCTGTTCCATAGTCTGTCCTTCTTGGTTCAGTGTCCTGTCGGGCTGAGCGAGATGGAGTGCATGGCATCGCTCACGCCGCCGGTGATCTGCTGCATGGTGTTGGGAAAGTTCTGCTGAAAGTAAATCGCCTCATTGATGGCCCGGTTCTGGGCATCGATCTGCTGTTTCTGGGCGACGAGTTGCTGCTGAACCGAAGCGGCCAGGATTTGGTTGGTGTCCTGCTGCGAGTGGATTTGCAGGAGCGTTGCGGTATTGATCTTGCCCAGCACAGCCATCTCGCTCTGCTGTGTTGGGTCGGACGAATAGGTGTCGGCATCGAGGTTCGCCAGTTTCTGCGACAGCGCCTCCGAATTCGACCGAATAGTGCCGAGCGTCGCAAGCGTGCTGGTGGTTGTCCCTTGCGCCAGTTCGGACGTTGCGTACTGGTTCTGGATCGTAGCCTGAGTCTGTGCATCCTGTGCTGCAAGACTGCCTCCGGGATAACTCTGCACTTGCACCACGGCATCGCGATATCCTTGCGCTGCCTGCGAAGGAGAGCCGATATCCAGCGCATTCACCCAGGCTGAGGTATTGCCATAGGTGTTGGGAGCGGACAGGTTCGTCCATTGCGAGGCTTGCGACTGATAGCGCGCGGCGAGATTCTGCGGCATCCGCGACATCTGATAGGCGAGGTTGTAAGCCGAGATGATCTGGTCGCGGGTCTCGACCGCTGTGGTGTACATCTGCTGGAGTTGGCCGAACTCCTGCAATGCCGTCGCGTAATTCGAGGCATCGAATACGGCAAACTGCGCGTGCGCCGCAGGCGCGAGCAGGGTGGCAAGCGAGAAAACAAGACAGAACATTCTGGCTGACTTCATGACAATCTTCCTTTTCTGCACTCCGTCAATGCGAGTGCGGTTGGTGTTTTCTGGCTGGGATTGCGCGGGCGACTGGTCGGTGTTTACACCGGCAGCAGCCCGAGGCACATTGCTTGGGACTGACTCGTGCATGGTGCGACGGCGATGGCTTCGTTGGCTGTGTGCTTGTATCGCAACCAGCCATGAAAAAACATGCAGAGAGAAGGAGGATGAGTATGCGCATCTCAGAAATCCCCCGACATATCGTGGTTGTCATACGCTGGCAGCAGCATGTCCTGCGTGAGATAGACCTTGATGCGGTGGCCTTCCCGGATGGTGATGGTCGGCAGAATGTTGATGAAACGATCCAGCACGTCCGCACCGGACTGCGACAGGCTCGATGCCACGCCCTGCTCATACATCGCCGGGCCGCTGATGTTGTAGCCGCTGCCATACATGGTCGCCTCCGCCGCGCCCGAAATGACGCCGAGGGCAATCGAGGCACCGAATATCTGTAGATAGTGGTTGTTCACCTGATCGCTCAACCCTGTCGCCCCGGCCTGATCGAGACCTTGAAACTGGTCGAGATCGACCGAGTAACCATCGGGCATGAGCATGCGATGGAAGCGGACGGCCAGCCGCCGCTGGCCGAAGCCCGAGACCTTCTGGACATCTCCCAACAGAAAAGTGCCAGCGGGAATCAGGACATGCTGGCGGTCCTGGCTGTACACGGGGTTGGTCACCATGACCTTGACCGGCCCGGCAAAATCGCCGACCAGCCGGTTCAGCAGCGCGGTGTCGAGAATCGTGCCTTCAAATAGCACGTAAGGTTGGCCGTGCGCGGAGTTGAGATTGACTTCGGGCGCATGCTTGACAGCATTCGCCTTTGGAGTCTGCCCATCAATCGGCACACTGCCCGGCATCTGTTGCGACTGAAGGGATGCTGGCGCAAGAGGACTGCCCATGCTGGTTCCAGGATTCTGTTGCCACGGACTCCGCACCATGTTGTCATGCGACGAGGTGGTAACTGGGGGCACAAGATTCGAGGCGAAGCGCGACTTGAAGGCCAGAGCCTTCTCCGCATCCGCGATCGGATCGCGGGGCGGCTGGTTATCCAGCGACCTCTGTGCATTGGCAGCCGTCGCTGTCCCATTCAATCCACCCGGTTCGAGATTCGTGCCCGCTGCTGACTGTTGGCCGGCCTGCCGCTGCGCCTCTACCTGCCTTTGCTCCGCCGTCAGGTCTTCCTGGAAGCGTTCGATATTACGCTGGTTTGCCTCCGACGTCGGAGCAGTGGACGCGGGCGCGAGCGACTTCGCCGCTGGCTTGGCGTGGTTCTTCGAGAACAGCACGGCCAGCAAAATCACCACCGACAGTCCGGCGATCAGATAACTCTGGCTCTGCTTTGTCAGCACGCCGGGTGGCTGCGTGCGCTGGTCGCGCACGGCACTCACTGTGCTGGAAGATGGAACAGAAGACTGTATTTCTGGGGCTTCTTTTTCTTCTGGCATGGGGTCTCCTAGTGCGCCTTGCGCGCAAATGCGAGCTTTTTCTTGCCGATCTGGAGATAGCCCTTGTCGACGACCTGCGCGATCACGTAGGTGTTGTCCTTGAGCTGAAAGCTGACGAGATCGGGCTTGCCGTCTTTTAGTTCATAGACGGCGAACTTCTCCGGGGCCGAGGACTTGATGTATGTGAAATGGTCATCGTGATAGATGGCCTCGACGTCAAAGGGCGGTTTGTTCTTGTACTTGTAATCGAAGGCCAGATGCGCGACTGGATAGTTGGCGCGGAACGCTTCGACGGCCTGCTGCGCATGTAATTCTGTCGCCTGCGCCTGAATGCGCGCAGCGGTGACTTCCGACGCTGGCACGAATTTCTCCGGACCCTGCACGCTGGCGAGTGTCGATGGATCGGATGGCTCGATCACGACTTTCAGATCCGGATCTGCCGTTTCGACATCGTCGAGGGTGAACGAGTAGACGTTGCCTTTGTCGGTGATCAAGTTGAGGTTGGAGTGGATGCCTTCCTTGGCCGGATGGAGGAAACAGTAATTCTGCACCGCATCCAGAATCCAGAAGTCCTTGTCGCCGGTGGCGACCTCCAGAATCTTCTCCGACGGAGGCAGTGCAATCAGCGTGGTGTAATGCATCTTCGCGCGAATGGCCACGATGTCGTTGGCGTGATAATGCACGATGCGGGCGGTCTGCTGGGCGTGCGCGGCGAGGACCGCCAGCGCCAGCAATCCGGTCAGATAAGATTTTGTGTGCATGGTTCTCCTCATTGGGTTGCAGTTGGGTGGGAAAAATCATGGGCCAGGCGCAGCAGTCCCTGCTCCGGCCCGTAGCGGGCGAAATACTCCTGCTTGCGCAGGTTGTCGCGGGAGTTGTTGGTCGCAATCCAATACGTCAGCGCATCGACATCCAAACGCAACTTTTTTGTGATGCCTGGCTGCTTCAGCAAGAGGTCGCGCTTGGGAGCCAGCAACTCCAGCAACTCCAACTCGGTATCGTTCAACTGAAAAACTTCGGCATAGAGTTTGCGGTCCATGTTCGGGTTGGCGAGGAATATCTTCGTCGGGCAGGACTCGTGGACGATGTGCAGCATCTCGGACGCGGCCAGCTCCACGACGGACTGCGTCGTCAGAATCATCGCAGCGTTCTTCTTCCGCCAGGTTTTTTCGGCACGGACAATCCAGTCGCGAATGGTGGCGTTTTTCAGGAACATCCACGCCTCATCGATTACGAAGCATTTGAAGGTGGCGGTGTTCCCCGGTTTCTCGATCTCCGCCGACGCCTGGTGCAGCACGTAAAACAACAGCGGCTCCAGCACGTCCGGAGCATCACCCCAGCCATCGAAGTTGAAGGTCTGGAAGCGCGAGAAGGTCAGCGTGTCCTCGACGTTGTCGAACAAATGGCCGAACTGACCTGCCTGTGTCCAGCGGTATAGCCGCTCCCCCAGCGGCCCCAGGATGGAGGCGAAGTTCGAGAGCGTCCGAATCTCCAGCGGCAACTGGTATGCGCGTTCCACGGCGGCATAGAGTGCCTTTTCATCCTCCGGCGTCAGCGCATACTTGCCCTGGGCTTCAATCAAAACTCTGAGGAACAGATAGAGGAAGTTCAGGTTCTCGTGCGTGGGGGCCAGTGAAAATGGATTGATCGAGAAGCCGGGGTTCTTCAGGCCTACGTTCAGATATGTGCCACCGAAGACACGCGTCAGGGTCTCATAGCTCCCGCCAAGGTCGAAGATGAAGGTCAGCGGACTGTATTTCTGGAGCGACTCCAGCAAAAAGTTCAGCAGAAAACTTTTGCCGGAACCCGTTGCGCCCAGCAGCAGCGTGTGCGCCACGTCGCCCGCGTGAAGGTTGAAGTAATACGGCGTCGCATGCGCCGTTTCGAGAACGGCGAGATGTTCGCGTTCAAGATGCGGGTTCCACTCTTGCCCCGTACCGACCGTGAACAGAAACGAAAGGTCGGCGTAGTTCGAGTTCAACGCCCACTGCTTGCGCAGATTGAATTGTTTGTTGCCGGGGATGGTCGTAAAGAACGCATTCAGCAGGTTGTACCGTTCTTCGTACAACAGGCCGTCGTGCTGGGTGAAGAGTTTCTGAAACTCGGCCACGGCGTGCTCGACCTTGGCGCGGTCTTCATCGTAGACCACCACCGTCAGCGTGAATTCGCCGAAGGACTTTCCTTCCATCCCCAGGGCGGTCAACGCTTCGCCCAACTCGGCGACGGCGGCCTCTTTGGAATCGTCCACCAGTTCGTCCCGTGGCCCCGTGCTTTGCCGGTCCTGCAGGTTCGACAGAAAACTGGTCTTTGAGTTGTGATGATGACGGCGGCGCTTATTGATTTCCTTGCGAGCGCGAGCATTGTCCACCGGATGCCATTCGGTGACGACATGGAAGTTGGCTGGGACATCGAGCAGTCCATGCAACAGCAGGGGCCGTGTCTCGCTGGGCAGTTCCTTCAGCGTCAGCACGCGGAGATGGTCGTCATCCATGCGCAAATGGCCGCGATGCGCTTCCAGTTCCGAATCGCACATCTGCCAGTCGAGGTGCCGCATCCCGTGCAGTTTGCTCTGTTCAATCTTCGAGGGGCGGAAGTTTACGAGACGCCGCAGCATGCGGAAGGTCTCCTCCGCCCCTAGCAGCTCGATCTCAGTGAGATCGTTGAGCTGCCCACTCAAACTTTGGCTCTTCTGCTGTAAACGCATCCTGTCGCGTTCGATCTGCTCGTAGAGCAAGGTACGTTCCTTGCTTCCTGAAAACAGCGCGCGCAAGTCCCGCAGGGACGAGCGTGGATGTTGTGGCAACTGCGACAGCGCGTGCAGCAATCCGGTCTTTGCATAGCTGTCATCGACCATTACGATCCAGAAAATCTCTACCGAGTACAGCCGGTCTGCCTTTGCGCTGAGGAACGCGGCACGCTGCTCCACTGAAGCACGCACCAGCGGATTGTTGTATTCGACACGCGGTATCTCTGGGCGATTGTGCCTGAACAGAATTTGGTACAGCCGGGTCTTTTCGTCGAGCGAGCGGAAGGCCGCTTCGAGACGTTTGACCACGTAGTCCCGCCCGGCATGGTCGAGGCCCTCGGCATCGATGCCGCCGATCTTCAGAGCACAGCCGAGGTCGCCGGATTTGGTCAGGAAACAGTGTTCGTCCCAGAAGCCGTACAGGTTCACCTGGGCCATGAAGGCCCCAGCTTCCTTCCAGTCCTTCGTGATCGTGTCAATCTTGAACATGGCGTTTCCTGATCTGGATTTCTGTTGGCTCCCACTGCATCGGGTCATAGCGTCTGCGGAATTTGGCCGAGTTGAAAAGAATCCTGAGAATCTCGACGTCGTGCTTCGTAGCGATCCGTGCGATGACGACGCCGACGATGAACAGCAGGATGCCTCCCAGCAGCGAATGCATCAGCGAGAAGACGGCCCCGCCTGCGATCAGCGCCACAAAGAACAGCCTCCGCTCCGCGCCCAGAATGGTCAGCGGGCGGTTCATCGCTTTATGCACTTTGTTCTGTCGTGGACCGCCCGCCGCCATTTGCCGACCTCCTTTCCGCCCGTCCTGTTGGTGGTGGTTGCTACGGAAAGAGCCAGGCCATGAAGTTGACCGCGCCGATGGCCATGCCGATGCCGAACACAATCCCGGCCAGCATGCGCTTCGATTGGCCCTCGCCGTAAGCGAACATCAGTCCGCCGACCACGATGGCCACGAGCGACAAGCCTGTGGCAATCGGCCCGGTAAATGCCTGTTCGAGAACGCCGACTGCGTTCTCCCACGGACTGCCGCCTCCCGCCTGTTGGGCAAATGCGGGCAATGCCGCCAGCAACAGCAGTAAGGACATGAACCATTTCCGTCGATGCTTGCGCACCGGCAAGGTCCGTGGACATTTTGAGAAAGTGATGCTTTGCATGTGTGCTCCCATGAATAGTTGTCTACTCATGCTTTAGTTGCGGCCTGTTTTCAGGAGGCCAAGACAAAATTGGGGAAGTCCTCGAACACCCAGTTATTTTTGAGGGTGTGATAGATGACTCCCAGGA
>JAJYSV010000080.1 GCA_021793405.1 Acidobacteriota bacterium
CGATCTATCGCGGTCCGTTTCCCTACTCAGCGAAAAAAGAGCCGCCACAGCGCGAACTCAAACTCGACACGCGCCTGATGGCCGCGGGATATAACTTCGACCTCATCGACGACTATGCGCTGCTGGACTGCAAGGTTGTAGACGGGAAGCTGGTGTCGCCCGGAGGGGCCAGCTATGGAGTCCTGATACTGCAGGACCGGAAGTCGATCTCTGAAAAGCTGGCGGGGCAACTGACGGAATTTGCGCAACAGGGACTGCCTATCCTCTTTGTTGGACGCACGCCGCAGGTGCAGGCGGAGGTTGCCGAGGGGAAGGTGCCGACGGAAGGCATGGATACTTCACTTGGAAAAATTCTGGCGGACAAAAACGTTCACACAACTGTGGACTCGTCTGGCGTCGTCAAGATTCTGGAAGCGTCCGTTGCACCCAATCTTCATTTTGAAGGGCCTTCCGTCTCGTTCATCGAGAAACGCATCGGCAAACTGGACATCTTTTTCCTGCGCAACCCCGACGATGCAGAGAAACGAACCAAGATCGATTGCACAGCCGTCGGCACGCCGGAGATATGGGACCCGTGGACAGGAGCCAGCCGCCCATTGGCCCAATTTGAAAGAAATGGAAAGACCGTGCGGTTGCCGCTCGATATCGGCCCCTATGGATCGACGCTTCTGGTCTTCGACCCGGATGGAAAGCCAGCAGGGCGACCGGTAAAAATGCCCGCTCCCACTCAGATCGTCGCACAGCTAGCGGTAGGCGAGAATGGCTGGAAATTCCACGGCGTCGGGATTGGACCTGGGAGCCAACCGGAAACGATCGATATGGACATGGCGAACCTGGTGGACTGGACGATGACCGAGCGCCTAAAGAATTTTTCCGGGCGTGGCCAATACACCACCACGTTTACCGTGCCCGCGACATACCTCGACAGCCATCATCGAATCATGCTCGACCTGGGCGACGTGAAAGATGTGGCCGAGATTTCCATCAACGGAAAACCGGGGCCAGCCCTTCTGCTCAGCCCGTACAGGTCAGACGTGACCTCACTGCTGCAGCCCGGCGAGAACACGTTGCGAATCACGGTCGTCAACACTCTTTTTAATGCACTTTCCGCGCGGGGTCCGAGCGCCAATTATTCTCCGGAGGAAACCAACACTGCGAACGGACTGCTTCCCTCGGGGCTGATCGGACCCGTGCGTCTGGAGGAGGTGGCGCAGCAGTAGCGGTCTCAGAGCAATTCGAGGATCATGCTCCTGCTAGTATCCTTCCAACTTGCCTGGCAGGGCGATGTGGATGATGATTCCCGTCACAAGTTGACACCGAAAGGATCAAAGATCAATTTGAATTCGTGCCGCAGCCTCCAAAACCCGTATTTCAAAAGTTGGAAGCATGGAGGTTGAAGCGGTAGCGAAGAACTCCGCGCCATCCAGCGCAGAAGTCAGTCTTTTCATCCCAGTTATCCTCCAAATATTGCAGCGCAAAAGTGTGTCTGTTTCCGTTGCGACCTCTCAATCCAAGCCCAATGACTCAGAGACGACATGTTTGCGCCGTCGTGGCAATGTCATCCCTACCAGATTCCAAGAACAAAACACCAGTGGAGCAACTGTTTTCTATTAAGGAATTGGATGAATCCGATCCGTTTGATCGAAGCCCGGAGGGAATCGGAAAGCTGATGGCTCCTTATCTTTTCACCAGCGAGTCCCGCGAGACCGCCTTGTGTTCCACATAGTTATAAGGGGAAACACTGTTGCCTCGAACGAGTGCCATACCCAATTCAATCAACCGCGAGCCGTATTGGACGGCTTCATGCGAAATCGATCCAATGACCGGGCTGTCAGAAATCTGAATCTCTTCGAGCATCTCTGGAATGCAGTCCTGTCCAACGATGGCAACATGTTTCATGCGTTTCAACTCGCGCACCGCCTCCAGGGCGCCCAGCGCACTGGTATCGTTGGCGGCGGCAATCAAGATGTGCCGGTCCTTGGTATGACGCATGAGAAATTCCGAAACGATGCGCTGGCTTTTGTCGCGCATTCCGCGCCCATCAATGCGCACGAATTTTTCGATGGGTACTGATCCGAGCTTCGATCGAATTCCTTCAAAAGCACCTGTCATACGGCTCTGCACCAACGTTCCCGCTTCTTCCAGATCGAGCCCCAATATCCACTCCACCTCGCCGGACCAGTTCTCCTGTGCGTACTCCGCGAGGAGTACGCCGGCCTCGAATCCAACGCGGTAATTATCCACCCCAAAATATGTTGCATGGGGATGAGGAATATCGATCGCGATCAAAGGGATATTCGCACCAGCGATCTTGTCGGCGAGGATAGGAGCCACATGCTGATCAACCTGGAATTCGATCACAAGATCGACTTGTTCCTTGACAAATATGTCTGCATTTTTTATTGCTGTCGCCCCATCGTAACGGTTGTCGAGGATCAATAGATCCACCCCTGAAGCAGCGGCAGCAGCACGCAGGCTAGAAACTACGGCTTCTGAAAAGGGCATCTCCGAGCTTTGGCTACCAAACCCGAAACGCAACTTGGAGGGTTGACTGACGCTTCGGTATAGTCCATCACCAGACTGCGTAATATAGCCTCGATGTACTAATGTCTTGAGAATGCGGTAAACACTGGTTTTAGAGAAGTGTGTGCGCTGGTAAATGGCCTCCAGCGCCATGGGGCTCTTCTCGGCCTGGAGCAGTTCCATGATGTCCAACGCCTTGGACAGGATAGGAATCAGGTACAGGCGTTTGGTCGAAGTCTTTGGCAAGTGTGTAGGCTCCAAATAGGTATTTTCAAGCCGGAGTATAGCAGTTCCTGTGCTTTGTTGTTCCCTAATGAAACCTCGAATCAGGCATAGCTGGCGAGAGTCTTCGCGTTTTTCGCGCCACGTTCCCGCGCACTCCGTTCGACATAACCGCTCTCGCGGAGTGCCTGCAACGGGTCTTCCGGAATTCCTCGCACCCTACGCCATTCACGGATGACCGGACGCACATCTTCCCAGAAGGCGCCGCGAAAACATTCCTCCGCCTCGACCAACCTGCACTCGTTTTGCAACCGGCTGAGTTGCTCATGGTCTACCAACGCAGCTCGTGCATAGAGCTCCTGTGCAGTAATGGCCGTCTGCACCATGGCTTCCATCTTGCCTTTCAGATTGTGGCTTTGGTCGATCATGAAAGGTACGTGCACCTCCGCACCCCGCTCAAGCTCACAGCTCAAGATTTCGTGAAAGATACGGAAGACTTGATAGGGATCGATCGAACCCAGCGTCAGATCATCATCGGCATACCTACGGTCGTTAAAATGAAATCCCCCCAGCATATCCAGTTGCAGCAGCCACGCCACAATCTGCTCCACGTTCTGCGACTGATAGTGGTGACCGGTATCGACCAGGACCCGTGCTTGTGGTCCCGCACCGCGTGCCAGTTCCAGCGCCATGCCCCAATCCGCAATATCGGTGTGATAAAAGGCGGGCTCGAAAGGCTTGTATTCAATCAGGATTCGCTGGTTGGGGGCGAGCGCAGCATGCGCCTGCAGAAAGATCTCCTGCATCCAGTCGATCCGCTTCCGAATGTTTTGCGTACCGGGATAGTTCGATCCGTCAGCGACCCAAAAGGAAATGTCGCGCGATCCGAGCCGTTTGCCGATCTCGATAGAAAGCAGACTATGATCGAGCGCCTTCTGCCGGATTTGTGCGTCGGGATTGCAAATGGAGCCGTATTTGTACTCCTGAGCCTGGAACAAGTTTGGATTGATCGATCCCGGCTGGATTCCATATTTCGACACCAAGTTCTGGATCGCCGGGACATCCGCCAATCCCCCGGGCAAGTCCCACTCCACATGCAAGGCCATGCTGGGGCTGATACCCGTCAGGGCTAGTACCTGCGCGGCATCTGCAAATTTTTCTTCGATCGATGTTGCCGCCGCTGCCTGTAGAAACTTACCGAATCGCGTTCCAGTGTTTGCAAATCCCCAGGATGGCACTTCGAGTTGGAATCCATCCAACGCTTTCCAGAGTAGGTCTTGTTTTTCCTGTCGCATACGATGCCCGTCCCCTGCCCCCTCAGTTCAACTGCATGCAAGGGGCAACAAGTCATTTAATAGAAAATTAATTTCCTATTAGAAATACATGCAAAGCATAGCAAAGAAATACCCCACTTTCAATAAATTTTCTGGAAGAGATGTGTTTCGTGTACGCGGCGATTTTGTGTCGAGCCAACACTGGATGAAATCGAGGACTACATTCAGTTCGTATGTTTCAAGAACTTCCGGCGATCATCCTGGTGCACTTCGGTCCGTTTGCAGACCGAACCAAGAGGATCTCGCGGGTGCATCGTGCTCCCGTTTTTGTCCATGCCAAACGCTAAGCTCTAGTCGGAGTTGCCGGCGATCAGCGCCTCTGTCGGCAGCCTGTCGCATCTTCCCGAATTCTTCATTTTGGCAGTTCAATAGAAATCTCATTTCCCAATCAAGATATGAAACGTTTATGATTGCTTCGTTCCAGTGCAACCCACGCTCGGTACGGCTGGGCGGCACAGATTTCCAACGGGGAGGTCGTTTGGGCGCAAATCCCTTTCTGGGTGTGATTTTTAATTGGCTTGGCGGGCTGGCGTCTGCCAGTTGCTACCTGCCCTTCCGTGGCATCAAGCGCTGGTCCTGGGAGACATACTGGCTCGTGCAGGGGATGTTCAGCTGGATTTTTGCTCCCATCCTGATCGCCGCCGCACTGGTGCCGCACCTGTATTCGATACTGCATGCCGCCCCAGCGTCCAGCCTTTTCTTCTCTTATTTCTGGGGTTCTATGTGGGGATTTGGCGCGCTGACTTTCGGGCTTTCCATTCGTTATCTCGGCATTGCCCTCGGTTATCCCATTGCCATGGGACTCTGTACCGTCTTCGGGACCCTGATGCCACCGATCTTCAGCGGTGAAATGGGGACAATCGTTCGCCAGAGATCCGGCCAATTTATCCTTTTGGGCATTGGCATCTGCGTCATCGGGATCATCTTCAGCGGTCTGGCCGGACGCTCTAAGGAACAGGAACTCTCCGAGGAAGAAAAAAAGAAAACGGTCGAGGAGTTCCATTACGGCAAGGGCCTTGCCGTGTCCATCTTTGCCGGTGTGATGAGTGCCTGTTTCGCTTACGGACTCGCAGCTGGGAAGCCAATCGCGCAAATCGCGCAGACAAAGCTGGCGCTCGAACATCACTCCGGCCTCTGGCAAGGCCTGCCCGTCCTGGTGGTTGTGATGTTGGGTGGGTTTACCACAAATTTCTTTTGGTGCCTCATCTTGTTGGTCCGCAACCGCTCCGCCAAGCAGTACATCGGCCTTTCGGCGTTGCCGGATCCTGCACCAACAGGATTTTCTTCGCAGCCTGCGGCCGCAGTCCGCACTCCCTCCGTTAGCCGCCTGCCGGCGAGCAGGCTTATCGTGAACTATCTCTTCGCTGGGGCCGCTGGAGTCATCTGGTATTTCCAGTTTTTCTTCTACAGCATGGGCCAGACCGAGATGGGCAAATACGCCTTCTCCAGTTGGACGCTGCTCATGGCCAGCATCATTATCTCCTCGACTCTTTGGGGCATCGCTCTTCATGAGTGGCGCGGCACCAGCCGGCGTACACAGGGCCTGGTCGCGATCGGCCTTGTACTGCTCGTGGCCTCAACCGTTGTCGTCGGCTATGGCAATTATTTGCAGGTCGATGGCCCCCGTGCTCAAACTGTTTTCAATAAGCGAAACACCAGTGTGATAGTCGCGCAGGACCGTTCCCGGCTAGCGCAAACCATGGGCACCCATGGAGATGTCATCGTCAGGCATTGAGTTGTGACCATATTCAGCATATTGAGAGGAGTCATCTGTGCAACGCATATGTTTTGTGCTTCATATAAAGCCGGAAAGAATCGAAGAATATCGGGAACGCCACGCATCCGTTTGGCCAGCAATGCTGGAGGCATTGCAAAACGCCGGCTGGAAGAACTACTCCCTGTTTCTCCAGCCCGATGGCCTGTTGGTTGGTTATTTTGAAACAGAAAACCTCGCGATTTCGCAGCAGAAGATGCAAGCTACCGCCGTGAATACAGAATGGCAATTACAGATGGCGCAATATTTCGAAAGCCTTCCTGGGTCTACAGCAGATCGAAGCATGGTTCCGCTGCAAGAAGTCTTTCACCTGGATTGATGCCGAATTGCGAGCTGGCCCATCTCGGTCGGGAACCGGCATTGAATAGTAGGAAATAGTTTCCTTGTGTCTTATTCCTTCTTTAGGGAGACTCTGCACAAGTCCGCGATCCTCAGCCAGCTTGAATAAAATTGCCATATGAAGCGGAAGGCGCATTTTCAGCGGACTGCAGCAGGACTGCAGCAATGGTTGAATCTCTCCGATCCTGGCGCCGAGGATGACCTTTATGAGTCGCCGGTGCTGCGGCGTTTTTGCTGGGGTTGATCTGGACCGTGCAGCAGGTTCACGATCTCTTCCGGCTTATAGATTTTCCTCGCCATTTCCCCAGTTCCTTTTGTCCAGTTTCCCTCTGATTCTCCAGATACAGAATTTGCTGGGCATTCCACGGCTGCGACCTCGCTCCATGCCTAGACATAGTTATCCAGCAACGGGTTGCTATCTATATCGACAAGGCAACTTGATTCTGTTTTGACGAATTAGCACCCTGGCAACCGGGCTTCCCTTGCGCCGCAATTGGTCGTTTGAGTTACCGGACCCAGTGCTGAACTACTTTGCGCGTACTGAATACAGGGAAAAGCATCGGAGGATGCGATCGCCGTGGTTTGGAACCACGTGCTTTGCCATTACGGAAACACGGCCTTTGCCCACGCGCCAGGCAGCTCTGGCCTCACGAACAACCAATAACGGAACTGCTGCATCAGACTGCGGCATTGTACTTTATTGCGTAGATAGATAGGATGTGTGCCGTAGCAGCGGTAGCGGTGGTCTGCCTGCGATCTCCTGTCCAATTCGCTGTGCCCTGGTCGGACAGATATTCTGGCTCTGCCCTTCCTTTGACGTTTGGACCATATTCAGGAGAGGTTATGAAGAAATCCGAAACGCCCGCACTAGCCGGGAAAGGAGCTGCCCCTATTCGAAAGCTAAAGAGCAATGGGCACGCTGCCGTCGTGACGGAACCCGGTTCTGAGGAGTTCGGCCTGATATTGGAACGTATGCAGGCCATGCGCGACGGAGATTTCTCTGTGCGGCTGCCTGGCTCATGGATCGGGATCAGCGGGAAAATAGCCGATACTTTCAATGAAATCGCGATGGGCAACCAGCGAATTGCGAAGGAGTTGAGGCGCATCGGCCAGGTCGTCGGAAAAGAGGGCAGGACCCGTGAGCGGGCCAGATTCGACGAGTCCAGAGGCGCGTGGGGAGAGATGGAAATTTCCGTCAACACCCTTGTTGAAGATCTGCTGCGGCCAACCACGGAAGTGACGCGCGCGATTGCAGCCGTGGCCGAGGGCAACCTGACGCAAACGGTGCGAATGGACGTGGATGGGCGGCCGCTGGAAGGCGATTTCCTGCGTTCAGCCAAAATCGTCAATACCATGATTCAGCAACTTGGCGTGTTCACGTCAGAAGTCACGCGCGTGGCGCGCGAAGTCGGCACGGACGGAAAGCTGGGCGGGCAGGCCCAAGTGCCTGGGGCGGCCGGAACCTGGAAGGACCTCACCGATTCCGTCAACTCAATGGCAAGCAATCTGACAAGCCAGGTCCGCAATATCGCCGAAGTCGCGACGGCGGTGGCCAGTGGCGATCTCTCCCGCAAGATCACCGTGGACGTTCGCGGAGAGATTCTGCAACTGAAGGAAGCGATCAACACCATGGTCGATCAACTGCGGTCGTTCGCTTCGGAAGTGACGCGGGTGGCCCGCGAGGTGGGCACGGACGGCAAGCTGGGTGGTCAGGCAGTGGTGCCGGGCGTGGCGGGCACCTGGAAGGACCTGACCGATTCCGTAAATGCCATGGCGGGAAATTTGACGGCTCAGGTGCGCAACATCGCCGAGGTGACGACGGCGGTGGCTCGCGGCGACCTTTCGCGCAAGATCACGGTCGATGTGAAGGGCGAGATTCTGGAACTGAAGGACACCATTAATACGATGGTGGACCAATTGAACGCGTTTGCCGGTGAAGTGACGCGTGTAGCGCGCGAGGTCGGCACGGAAGGCAAGTTGGGCGGCCAGGCGCAGGTGCCGGGTGTCGGCGGGACATGGAAAGACCTCACAGATAACGTCAACTTTATGGCCAGCAACCTGACGGGCCAGGTGCGCAACATCGCCGAGGTCGCGACGGCGATTGCAAGAGGCGATCTTTCGCGCAAGATCACGGTCGATGTGCGCGGCGAGATCCTGCAACTGAAAGAGACGCTGAACACGATGGTGGACCAACTGAACCGCTTCGCCGGCGAGGTCACGCGGGTAGCCCGCGAGGTGGGGACGGAAGGCGATCTGGGAGGTCAGGCGAACGTGCCTGGGGTGGCAGGGACCTGGAAAGACCTCACGGACAACGTCAACTCCATGGCGGGAAACCTGACCGCGCAGGTGCGCAACATCGCCGAGGTCACAACCGCCGTGGCGCGCGGCGACCTGTCCCGTAAAATCACGGTCGATGTGAAGGGCGAAATTCTCGAATTAAAGAACACGATCAACACCATGGTGGACCAACTCAACGGGTTCGCCGGCGAAGTCACGCGCGTCGCCCGCGAAGTGGGCACAGAAGGCAAGCTCGGCGGCCAGGCACGGGCGCCCGGGGTCGCCGGCACATGGAAGGACCTTACCGATAACGTGAACTTCATGGCCAGCAACCTGACTGGTCAGGTGCGCAATATCGCCGAAGTTGCGACCGCCGTAGCTCGCGGCGATCTGTCACGCAAAATTACGGTCGATGTGAAAGGCGAAATCCTTGAATTGAAGGACACCATCAACACTATGGTGGAGCAATTGCGGTCATTCGCGTCGGAGGTGACGCGTGTGGCGCGAGAGGTCGGCACGGATGGAAAGCTGGGCGGGCAGGCCCAGGTGCCCGGTGTCGGCGGCACATGGAAAGACCTCACCGATTCCGTCAACTCAATGGCCAGCAACCTGACTGGCCAGGTACGCAACATTGCGGAGGTCTCGACCGCGATTGCCAGCGGCAACCTCTCGAAGAAGATCACCGTGAACGTCAGCGGGGAAATTCTTCTGCTGAAAGACACCATCAACACAATGGTCGATCAGTTGAACGCGTTTGCCGGCGAAGTGACGCGTGTAGCGCGCGAGGTCGGATCGGAGGGCCGGCTTGGCGGGCAGGCGAACGTGCCAGGCGTTGCCGGCACCTGGAAAGACCTTACGGACTCGGTCAACTCGATGGCCGGGAATCTAACAGATCAGGTGCGGAATATCGCCGAGGTCACAACCGCCGTGGCGCGCGGCGATTTGTCCCGTAAAATCACGGTCGATGTGAAAGGAGAGATTCTCGAATTAAAGAACACGATCAACACTATGGTCGATCAGCTCAACGCCTTTGCCGCCGAGGTGACGCGCGTGGCCCGCGAGGTGGGCACGGAGGGGAAGCTTGGCGGACAGGCGCAGGTATCAGGTGTCGCCGGAACCTGGAAGGATCTGACGGATAATGTCAACGTCATGGCCGCCAACCTGACGGAACAGGTGCGCGGCATCGTCAAGGTGGTCACCGCGGTCGCCAACGGCGCATTGACGCAGAAATTGACGGTGAATGCGAAGGGCGAAGTAGCAGCGCTGGCGGAAACCATCAATAGCATGACGGACACGCTTGCCACATTTGCCGATCAGGTCACGACCGTTGCGCGAGAAGTCGGCGTGGAGGGCCGCCTGGGAGGTCAGGCCAATGTGCCCGGCGCAGCAGGAACGTGGAAGGATTTGACCGGCAATGTCAACCTGCTGGCGGACAATCTCACCAACCAGGTTCGCGCGATTGCTGAAGTTGCCACTGCCGTCACGAAAGGCGATCTCACCCGGTCGATTCAAGTGGAAGCCAAGGGTGAAGTTGCTGAATTGAAGGACAACATCAACACGATGATCAACAATCTCCGGCTCACGACGGAGCGTAACACTGAGGAGGACTGGCTCAAGACGAACCTGGCCCGATTCACCGGAATGTTGCAGGGCCAACGCGATTTATCGACCGTAGGAAAAACACTGCTCTCGGAATTAGCCCCACTGGTGAATGCTCATCAAGCCATCATCTATCAAATGGACACTGAGGGAAAGCAGGAACTGGTGGTGCTCTCCGCCTATGCAGGTGACGGACCCGATGGGTATTTGCGGCGCCTGAGCATCGGCGAGGGGCTGTTGGGACAATGCGCGACGGAGAAGCGCCGCATACTGATTAACGATCTGCCCTATAACGAGGTGACGATCCGATCGGGGTTGGTCGATATTGTTCCCCGCAATGTGGTCATCTTGCCGGTGTTGTTCGAGGACCGCGTCAAGGCCGTGATTGAGCTTGCTTCTTTGAGCGCGTTTACCGCCTCGCACCTTGCTTTTCTCGAACAGTTAACGGCCAGCATTGGTATCGTGCTCAACAGCATTGAGGCCACCATGCAGACAGAGGGCTTGTTGAAGCAGTCGCAGCAGTTGGCGACGGAGCTTCAAATGCAGAAGAAGGAATTGCAACAGACGAACGAGCAGCTCGCGCAGAAGGCGCAGCAGCTTGCCGAGCAGAACGTCGAAGTGGAACGCAAGAATCAAGAAATTGAGCAGGCACGGCGTGAGATCGAAGGCAAAGCCAAGGAACTGGCGCTGACCTCGAAATACAAATCCGAGTTCCTGGCCAATATGTCGCATGAACTCCGCACGCCTCTCAACAGCATTCTGGTGCTGGGCCAGCAGCTCAGCGAAAACCCAGACCGCAACCTTACCGTCAAGCAGGTCGAATTTGCCCGCACTATCCACGGAGCGGGAACGGACCTGCTGAACCTCATCAGCGACATTCTCGATCTATCGAAAATCGAGTCGGGGACCGTTTCCGTCGAGGCCGAAGAGGTCTTTTTCTCGAGCCTTCTCGACATGGTTGGACGTCCTTTCCGCCACGAAGCGGAAAACCGGCGGCTCAGCTTCGATGTGCATACCGATCCTCGGCTTACCCGAAGCCTCGTCACCGACTCGAAACGCCTGCAGCAAGTGCTCAAGAACCTGTTGTCCAATGCCTTCAAATTTACCGCGAAGGGTGGCGTGCAGCTCTCTGTTTCGGTTGCGGACCGCGGCTGGAGCGGCGATCATCCCATTCTGAGTCGTGCCGCTTCTGTCATCGCGTTCGAGGTTACAGATACGGGAATCGGCATCCCACCGGAGAAGCAGCGCATTGTCTTCGAGGCATTCCAGCAGGCGGACTCCGGCACCAGCCGTAAGTACGGCGGCACTGGGCTGGGCCTGGCCATCAGCCGCGAACTGGCGAGCTTGCTCGGAGGAGAAATCCAGCTGCGCAGCGCGCCGGGCGAGGGCAGCACGTTTACTCTTTACCTGCCGCAGGTTTACAGCGGCCCCTCGGTGGGGACTTCAATCCGCCGAGAGGAGAAAACAGCGCAACCTTCGCTGCCCGCCGAGTTCTTGTCCACCGAGCTGGCGGAGATGCCGGTGGATCGGATCGCCGACGATCGCGACAATCTGCAACCCGGGGATGCGGTGCTGCTGATCGTCGAGGACGACCCGCACTACGCTCGAATCCTGCGCGATCTCTCCCGCGATAAGGGCTTCAAAGTGCTGATTGCAAGCCGCGGCGCGGAGGCGCTGGCGCTGGCTCGCGAATTTCATCCCACCGCCGTCTCCCTGGATGTTTTCCTCCCGGACATGCTGGGCTGGATCGTCCTCAACCACTTGAAACAAGATTCGCAAACACGCCATATTCCTGTACAAATGCTGTCTGTGGATCGGGACAGCAGCCGCGGACTGGCGAGCGGGGCATTTGCCTTTATCACCAAACCTGTGACGCAGGAGGGACTCGACGCGGCCATCACGCGGATCAAACAGTACACGGCTCCGCGCCGAAAGCGGCTTCTTGTGGTAGAAGACAATCCCGCCGAGCAGCTCAGTATCCGCGCGCTGCTCGGCTATGAAGACATTGATGTGACCGTCACCGATACTGGCGCTGAGGCTCTCGCCGCCATCGGTCGGGAATCTTACGATTGCGTCGTGCTCGATCTTCGCCTTCCCGATATGTCCGGCTTCGAGGTGCTGGAGCGGTTGCGCGATATGCCGCAATTCAACGATCTGCCGATCGTGGTCTTTACCGGAAAGGAACTTTCTCCGGAAGAAGATGCCAGGCTGCGCGTTCTGGCCCGCAGCGTGGTGGTCAAAGGGGTAGAATCGCCCGAGCGGCTGCTGGACGAGACCGCGTTGTTCCTCCACCGGGTGATCGCCGATCTTCCCCCGGACAGGCAAAACCTGCTTGACCGGCTGCATCGCTCCGACGATGCGCTGCAGGGAAAGAAAGTGCTGGTCGTGGATGACGACGTGCGCAACATCTTCGCCCTTAGCAGCGTCCTTGAACGCCGCGGGATGACTGTGCTGACCGCAGATACCGGCAAAGCAGCCATTGACACACTCGAGTCCACGCCGGATGTCGCAATTATCCTTATGGATATCATGATGCCGGACATGGATGGTTACGAAACCATCCGGACAATTCGTCAAGGCGCTTCTTTCCGACGCCTGCCGATCATCGCGCTCACCGCGAAAGCGATGAAGGGAGACCGTGAAAAGACCCTGGAGGCCGGCGCCTCCGACTACTTGGCAAAACCCGTGAACACCGAGCAATTGCTCTCAACCTTGCGGGTATGGCTTCACCGATAATTCCGGGCCTCGCAATTGCGGTCTCTATCGAATCAGGGGGTAACGATGCCAGCAGATCAAAAACTCAATATCCTTATGGTGGATGATCAGCCGGGCAAGCTGCTCAGTTATGAAGCCATATTGGGCGATCTAGGCGAGAACCTGATCTCAGCCACCTCCGGCACGCAGGCCTTGGAGCTTCTGCTCAAGAACGAGATTGCCATCATCCTGATGGACGTCAGCATGCCCGACCTCAGCGGTTTCGATTTGGCGGACATGATCCATCAGCACCCCCGCTTCCAGAAGATCGCCATCATATTTATCTCCGCCGTGCACCTCACCGACCTTGACCGTATCAAGGGATATCAGCGCGGAGCCATGGATTACATCTCCGTCCCTGTGGTTCCCGAGTTGCTGAGAGCCAAAGTGGGCCTCTTCGCCGACCTGTACCGGAAAACGCGGGCGTTGGAAACCTTAAATAACGAACTGGAACAACGGGTACTGGCGCGAACCGAGGAATTGCGAGAAAGCGCGCAGCAGATTCGGAACCTGAACGATCAGTTGCAACAAAGGGTCGCCGAGCTGGAAAGCATCATGAAGGTTTTGCCGGTGGGGGTTTCGGTTGCCCGCGATGGGCACTGCCATGTGATTGCCGGGAACGCCGCTTTGAACGAGTTGCTTGAAATGAAAGATGGAGAAAACGCCGCGCTCAGCGGCCCGGGCGGCGGCACTGCTTACAGTATTTATCACGACGGCAGGCGGCTCGCGCCCGACGAACTCCCGCTCCAGCGCGCCGCCGCGACCGGCAAGCCTGTCGGCGGCATCGAACTGGAGATCCATCATAAGGGCGGAAAGGTCACACAAGCTCTGGCGAGTGCAAACCCTTTGTTCGATGATTCCGGCAACGTTCGCGGTGCCGTCGAAGCGCTCATCGACATCACCGAACGCAAGCGGATGGAGCAAACATTGAGGGAGCGCGCGGAACTGATGGACCTTGCTTCCGAAGCCATCATCGTGTGCGACCTGGACGGAACCATTCGGTTTTGGAATTCCGGGGCCGTCGCTTCCTACGGCTGGACTTCCGAGGAGGCTGTCGGCAGAGACTTGCATCAGATGCTGCAGACCGCGTTTCCAACCTCCCTTGAGGAAATAGAAGCCACTCTGGTTCAAGGCCGGCGGTGGGAAGGAAACCTGATCCAGTGTACGAAGTACGGACGCGAGATCGTCGTCGCCTGCCGAAAAAGCCTGCAACGCGATGGGGAACGAGGGCGCGCCGTTTTGGAGATCTGTCGCGATATCACGGCGCAATTGCAGGCCGAAGAAGCATTGCGCAGGTCGGAAAAGATGGCGGCAATGGGAAGGATGGCCGGCATCGTGGCCCACGAGATCAACAATCCGCTAGGGGCCATCACCAACGTTTTCTATCTGCTGCGGGATCATCCATCGCTGGACGAAGAGGCCCGGAATTATGCTCGGATGGCGGAGCAGGAATTGTCGCGCGTCACCCACATTACCAAGCAGACGCTCGGCTTTTATCGCGAGTCGGCTCAGGTCATTCCTGTCTCAATTCCGGACCTTTTGGATGACATTCTAGAACTCCAATCGAGCCAGTTGAAGACAAACAAAATAGCCGTTGACCGACAGTACAGCTGCGATGGAGTATTGCAGGGCTTTCCGGGAGAATTGAAACAGGTGTTCTTGAACCTCATCGGAAACGCAATTGAAGCGATGCCCGACGGCGGACGCTTGCGCGTGCATGTGCATGACTCTGCTGGAGCGTACAGCCAGCATAGTGGAGTGCGCGTTTCCATATCGGATACCGGTGTCGGAATAAGCCCCGAGGATGCAAAGCGGCTCTTTGAACCGTTCTTCAGCACAAAATCCGCCAAGGGAACGGGATTGGGTCTTTGGATCAGTAAGGGAATCATACAGAAATATGAAGGCACAATCTGTTTCCGCAGCGCACGCCTACGGGGTGGAAACGTAACCTGCTTTTCTGTCCTCATTCCCATGTCAGCACTTTTGCAGAATGTTCCACAAACGAAACAACATCTAAAGGTAAAGGCCGAAGCAGAAACCCATGCGACTGTTTAGTTCCCCGTCCCTTGGTTGTAAAGAATGCTTCAAATAGCCTTGCCGCCCTGATCTCTCCGACCCTTAACCAATGCAGTCTGTCCTTCAGGCCGCTCGCAGTGAACGCTTGTGTAACCTATTTTTGCGACCCGGAGAAATGCTTCTCCATCTCTCAATCAATGTGCAAGAGCACAATTGCTGCACCGCGCAGAGCGCGAGCGACGAGAACAGCTGGGCGTCGAGCCCTCCAGCATAGCGAGCACCCGCCCGGCTCCCGGTTGCATGTTGCGTCCTGCATGTTCCACATTGCCGAAGTGACGATCGTAGCTCAGCGACAGCACATCTATGTTGTTCAGCGGAATGCCGGGGGTCCCATTCAAGCCGTTTGACTTGAGTGGGATCGAATTAAATTAGTCATCCCGACCGGAGGTCAATCCGCCGTGGCGGGCGACCGCAGCGGCGGGACATGCGTTTTCCTTCGGCGCAGCTTGCCATAGCAACGGAAGAACTGCAATAAATCTATCGAGCCATAAAGGAAGCTACATGATTCGCTATTCTTTTCATCGCCGGAAACACATTCTTAGTTCATCTGCGAAAATTCAATCCGCTGCTCTTTTCCTTGTCATCGCTGGGCTGACCGGCATGATGCATGCCCAATCACAGCGAACTATCACCCCAGGCGAAGCGCTCGCGGCCACGCCTCCCATGGGATGGAGCACCTGGAATCATTTTCATCATGATATCTCGGATGCGCTGGTTCGCGCCCAGGCGGATGCGATGGTGTCTTCGGGCATGCGGGACGCAGGATATGTGTACGTGAATATCGATGGCGGTTGGGAAGGCGAGCGTGATGCCAACGGCGTTCTCCATCCCAACAGCAATTTCCCCGACATGAAAGCGCTCGGCGACTACATCCATTCCAAAGGCCTGAAATTCGGCATGTATACCGGCCCCGGCCCCAAAACATGCGGGGGAGCGCCGGCGAGCTACGGCCATGAAGCTCAGGACGCGAAGATGTTTGCATCCTGGGGCGTGGATTATCTGAAGTATGACCTATGCAGCTTTCGAGAAGTCATGGCGCGCGAATCCGGCGCGGACGGAAAGACTACTGCACCCTCGGGGACGGCGGTCGGCTTTTCAGAAGTCCTGGCGCACGAATCGGATGCGGTGGTGAAGAAATCCGATGCCATCATGCGCGCGGCCTACGAGAAAATGCACCAGGCACTTTTGCAGACGGGAAGACCAATCGTCTTCAGCATGTGCCAGTACGGATACGCCAAAGTTTGGCAATGGGGTCCGCAGGTGGGCGGAAATTTGTGGAGAACAAGCGGCGATATCAGTGCTAATTATGGCCGTGTAACGGACATTGGCTTCGGCGAAGCGGGGCTTGCTCGCTACGCCGGCCCCGGACACTGGAACGATCCGGACATCCTAGAAGTCGGAAACGGGACGATGACGCCGGATGAATCGCGCACCAACTTCAGCCTATGGGCAATCCTTGCCGCGCCGCTCCTTGCCGGCAACGATCTGGCCAACATGAGTCCAGAGACAAAGAGCATTCTGCTGAACAAGGAAGTGATTGCGGTCGATCAGGATCCGCTTGGGAAACAGGGAGACCGCGCCTATGAAACGGGTCCGCTGGAAGTGTGGTCGAAGCCCCTTTCAGGAGGAGATCTTGCCATCGGCTTGTTCAATGAGATTCGTATGCCCACTGAGATGACTCTGAAACTGGCGGACGTAGGCTGGCATGGACCGGCGGCCGCACGCGACTTATGGACCCACAGCGACATCGGCGTGCTGCGTGGAGAGTACACCGTAATGGTGCCGGCTCATGGAGTGGTGATGTTGCGCCTGAGTCACCCTGCGAAGTGAGCGCACCGCGAAACCGAATCGCCGGAATATGAGCCTCACTGAAAGCCTCCCCTGTCGAGCCTCTTTGTCGATGATCGCTTCACCTTCGAGTTACCACTGAATTTTTGAAGGAGATGGCATGAATAGTACAGCGGGAATCTGAGGCGGTAAGCTCCACAGTAGAGTTGTGGGGCAGGCAGGGTGCGGGCTGAATATGTGCGATGAGGCCACAGGACCTCGTGAAGGAGATTA
>JAJYSV010000019.1 GCA_021793405.1 Acidobacteriota bacterium
TCTTTGACTGCAGGGTCGCCCTGACCGAAACATAAGCGGGCACAACGTCTTCATTTAGAAGTTCCCCCAGTACGACCACCCCTTCGGCGCGCTGCACTGGGTGCATGTCCACAATGCGCACGTGAGGTGCTTCCACGTCCTGTACTCCCCAGTCGTCGCCTGAGCCGCGGTAGATCACGTCCCAGCGAAGATAATTCACTGCGATGATCTGAGGCGGCACGACTGACCTCTTCACTAAAGGCCAATCCACGTTCCAGCGATCCCCGTTTCTCACCACTCGGAGGTTCCGCGTGTCAGTGAAAGGACCAACCACTGAAGACCAATGTATCCGCAACTGGACTTCTGCTTCGTTGTTGGAGGCATGCAACGGCCGCACCTCAAAGCTCTCCAGTGTCGCGTAGGTCCGAAGGCTCAGGTGATAGCCGGTTAGATCGTGCTCAAAGTCCGATTCGGTGAATTGAGCCTTATTGCCCAGGGTGGCATACGCATTTCCCCAGGCTCGCAGGCGGATTTCGTCGCCCAGGTTCTCAACTGCTGCCTGCGGCGTGGAGGACGGACGAAGCAGGCTTTTTCCGCCAGCGTACTCAACTGCGGATGGTCCAGGCCAGAGAGTTCCTATCGCGATGAAAACCGCAGTCGAGACACCGATGAAGGTAGCGAGTAGATGCCCCCTGCTCACGAGACGAGTTCCCCCCGTACTAGATTTTCATGCCTATCGAAAGAAGATTCCCCTTCATCTTCACGTCGACGCTTCACTGGGATCAACACGACCAGGATGGCCAGAATACTGCTCCCGAACGGGAGCGTGCCCCACATGATGCCTTGCCAGTGAGGAGGTATTTGTGGCGCGTTCACCGGCATCGCCGGCGGTACCCCGTCTTTACCCCACACGGTAATGGTCTGGTTTTCAAGTTCATCCACTTGGCGCCATCCGGCAAATCGAAGCAGCGGATCGTAGTACGGATCGCGAACGAAGATCCACTTCAATCCGTATCCGTCTGCATGCCGCAGAATTGCGCGCAACGCATCCAGTCCCGCCTGTCCAAAGTATTTTGAACTGCTGAGTGAACCCGCCCCGTTGCGAGTCAGTTCCGGCAGTCTGCGTCCGGAATTCCATTCGCCGTCGACGCTGCCGGCGTCGGTCAGAACTGCAAGCCGGGATATCTTGTTGCCAAATCCTAGCGTGACATAGCGATAATTATCATGGCCGTCGCGATTTAGCCAAGCGGCAACCGAGGCCACTTTGACATCGGCGCCTCCTGCCGGTCGAATAGTTACCCATGCTACTGCGAATGCGCAGGTAAAAGCCGCTGCCAAAGTTAGACCGATGACTGCCCGCACCCGGAACCGTTCGATGAGTTCCGCGGCGAGAAGGCCCACAAGGGGCAGCGCTAGCAACGTGGCCCAATAGCTGAAACGTTCCATGGTCAGAACTTCAAAAGCACGCCCCAGTAGGAGATGTGCCACGGGAGTCGTCCCGCCGAGTCCTATCAGAAATGCCACCCAGAAACCCAAGAGCAGCGGCCGCAGTCGAACGACCGTCGAGCCCCGAAATACGATGAATGGCAGCGCCAATATCATCGCGCCGTAGGGAGCGATGAAATAATTCAAGCCCCACGCGGGACTCAAAATATAATTCGCCCGGCTTGGATGAGGAATTGGAACCTGAGTGACCGGATAATGAATCAATGCAATCCAGAATGGAAGGAGCACGACTGCGATCGCCACACCCACCGCCACCGCAATAGCAGCGGTGCGAAGTACGAAAGCCGGTACTGGGGTGCGCTCTCCGTCCTGACGGTCCAGCATCACCAGCGCGAGGATAGGCACTGCAAAGAAAAACGATCCAAACAGGAGCGTGGCGTGGTGAGCGGCGGCCGCCGCCGTAAAAAGCACACTCGCTTTAAGAAAGGACCGCCACTTGCCATGCCGAACCCATTCGAACATGTAGGGCAGAGCGTTCAAATAAATTGGTGCAGCCGACGTGGTGGCCAATTGCCCCGCGGAATAGACAAGGAAGCTTTCCGAGCCGAGAAATACACTTGCAAGCGCCGCCAATGATGCAGCGCGCGGGCTCACCCATAGCAGAGAAAATCGGTAAACCCCCACTACAAGAAGCAATATGGCGGCTAACTGCACCACCATATATGCCATATCCAAGCCGGTGATGTGGGATATCAGCGCCACCCACTGCTGCGGCAACGGGGGATAGGTAGTCTGGGAAAACCCCGCATACCATTTTGTGTTCCACGGATTGAACCAATGGTGAACGTAATGCGATGCGAAGAAGATATGAAAGTTCGCGTCGTATGAGTTCAGTGGCAGTCTTATGAGCATCAGCGGCAGATGGACCGCCAATGCCGCCATGAGAATGAGGCTCAGCGGTATGGGGCTTGATGACGCTGCGACTGACTCCACTCTCTCCACATTCTCTCCTTTCAATAGGCCTTTGATTGCTGCGTAAAAACCCTTGGATTCAACTTGGCCATTGCTGGTTGCTTCGTGCCTAATCGTCGTGCACTTCCGAACCCACCAGCCAACGTTAGACACACTTTCGGAATCCAAGTCTTTTTGAATTACTTGGAAGATATTTCGGTGACCCATTGATTGTTCCACCTGGCAATTTGAAGATTGCCTATGTGCCGATGCTCGTGATCGCGCTTGCCTGCTCCGTCTATGCGCAGACCTACACGGTGGGGTCGACCCCTTCCGCGCAGCCTCAGAAAAAGACCGGTCAATCACAGACTTCCAGTCAGCCGCTGGGTTGGGGATCGAACATTCAGAACGCTCGTCTTGCAAATGCAGCGGAGTTGGCTCTCCGACAGGGCAATCACGCGCTCGCCGTTGAATACGCGAAGAGAGCTGCGCAGGCTGCGCCAGACAATGCACAATTATGGTTCCTGCTGGGCTACGCTGCCCGCCTCGACAGCAATTTACAGTTATCGACCGACGCCTACACGCGAGGTCTTCGTCTGAGTCCCTCATCCGTGGAAGGGCTTTCTGGACTTGCCCAAACCTACAGCCTCATGGGACGAATCGATGAGGCCGAGCATCTTCTGAAACAGGTGATAGCGTCCAATCCACAGCGCAGAGACGATGCCCTGCTGCTGGGAAACCTCTATATGAGATCTGGGGACTACACTGGCGCACTCGATTGGCTGATCAGAGCGGAACGTATGAAGCCCGACGCGCGCTCTGAGTTATTGCTGGCAATTTCCTATGAACACCTGAAGCAAATGGATCTGGCAAACCACTATCTCGAGCTAGCCAAGCGGCGTGCGCCGGACAATCCCGACGTGCAACGATCGTTGGCGGGGTATTACAGACAAATTGGAAATTACCCCGAAGCGATCACCGCGCTCCAATCGATCCGCAACCCTCAACCAGATGTAAAGGCTGAACTCGCATACACCTATCAGCTTGATGGCAAACCACAGGACGCTGCCAAACTCTACGCGGAAGCCGCCAATGCGTTGCCGGCAAATATGGATTTGCAGCTTTCTGCGGCCCAGGCGGAGATCGCTGCCGGTTCGATCGACACTGCGAACATATTTCTGCAGCGCGCCGCAAAACTTAATGCTGATTATTACCGACTGCATGCAATCCGCGGAGAACTTGCGCAGTTGCAGGATCGGGCGAACGAAGCCATCCAGGAATACACCGCCGCACTGGCCCATCTACCGGCAAGTCCGGCCGAGGGTCCACTGTATGGCATCCAGCTCCACGTCGATTTGATGGAACTGTATCGAAACGCCAACGATCCCAGCGATGCAAAGCGGCAGCTCAACATTGCTCAGACGGAAATCGATACGCTCAATGAGCGTGGATTCGACAGAGTCCAGTTCCTACGACTGCGGGCTCTGATCAAGATGAATGCCGGCAACCTCGATAGTGCCCTGAACGATATGAAGGAAGCACTCGCGATCAGTCCGCACGATCCCAATAATTTGCAGCTCGATGGAGATCTGCTCGTGAAGCTCGGACGCACTGAGGACGCGATCGCAGCCTACAAGCAGATCCTTTCAATCGATCCTCGAAATCGATTTGCGCTTACTTCGCTCGGTTACGCATCACGCACTGTGGGCCGCGACGCTGAAGCGAAAGAATATTTTGAGCGCCTGGCCAAAGCCTATCCGTCCCTGTACGTGCCACATCTCGCATTGGGGGATATGTACACCGCTCACCGCGAGTTCAGTAAAGCGGAGGCGTCCTACCGCAAGGCTTATGCTTTGGCCCCGCACAATGCCTTGGTTGTGGCAGGAGGAATGAATGCTGCCATTGAAGCGCAGAAGCTGGAATTAGCCGGAGTTTGGTTGAGCCACGCATCGAGCGCGATGCGGCAGGACCCGCAAGTGTTGAAACAGAGAGAGAGATATTTGCGTTTGCAGGGCCATTACCAGGAATCTGCTAACGTTGCCCGTCAAGCGATCAAGGTCCTTCCGAACGACAGAGATGTCGTGGTCTATCTTGGCTATGATCTGCTTCAACTCGGCCAATACAACGAGTTGGCCACGCTAACCTCGCAATATTACAAAGTATTTCCTCAAGACGCTGACATTCCACTCCTGGCCGGCTACGTCGATAAACATGACGGACAGCTTGATCGAGCGCTCGTGGACTTTAGCGAGGCGTTGCATCGCAATCCAGATGTTGCTACGGCCTACGTGAACCGCGGGTACGTACTCAACGATCTTCACAAACCCGGGGCCGCAGCGGCAGATTTCGAATCGGCCCTCAAGCTGGACCCAAGTGATGGTCAGGCACATCTGGGACTCGCGTATGCGGACCTCGATCTGGGTAAATCTCAGGCGGCCGTGCGTGAATCGCAATTGGCAGAAAACGTTATGGGCGACTCTCAGCTGGTCCACGCGATTCGGGCCACGGCGTACGGGCGAGAAGGCATGTTGACGAAAGCCGTCGACGAATATCATGCGGCCTTGAAGTTCACTCCCGACGATGGAGCCCTGTATCTTGGCCTGGGAAACACGCTGTTTGCCGAGCGGCGCTATCACGAAGCAGTCGAGCAGTTGCGGATCGCGGAAAAATTCGCTCCCGACAATGCAAGCGTGTACGCATTACTCGCACGCTCTTATGCACACCTGCAGGACCGAGAGCAAACGCTGCGATATGTTCAGTTGGCAGAGCAGCATGCCCAGAAAATCCCAGTCGTCGCAGCCGGTTCGCAATCCGAACAAAGCGAGATATTCGTCGCGACCGGGCAGGCCTTCGGCACCCTCGGTGAGCAGAAAGCCGCTATGGCGCGCTTTCGGAAAGCGCTGGCGTTCCCCAACAGCGATCGCGTCGGAGTACGTCTCGCCATTGCCCATCTCATGGCACAGCAGGACCAAGCAGAGGACGCGGAGCGACAGATCGCGCTGGCCTTGATGGAGTCTGAAGCTGGAGAAACTGCGCCCCCCACCGGAAACCAATTCATTGAGGCAGCCGACATCTTCCGACAGCTCCACGAGTACCAACTGTCCGTCACCTACCTTGGACGTGCCAAGACCGCCGGTGCGCCTGATATCTCGGTGCGGATAGGACTGGCCAACACCTACCTCGCGCTTGGAGAGACAAGCAGTGCCGCTGCTGAGCTATCCGCTGTCGATGCCGAGGACAGCGGATCGAATTACCAGTATCTGCTGGCGCAAGCCGATGTTTACGAGCAGCAACATCAGGGTGCGCAGGCGCTTACCGCCTTCGCGCAAGCGGCAAGCGCCGCCGGTGAAGATCAATCCGCGGAGCAGGATCTTCTCCAGGCCGGTGCGAACGAGGGATACAAAGTAAATTCCACATTGAGCTTATTGTCCAATTTCATCGTTCAACCAACCTTTGAAGATACAACCGTATATGTTCTGGACTCCAAGCTGGATCAGCCGGTGCCGGTGCCGCCGAATGATATATCTCTTCTTCCACCGCTTCGCCACTCCCTCGTCACCCAGTGGACCGGCGCATACCATCTGCATTTTGGAAACTTTTTCCCCTCCAGCGGATTCTTCCAAATTAGAAACGCGCGCGGCCAGATATCCGTACCCGCGACCAGTTCGATCGTCAACCGCAATACGACCGATTACGTCCTGAGTTATGGAGTGAATCCTTCGATTCGTCTAGGCCGCAACGTGGTGACCTTGAACAGTGGGATTCAGGGAACCATACGTCGTGATTCCCTGTCTCCGGTGCAAATGAATCAGAATCTGTTCCGAGCGTTTACATACGCATCCACAACTGCATTTTTCAATGCAGTGTCCGCCAATGGCTACGTGATTTACGAAGTTGGTCCTTTCACAGAGAGCAATATCCATTCGAGAGCGCTGTCCGGTGCAGTGGACTTCCGTGTGGGTAGACCATGGGGAAAGAACGCTTTATTGACTGGATGGGGTGCGAACGACCAGCAATTCACCCCCGTTGGAATCGAGGATTACTACACGTCTTCCTACATTGGCTTCTCGCGCCGGTTCTCGGACCGATTTAACGCGGAAGCTGTCGTGGAGGACCTGCGGGCATGGCGGGTCGTAAGCCCATACTCAGGAATTGCGCAAGCTCTACGCCTGGCCGGAACCATCGACTTCTACCCGACGCCTTCCTGGGACCTGCAAGCATCGCTTGCTTACGAAAATACAAGGAGCTTCCACGCCTACGACGCTACCCAGAACGGCATTTCCATCTCATATACAAAAGCCCTCCACCACACGATCCATGACGAAAGCGGAGAAGTCGATGCGCAATATCCACTTCGTTTTTCGGCGGGGTTCCAGCAGGAATCTTTTTTCAACTTCACATCTGGGCAGAATCAACAATTCCTGCCATATGTGAGCATCACAATCTTTTGAGGTAAGAATTGATGAAAATTTGCCTAGTTGCGGCGTTTCCGCCAAGCGGACGACAGTTGAACGAATACGCATTTCACATCGCCCGGGAATTGCAGCGCAATCCCGACATCAGCTTGACCATTCTTGCCGACGAACTGACTGACTATGCATTTGCTACCGATGCGAACGGCCATTCGTTACACGCGCAACAACAATCCGAATTGACAGGTTTCAATGTGGTCCGCTGCTGGAAATTTGGTAGCCTCTCGAATCCTGTGCGTCTATTGAGCGCTATTCGTCGTTTGAAACCCGATGTGGTGTGGTTCAACCTGGTCTTCTCCAGCTTTGCCACGCCCGAAAACCCTTTCGCTGCGTTTTTCGGACTCTCTGTGCCTGCTCTTACGCGAGCCGCCGGCTTTTACACGCACGTCACTCTGCACCACATCATCGAACACGTCGATTGCAACGCTGCTGGGGTACGACAGGGTCGGGTCCTGCGCATGGGCTCGTATGCTGCCACCAGGGCTTTACTGAAGGCGCATTCGGTATCAGTCCTGCTTTCCGGATACAGGCGAACTTTAATGACGAAGTATGCCGCTCAGAACGTTCTGCTGGGTACACACGGAACGTTCGCACCTAGCCCCAGTCCCCCAGATTTCAAGAAACGTGGAAATCCGGAACATCGCATTCTGGCGATCGGACATTGGGGTACCTACAAGCGGCTGGAGACGCTGATGGAAGCTTTCCCAGCAGTCTTGAAGAAGATCCCAAATGCCAAGCTCATCGTGGCCGGAGCCAATCACCACACGAAGTCGGGCTACTGGGAATCGATACGCGCGGCACAGCCGAAGGATTTGCCAATTGAATTCCGCGGATACGTTCCGGAAGAAGCCATTCCTGAATTGTTTCGCACAACTACTGTCCTGGTGATGCCATACGACTCCGCGACGGGATCGAGCGGTCCGGCCCATCAGGCATGTGAATACGGAGTTCCGATTGTGTGCGCTGACATTGGCGACTTTCGGGAAATGGCGCAGGACGAAGATATGGCGGTCAGCTTCTATAAAACAGGCGATGCGGACGATCTAGCCAGACAACTGATTGCCATTTTGCAATCCCCAGAGTTGCAATGCGCAATGGCCGAGCACAATTTTGCTGCAGGAGCCCGAATGACGATGGACAGCGTCGTCCGCAACTATCTTCGCTGGTTCGAACTCAAGAAATGCAAAAAGGAGATACGCAATGCAGGACTCTTTCCAGTATTCCGCCGTACCTGGCTACGGTCTCTATTTTCAAGTCCGGCCGTCCGGTTGGAGACATCTGCCATTGAGGAATTGACTCGAAGCAATGCGCTCTCCATTGAGTTTGCGCAATCTTTTGCTTGGCGCGAGCCGGAGACACCGAAGACCCACCCGGATGGGGATGGGTATCTGGCAAATTCCACGCTCGAGGGCGATTTTTGAGATTGACCTTCGATTCCCGTTCAGTAACACAGTCAGACCATATGAATCAGCCAAGCATAACGCACGCATGCACTTCACTCGGGCAGTGGTTGTGGTTCCGGCGATGGAAAATGGATCACCGTGACAACGTGGACCTCCTATGCTCGGCGCCCGCTTTTCAGCGTGGCTTTTCGCACGATCCTTCGGCGCGCGCAAAGGAAACGAGACTAGTAATGCGAAAACTGCCCGCCGTTCGGTTTGCATCGAGGCTTCTTAAACCAGTTGCATTGTTGTCCTGTGTCGCGCTTCCCTTGCTGTTCACCGGATGTGGCAATAGCCACCCAAGCAGTTTCGGAAGTCCTACCCCAGCGCCGACTGTCAGCATCACAGCAAATCCCGCCTCAATTATTTCGGGGGGATCGTCCGTGTTGACCGTTACCGCGACTAATGCCAGTCAGGTGACTGTGACCGGAACGGATGGCAGCACATATACTTTGCAGCCTAGCGGCGGGACCCAATCTGTGCACCCGACCGCAACAACGACTTATACCGCTACCGCTACTGGAGCAGGCGGAAAGATCACAGCAACCGCAACCGTAATGCTCGGCGCAACGCCGGCACCGAGCGTCAGCATCACGGCTAACCCCGCCTCTATTGCGTCCGGAAGTTCGTCCCTGTTGACCGTGACTGCGACTAACGCCGCGCAAGTGACTGTGACCGGAACGGATGGCAGCACGTATACCCTGCAGCCCAACGGAGGAACACAATCCGTCAGCCCCTCGGCAACAACGACTTACACAGCAACTGCCACCGGAGCAGGCGGAAAGACCTCGGCCGCAGCCACGGTAACTGTAACGCCCAATCCGGCGCCAACCGTCAGTATCACCCCCAATCCCGCTTCCGTCACTCAGGGAAGCTCATCCATTTTGACTGTGACTGCGACGAACGCCACTCAGGTGACGCTGACCGGCACGGATGGCAGTACCTATACCCTGCAACCGACCGGCGGAATACAGGCAGTCAGCCCGACCGCAACAACGACATATACTGCAACCGCAACCGGAGCGGGTGGAAAGATTACGGCGACTACTACCCTTACAGTGACACCGAATCCGGCGCCGACCATCAGTATCACCGCAAACCCCGCCTCAATTGTCTCGGGAGGTTCGTCCACTCTGACAGTGACAGCGACGAATGCCACCCAGGTGACGATAGCCGGGACAGACGGCAGTGCCTACACCTTGCAGTCGATCAGTGGAACGCAAACAGTCAGCCCGAGCGCAACAACGACATATACCGCCACCGCGACCGGACCTGGCGGGCAAACTTTGGCGAGTGCGACCGTGACGGTGACACCGAATCCGGCGCCGACAGTCAGCATCGTCGCAAACCCCACCACCATCGTCTCGGGCAATTCCTCTATTTTGACAGTGGCCGCGACCAATGCCACTCAGGTAACGGTGACCGGGACGGATGGCAGCACATATACGTTGCAGCCGAGTGGAGGAACGCAATCCGTCAGCCCGACAGCGACGACAATATACACTGCAGCTGCGACTGGAGCGGGTGGAAGCGTCTCGGCAAGTACGACTGTAGCGGTGAACCCACCTGGCACCGTTCAGTCCATTACCCATGTCATCTTCATGCTGCAAGAGAACCATACGTTCGACAATTACTTCGGCATGCTGAATCCGTACCGTATCGCAAACGGCTATAACGTCGGCGACGATGGAAACACATATACCGTGGATGGCATCGACGACAAGCTAGCCACGATCAGCAACACGGACGATGAAGGCACGGTGTATCCGCTTTTTAAATTCACCAGCACTTGCATCGACGATGAGACATCGGATTGGCTGGCAAGCTACGGAGACATCAACACGTACAATTTCCTCACTGCGCGACCGATTCTGATGGATGGCTTCGTCCACAATGCTGAGGGCTATGCGAAAAGCTGCGCCGCAGGCACCAGTTGTTCCGGTAACTTCACGGATCTGACCGGTCAGCGTGCTATGGGCTACTACGACCAGGGCTTTCTCAACTACTACTACTACATGGCATCCCAGTTTGCATTGTCTGACCGTTGGTTTTCACCCGTATCGACTAAGAGCATCGGCAACCGCATCGCCACTTTTACTGGAGGCACGACCCAAGGCCTGGTAAAAGATCCGGGCAATGAGGACCACCTCGCCCAGCTTGACATCCCAAATATTTTCCAGGAACTCGACGCGGCAAAGGTATCGTGGAAGATTTACTACACGGTTACGGACGGCTTTTGCCTCAGCGCGGACGACTGTACGGGTTCTGCAAACGCGGCTTATCCCGCAACTGACTTCTCCTCACTGACTTATTCCTACCAGTACTTGTACCAAAATCCAACCGGCGCTCCTTGCACCGCTCCCACGGTGGCATCCAGCGCAGTTGGCGATTCGTCGAATTCTTTCTGCATCGATCCGACCCACATTGCCCCGCTTTCGCAATATTTCACCGATCTCACCAACGGCACGCTTCCCAGCTTTTCCTTTATTGAGGCCGGTTACGCCAACAACGACGAACATCCAGGGTCGGGCCAATCCATTCTGCTCGGTCAGGCACAGGTGGCAAATGTGGTGAATGCGTTCATGGCCAGTCATGAATGGAAGAATTCCGTCTTCTTTCTCAGCTACGACGAGGGTGGCGGACCTTACGACCATGTTCCGCCAGTCCCTGGCCACACAAACGATTACACCGATGCCTCCCAGGTGCCCAACTATCCCGATGACATTTCCACGATCGCCGTGAATCCTGACAGCTACAATCCCTGCGTGCCGCCCGCACCCGGAACACCGACGATTCATTGCGACTTGTCGTCGACTGATCCTGGAGCCAATCCGGGCGATGCCGCGGCCGTTAGTGGCTTTGCTGCACAACTCGGGTTCCGGGTGCCGGATATCATCATCTCGCCATTTACCCGGCGGCATTATGTTTCGCATATCCCGATGGACCACACGGCAGTTATCAAATTTGTCGAGAATCGATTTATTGGCCCGAACGCGCATCTGACGGCTCGCGATGCCGCGCAGCCCAATCTGCTGGACTTCTTCGATTTCAACAACGTTCCATGGGCCATGCCGCCAACGCCGCCAACGCCAGTCAGCTTGACCGATCCGTCATCACCCGGCTACAACACCTGCACTCCAACCAGCATGGGGCCGTGAGTCCATGGGTTGCTGGGTCTGGAAGATATCGTCCTCTGGTTGGCCTTGGCGGGTGGCTACCTCATTCGCGGGAAGGGCGGTACTACACTTCCTCTCGCAACCTGAGGCATCCGACATGAATCGGACGTCCATTTTAGATGCTAGTTGATGTGAATCGCGCTGGCAACGTAGCGCGTACCATCGAAGTTGGTGGTCACTGTCACATGCGCGCCTTCATGGAGATTGCGGCTCATGGGAAAGTCAGCTGGATCAAATGAGATCTTATAAGTACTATTGTCGCGTGGATCCACCAGAACCAACAGGTCGGAGTGTAAGTCAAGAAAGACGACGTTTCCGCTGAATATAAAGGCGGACCCCGGGATGGCCAAGACCGCAATCTGTCTGGCAATACCCTGGCCGTTGTCGCCGGATTCAAATTTGACCGAGATCAGAGTACCCGGAATCAGATCCGACAAACCGCGGCTTGGCGAAGAAGCTGCTGCCTGACCCAACCGAACCACCTCGGTGCCCGCTGGAACGCGCAATTTGATAGGTTCATGAGAAAGAGCTGCGCTTACTGTCAATTCACCGTTACTTGCATCATAGTTTAGTACCTGGCCCTGGCACTCGCCTTCAGGCGATCGCGACAATATGTGAATGCTGAGAGCAAAAATATTTGTTCCATCCAGCACTGTCTCCACCGAAGCACGGTCACCACGACGCAGATCGCGCAGAGAGGTTCTGACTCCGTCGCGATAAGCGTGAGTGCGTTCGTCAAAGAGTATTTTCATCGGCTTGCCGTCGAAAATGTTCAGCGTAAGCTGGTCGCGCACGGGATCCACATCACGAATCAGGCCGCCTTCTACGGTGCTTTTCCCGCTGGGAGCGGGCGGTAATGCGGGTAAGCCACCTGACGAAATTTCCTCTATTGACGCGAAATGTGCATCCACATTTTTTTCTGGTTTCGCGTCCGCAAATGACAGTTGCGCAGTTGCCATGCTGGCAAGCATGACGACTGCTAGAAAACAACCCCTCCAACATCCCTTCGCCACTACATGATTTATCCGCACATTTTTTTGATGACTCCAGGACGCACTGGGTGGTCTGAAGGATTTTTTATCCAATAGAAAATTGCCGTACCCGGCAACGTATTCGAGGATTTCGCAATCATAGTTAATTATTATCTATTGCCTCAAACGAACTTGAGGTAGGGCAGAAAGGTGAAAAGCGGCAATGATCGTGGCAAGACTCGGACTAGTCGCAGCACTTGCGGTCATTACCGGCTCGGCATTCCCTTATGCCTTGGCAAAAGACCTTAGAATTACGATTCCCAGGGCCAGTCACTTGACGCCCGTGCAGCGCCTCAACCGAGAAGGGGTGGAGGCCGTGCGGAAGCACGAATACGAAAAAGCCGAAGCGATGTTCTACAGGGCATACCTCTATGACGCCTCCGATCCTTTCACATTGAACAACTTGGGTTACATCTCCGAATTACAGGGCAAGCTGGATCGCGCTCGAAAGTTCTATGCGCTGGCGTCCGAACAAGATTGCGATGCGGTAATTGATCTCAGCAATGCCAAGTGGCTCGAAGGAAAGCCGATGATATACGCGCTGAATGACACGAAGGATGTGCCAATGCGCGTGAATTCCATAAATGTTCGGGCGATAGACCTATTGTCTCAGGACCGGAACTTCGAGGCGGAACTTCTTCTTCGCCAGGCTCTCGCTTTGGAGCCGCAGAACATTTTCACGTTGAACAATTTGGGAGTCGCTGAGGAAGCCACGGGAGATTTCGAGGCTGCGTTGAAATACTACGACGCAGCGGCTGCTCTCCACTCTTCGGAACCGATTATTGTCGCATTGAAGCCTTCATGGAGAGGAAAACCCATCAGTGAGGTGGCGGCACAGAGTGCCCGGCAACTGAGGAGTCGACTGCGGAACATAAACACGGCGGAGGTGCGTGCCAGAATGTTCACGATGCATGGAGTATCCGCGGTAAATCGAAACGATTGGTCCGCCGCAAAGCAGGATTTTATCCACGCTTATTCTCTCAATCCCGACAACGCATTTTCGCTCAATAACCTTGGATACGTGGCGGAGAAGGATGGTGACCTGGAGACAGCCCAGTTCTATTACTCCAAGGCGCAGAAGGCCGACAACGCCAGCGCTCGGATTGGACTGACGACGCTAAGTTCCGCTGCAGGCAAAAAGTTGGTCGCCGTGGCCAGCGAGAGCGATGTAAAGGTTGATGGCGAACTAGAACAGTACCGTCGGGCTCAACGCCAACAAACTGGCCCGATTGAATTGATACAACGCAATAGCACTTCAACGCTGCCCAGCGCGTTGCCCAACCAGCCGCTTGTCCCGGCTTCGCCAAATGCCGCGTCACCGGCACCTATTTCACACTGAGATAACAATTCCAATATGCCTAAGTCAATTGCTGTGCCATCGTCGTCTAAGTCACTGATCATCCTTTCTCGCCTGCTGTTTCCAGCACTCCGTGGTGATGCCGTTCCGCCAATCGCTGAAGGGCTAATTTCAGGAATTGCGGGTATCAACCGGAGCGACTTCGAAGATCTGGTGGCACTAGCAGACTCGAACCACGTATTGATGCGGGCTCTGGATGCCGCTCTCAAACACGGGAGCGAATCACTGGACAACACTCGTGCCGACTGGATGCGAACCGCGCTGGCGGAAGAACGTGCGCGCGTCAAAAATGCCACGTCTTTCCTTCATGAGGTTTGTACCGCCTTCGAACAGGAAGGACTGGACGTGACGGTGATCAAGTCGCTGGACCACTGGCCGGATCTTGGCAGCGACCTCGATCTGTATACGAATGCAGACCCCACAAAGGTAGTTCAACTGATGAAGCGGCACTTCCAGGCGAAAATGGCAGCCCGAAGCTGGGGAGATCGTCTGGCATGCAAGTGGAACTTCCTGATACCGGGGTTGCCTGAGTCCGTCGAGATTCACATGGGTCGCCTCGGCCAGACGGGGGAACAGATCGTCCTCGCTGCGCGCCTACCCCGTCGCGCGCGGTTGGTTGAAGTTGGAGAATATACATTTCGCGTTCCGGCTGCATCGGACCGTCTGATGATCTCCACTCTGCAACGGATGTACCGCCATTTTTACTTCCGGCTATGCGACATCGTCGACACTACCGAACTGTCGGAAGCGGGCGCCATCGATTACGAAGATCTACGGTCCGCGGCGAATGCATCCGGAATCTGGGAAGGAGTGGCGACGTATATGGCTATCGTGTCGGACTACGTGAAGCAATATAGAGGCATTGGTCTCAATCTCCCCAGCTTCGTAATGGATGCGGCGCGGTTCGGCGGCGATCAAGTCTACTTTGCGCGGGGTTTTTTGCGGGTCCCAATTTTGCCGCAATCTGCGCGTCTCTATGGAACTCAACTTACCGGCTTGCTGCGCAAGTGGGAATTGCACAGCAGCGCCCGTCTTGGTCTGTTACCGTGGCTTGCGACAGCGGCCGCAGTGGGGCAAAAGATCACGGGAAGCGACAAGGGGATATGGTGATTGGCAATCGCAATTTAGGCGAAGCAATCGGCTTACTCGCTAAACGGTGGCTGAAGTTGACACACAACCTGTTGTTTCTCTTGAAGGAGATGCCGGGATTCCTGTCTCTCGGCGAATGACTATGGGCATATTGACAAATCCTGAGCTGACATCGTTCGAGCCATCGACTCGCAATTCTGGTGGATCGCTGCAGGAAGCGGACGCTTCTATCTGGTCGTCGCCGGTCTCAAACCGTCGGGATACCTTGCCCTCGAGGAGGCGCTCGAAATTGCATTTGAGTTCGACGGTCGTCCCCCTGGGAGGAACCTTACCGGAGGTGTCGCTCTGGAAGGGGCTCTGCAGCAATCTGCGCGACGCAATCTTCCCAGAGAAATTGCCGCCGCTGGAGTTGGCTTCTCAGCCAATAGCGGTTGCCGATCCAATGGCAATCAAGCGCAGTCCCGCCTCCAGCGCCATTTCGTTCGTCATGCATGGGGCGATCCTTGCGTTCATTGTGTGGTTCATGCTTCAGACGCACCGGCAGATCGTGGTACCGAAGCAGATCGCGACAACTCCGGTCTACGTCCCACCCTACATTCCCCCGGTTACCTTACCGGCTCCGAAGCCCATGGGCGGAGGCGGAGGCGGAGGTGCGCACCAATTGGTCGAAGCAAGCAAGGGACATCTGCCGCCAGTTGTGAAAACGCAGATTACTCCTCCTCAAATCCTCCAGGTCGATCATCCAAAACTGGCGGCGCCACCAACCGTAGTCATGCCTCAGCACATCGAAATTCCTAACAACAATATGCCTAACCTTGGTGCTACCCAGTCGTCGCAAATCGTGCTCGCCTCAGAAGGGGGTGGCAGCGGTTCCGGCTTTGGTCAAGGCGGGGGGGGCGGCATCGGGTCTGGGAATGGTGCGGGCGTGGGATCTGGCACGGTTGGCGGTTATAGTGGAGGCGTGATGAGCGTAGGCGGAGGCGTCGTCGCGCCGCGGGTCATTCACTCGGTTGAACCGGATTTTACAGATGCGGCGCGGCGGACGAGGTATCAGGGCATCGTTTCGATCGGCCTGATCGTCGACGCACAAGGGAATCCGGAAGACATCCACGTGACGCGTCCTCTTGGTATGGGATTGGATGAGAAGGCGATCGAAGCGGTGAGGCAGTACAAATTCCGGCCAGCGATGTATCAGGGACATCCTGTCCCGGTGCAGATTGTCATCGAGGTGGACTTCCACCTGGATTAACTGTCACAATTGCTGGGATAAGCAAGGGAGCCGTTCGCGGCTCCCTTGCTATCGATAACGCGGATCGATCAGCACAGCCTGACATCGCAAATTACCACGCCGGATACCTCGGTCACACTGCCGAGTCTCAATCCCAACTAGCGTGCTCGAAAGAACGATACATACAGCGTCGCTATGAAAATCATATCTACCGGCCAAGTGGCTGCCGTAAGATCACGGCGCATCTTGCGCTGTTTGTACTGCCTCCGTACGCTGCGTTTCTTTAGGATAATAGCCTCGGCTCGTCCGTACGATTAGCCTGCCATGACCCGGCGCTTTTGCCTCGACCTGCACGGCCCTAAAACCTCCAAGACTGGCCGGCTTGGTCGAATGGTAGCCGATGGTGTACTGATTCCTTATATCGCGAGCTACCTCCTCGGCGATCTGATCCACATCCTGCAACGACTCCGGGAAATAGGCAATGCCGCCCGTATCCTGCGAAAGCGTCTCTAAATCTGCCCTCGCTTGCTGCGATTCCGCCTTGTCGTCCCCAAACAACAGTCCTATGGAATACACGACCGGGCCCCCCAGTCGTTGCACACGGCGGGCGGCCTGCTCCAGGCTCAATCTTGACGCATTATCGGCTCCATCCGTGATGATCAGCAACACCTGCTTCGGCTGCTTCCCCTGCTTGGCCAGTTCGTCCGCGGAAGCGACAACCGCATCGTACAGCGCGGTCGTGTCGCGAGTATCGAAGTGCGAGAGACCCCGTTCCAACGCGCTGACGTTCGAGGTAAAGCCCTGATCGAGATAGGCCTTATCGGAAAAATTAACGACGAATGCCTCGTCATCAGGATTGGAGGCCTTCACCAAATCCAAAGCGGCGGCATCCACCGCCGCGCGCTTATCACGCATGGAGCCAGAATTATCGACGAGAATGCCCATGGATACAGGGAGATCCTGGAACTGAAACGAGTCAATCGTTTGCGGAACACCGTCCTCCCACACTTGAAAGTCGCTGCGGTTCAGATTCCTGACCAGCCGTTTCTTTTCGTCTACAACTGTGCAGTTCAACACAACCTCATTCACATTTTCGCGCAGCGTGTAGACCCCACCCTTGCCCTTCTGAATCTCGCCCGCCTGGCTTGTACTTGCAGTCGACGCCGCAGCCACCGGTGTTGTCGGCTCCACATCGGGCGAGAGAACAGGATCGCGGTCCACATCAAGACTCGGCTGAACCTCCGGCTTCGTAGGATCGTAGGTGTTCAAGGCGCTTGTCTTTTGCGTCATTGCAACTGGACTAGGAGCTGTCGGTCGCTGTGCCCCGGCTGGAATCTGGTCCATCGGCAAATCCAAAGCAAACACAGAGACATTTCCCTGATCCGCGCGCAGCCAGATGCCACGGAAGGCCTCACGCAGTCCAGGGTGCAATGCCAGCAGCGCCGTCATCACGTCGATCACTTGCTTCCGCGAAGTCGCAGGATCACGTAACTGGGCTAGCTGCACAGAGTCGGGAACGTAATGGACCTCGAGGTCCAGTCCCCCAAGCGCCGTGGTGGGTTGAATCGCCGTGATCTCGAACGGAGAGCCCTGCACATCGAGTATCGTTGGCTTCATTCCAGGAAGATTATCGGGTCGAATTGCGTCCGCTTCATGCTGGAGCTTCTGGAGATTGGGGCTAGCCAGGAATGGCACCGGGTCCAGCAGTCGTGCGGCCGCCTGATAGTAGAACCACGCGGCTAAATCCATCTTTCTCTGTGCGTATTCGCGCGCCCTCACCCAGTACCAGAGGCCATTGTGGCCTGCCTCCATCAGGGGACTGCTGAAAAATCCGGCCAGCATCCAGTGATTCGCAGATGTTTCGGACAAGACCAGTGAAATCTGCTGCGGCTGCGGTACGCCGGTGGCGTGAAGAATCACTAAGGCATACTTGGCAGGCGGCAGATTGGTAAAATTCAGAACCACGATCGGATTGCCACAATAGAAATCCGTCCGAGGGGCACCCGCAGGATCGCTCGATGCGTCCATCCAGTAGAGATTGGAAACCGTAATGGCCGCATGCTGTACGAGCGGCTTCAAACTCGCGGCAGAAGCAGCAATCCCGCCGAAATTCGCCGCCACCGCGGGAATGGTGTTCGCCTGAAGCGCCTGCACGTCCCCACTCTGCACATCTCCAACTATGGCGTGCGCCGCGCTCGACAAAGCATCGCGCTGGGCCGCCGTAATTTGCGCTTCGGTCTTGCAGGAAGCGGCATTCGCATTCGGCAGTCGCAGCACTCCACCAACAATCAGCAAAAAAAGCAACACTCGTTGTCTGTACATGGATCTCAATTGCATGGCTCTTAAAGATCTTCCCCGGCAATCATCTCGCGAGCAGAACAGGGCCGCGGCTAATCTAATGTAGGATGCTGACTATCGCGCCCAGGCACACTGGAAGTGCGATTTTCTCATCTTTTTGCCGCAAGTGAAACGCACACTCCGTAGGGCATGCTGGATTATGGAATGGATCCTTCCGGCCAGGGAGGTCAGCGCGCCTAAGCAGGCGAGATCCATTGATTCTGTTCGCGTGGAGACGCCGCTACTGCGCCGGATACATCACTCTGCGGATCGTCGCCGCGGTCACGCCAAGCGTCGTTTTCAGCTCGGTCGCGCTCACCGTGCGCTGCCGGGCCAGTACTTCACAGATTCGTAAACGCCATTTCTCAGCGAGTATGTCATGGCCCTTTCTATATGTCGCACCGCGATGCTGGTCGCTCCGCTGTCGGGTAATATATCAGGAAATTATTTTCCTCAGTTTACGCATAATGCGGCGGCAATTTCTTCTCGAATTCCGATACCTAGTCCGGCTGCAGAGTTCAACGTAAGGATCCCATTCTCCGCTTCCGGCAACCCAGTGAATATTTTCCAAAATAACTCGTTCCCGGTATCCGGTTCGACGTCAGGAAAATATTCCACCAGCGGGCAGACATGTGGGGCGCGACTGAAAATTACATGAGTATTGTGCGCCTCGTTTGAATGCGGAATGACAGGAAGCCCTGCGGACTCTGCCATAGCGCAGATTTTGATCGCTTCGGTGATACCGCCCACGCGGTTGGTATCGAACTGCAAAATGTCTACGGCGCGGCGGTCGATCAGATCCTTGAAGTCCCACTTACCATACGAATGCTCACCACAGCTCCAGCGCTGCCAGGGACAGCGCTGTTTCAGCTCTACATATCCTGCGACCTCATGCGGCATCAGTGGCTCTTCGATCCATGACAGGTTAAAATCACGAAGCATTTTGGCCATTTCGATTGCATATCCGACGTTCCATCCCATGTAGGCATCGGCCGCTAGTTCGATGTCGTCGCCGACAACTCTTCGAACGGTTCGAATCAGGTCCACATTGCGCCGCATACCGGCAGGGCCGTCTTTCGGCCCAAATCCGAATCGCTGCTTCATACGAACAAACCCAAGGTCCTTCCAACGCTTCGCCTCTTCGGTAAGTTGGTCAAGGTCCTCCATGGCATAGAGTCGACTCACATAACAAGGGACATGAGTCTGAGTACGTCCTCCTATCAGGTCATAGACGGGTTTGCCTTCCGCTTTTCCGTGCAGATCCCAGCACGCAATATCCAATGCGGAAATGCCGGTCAATGCGGAACCGGAGCGGCCAAACCGAATCGTGGTTCGATACATCCTCTGCCATAGATATTCATGTCGTCTGGGATCTTCACCCTTGATGAGATCCGAGTAATAATCGTCGATTATGGATTTGGCCGCCCCGTGGAATGCCCCCGCAGTACCGACACCGACCAAACCATCGTCGGTCTCAACCTCGACTAGCGTGCACATCACCGTACCGAACCAGCCACTTTGACGCGTTTCGAAATCTTCGAACTGCGACGTGTTCGTAACCAGGTTCCGCTTGAGTGTGACTGGGGCGCGAGAAAATCCTATGTTTCGTGTTCTGATTTTTTCAATTCGCATCGTATCTCCACAAAAACTTCACTAACGTAAGTGTACCGATCATCTTCCCAACAAACTATCGCTGCGATAGAGGCCCCTCATTGTCGCGAAAGTGTGTGTGGCTTGGTGTGGGTGGAAAATGACAATACGTGTCGTGCACAGGGTAGGTCATAGATTTTCGAGGTACTCATCAAGCTGGTTGATCTGCTCGCGATATAACGATACGCGAGGCCTACGGCAATAACCGCTGCGGATGATACCTTGCTTCACCAGCAATCGTTTCTCTGCAGCAATTAAAAATTCGACGGACTGCATCATATATTGCAGTAACGGAAGCAGCTTGTGGTGTTCCCGCCGTCCCTCTGCCGGGTTTTCTTGCAGCAAACGCCACACTTTCACGAACGACCGCACGAGTGATGCAGTGGGCATACATCCCGAGCAACCCGCCGAGACTGCATCTGGCAGATCCAAGCCCATATAGCCGACCAGTGTAGTGATTCCCACAGGTAAAGACAGAAGCGCGGGAATGGAAGGCGACGCATCGACTTTGATAATGGAGACTGGCAAGCGGAGCAACACGTCCGCCGGGATGGCAGTCTGTACAGGCGCGTATTGCAGGATGACAGGAATGTGAACCGCTGCCACGATGGCCTCGACATGGAAAAGAATCGAGTCCAGTGGAGGACTCAGAAAAAAAGGCGGCAGAACCATCACCGCATCAGCGCCGGCCTGCTCTGCCTCCATAGCTTGGCCCACAGCGATCTCGGTGGAGTGGTGGGTAACGGAGATCAGCACGGGTACTCTATTCCGCGTTGTCTCGATCAGTACCGAAGTGAGAATGCGTCGTTCATCATCCGTGAGTTTGTAGTATTCGCTTGCAAGGCCGAACATGGCAACCGCATGGGCGCCGTTCGTTATCGCTGATTCGATGATTGCGGCGAAACCATTCGCATCCACTTCCCCCTCGCTGGTAAAAGGAGTGGCGAGAATCGGGATGATACCAGCAATCTTGGCAATCACGCGACAATCCCATCGGGGTATTTCTCCAGGACCTGTGGATCGTAGAGTGGAATAAAGTGCTGGATGTCTCGAAGAATGCGTTTATATGCGATGGCACCTTCGGCCAGGCTTTCCCCAATTCCCAGCGGGTGCCCCTGCAGGTTCCCATATTTGAACGCACAATCACTGACACCCACCGTCCCTTTTTTTGTGTGGATTGTAAAGAGCATGGAGCTACGATGATGGGTACCTACCCACGCAGCTTGGATGCCGGGGCAAACTTCATCCTCATCCGCAAGCAGAACAAGACGGTCGCTCGCCTGAAATAATAGATATTTGAGCACATCGTCGGCAATACAATATCTACGTGGTACATGGAGCCAGGATGGCCTTGCTAATATATCCTCGATCCAACCGCGGCGTGACATGCATATCCTCGCATTGGTAAATAGCGGAATGTTCGCGGTGGCATATATTTGTAAGGGTGTTAGTAGAACATGTGTTATCTGGTGCGGTTCCACTCCAACGTGCCGCAACGCCTCTACAGGTGTTTCGGTTTCTTTGCGTAAGAGTTCACATCGCGGCCCCGCAAACTCTTTCCAGCGCGCATTCAGATCTTGTAGGTCATACGGTAGGCCAGTATTGACGATCGCCTTAACATCGCCTCCCTGAATGAGGACCATATAGAAGTGTAAAGTCTCCCATTCGCCCCACCCAGTCATCCAGTAAACCTCGGGGCGCGGAACATCAGCTTGCCCCATCTTCAATACCTGAACAGTATATGGATACATGGATCAGTTCCTCGGACTATTTCCGGCGACACTCTGCTGAGAGTAAGACAATGTCGATGAAGGAAAAGAATCCTCGTAAGATCTCCAGGGGCATCGCTGCAACGGTTTTATCCAACTAAAAGAGGAGTGCTATATCGACGAAGTGAAAGAATAGCTTCCAGAGCCTACCTTATATACTGCTGCTCCGTTTTCCATCCGCGAGAACCGCACTCCATTCGAATGTATGACATCATGTCCGCCTTCCCTGACTAGCTTCCTCTCCTTCGCAGGCACGTAGACAGTCGCCGTGGTATTTACAGGGATGGAAACATTTAATGTGAACCAACTGTTACTACGTTCCCATGCGACCGCGATCTTTCCATGCGGAGAATCATGCGACGCGCGCACAAATCGTAGATCGCCAGCGACAGCTGGTTGAATGATAATATGCTTGAATCCAGGATCATTAGGATCCGCTCTCATTCCGGCCAGATTCTCGTAGAACCAGATCACCAAATCCCCGACCAGCATCAGGTGGTTCCTGGAATTCATGGCGGGATCCGCGGTATCTCCGTTCCATAGCTCCCAAATTGTGGTTGCACCTCTTCCAATCATGTAGCCCCAACTCGGATATGTCTTTTGCGTCGCAATTTGGTATGCGAGATCAGCGTAGCCATTGCGGCTGAGCGTGCGCATGATCCATTGGGTTCCAATCAGTCCGGTACCGATATGGGAGTCGGTTTTTAACCTGATGTTTTGTGCGAGCGCAGTTGCCACAGCGGTCCTGTGTGCTTCTGGCACCATGTTAAACGCAAGCGGAAGAATGCTCGAGGTTTGAGAACCATTTGCGTAGGTATCGGTATCCGGATGAAAGTACTTCGCATTGAAAGCTGAGTTCATGCGCGCGGACAAAGTATCGAATTCTCTCTGGTCATCGGATCGGTCAGCCAGGGATGCAAATCGTGACATAAGTCGTAATAGGTAGTAGAAGTACGCCGTTCCAAGAACCTCAGGATTCGTCTGACGTGCGGGATCCTTGCTGTGGATCAACGTGAGAGATTCCGGCGGCACGCACCAGTCTCCATAGGTATCGCGCGGCATCAGATCGTCCTTGACCTGCGCGGTCATATAATCCATCCAACGTTTCATGGCAGGATAATGATCCTGGATGATCCTGCGGTCTCCATATTGTTCGTGCATGGCCGCGGCAACGATAATGAATGTCGCCGGCCATGTCACATCATCGCTATAAAATTTCCAATATCCAGGGGCGACATCATCCAAAGCCCCTTGGGCTGTCATGGAGTCCTCAATATCCGCAATCCACTTTGTGTAAAAGGAGCTCACATCGAACATAAATGTTTCGCCCTTGCTTTCAGAGGAACGATCGCCAAGCCACCCTTGCCGCTCATCCCGCTGTGGACAGTCGCTGGGGATGCTACGGTAGTTTCCCTTGACTCCCCATAGGACATTCTTATAGATGTGGTTCAGCAGATCGTTAGAAGTCACGAAATCCGCGTGCTGGTCAAGCGCGTCGTGGACTACCTGTCCTAGGATCGTGGAGAGTGTAGGCGTGCCGGGGAACCCTGTGAGCTCAACATAGCGAAACCCGTGATATGTGAATCGGGGCTGATACGACTCGGCACCTGAGCCGCGGAGCACATATATATCTGTTGCTCGAGCACTGCGGAGGTTGTCCGTATACAGCATTCCGTCGTCGCGCAGCGTCTCGGCATGTCGCAACCGGATGCGTGTTCCTCTAGGTCCCGCGACGTGCACGCGGCACCAGCCAACCATATTTTGCCCCATATCGAAAACATAGACTCCCGGTCGCGGCTGGCTGATCTTCACGGGTTTCATCTCTTGAACTACTCGTATTGGCCCATTCATCTGCGCCGAGAGCCGTCCGGTGGGAGCATCCACCAACTCCGCGGCTTGCCAGGCGACATCCGAATAAGCTACCTGGTTCCACCCATCCAGTTCCATCCGTGCATCGTATTCTTCGCCATCGTATTCGTTGTTGAGTCGAATGGGCCCGTCCGATGTTATCTTCCATGTTTCATCGCTAACGATTGTCTGTATCCTGCCATCCTGGAATTCAATCTCAACTTGCAGGATCAACTTCGGATATCCGAAGGTTTGCGTATGTGGAATGTAGTTTCTCAATGAGAAATACCGTCCATTTCCTAAAAATACGCCGACTGCATTGGGACCTGTTTTCAGAAATTCCGAAACGTCATGCGTTCGATAATAGACTCGCTTATCGTAATCGCTTAGGTTAGGCGCGAGAACTTCGTCGCTGATTCGTCGCCCGTTAATATATAGCTCGTACACGCCTACTCCGCTGATGTAGGCTGTAGCGCGACGAACTTGCCCGCTCAATTTAAATTCCTTGCGCAGCAAGCGTGCCGGAAGTCTGGTTCGTACCGGAGGCAAAGCAACTGGGACCGGTAGATCGACGACATGAGCGGTTGACCATCCAGCATCATTCAAGCCTTGCTCAGGAACTTCGGTTGCCTCCCTATCGGAAACCTTCCAATTCTCGCCGGTGCGAACATGGAGTATTGTTCCGTCGGCGAGATCCAGGGTAAGGCCGCCGATGATGTGCGGAGGGGGTTGGGAGGAACCAGGTTCGATGGCGACAGTCACAAAGTTGTCCCCGACACGCAATGTCGATGTGATATCAGCCGCCACCAGTTGGGGCATCGAGCGGCCTGCCGCGGACGATATCTTAGTACCATTGACGAAGACTGTGATTGCATTCGAACCGGTGATCATCATGATCCCGGAACTGACTGGATTGTCTGCCGGTACATTGAAAATGCCTTGGAAGGAGCGGGTTCCGTTCCCAGGATCGCTGGACGAAATCCAGTGCGCGCCTTCGATTTCCTCGGCTATGCCAGCACCGCCATCGAGACCTATCCATTTCGCCTGCCAATCCTTGGGATCAAGTAAACCCATAGACCAGGCAGCCGGCTGACTCCACGCAGAGCTTTGTCCAGCCTGATCCCATACTTTGACTTTCCACCAGGCGCGCATTCGAGAGGCTAAGGGTTTTCCAGCGTACTCAATCTGAATGGAAGTCCCGGAAAGGACCTTTCCGGAGTCCCACAAATCGCCTCGACCGCTTTCCAATCCTTCAATGCTGCTGGCTACAAGGATGTGATACGCACTCTGTCGAAGATTGCGCTGGCCTACAGCGGTACTCTCCAGTATCCAGCTAAGCCTCGGTCTGGTTACATCGATCCCGAACGGATCGGTCCGATATTCACAGCGAAGGCGGGTCGTCCGCAGGTTCGTCGATCCCGGCGGCATCGCCGGATGTACCGACTGACTCAAGAGCGTAGCATCGCTCGCGAGCCCGGCAATAATCATGAGTTGGATTGCTTCTCGCCGATTCATAGCTTCTCCTGTGATTGTAGAACACTCAGTATTTCTCTTAGTTATACTGGAGTTCTCATAGTACCAATCTTCACAGCCGTGGGTTTGGTTCCGAAGCGACCCAAAGCTATTAGGCGAAGACTGCAAACCCGAGATATTTTACGGCCTAGCCACTGCGGTGGAAGCCCGCCGTGGAATAACGGTGGACCTTCACCGGCTTCCATGCCTCCAAGAGGTTCAGTTATGCTGCGCGAGGAATGATCAGAATTCAGCCTTCATGGCAAACTCCAAGATGCGGGGATCGAGCGCGCTGGTAACATGCCCAAAATTCCCCGCTCCGAAATTCGTGGATACGCTATTGAAGTTGGGATGATTCGCAACGTTAAAGGCTTCTGCTCGAAACTGCAAGTTGAGGCGGCCTTTGATCGGGAAGGTCTTGTACAGAGCCACATTGAACGATATCTGGTGTGGACCGCGGATCGTACCGTTGCTTGCATCACCGAAGAAGCCATACTTTGGAGCAGCAAAGGAATTCGTGCTGAACCATTCATTGAGCTTTCCTATCGTGTGTATGGGCGCCACCTGGTTAGGCCGTATTGCCAGGCCGGCGGTATTCGTGGCCATTCCTGGACTAAACGCAAAACCGCTTTGATACAAAGCTAAGCCAGCAAAGGTCCAGTTCCCCAGCGTTTGTGCCACCATCTTGCTGCTGTGCTGGAAGAATGGAAGGTTGTAGACCCATGTGCCGGTCAGATCATGGGTAAAATCATAGGACGGCGGACCGTACTCAGCCGCTACATTCCGCGGATTCTGGACGGCTGCTCCGACCGGTGATCCACCGGTGTGGGAGCCAATGGTTCCCAGAGATTTACTGTAGGAATATGCTACGTTGACCTGAGTACTGCTGGTTCTATAGATCAGTCCGGTTTGCAAGGAATTGTAGTTAGAGCTCCCCTCGTCATATTCCGTATTGATGTTGCTGTACCCTTGATAGGGCCGTGTGTGATCGGGAGACGCTATTCCGGCATTGATGCAAGGGTCGAAGTCATAGGAAGCGGAGGATAGTTGCCCCGCAGGCAGACAATTGCCGGCGCTGGGGGTGGTCACGGGGAGTGAGAAGTTCTCGTTGAAGCCCGTCGTTTCCAGATGGCGGCCCTGGCTGCCTACATATGCGACTTGCGCAACCATGCTAGGTGCGAGCTGATGCTCAAGGGTCATGCTATAAGTTTGAATTTGTACCGGAGTGAAACTCGGTGGAATCACATTCATGCTTTGTGTGGTTGGCGCCTTTGGAGTGCCAGCGGTTCCATTGCTGAGCAGACTATTCAAGATATTTGCGCTTTTGACATATGGAGGATTCTGCCCGTACGCAGCATTGAGCTGGGCCAGTGCGTCTCTGGAATATACGATTCCGTATCCCCCTCGTATCGAAGTCGTTCCGTTCCCGCTCAGGTCGTATGCAAAGCCAACCCGCGGACCGAAATTCAGCTTCCTGGGAATAAAAAATCCACTGGGAACCCCATTTTGCCCAGCGAAAATGATGCCATTCAAAAGATTGGCAGGTTGGCCAGCCGAATTTAATGGAACATTTGAGCTGTTGATGACCAGGCTTCCATTCACATTTACGACTGGCGCCTGCGCCGGGTTATAGAGCGTGGGCGAGAAACCCGTGACTTCGTCACCGCTAGCGGTATCGCTGGAGAAATACTGCCAGCGCACGCCCAGGTTAAGCGTCAACCGCGGATTTACCCGCCAGTCGTCCTGGGCATAGGCTTCTCCCTGGCGATAGTGTCCATATACGCGCCTCTGCTGATTCACCTGCGAATAAGTCGCGTCGAGTCCAAGAAGATAGTCGGCGGCAGGGTCCCCAGTATGCACTCCGCTGAAGCTGAAGGTACCCATAGGATTACTGAAGGCATTCTGTCGCTTAATGCCGAAGATATACAAGGCGCCCGCTTGCAGGACATGATTTCCTTTCACCCAACTTGCGTCGTCAGAGGCGATGCCTTCACCGTCGCTCGCGTAGATCGGCAAACTTCCTGGACCGTTTCCAGACCATCCCCGCGACAAGCTGATGTTCGGTATCCGGTTCAGTGGATCCGCCCCGGGAAATGCCTGAGTAATGCTAACTCCGGCTGGGAGTGGCGCGTTTTCAAGGAGATCCGCCTTCGTATAGGTCTCGGCCAAACTAACTGTGTTCAATAGGTTCGGCGTGAAGGTCGTGGTTAGACGAACCATTCCGTTGAAGCCCGTCGTATATTCGATCTCCGAGATCAGAGGCGTAGGGTTGTTGCCTAAACCGAGGCCGTCCGGAAAATGGTTGTCCACTTGTTCGTACATAAAACGTCCCGTCAACAGATTGTTGCTATTGAGATATTGGTCCAGGCGATATTGGGAGTCGCTTTGATTCGTTGTCTCGCTCCCTTGATTGAGATAGTTGAGGAATCCTCCAGATGGATTGTTGGGGAGTGGCCAGTATTTATTCATGATGGCCACGGCCACTGGGTCAAAGCAGGCAGGGTTCAGCGTTTTTGGACCCGAGATGCAGTTCGTTTTCCCCTGCGACGCCAGCAACGCCTGACTGTGAGCGTCTAAAGTAAGACTGCCGGTAAGAGTAGGGCTGGCGCTAAAATCACCATTTCGCATTGCCTGGGGAAACAGCGCGCCACGAACAACTTGTCCGGCGCTGATCAGGTACCACTGGTTGGAGGCAAAGAAAAAGGACTTCTTATCCCGTTTCGTGTTGTAGAGTTTGGGGATGATGAGCGGCCCCCCAAGCGTGTAACCGAAGATGTTCTGGTGGAGTGGCTGCGTGGTGGTTGTGAAATAATTGTTGGCGTCAATGGCATTGTTGCGCAAATAGTCCCATGCGGAGCCATGAAACGTATCTGTTCCGCTCTTTGTCTCAACCATAATCTGAGCGGCCGCCATTCCATATTTCGCGCTGTAATTGTCCTTGAGGACTCGAAACTCAGCGATGCCATCCACGATCGGCAAAATATCAACGTTGGATAAATTTCCTGTGTTGACATCGTAGATGCCGTCAATGTTATAGGTGGTGTATTCTACGCCCTGTCCGTTGATGATCAGCGTCGTGGAGCCGTTGATGCCTCCCCCGTTCAGCGAATTCGCGCCGACGGTGCTGCTGACGCCCGGAACCATGATTGCAAGGGTTTGAAAATTTCTACCATTCAGCATCAGGTTGCTGACCTGCTTCGCAGTGATCGTGCCGCTGCTCTCCGAAGTCTGTGTATTGACCTGGACTGCGTTGGCCGTTACGATGACCTGCGAGGAGGCGCTGCCAACTTGCAGCGTCACATCGTTCGCGCGGCGAACACCTGGGTCAATGTGCATATCCCGAGTGACGCTTTGCTTGAATCCGTCCTTCGATATGGTCACCGTATATGTCCCGGCGGGTATCGACTCCGCCGAGTAAAAACCTGTGCTATCCGTGGTCACCGTGCGTGCAACACCCGTGCCTTGATTGGTGATTGTCACCGTTACCGAAGGCAGCGAAGCTCCTGTCGAATCCGTTACCGTTCCAGAAATAGCTCCTGTGCTCGCAACCTGTGCGTAGCTGGCGGCAGCGATGGCCACTATGAGTACTGCTATGCTTCTGCGGAGCACGACATGAATAAGTAATCGGTGCATCGGGTGGATTCTCCAAGAGTGAAGTTTATGCATTTTGAATCATCGAAACTTCCAGTAACAGTCTCAATGGATCATATAACTATCGCATCGAGAGATATTATTGTCAACTTTTTTTCGTTTATGTTCGTATGGAACCCGTTTTAAATCGTTAAGGAGGCAAACCATGCCGCTTATCAAGAGACTCAAGCAATTGATTATTAAACAGTTATCGTTTATCTCGGAGACGAATGGCGGAGTTAGAGCGTGCGCCGACGTCTGGTTGCTGCTGACCGCTTTCCGCCGCGAAGAGCCAGCCATCGAGAATTCGCCGGGCCGAAGGGTTCCTCGCGGCTAGAACGAGAATCAACGGTTATTTATCAGAGGCATGATCAGAACGGAGCTATGCGATCCACCATAGTAAACCGTGTTGCGGGCTTTGACTGTGTTGGTCCATTGTTCTGGAAGCGCGGCCGTATTTGGATTTGGCTCCAGCCGGGGAAAGTCCGTGCTGCTGATGTCCAGGCGGATGCGGTGACCGGGCTCAAAAAGATTGCTGGTGGGTCCAAGATCGAGCGCGAGCCGATACACAGTTCCGGGCGTCATTAGTGTGAGCTTGTTCATGCCATTCCGGTAGCGGGCGCGCACCTGCCCTTCCGCGATAATCATGGAGTAACCATCCGGATAAACATCCGAAAGCTTCGCTACAAAATCTGTATCGGGGGCAGTCGAGGAGATCCATAATTGCGCCTTAACATCGCCGGCAATGCTTATCGATTTGACTAGCGGCTGGGTTGTGAAGGTGAGAACATCCGCTCGCTCTTCAAGCGGTGCCTGATTCTGCACGCACTCGGCATGGAAATGGCCGCCGCGGGTCGGAACAGGGTCGGACGGATCATCTTCAAGCGAGGATGACTCTTCGTTTTCAGAGGATGAGGTGCGGAGTAGCCCTTGAGGCTGAAGATAGAATTGGACGGCGCGAGTCCCGGCCGGCGGCCACTCCTTTAACGACAGCCATTCCCCTCCTGGTTTGATCTTCCCAGTCTTCTGTTCGCCTTCCACTCCACCTCCCATACGGAAGATTTGGATTGGCGCAGAACCGATGATGTGAAGAGGTGCCCCTCTCATCCAGTGATTGAACCAATCCAATTCCAACGCTTGCTCGTCCACAGCGGCTGACGATCCAAAATCGGCTTCGCCGCATGTAGAGTTGCCGGTGGCGTGCGGCCACGGACCGATCATCAATTTTTTTGACGATGTCTGGATCTTCGAAAGCTGCATAAAATTCTCGATCACCCCGCCGACCGTGCCGTCGTACCAGCCGCTGATGAAAAACATGGGTACGTCTTTAAACTGGCGATAATATCCCGCTGGATAAAAATCCTGCTGTTTCCAGTAGCTATCGAGGGTGGGATGCTCATACATATCGCGGAAAATTTTCCCATAGCCGGGAAGAGGTTGGAATATCTCTCCACGCTGTGCAGGAGGTAGTTTGAGCCATGGATTTGGATTGCTGAAAGTTTCTGTTAGCTCAGAACGCACTTTGGGCAGGTTTTCCGCCTGTTGACTGGTTTGCGCCATGTAGAGAATCCACTGAGACATATTCATACTTGGAACACCGCCGGGGTAAGGAAAGAATTGCGATCCGCCAACGACAGGGAACATTGCCACAAGATGCGGAGGGGCGAGCATGGCTGCGGTGTACTGGGTCCACGCCCCGTATGAAGCTCCAACAGTTCCTACCTTGCCGTTCGACCAAGGCTGGGCCGCCGCCCATTCAATCGCGTCATAGCCGTCCTTTCCTTCGTTCAGAAGGGGATAGAACTTTCCCTGCGAAGCAAAGCGGCCACGACAATCCTGCGCAACGACGATGTAGCCGTGTTGGGCGAAAAAGATTCCCTCCTTGCGGATGCCGCTTTTGTTGTAGGGCGACCGATCTACCAGGATGGGGAATCTTCCGGGCAACGGAACACCCTGCTTTGCCGGTCTATAGATGTCGGTTGCAAGTTTGACTCCGTCCCTCATCGGCACCATGACATTTTTCTCAACTGTATAGCCCGAGTGGTTCTGTGCAGCGGCAGAGGTCTCGACAACTGCATAGTCTGTGGCGCCATCCGTTTGACGTGGAACTCCGGCGGCCGAAAAGAAGGAGAAACAGATAAAACAACCTCCGATCATTGCGCCAATTAGCTTCATGTGCTGTACTGCACCTCCTACTCTTCAGCTTCACAATTTTCTGGCGTCGTACGCGTTTCAGTCGCACCATCGCCGTTCCGCTAATCCAGAATTTGGTTTCCGGAGAATCCCAATCACGGGCTGCCGTGGTGAACGCGCGTATGCGATCTCAACCGACCATACCACGATTTAAAGATCATTTACGTACATAAATTGACAAAATACTACAGAAGTGAGTAATCTGCGCTTATGTTGATGTCGGTGCCCTTCTGAAGCGAGTTCATTGTGGATCTAGCCATGTATTTCAGCTTGATCCATCGATTACACGGTGTCCTTTTTTGGTGGTACGCAGCTTGCTCTGTATATTCATTCGCTAGTAGGAGATCGCGATCTCAATGATTACCCGAAGACAGCTACTCGGCACGGCAACGGGCGCACTGGCGGGCGCGTATTTGCGTCCCCGCGTTGCTTATGCGCGGGACCGGAAGCCTAACCTTCTCTATATTCTGGCGGACGATCACGCAGGCTATGTCATGGGCGTGCAGGGGAACACTCGGGCATACACTCCCAACATGAATCGGCTGGCGTCGGAAGGAACCAGGTTTGCACGACACTATTGCAACTCGCCGGTATGCACCCCATCTCGGCAGTCGTTCTTCACCAGTCAACTCCCGCATTCCGCGGGCGTTACCGTTCTAGATGGCGTACTGGCGGAAGATAAGCCTACCCTGGCGAAACAATTGGGGGCAAGCGGATATCAGCCCGCAGTATTTGGCAAGATGCACTTCAACACGGCAGGCCGGCCTGGTCTGCATGGCTTCGACCTTGCGGAGACGGAGGATATCGTGTCACGGGATTGGGCGGCGGCTGTGGGTCCAACTCCCGACTTCGGCGATATTCGCGTAAAACCGAAATGGCGACCATTCCAAGATCCAGCCAGTATTTGGCTCGATTCGGATAAGCTGCCATTTCCGCGCACCTATGAGCAGATGGAAAGCACATGGGTAGTCCAGCAAGCAACAAACTATCTCCGCGAGCACAAAGATGATCCCTTCGCATTGTGGGTCAGCTTCCGTGAGCCTCATTCCCCCTACAATTTTCCAATCGAGGATCGAAACGATTTCAATGCCGCAGATTTTCCTGTTCCCGAAGTAGGGCCTGAGGATGCAGGTCAGATTCCTCTCGTCTTCAGAGGTTTGACCGACAAACAGAAGCAGGGGATTATCGCCGCCTATTACACCTCCGTGCGATTTTTGGATCGGAATGTTGGCGCAGTTTTGGACGCACTGCGCCGACTCAATCTGGAGAATGACACGCTGGTGATTTATATGGCGGATCACGGCTACAGTCTGGGACAGCACGGCAGGTTTGAAAAGCACGTCTGCTATGATCCAGCCTTGCAGGTTCCGCTGCTCATGCGGTGGCCTGGACATATCCGTTCCGGCGCTGTGGTGCAGGATTTTACGGAATCCATCGATGTGCCGCCGACGTTACTGGAGATGCTGGGCGCGGAGCCATTCAGTTTGAATCATGGGCAGAGTCTCTCCGGATACCTGAAGACAGGGCGAAGCACCAATCCACGGCAATCCATCTTCAGCGAATATCTTGAAAATGAAGAAGCCTGCATTCGAACGGACCGCTGGAAATTGATTCACTGCAGTGGAAAGCGATTCAGGCTGGATGGCTACATGACAGATGATCCGCTGCCGGGACTCACGATCCATCTTTTCGATTTGAAGAACGATCCGGGAGAATTTCTGAACGTGGCTTCCCAACACCCCGAGGTCGTCCAGAATCTTTCGATGCAGATGTTGTCGATCTTCCGCGCGACACATCCACAGGCGGCTGAGGAACCAGCCGGTAAGAGCATGAATGATTTGCTCGATTGGTATTTGCGTCCCCGCGATGCTAAGGTCCACTGCATGAAGTTTAATTTTTGCCAACCGTCCTGAGCTGAAACGAACTGGCCGGAGAAAGCTGTCGGTACCGCATGGTTCAGAGCCATTTCCCCATTCGCTGTAATCACGGATATATGGGCGCCTTTCAAAGTATTAGAAACTTCCGATAACAGCCTCAACTTCACGATTCTGTCTGCAACCGGTCTTGGGATCACCTATACTTGGAGGAATTTTATGGATCGCGGATTCCGCATGTTGGACCGTCCTGCCTGCCTGCGCCATCTTCGGTCGGTCATGCTCGTGACCCTGCTGTCGTGTTTCATCTACGGGGTGGGGACTCCCTGCTTTGCCTCACCGGCTAAGGGCCGACAATTGTTAGCCGCTACTCCGCCGATGGGGTGGAACGACTGGGCCCAATATCAGTGCGGTTATACCGCGCAGGACATTCTCGCCAACGCCAGGGGACTGGTGAAGACTGGGCTCGCCGCACATGGCTACAATACGGTGACCATCGACGATTGCTGGATGCAGAAAGATCGCGATGCCCAGGGCAACCTGCAGGCCGATCCGCAGCGCTTTCCTCAGGGAATGAAGCCGATTGCCCATGCCATCCATGCGATGGGTCTGAAGTTTGGCATCTATGAGGATGCCGGCTACGAAACCTGTGATGGCTTGGCAGGAAGCGGCGAGCCTGATGGAGGCGGCAAAGATCATTTTCTCCAGGACACTCGGCTATTTGCATCGTGGGGCGTCGATTACCTGAAGCTGGATGGCTGCAAGGTCTATGTGCCCGCTGGCGGCACCAGGGTTGACGCCTACCGCAAGGCCTATGCGGCACAAAGTGCAGCGCTGAAAGCTGTGAACCGCCCTATGGTTTTTTCGGAATCTGCCCCGGCGTATTTTCAGGGAACATCCGACTGGTATGACGTCCTGAGCTGGGTTCGCGACTACGGTCAGCTTTGGCGCGAAGGTTCAGATATGGCGAACTTCCATGTGAAGAAACCGGACGATTCCCGCTTTCATAGCGTGCTTTGGAACTACTCCTACAATCTTCCGCTGGGCCGGTTCCAGAAACCCGGCAACTGGAATGACGCCGACTTCATCATCGGCGGCGCTGGCGGCATGAGCTTGGCGGAAACCCGCACCCAGCTTGCTTTATGGTCGATGATGTCAGCGCCATTGATCCTCAGCTCCGACGTCGACAATCTCAGCCCACAGGCGGTGGAAATTCTCAGCAACAAGACCGTCCTCGCGATCGATCAGGACCCGCGGGGCAAGATGGCCACGTTGGTGCGGCGTAATCAAATCATGGATGTTCTGTTCAAAAAGCTCAGCGGCGGCAGTTACGCGATCGCGGTGCTGAATCGCGGACCTTCGCCGATTCAGATCGAACTGCATCCTGCCGACTTAGGCTTTGCGGCGAACGCCGGATGCCGCCTTACCGCATGGAATCTTTGGAGTGGAACGAATCAACCTGCGGCATCCACATTGCAGGCCGACGTTGCCAGTCACGATACCGTGATCTGGCGCGTCCACGCTGCACCCTACTGCGGCAGCCCGACGCGCACTGGCACCATCATCATGGTCGCAGCTGGCAGGCATCGCGACATGGACAACTACACGCGCTGTCTGGCTGCCTCAGGAAGCGTCGAAGATTGTGCGGGAACTTCAGCGGAAGCTTGGACGATCACGCCCAGCGGAGCCTTAAAGTCCGCGGGAAAATGCCTCGCATCTGCGGACGGCAAGCCGGCGATGCAGGGATGTTCCGCCAGCAAAGACCAGCACTGGAAATATACACTGCTGGGAAATTTAGTGAGTGCCGATGGCGAATGTCTCACGGCAAGCGGCCCGGACGATCAATCGCAACCCTTGAGCATACAGACCTGCGGACACAGTCAGGCGGACCAAATATGGTCGCTGCCCAACTGAACCGGAATAAAAGGAATGAAGCAACGATAATCCGAGCCATGCCTGCGCCGAGAAATGTGAGTCAAACGAACCATATGCGTTTCACCTTCATTCCGAGTCTATCCTCCGGTACCACTATGGTTGCAGTAATTCAAGATGTGGGGTCGCTTCGTCTCCCGCTAGGGTGCTGTACACATGTGAATTCTAAAGTATGACGTCTATCATGCGGTCGAATGGGCTACATCTTCCAGACTGGAGCCAATGGGTATGGAGGCGAAGAAAATCGTGATTTCAAATACTGAAAAATATAAGCCGAAGATTACCCCTACGCCGGATCGACTTAAAGGCAAGGTAGCGCTTATCACCGGGGGAGCAAAAGGCATTGGGCGTGCGATCGCTCTGCGATTCGCCCAGGAGGGTGCAGATATCGCGATCGCCGATATTTGTACTGCTTCAATGCCATCTGCAGAGAAGGAGATTCGCGCACTTGGCCGTGAATGTCTTGTCCAGCAAACAGACGTGGCGGATCGCGAAAATGTAAAAAGAACTGTGCAGACAGTTCTTGACTACTTCTCCAACATCGACATTTTGGTCAACAATGCCGGAATTATCGTGTTCGGAAGTATTATGGAGTGCGCTCCAGAAGACTGGAAACGCATGCTCGACGTCGATCTTACAGGCGCATTGCATTGCACTCAGATCGTGGGACAGCACATGCAACAGCATAGCCGCGCGGGGCGTCTCATTCACATTGGCTCGACTGCATCTTTGCTGCCAACCGCACAACAGGGAGCGTATTGCGTCGCCAAAGCCGGATTACGCATGGTTAGCCGGATGGCGGCAATGGAGCTGGGACCATATGGAATCACTTCCAATCTGCTTTGCCCGGAAGGCGCCATAACCGACATGAACCGGGAGTTGCTGAGCGATCCGGAAGTAATGGGCAAGCTGGAAAGCAAAATCCTGGCCAGGCGGCTGGCGACAGCAGAAGAGATCGCGGCGTCTGCCGCCTTTCTTGCATCGGATGAAGCTGCATACATCAACGGCGCCGAATTGGTGCACGACGGTGGGATCACAATAAGTCCTTTATGGTGGAGATGAAAGACTCATGCTCTTGCAACGATCCCAGCCTCGCAGAGTCGTAAACATTCGATTTCCTGCGCTGTCTCTCCTTAGACCGTTTAAAGAATTAAGCCATATTTCTTTGCCACCCAGGATCTTCGCCACTGCGATCTTAGTGCTGTCGTAGAGAATGCGGGTGGGAATGACATGCTCCCGGCACAGATCCGCCGTTTTTACCCCAGCCTCATGCTGCTTCAAAATCCCGATGATCTGCGCTTCCGTAAACCGGCTCTTCTTCATCCCAGTCCTCTCCTTCAATTTACGAGAAACTCCGATTATGGCTGGCTGAGAGAAACGGGGCATGTCCGACGACGGCGACGGGACGGATTTTCACGGCCAGAGCCGCTCGAACAAAACCCATGAATCGACCACCGATGCCGATGTGCGGCTGTACAAGAAGAGCTACGGGAAGGAGTCGAAGCTGAGTTATCCGGGCCACGCGCTGGTGGAGAACCGCAACGGTCTGATTACCGCGGTGTGGCGCGAACTGCTGGGCTTCATCTGGGCCATCGTGCCCCGGCTGCTGCTGGCCCTGTCCTCGAACAACGGCAAAAGCAACAACAACGACAAAAAGAACCCCACAGTTGCGCAGGCATTGACAGGGTCACTCCACATCAAAGCAATTCGGTGTGATTGGCTGTCTCGACTGATGCGCAGCTTAATGCAGTCCGGCCATGGCCTGATTTAAACCTTGAAACACGGCATCGTAGTGTCCGCTCGCACCGGCGAAGCGCAGGCGCTTCACATTGTCCACGCATATTTCCGTAGCCTCCGGCTGCGTTTTGAGAATCGTCATCACCTCCGCGATGAACTGGTCGAGAGGCATCGCGCGTGGATCGGAGGTACCGCCATTCATTAGTTCGGTGGCGACATAAGGCGGAATGAGTTCGAGCACGTCGGTAGTAGTCGAGCGCAGTTGAAAACGCAGCGACTGCGTGTATGAATGGATCGCAGCTTTCGTCGCGCAATACGTCGGCGTGGGAGCGATGGGCACAAACGCCAGCCCGGAGGAAACCGTCATGATAGTGGACTGCGGCTGTTTCCGCAGCAACGGCATCAGCGCAGCCGTCAGGCGGATCGGTCCCAGCAGGTTAATCGCGATGGTTTGTTCGGCGACATCGAGATTGGCCGGCGGATGTTGCAGATCCTCCACCTTCATGATGCCGGCATTGTTCACCAGCACGTTCAGCTCTGGGTATTCGGTCGCAACCTGTTGCGCAAAAGCGCGAATGCTGGCCGCGTCTTCGATGTCGAGCATCAACGACGTCATGCCGGGGTTCGCCGCTGTCGTCTCATTCAGGACCTGCTGGCGTCGGCCGGCGATGACGACCTTGTTGCCAAGCGCATGGAAAGCTTCCGCCAGGCCGCGGCCAATGCCAGAACCTCCCCCGGTAATCAGGAGCGTGTTGCCTTGCATCTTCATCGTGTTTTCTCTCCTGCACGATTGGATCACTCCCTCGTGCATACGATGCACGACCGTACGAACGCCTGTAGGCGCCGCGAAGAGAGGAAGGAAGTTCTCAGCGGGATTCTGATGCGCGAAAGCTACCCGGGATACGCTCCCGTAATGTAGCCCTCCAGCTGCCGAATGGCATGTGCCTGGCCGGAGATCACCCACTTCACCAGGTCGCCGATGGAGATCACGCCCATGACAGTTTCATCCTGACATACTGGCAGATGGCGAAAATGATGCTGCGTCATAATGGCCATGCATTCATCCACCGTGTGCTGCGGACTTACGAAGACGACCGGAGTAGTCATGATCTCGTGAACCTGGGTTTCTCTGGAAGAATGCCCCATCAGGGCGACTTTCCGCGCGTAATCGCGTTCGGAGAGCACACCGACCAGTCGGTCGTCAGACATGACCAGCAACGCACCGATATCTTCCTCGGCCATCTTCTTGACCGCTTCGTAGACCGACAGTTCGGGCGCGATCGACACAATCCTTCGTTCGCCTTTGCCCTTCAGCACCAATCCAACTGTGTCGGAAATTTTCATCAGACCCTCCTGCCTCTGGCAGTCGCTTACTGTGCATCCATCCTAACCCCGGATCGCCTTTGCCGTCGCGGAACTGCACGCGCCTCTCGATCCGCGCATCCCACCCTCCGCAGCTTCAGAAGCGAAATAGCGCACTCGTTTCGCTGCATCGGCGAACAATCCGGAGCACGTTCAGATGCCGCCCAATTCGGCATCTAGCCACTATATTCCATCTTGATTGCGCCGGAACAGCGCAGCAGCCCATCGACTTTCAGGGCATTGAACGCGACTGAAACGGGACGAAAACGCGACTTTGAGGGAACTCCCCAGCGACCGGGGATCGGCGAACGCCTGCCAGATTCCATATTTAGTAGCAATGAGTCCGCCACTGATATTGATTTACCTTCCGGATTTACCGGGATTTGGGTTATTTTGAACATCGGGTACCTTAGTCTCGGTCGCGCGGCTAAACTGTCGACGATTTCTTTGACTCGCCTCTTACCACGCTGGTAGAGTCCTTCTAACGATGTTTACCGCCTTGGACTTCTTCGCTGGCAGCGGCCTCGTTCAATTGGGCCTGGAACCGGAGTTTGAGACACTCTGGGCAAACGACAACTGCGCCAAAAAACAGGCTGTCTACGTGGCGAATCACCCACGACACAAATTCCATCTCGCGGATATTCAGGATGTGCGAGGGCGGGACCTGCCCTCTGCTGACCTGGGCCTGGGCATCGTTCCCCTGCCAAGACCGTGGTTGAATACAGTCCTAAAGACCACTGTCTTGAAGTATTGCCGACACGAGGCATAGGGATGATACAACGAGTCGGGGCAGATGATTGATGGCACACGACAGCTCCGTTACGGCAAAGATGGCAATCCGACAGAAATTGATCTTGTCTGGCTTATACCTCTCAAAATATGACTCGCTTGGTTTGAAGGCACTTGGCTTTGAAAACTTCGCAGAAGCGTTCAATGTTATCGGATATGCACTAGGATCAAAGCCTGCTTCTATAAAGAACTATCGCGACGAGTTTGATCCTCTAATCCCGACAAACAAGCGAAAGGGATGGCATAAGCGTCCGACCCGCGACTACTGCCGTGGAATTTTTGAACAATACAAGGATCTCGACCTAGAGTCCTTCACGGACTTGGTCAAGTCATTTTTCGGGTATGACGGAAAAGCGCGGAGCGAAATTGCACCCACGGGCCAGCACGACGAAGATACATCTTCCTTTGCGCAGCGGCTGATTACTGGTCTCGCTGCGGAACAATACTTTGAATCAGTTCATATGGAGCTTCCTGAATTCAAAGGCTACCTTATGGAGAATACGACACGTTTTGGGTGCGGATATGACTTCCGGTTGCGTACGGAGACAAATCATAAGGATTTCCTGGCCGTAGAGGTCAAAGGCTTGAAAGAACAAACCGGAAGCCTGTCAATGACTCCCAAGGAATACGCCGTGGCGTCTGCTTTAAAAGAGCGCTTCTTTCTTTTTGTTGTAAGGAACTTTCGAGAATCTCCATCTCACTCGATTTTCCAGAACCCACTATCTGGCAACCTCCATTTCAGGAAGACCGAGAGAATCACTATTCAGGTTTCGTGGCTGACGACCGTATAGCGCAGGTTACTTACAATGACCCACGATCAGCGAGGGTTCACCCACTTGAGAGTGCCTTTCGGGAGTAGTTCAGCGCCGCCCATTATTGGAAGGACGTATGAGGAGGAAAACGGCATGATTGAAGCTGGGAGCGTATCGGTACAGACGAACCACGCGTTCATCGGGCTTGCGCAGGCCGACGTGGATATTGAGCGTATCTGCCGGGAGAGCAGCGAGAAGGCACAGCCGCCAGAAGTGTTCCTACTAACCAGCGAGTCAGTCGGGAACGCACTACTCGGCATAAGTTTGGCGTTTCTGGAACGGGGCCAGCTGCTGCCGTGCCCAGGACTGCCTCTGGTTGGAGCGGCATTCGATCCAGACTGGGGATTTGCCCGCACGGAAATCAAACTGTATCGCGATGGGTCCGCCGAATTCTGCTTGCCCCGGGACCGCCCCAATACATTCACGGAAGGCGACATGTTTGGGTACCGTCTATGCCCCATAGATAATCACGAGATACCGGACGTCATGAGTCAGCTGGCCTATATAAGAGCGGAACTGGCAAAGCCCAGACAACAGCCCGCTACAGGGGCGGGCATCAAGGTTACAGTAACAGGCCTTTGAGCGGACACGCGAAGGAAGGTTCCGAGCTGGAGCACCAGGACGGATAGGTACCAGATGGATCCCCTCACGGCGGAACAACGCCGAGCTTGCATGCGAGCTATTGGCGACAAGGACACTGCACCGGAAATGTGCGTCAGGAGGTTGGCCCATGCAATGGGATTCCGTTATGGGCTCCACGCCAAGAATCTTCCTGGCAAGCCCGACATCGTTTTCGCTTCACGCCGGAAGATAGTTTTCGTCCATGGCTGCTTTTGGCATAAGCACAACTGCCGCCATGGAAGCATCTCCCCGGTCACGAACGCAGATTATTGGAGCGGGAAGCGTGAAAGAAACGCGCAGAGAGACAAGGAGAACATCAAGGCACTGCGTAAGGACGGCTGGAAGGTGCTTGTCGTCTGGGAATGCTCGACCCGAAATCCTGAGTCTCTCCGCAGGAAATTGGAACGCTTTCTCCGTGGGGACTCTGCGCAAGGGAACAAATCAAACTAACCTACGCTCTCCTCTGGCTACCAAGCGTGCACAGAATACTTCAGACTGAGGGGTCTTCAGTACTTGCCGTAATTTGACGTTTGCGCAGATGGGGACGCACGGCGGACGATGTTGTAGCATCCCTTTCCTGGCAGTCGGCGTCGATGGTATATTTCCTCGACTGGCTGGAGCGTGGCACAGCCGCGCTGAATGCAGGCCAAACGCGACCGCTCCGGCAACGCGTAATAATATCTCCACGACGAAAAAGGAGCTTCCCTTGGTCCGTCTCCTGCGTGTTCTCGGCACCACGTTACTGATGCTCCTGATCGCTGGTGCAGCCCCCACGCTGGCGCAGTCTCAACCAGCCTCGCCCGCTGCGGCCATACCCACACCCGCACCGGCGCGGCGACCGCAGCGGATCTGGCCCACCCGCGATCCCCACTCGCCCGGATTTGTCGCGGCCACAGAGTTGCCCGACGGCAGCGTCCCCCCTGCGACCGCGAACGGAAACTTTATCATTGGGCCGACGCACCCACCCGCGCCGGAACTGACGGTGCAGCCCGGCGTGCCGCAGGGAACGGTGATTGAGTTCACCATGAGCTCGGCGGACAGCAAGCTGTATCCCGGCATTGCGCGCGACCCTGGCACGTTTGGCACAGCCGACCCGAACGACCCCGCAAAGATGGTAGTGACCACCAGCCACCCGGCTCCGTATGTTCGCCACGTCGCCGTGTATGTGCCGAAACAATATGTGCCGGGCACAGTCGCGCCGTTTATTGTGGGTGCGGACGGACCCGATCACCTGCTCTTCACGGCGCTCGATAATCTGATCGCCGAGCATAAAGTACCTGTGATGATTGCTATTTCCATCGGCAATGGCGGAGGCGACGCCCAGGGCAGCGAACGCGGCCTGGAATATGACACCATGTCGGGCCGCTATGCGGAGTTTGTCGAGACGGAAGTCTTGCCGCGGGTGGAGGCCGAAGCGCATGTGAAACTGACCAAGGACCCGGATGGCCGCGCAACGACGGGTGGCAGTTCCGGCGGCTCGTGCGCATTGATCATGGCGTGGTATCACCCGGAGCTGTACCACCGCGTGCTGACCTATTCCGGCACCTACGTGAACCAGCAGTGGCCATACAATCCAGATACACCGCACGGCGCGTGGGAATTTCATGAGCACCTGATCCCAAACAGCGCGCGGAAGCCGATTCGCATCTGGATGGAAGTCGGCGACCGGGACATTCTCAATCCCAATGCCCTGCACGACAACATGCATGACTGGGTGATGGCGAATGAGAACATGGCCAAAGTTCTGGCTGCCAAGGGCTACCAGTACCAGTTTGTGTTCGCGCGGAACGCAGGGCACGTCGACCGCGCCGTGCGACTGCAAACGCTGCCCGAGGCCCTGGAATATGTGTGGCACGGCTATCCCATCGCCGGCGCGAAGGATTAACTGGGAAGCGAGGAGGAGCCATGGATTCGGATGCTGGCGGAACCGGCAAAGCGGGCGAGAAACCCGCGGGCACAGAAATGAAAAAGTCGGCGGCCGCGCAGGCTCACTCGGATTGGGCCGCCGCGTACGACTATCTGCGTCCAACAGGCGAGGTGGATTCGCGCGCGCAGCAGGTGCTGGTCACATCGCTGGCGCTGATCGCACTTTGCCTCGCAAAACAAAAGCCGGAGTCGATCGATATTTTAGGGTTCGCATTTCGGACCGATGAATGGCTGATCCTGGCGATTCCGCTCGCCATCATCGTGCTTTATGCCGTCGTCCAACTCTGCATCGTGTGGGTGATTGAGAAATGGAAGCGTGCCCATGCCATGTTCCAGCCTGTGTCGTCGCTACGGCTGGGATGGCACTCCATGCTGGAGCGAAAACAGCACAATGCGGAAGAGGTTGCAGCAACAACCGTTGAGATGAATCGCCGCCGCGCTGAAATTTGGGAACGCTACAGAGCTCGACACGAAGAGTGGTCCCGGCGCAACCCGATGCGGGTCGATCCCGATGGCTTCGATGAGAATGCAATGCTGCAATGGCACGAAGAAGAAAACATTCTTCAGCAACAACGGGACGAGCAACTGGAACGGGCGGGCGTGGCGGCGTTTGATGCGGAAGTTAACCGCTACTGGGATGACGTGATGGGGGGCCAGCAAGATGAAGGCACAATCGTTGCGGAGCAGGCGTTGCGCGGGATGAAACGGCTCAAATGGCTGCGAACAGCGCGCATGGTTTTAGATATATGCATCCCGCTCGCGATTGCGTCGACTGCGTTTGTGGTGCTGATCCTGACAATCTTTTTCCCTTCGGCCTTAAGTTCCGCTCACATCGGCTCCAGCCTGACGCGGGGGAGATAGAACTCTGAAGCAGCCGCGCACGATCTCCGGATGAAGCCGACTTCCCCAGCCGGAGACAGGTTGAAAAACCGCCAAGGCGGCACGATGGAAACTGCCACGCTGCCTGGGCGTCGGTTGCGGATCGTCGATCGTACAGCTCGGCAATGGAGCCTTTGATGCAGGCGAGTTGGGTAATCCAGGGGCCGTCTCTCTAACCGCTGTGTCGACAGAAAACGGCCCCGATGCATAATCCCAATTCAAAACGTCTGGATTTGCGCCACTTTGCCATTCTCAAAGTGCAGAATCCAGCGATGGCCCTCCCTCAGGTAGAACCAGGTCTCTTTGAATGTGCTATCGGTGCTGTCCTCAACCTTTTTCTGCTCCGGATCGCCAAAGCTCAACAACACCATTTCATAAGTCATACCGTTGATGACAGTATGATTGTCAATGGCTGCCTGATCGTCTGCGGGCATTTTCTTTACATCCAGTTGGGTCTCGATCCCGCTTACATCCACGACCCGGCCCATGAACTTGAAAAATTGGCTGGGCTGCAAATCTGCATCTGTCAGGTCGCGTTGATAACGGAAGTTGATGCGAGAACCCCCAGCTCGCTTGAACCCAGCGTTCACCTTGTTGGCATGGTTGCTGCCGCGTCGGCCTTCACCGCCTCCGCCCAGGTGAATCTCGATCATCTTGCTATCGACCTTCACGTTGGTAATGGTGACATCCTCGCCCTTTTCGACGCCCACACCCTTGGCCTTCAGCCATTTGGTCAGGCCCTTCAAGTCGATCCCACGATCATCCGTGCGCTTGTCCGATGGCGGTGTGTAGTAGATGTCGATCCCTTCCTTGTAGGCAGGCATATCGATCAAGGCCTTTACATCTTTGCCCAGCAGCGCCTTGCTAAATGCCTCCTGCGCTTCTTTTGAGGTAGACGCATTGCTCGGCTTGGTTGCGAACAACAAAGCCACGAATGCAAGGCAGACAATCAGAGCCTGTTTCGTTTTCATTGCACCCTCCGTTTTTGTATTTTTCTAAATGAATTTCCTCGCACTTTATCCTCAGGCTCCTGGTTGAAGCGGGACATTCAACCTGAAGTTGTACCTGCGATGGCTTTTTGGAATGGGGGTGAGGTGATGATATACAATCACCTCGACTTGTCAAGCAAGAACGACAAAATGCGGGGACTGAGCAAATACAAGCAGGAAAAGCCCGCACGACGACGCACATATGGCTGGATACAGGAACGGGATCAGATCGCTCCGGTTGCGGATCGTCGATCGATCTCCTATCCTGAAGGGTCTCTTCCCTGCCTGCCGCAGGCTAAGGTGTGTGTATGTCGCAAGGCGCCACAGAGCATGTTCCGCAGGATTCGGCGCCGACCGCCGAACCGTTCCGCAACATCTCCGCTGCCGAGCGGCAATGGATGGACAATACCCTCGCGCCCACGCTCGCCAAATCCCCAGAACGGCCGATTGGGGCCGACTCTGGAATAAACCGCAATCCCGACGGCACGGCGCGTTTCACCACAATCTCGGGTGTTCCTGTCGAGCGTCTCTACACGCCCGCGGATCTTCCCGCGGACTGGGAAGAGCATCCAGAAAAGTATTTAGGCGCGCCCGGTCAGCCGCCCTACACGCGCGGCATTTACGCCACCGGCTATCGCGGCAAGCTGTGGACAATGCGACAGTTTTCCGGCTTCGCCACGCCGGAAGAGACGAATCGGCGCTACAAATATTTGCTCCAACAAGGCGGCAGCGGGCTTTCCGTCGCCTTCGATCTGCCCACGCTCATGGGCTACGATTCCGACCACGCTAACAGCGAGGGAGAGGTGGGCAAGTGTGGAGTCGCCATCGATTCGCTGGAAGACATGGAGATTTTATTTTCCGGCATCGATCTCGAAAAGACCACCGTTTCGATGACGATCAATTCCCCCGCGAGCGTGCTGTGGGCCATGTATCTGGTGGTGGCGGAGCAGCAGGGCGCGGACTGGAAAAAGATTTCCGGCACACTGCAAAACGACATCCTCAAGGAATACATTGCGCAGAAGGAATACATCTATCCGCCCGCGCCCTCCATGCGGCTGGTGATCGATACATTTGAGTTTAGTTCGCTATTCACGCCGCGATTCAATCCTATTTCCATCTCCGGTTATCACATTCGAGAGGCTGGCGCGACGGCGCTGCAGGAGCTGGCGTTTACGATTTACGACGGCGTGGAATATGTGGAGTGGGCGCTGCGCCGCGGCCTGGATGTCGACGATTTTGCGCCACGCCTGAGTTTCTTTTTCAACAGCCACAACGATTTCTTTGAAGAGATCGCCAAGTTCCGCGCGTCACGGAAGATTTGGTATCGCCTCATGACGGAGCGCTTCCACGCCAAACAGGCGCGCTCGCAATGGATGCGGTTCCATACGCAAACGGCGGGTGTATCGCTGACCGCGCAGCAGCCGATGAACAACATTGCGCGGGTGGCGATTCAGGCGCTTGCGGCCGTCTTGGGCGGAACACAATCGCTGCATACGGATTCTTACGACGAAGCGCTGGCCTTGCCCACCGAGGAGGCGGCGCGTATTGCGCTGCGCACGCAACAAATACTAGCGTATGAGTCCGGCGTTGCGCACACCGTCGATCCGTTAGGCGGCTCTTATTTTGTCGAAAATTTAACCTTGAAAATGGAACAGGGTGCATTCGCATATTTCGACAAACTGGATGCGATGGGCGGGATGGTTCATGCCATCCAGCAGGGTTTCCCACAGAAGGAATTGGCGGAATCCAGCTATCAATATGCGCGCGCCGTCGAGGCCAGGGAAAAACTTATCGTCGGGGTGAACGATTTCGTGGTGGAAGAAACGCCGCAGGAAATTCTCTACATCGGCGAGACCGTGCGCGAGTCGCAAACGGAAAAATTGAAGCGTCTTCGCGCGCGCCGTTCGCAGGCGGAAGTCACTCGCACCTTAGGTGCGCTCCGACAGGCCGCTGCCCATGAACCACAGGCAGAAAAAGGAAAAATCTCCGACGCCAACACTATGCCGTATATTCTGGAATGTGTTCGTGCCTATGCGACAGTTGGAGAGATTTGCGAGGCGCTGCGCGACGTGTATGGGACCTATGAAGAATCCATCTGGACGTAGAGCAGTTTCACCGATCGTGGAATGTTACGCGCGCCCCATCCTGGCGAAGCTAGGGTCGGATAGTATGAAGATCGCACTACGTTAATAGTGAAAATGCTCTAACTAAACAGGACACCGCGAGGAAGCCTTTGATCATCGACTCAGGCGTCAAGCCAAAAAATGAATTCCCGATCCGCGTCCTGGTCGCCAAGCCCGGCCTCGACGGTCATGACCGCGGCGCAAAAGTGATCGCCCGCGCGCTTCGCGATGCCGGCATGGAAGTCATCTACACCGGCTTGCGGCAGACACCGGAAATGATCGTCAACGCATCGATCCAGGAAGACGTCCAGTGCATCGGCCTCAGCATTCTCTCCGGCGCGCACAACGCGATTGTCCCGCGCTTGATGGCACTGCTGAAGGAGCGCGGAGCGGACGACATCCTTGTTGTACTAGGTGGAACGATTCCCGCGCAGGATATTGACTTCCTCAAGCAGCAAGGCGTCGCGGCTATCTTCGGCCCCGGAACGCCTCTAGAAACCACGGTGGAATTCATTCGCGCCCACGTCAAGCCGCGCGGCCTCGCTGCCTAGCGAATATGCCCAGACGAAATATCGTTGGGCGGCCTGGCGCGATCGACTGCTCCAGGCTCAAAGCAATTCAATAAAGCCCCATTTATTTGGGCGGAAAATGATCGAGCATTTTATCGACTGATTTCTTCACGTCATTCTCCTCGCCCTTTGTACTCTTCGATATGTCGTCTTCCGTCGCCTGTCCGCGCCAGATGATCTTCTTTGCCTTCGCGTCGATTATGTCTATGGTTAAGATACCTATTGTCTCCGGCTGTTCGGTGACTACGGGATAATCCATGCCGTCCATGTCATCCATGCCGTCCATGCCCCATCCCCCCCAGCCGCCCCAACCGCCCCAGTCGCCGTCTCCGTAGCCGTAGGTGCCCAGAGCTTCTCCTTGTTCCGTCAAAAAGTGATATGTCACCAGCAAATCAGGGGATTGAGAGGCTGAAATCCTCCGCAGACCTTTATTCGCAAGGTCTGCCCGCACATAATGCCCGACATATTGGCGGTAAAAGGGATGGTTCGTGTCCTTGCTAGGAATCCATTCATATGTCCTATAGTTAGAAAATTGGGCTTTTTTTGACCAGTTGACGCGCACGGATTGGGCGTGCGTCATATCCGGCAGAGTGAGCACGGCGACTATAGCCAACGCGAAGGGAAAAAGCGAACGACACACAGATTTTCTCACAAATATTTCTCCTTTTATGGTGACTTATGTTTGAAAACCAAGCTACTGGATTGCGGGAAATTTCAATGACCTTAGATCTACCTCGCGCTATGTTTCTTTGGACGAATCTCATACTGTTTACGTTATTAGCGGATCAAATCCGCATCCTTCCTTCACCACCTCAGACTTCCAAACCGAGAGATTTTCCTTCAAAAGCTTCAGGTGAATATTTACTTGCATTCTGTAAGTGACCTTGCTATGGTGAACGGCATTACTTGCATTTTGCAAGTAATGCTGAATGAGGCAAACTCCCCATGCCAAAAAAAACAAAGTCGAGCCGCCGGTCGGGATGCCCGGTTAGCATCTCGCTGGAGCAGTTCGGCGATCGCTGGTCGCTGCTGATCATCCGCGACATGATGGTGCGGGGCTACCGCACGTTCAAGGAGTTTCAGGAATCCGGCGAAGGTATTTCGACGAACATCCTTTCCGACCGGCTGAAAACTCTGGAAGCGACCGGGATCCTGAGGACGGAGCCAGAGCAGACGGATGGGCGGCGCGTGAACTATCGACTGACACAGAAAGGTATCGACCTTGCGCCGGTGATGTTGGAGTTGCTGATCTGGGGAGCAAAGTATGACGCGACAGCAGCACGCTGCGGCTTGATTGCGCATATGGAAAACAGCCGCGAAGAAATCCTCGCCGAAACCCGCCGACGATGGCGGGAACGGGATTTGACCCCACTGATCCCGAGGTTTGATGAGGGTGGCATTTGAAATTGATACCAAATTGAGGGCAAGCCTGGCCTTCCGCTTTGCGGGCCCCAGGCATCAAAACTACGAAAGGAAATCTGTAGTCCTCCATCTCAAAGATTGGGCAAAGTTCAATTTCGGCCCCACCGTCAAACGGAGCACGCTTCAGCCACTCAACGGTGCCGCATTGACGCCGGAGATCAAAGAACATGCGCGACAAGTACGCGCACAAGCCGAGCAAATAGTGAAGTCAAGTACGTAGGTGATTCAAGGGATGACTGAACTCACAAGGAGGAGGGGATGAGCAAGGTACGGGTATTGGTAGGCACGCACAAAGGCGCATTCGTGCTGTCGTCGGACGGAAAGCGCAAGAACTGGGATGTCAAAGGACCGTTTTTCGGCGGCTGGGAGATGTATCACCTGAAGGGATCGCCCGCCGATCCCAACCGGCTGTATGCCTCGCAGACCAGCGGCTGGTTCGGCCAGTTGATTCAACGCTCGAACGATGGCGGCGAGACATGGGAGCCGGTCGGGAACAAGTTTGCGTACGACGGCGTTCCTGGCACGCACCAGTGGTATGACGGCACGCCGCACCCGTGGGAGTTCAAGCGGGTCTGGCATCTGGAACCATCGCTGACCGATCCGGATACCGTCTACGCGGGCGTGGAAGATGCGGCACTCTTCCGCTCGACGGACGGCGGCCAGTCATGGCAAGAACTTTCCGGATTGCGCCAACACGGCACCGGACCGCGCTGGCAACCCGGCGCCGGCGGCATGTGTCTGCACACCATCCTTCTCGATCCCACGAATCCCAGCCGAATCTACATTGCGATTTCCGCCGCGGGTGCGTTTCGTACCGATGATGCTGGCGCGACATGGCGTCCCATCAACCAAGGGCTCCATTCGCAGCACATTCCAGACCCCGATGCCGAGGTCGGACACTGCGTGCATCACATTACGATGCACTCATCGCGCCCGGAAGTGCTGTTCATGCAGAAGCATTGGGACGTGATGCGAAGCGATAATGCCGGCGACACATGGCAGGAAGTCAGCGGAAATTTGCCGACGGACTTTGGCTTTGCCATCGACGTGCACGCACACGAACCGGAGACGCTGTATGTGGTGCCGATCAAGAGCGACTCCGAGCACTATCCCATCGATGGGAAGCTGCGGGTCTATCGCAGCCGCACGGGCGGCAACGAATGGGAGCCGTTGACGAAAGGCTTGCCCCAGCGGGACTGTTATGTGAATGTGTTGCGCGATGCGATGAGTGTGGATTCGCTGGATGAATGCGGCGTGTATTTCGGCACCACCGGCGGCCAGGTGTACTGTTCCGCCGATGCCGGAGACAACTGGGCGCCGATTGCGCGGGATCTTCCCGCCGTGTTTTCGGTGGAGGTTCAGACGCTGCCATGACGCCGAGACTGGTGCGAATCGAGCTGCCCGCGCACTTGCGGACGCTGGCAGGCGTGGGCCACGAGGTCACCCTCCAAGTCGAGGGCACGATCACGCAGCGTTCTGTGGTCGACGCGCTGGAGGCCCGCTATCCCATGCTGTGCGGGACGATTCGCGACCAGGCGACGCAGCAACGACGGCCGTTCCTGCGATTTTTTGCCTGTGAACAGGACCTGTCCCACGAGCCGCCCGACGCTCCACTGCCTGACGCGGTGGCGGCCGGAACAGAGCCATTGATTATTCTAGGGGCCATTGCCGGAGGGTAAAGAAAGTTCGGCAGAGCGCTTGTGCTGCTTCATACCCACGATTCACGGGAGAGCGAATATGCAGAAAATTACACCGTTTTTATGGTTCGATGGCAAAGCCGAAGAGGCGATGAATTTCTACGTTTCAATTTTCAAGAACTCCAAGGTTGGACAAGTGACACGATACGGCGACGCAGGACCAGGGCCGAAGGGCGCAGTCATGTCGGCGACGTTTGAACTGGATGGACAGCAGTTTTACGCACTCAATGGCGGTCCGCAATTTACCTTTTCTCCGGCCATCTCGTTCTTTGTCAACTGCGAAACCCAGGAGGAAGTAGACGAGATGTGGGAGAAGCTTTCCCAGGGCGGAGGAACCCACCAATGCGGCTGGCTGCATGACAAATTCGGCGTGACCTGGCAAATCGTTCCTTCTGTTTTGGGGAAATTGATGCACGGCAGTGACGCGAAAAAATCAGCCGCGGCCATGCGCGCCATGCTGCAAATGGACAAGCTCGACATTCGACGCTTGCAGGAAGCATACGACCAAGGATAGTGTGGCGGATTGAGAGTCGTTCGATTTCGATGCGCATCGATGATCCGCTAAAGAGTTCAACGATGCAATGACGAAAGGAGAACACAATGCAATTGAATCCGTATTTATTGTTCAATGGCAACTGCGAAGAGGCGTTCAAATATTATGAGAAGCACCTCGGCGGAAAGATCGAAGCAATGGTGCGCCATGCGGGCACACCCGCAGAGGCGCAGACGCCTCCGGAATGGCGCGATAAGATCCTGCACGCGCGCATGGTTGTAGGCGGCACGGTGTTGATGGCTTCCGACGCGCCTCCCGGACGCCAACAGACGCCGCAGGGATTTTCCATCTCGCTCGGCACCACAGATGTCGCGGAGGCGGAGCGCCTGTTTCAGGTATTGTCGGAAAACGGCAAGGTTCAGATGCCCATCCAGCAGACCTTCTGGGCGAGACGGTTTGCCATGTTGACCGATCAGTTTGGCATTCCGTGGATGATTAACTGCGAGTGAGCCGAGCGGTCAGGTGCCGCAGATTGCCTGCACATATTTTTCGGGAAGAGCGCGCTTCCTCAACGTGCGATCGGTAACGACATGCGTCGTTTCGCCCTCGGCGAGTACCTGCGCGTCATTTGCACGCAAAATGCGATAGCGAAATTTTAGAACCGCTCCGCGCATCGCGGCCACCTGGGTTTCGATGATGAGTTCATCATCGTAGCGGGCAGGCGCTTTGTAGCGGCAGCTCACTTCGACCACTGGAATAAAGCAGTCGTCTTCGACTTCCATGGTCTTGTAATCGAAACCGAGCTGGCGCAGCAATTCCACCCGGCCAATTTCAAACCAAACCAGAAAATTAGCGTAATAGACCACGCCCATCTGGTCGGTCTCCGCATACCGCACGCGGAGCCGAACTTCACTGGCGGGTTCGTTCCTGCTAGAAGATTGTTCTTTCACGCCTTTTTCTCCGCGGGATGGTTGTTGGCCTTACCGCGTTTGCGGGAGGGCCAGTTGGGAGAGCGCCGCTCCAGAAACGAGGAGACGCCTTCGCGGAAATCCTCGGAGCTGCGCACGGTGGCATGCATCTCTACAGCAGCCTGGAGTTGTCGATCGAGCCGGTCTTTCACCTGGGCGGAGAGCAATTGCTTGGTCGCCTGCATGGATACCGGGCTGTTTCGCAGCAGTTGGCGCGCTAAGTGACAGGCTCGCTCCATCACGCTGACATCGCGCACCACTTCATTCACCAGTCCCATCTCCAATGCCTCTTCCGCAGAAATCAGCCGCGCCGTCAGCAGCAGGTCGCGCGCCTGTTTTTCTCCTACCTGCAGGGTCAGGAAGGCCGACACGATGGCCGGCACAAATCCGATGCGGGCCTCGGTATATCCAAACTTGGCTTCAGGAACCGTCAGAGTGAAATCGCAAACCGTCGCCAGCCCCATGCCGCCTGCGATGGCGTGTCCGTTGACGGCGGCAATGGTAGGCAACGGCAGGTCATACAGGCTGCGCAGCAACCGCGCCATGCGCCCCGCGTCCGCATTATGCTCGGAATGCGTTTTGCTCATCAGGGTCTGGAGATGTTCCAGATCGAGCCCCGCGCAAAAGGCAGGTCCGCGCCCGGTGAGGATGAGGACGCCCGAACTGCGGTCCGACAAATTGTCGAGGGTCGCGATGAGTTCCTCGATCATGTCCGGAGTGAGCGCATTGCGGCGCTCACTCCGGTCGAAGGTGATGGTGACGATTTCTTCTTTCTCTGTGATGTACAACGTTTGATAAGCCATGCGACCCTCCGAATGAAAACACCAAGTGGAACGAATCATGGTAACCGGGAACGAGGCCTGCGTCATCTATTTTGGGGTCTGCGGCATGCAGGGGGCGCCGTGCGGCGGCAAGGCGTGTTTGTCATTCAGCCTCAACGTGGAAGAATGTCCGTCTTGATTACAACGCCTTCGAGTTTTTCCTGCGCGGGAGTAACGAGGAGCATAGGCGCGCCTCATTCGCGAAGCAAGAGTCGAAGCGCCTCCATGAACTCCGCGACACCGCTACTGGATGGATGGGCCAAACTCGGCGGAAATCTGGCGCGTGCGAGCGAGAAGATTTTCCAGGGGAGCCAGCGGCGGCAACTGCGCACCCGCGCCGCGAAGTGCCGCGAGCGCCTGCTCCGTCGCAATGTTGCCCACCAGCGCATCCTGCGCGAACGGACATCCCCCTAGCCCTGCGAGCGCCATATCGAATCGGCGGCAGCCCGCGTTGTAGGCAGCGAGAACTTTCGCCTCCACCTCGTCGGGGCGAGCGTGTAGGTGCACGCCAAACTCGACACGATCGTCCGTTGCGAGCACAGAGGATACGAGCGAGCGAATCTGCTCCGGACCAGCAACGCCAACCGTGTCGGCGAGAGAAATTTGCTCCACGCCCATCTCCGTCAGAAGCCCGCAGGCTTCGACGACTTCCTCCAAACTCCACGGATCGCCGTACGGATTTCCAAAAGCCATCGAGATATAGACGACCAGATCCAGGCCAGCTCGATACGCCACCTCCGCGATGTTGTCGAGCGCATCGAGAGACTCTTCCGGACTCTGACGTTGATTGCGCTCAAGGAAACCGGGTGAGACAGAATACGGAAAGCCGAGAGTGCGGACAGATTCTGTCGCTACGGCGCGCTCGGCGCCCTTTTCGTTGACCACGATGCCGATGATTTCGATCTCTTCGGGAGCCTGCAGCAGGCGCAGCACCTGCTCAGAGTCAGCCATCTGCGGCACGGCTTTGGGCGACACGAAGGAGACGGCATCGATGTGCTGGAACCCGACCGCGATGAGGTCCCGCAGATAGGTGGCCTTCGCTTCGGCGGGAATTATCTTTCGAAATCCCTGCCATGCATCTCGCGTACATTCAATAACTTTAACAATATTATTCATGCTTTACATTATCCAGGAAGCGCCTCTTCCAAGCCGCGGGACCAGTCATCGATGTCCGGCGCAACCTGCAGATAATCCCAGAGTGCCACGCCGTTCAGCTTGCCTGCCTGCAGGTCTTCGCACGATTGATTGATGGCGGCAATCGTCTGCTGGCAAAATTTCAAAGGCTGCTTGGCCTGCGGTTCAAACGTGGGAGTCAAAAAATGCAGCGGCTGCGCAATTCCGAACGAATCGAGCTTTGCCGACAAGGGGCCAGCCAGCTGCGTTCGATAATAGTCGGCGATAGTGCCCTCCACGACAACGCCGCCTTCATAGAATTGCACGTTCAGCCAGTCGACATTGTTCCCCTGCGGCGTGCGCGTGCCTTCGAGCAGGCTGATTTTCCGCCCCTCGACGGACACGGCCTTGACATACATTTCCGCTGCCACGGGAGAAATCGGCGCGTGCGTCACCAGGTGCGTCGGATGCACACGCTTATACTCATTAGTCAGATCTACAATGGTTTTTCCATAATCTCGGTGCACGCCCATCCAGTTTTCCAGTCCACCGTGCTGCGGCTCCAAATCAATGTCGATTCCGTCCAGTCCGAGCGGCGCGATGATTTCTTCCGTCAGCTGACGCACAAACGCTGGCACTCCAACGCCGCGGATCGCCGCAAATGTTGCGGTATGACCCCAGCCGCCAATGGAGATTTGAATCCGCTTCCGGGCGGCGAAACCGGAACGCAGCTGCGCCAGCAGTGCTGGAAACTGCGGCGCAAAGGATTGGATCGCGTTGTCGTTGTACAGAAGACTGAGCTTTCCGCCCGCCATGCTTGCCTCGATGAAGGACAGAATCAGCACGTTGAATCCGCTGGAACCAAGCGTGTCCACCAGGGTGCGCTGCCTGGCCGGATTTGTTTCTGTCAGGTCCGCCATCACATAGAGAATGCGCCGCGATGAATCGAGCACTGAACGAGAGCCCCTCTGGGACATACCGCGGACTGAGTTCGCTGCGAGCCCTGCGGCTAATGACGACAACAGAAATTCTCGGCGGTTCATGGTGGAATGTGTCTCCGTCGACGTAATCAGGTTTGTAGGATGCCAGGATTGAAGCGTGGTACTTCCGGATTCAGCGCGGCCGCTTCCAGGGCCATCGCCAGTACATCCCGGGTTTTTCTGGGATCGATGATCGCATCCACCCAGAGACGCGCGGCTGCGTAACGCGGATCGGTCTGCTCGTCGTACGCGGCTTTTGTCGAATCGAACAGTTCCTTCTTCTCCACTTCGCTGAGCGTGTGCCCATTGCGTTCCAGCTGCTTGATTCTGATCTCGACCAAGGTGTTGGCGGCGGAGGCTCCGCTCATCACAGCATATTTTGCAGTCGGCCACGCGAAGATGAATCGCGGATCGTAGGCCTTGCCGCACATGGCGTAATTCCCTGCTCCGAAGGAACCGCCGATGATGACGGAAATTTTCGGCACCACACTGTTCGACACGGCGGATACCATCTTCGCGCCGGAGCGAATGATGCCGCTCCATTCCGCATCGCGGCCCACCATAAATCCGTTCACATCGTGCAGAAAAATCAACGGAATCAGGTTCTGATTGCAATCCATGATGAAGCGCGCGGCCTTGTCGGCGGAATCGGGATAGATGACGCCTCCAAATTCCATGTGCTTCTCGCCGGTCTGGCTGGTCTGCATTTGACGCCTTTTCTGATTAGCGACGATGCCGACGGCGAAGCCCTGGATGCGCCCATAACCGCACAGAAGCGTCGGACCGTAGTCCGGCTTGTACTCGTCAAACCGCGAGCCATCCACGATGCGGGCGAGGACCGCGCGCATATCGTAGCTGTGCGTCACGGCGGCGGAATCGGGATTGAGAATGCCAAGCAGATCGTCCGCGGAATATTTTGGCGCGTCGGTGGCGTCGTCATAGGCAATGCGATCGAAGGGTGCGCGTGCGGGATGGCCAAGTCGCGCGACCAGCGAGCGCAGGCGCGCGATGCAGAGAGGATCGTTCGGCTCTTTGAAGTCGACCGTTCCGGAGATTTCCGCGTGCATCGTGGCGCCGCCCAACTCCTCGGCGGAAACTTTCTGGCCGATCGCGGCCTGCACCAGGGCCGGCCCGGCAAGAAATAATCCGCTGCCCTCGGTCATCAACACGTGGTCCGTCATCACCGGCAGATACGCGCCTCCGGCAACGCACATGCCCATGATGGCGGTCATTTGCGGAATGCCGCTTGCCGACATCACCGCGTTATTGCGAAAAACGCGGCCAAAATCGTCCTGATCGGGAAAAACATCTTCCTGCAAGGGCAGAAAGACCCCGGCTGAATCCACCAGATACAGCGTCGGGATGTGATTCTCCATGGCAATATGCTGCGCGCGCAGCACCTTCTTGGCGGTCATCGGAAAGAATGCGCCAGCCTTCACCGTGGCGTCGTTGGCAATAATCATCACCAGGCGACTCGCGACGCGGCCAACGCCGGTAACAACTCCGGCTGCGGGCGCGCCGCCATAGTCGGCATACATGCCGTGGGCGGCATAGATGCTCAGCTCGTGCAACTCCGTGCCGGGATCGAGCAGCAGATCGAGACGTTCGCGGACGGTCAGACGATTCTTCGCGTGTTGGGCTTCGATCGCCTTAGCGCCGCCGCCCTGCCGGATGATTGCCCGCTCGGCTTCGAATGCCACCAGCAGGGAGCGCATGGCTACTGCGTTCGATTGACAGCGCTCGCTGTCCGGTTCCATCGCGGAGGGAAGCATGTTTGGCAGTGAATCGCTGGGCGGGTGGGGGCTGTTCGCAGTCATAGGCAAAGAAGCAAAGCCTGCTCAGCATAGAACACGGCGGAGATTGGCGCAAATAGGCTCATGCGTTCGGCGCGGATGAGAGCTATATTCATCTGTCAGGGGAAAACTATGACGGAAAAGCAGGCAGGGAAACTCTCCGACTTCGAACGGATCGATGTGTTGCTGCACGAATACGATTCGCTGCGGGATGAAATTCAGCAGCGCATTGGCCACGTCTATCAGGTTGTCATTATCTGCGCCGTGCTGGCCACCTGGCTGCTTGGCCGTGACCTGGATGGGCGCTTCTGGGCGGGCGCGACGTTGCTGATCTTGTTGATTGCTGCGTTCGGCTGGTTCAACGGCGAGGACATCAAGCGCGCCGCCGCGCAACTGCGCGGTATTGAACAACACATCAACCACCTGACCGGCGAGGAACTGCTGACATGGGAGACGCATTATGGCGGGGCCATCGCGGGCTACTGGGGCCGGCCGAGGCCAACCCAAGTGGAGGCGCGCGCGAAGAAATTACGCGTGAAAAACTAACCTAGCAGGGTGACGACGCCGGAGCCGATGTCGTAATATCCGGCGACAACTTTCAATTGGCCTTCCTTGATTTTTTCGGAAACCACCGTGGACGCCTGACTCAATAACTTGGCCTGGATCTTCGCATTCGCCTTGGTGGCCGCTTTGTAATCCGGACCCGCCTCATCCACCGCTGGCTGCAGGTGCGCGTAGAGAGTGCTGATTTGTCCGGGAACCGCCTTCCCTGCAACCGCCGCTTTGACCGCGCCGCAGTTGCTGTGGCCCAGGACCAGAATTACCTTCGTTCCAAGCACAGCCACTCCATACTCCAGACTGCCAACGATTTCCGGCGTGATGATGTTGCCGGCAACGCGGGTCACAAAGAGATGCCCAAGGGTCTGGTCGAAGACAATCTCGACGGGTACGCGCGAATCGGCGCAAGAGAGGACGGCAGCGAAGGGCTCCTGCTTTTCAACCAGGTGCTGCTTGAGGATATTCAAGTCATGTGTATGGGCGGTGGTGTTGCCGCTGGCGAAGCGGCGGTTGCCATCCATCAGTTCTTTCAGCGCAGCATCGGGAGTGAGCGTGGTTTGGGCGAGCACCGCATCAGGATCGAGCAGGGTGTGGACGGAATCAGCGGCGATGCCGGCGGCAACAACTCCGGCGAACGCCGCCGCTGTGCCGAAAAGAAAATTCCGACGCGAGTTCTGTGTAGACGCGGAGACGAGCAGGATTGGATCGAACGATGTTGAATCTGGCATGGCTGGCTCCTTATGCGTGCAGCAAATACATATGGATGGATATGGAAATGCGGTAGCCGCCTGGTCCGCGACTGGCTCCGGCGGGTACAGATGAAGCAACCGCCCATTTTCTGCTTTGGCAAAGAATGGGCGGTTCTGTTGCTGCGAACTTCAATCCAGCTAGGGCTTGCGACGGCCGCGTTCTTCCTGCTCGCTGGCCAGTGCGCGCTCTGCCGTGCGCGTGCTGATGCGTGCATCAGGAGCGTGAATCACCGCATAGATGCCGGCGGCAATGGCGCCCCCAATCAACGGTGCGACGATAAATAGCCAGAGTTGCTGGATAGCCCATCCTCCCACAAAGAGCGCTGGTCCGATGCTGCGTGCAGGATTGACCGAGGTGTTGTCGACCGGAATGCTGACCAGGTGGATCAGTGTCAGAACCAGGCCGATGGCGATCCCCGCAAAGCCGACCGGCGCTTTCACGTCGGTTGAGCCCAGCACGGTAAGCACCAGAAACATGGTCAGGATGATTTCCGTAAGGAAAGCAGCGTGCATGCTGAACAGACCAGGAGAATGCGCGCCAAACCCATTGGCGCCCAGACCGGCAATCGATGCGTCGTAGCCGCCTGCAACTCCGCGAGCAATCGTAAGGATCAGCCACGCAGCAATGATCGCGCCAATTACTTGCGCGATGACATACATGACTGCATCCTTGCCGTTGATCTTCCTCGCCAGCAGAACGCCCAGAGTGACGGCGGGATTGATGTGACAGCCAGAAATCGGCCCGATGGTGTACACCATGGCCAGCAGCGACAGCCCGAACGCGAAGGCGACTCCCTCAAAACCGATATGCTTGCCGGCCAGCACCGCACTGCCGACTCCCCCAAAGACCAGAACAAATGTACCTACTAACTCCGCGAAATATTTCTTCACGCATCCTCCTTGTCAATGAAATCCCACGAAATATACCCCGTGGAAACAGGAAGACCATGAAAAAGTGGAGTGAACATGAATTGCCCCACCTGAACGAGCGAAGGCGGGGCAATGCCGCGTGCGGTTTGGCGATTGTCTAGTGGCCGTCGCCGTCGCCATCGTGGCCGATGGACGCCGCCTGGCCCTGCGGACTTACGCTGACGGTATCCGGCTTAAGACTCGCGGGCTGGGCTGCGGTAGTGGACTGCGCGGCCACAACCTGGGCTTGGGCCTTCACCATCTGGGGCTGTTGTACTTGCGCCGATGACATGGAAATTGGACTGAGCATTCTAGAAATCCTCCTCCTGCTCTTATCGACTGCGAGGTCAAGACCAATAGGGAGATATCTCCAAAAAATGCGGATAAATTTTGCTCTTCCCGGAAGCAGCGTCGCGGCGCAGTCCAGAGCATGAGCGGGTCGCCCTTTTTAAGGCTTCGCTGGAGGAAGAGTGGTCGAGCCCGCCAAGCCGATCGCATCGGCATGTTCCTGCATGGCGGCCAGGCAGAATGCGACGTGCTGATCGAGCTCAACGCCCAGCTCGGCTGCGCCGTTACGAATGTCGTCACGATTCACTCCGCGGGCGAACGCTTTATCCTTCATCTTCTTCACGACCGAGGCAGTGTTCACGTCGAGAATCGATTTGCTGGGCTTGACCAGCGCGTTGGCGGTTAGAAAGCCGGCCAGCTCATCGCAGGCAAACAGGACTTTATCAAGGTGTGTGACACGGGGCGTGTGGGTGTATTCGGCATGAGCGAGAATCGCGTGGCGTATTTCCTCGGCCCAGCCTCGCTCGGTAAGGATCCGGTTGCCGACCCAGGGATGCTCTTCCGGGGTGGGATATCTCTCATAGTCGAAGTCATGCAACAGTCCCGTAATGGCATAGGTCTCGACCAGATCGCGGGCATAGTCCGGCGGCAAGTTGAGTTCAACGGCGCGCTGTTCGCCATATGCGCGGACGCAAACTTCAACCGCCAGTGCGTGCTTCAACAGGCTGGCGGACTGGGTGTGTTCGTTCAGCAGGCGCCAGGCGGCGGCACGGTCGTTGCGCGAGCGCACGGGCGCAACTTCCTTCGAGGATAGGGGTGCATCGTCGGACGTTATGTCGGGCATCGAACTTATCTCCTTCCTGTATGATCCGAGAAAACTCGGGACTCTGCTGGTTATTTTTGGCAATTTCAGGTATTTCTTCATTTTTAGCTTGACAAGCTGCTGATTTCCCAGCAACTTATCTTAAGAAGCACGCACCATGCGTGCAACGGATGTCGGCTCTGGCCTCCGTAGAACCTATATATGGCAACTATGATGTCTCCCGTTTCCTCCAGGGAGGTTCTACGTTGCGACCGCTGCAGCCTGGTGCAATTCAGCACCAGGAACCTACTGTGCAGACGCTGCCGTAACCCCCTGGAAGTACAAGAACCGGAACCTGTAGTGTCCTCGCCCGTCGAGATGATGGGTTCGCGTCCGCCGGGCAACCGGCAGTCCAAAGTCGCAGTTCGTCTCCGTGAGATTCGCAATGCGCGTCACCTCAGCCAGCGCCAATTGGCGGCTCGGCTGGAAGTGCCCCGGACCTACATCTCAAAAATCGAGAATGGTCGCGCGATGCCCACCTTGTCGTCGCTGCAGCGGCTTGCCAACGCGCTGTCGGTTCCGATGTCCGAGATGGTGCATGACGCTCGCTATGAGCGCGAGCGCGAAATCGCAACCATGATGGAAGATCCCTTTCTGTCAGAGATTGCGCAGTGGGCATCGGGCCTCGACCATCTGCATCGGGCCATGGTGCTGGGCCACATCCGCGAGATGGCCGGCGGCGGCCGGCGGACTGCCTAGCAGCAGCTTAGCTCTCTCGACATCCCCCATGTCGTAACTAAGCTGCTTCCTGTGGTCGTCTCGGCGACCAGGTACTATCGGCGGTTGGCAGGAAACCGCAAGTATCATGCACGCGACGTTCTATCGCTCCAGTGACAGACCCTCTTTCGTTTAGGCTGTCCACAGAGCCAAGCCGCTCCGAGGCTGCGACCTCGGCGACGACGACTGCTGCGAAAAATCGCCTCCGCAGGCCGGCCTGCCGCTGCATTTGCAGCGGCTCTCGGCACTATGCTACGGTCGAAGCAAGTTGAGGTATTTTCCCTTGTCTCCTGTTCCCGCACCCAGCCGCCTCGAAGAATTGTCCCCGGACGAGCTCGCCATCTATCGGCAACTCGACCCGGAACGATTGCCGAAGCACATTGCCATCATCATGGATGGCAACGGGCGCTGGGCGGGCCAGCGGCGCATGCAGAGGTTCTTCGGGCACCAGCAAGGGGCGGAGTCTGTGCAGTTTGTAGTCGAGACAGCTTCGCGGATTGACCTACCCTGGCTGACACTCTACGCATTTTCTCTGGAAAACAATCTGCGCCGCCCGCAGACGGAAGTCAGTTTCCTGATGCGCCTGTTGCGCACCTACCTGGTAGCCAATGTGAAGCGCATGAACGATAACAACGTTCGCATCGCGTACATCGGACGAGTTGCGGATCTTCCCCGGGAAGTGCAGGAGACGATGCAGTGGGCCGCCGAGCAGACGGCGCGCAATACAGGCACCACCTTGACCCTGGCCTTGAATTACGGTGCCCGGGTCGAGATTGTCGACGCCATGCGCAATGCCCTGACAAAGATTGCGGCGGAACTTGATGGTAAGCTCTCGCTGCAAGAGCTATTGGCCAAATTCAGCGAGCAGCACATTTCGCAGGCGCTCTATACCGCGCATATGCCCGATCCTGACCTGGTGATCCGAACCAGCGGAGAGATGCGCATTAGCAATTTTCTGCTGTGGCAGATTGCGTATTCCGAGATTTATGTGACGGACCGTTTCTGGCCCGATTTCCGCGGCCTGCATTTGCTGGAGGCGATTCGGGAGTATCAGTGCCGCGAGCGCCGCTTTGGCGGCCTCGGCAATCCGCCCAAAACCAAGTCAATCGAACAGGAACAGGCGCTGATCCGATAGCAATCATGTCTGCCCTGAAAGAATTCGGGCGATCGCCCGTTTTCATTGCTGCCCTTCCTATGCGAACAAGCCTGTCATCCTTTTGAAGTTTGCTTCCTGCGACAGTTCCTCATTCATTAGATAATGGTGCACAATCTTAGGATGGCGTTCATGTTTGCCGCGGTTCCATGCTGGCGATGTTTTGAAAGAGATAGCAATCGATGAAACGCATTCTTACGGCGGTCATCTTAATTCCGCTGGTGCTGGTCCTGATTCTTTGGGGTCCGTTGTGGTTGCAGATGCTAGCGGCCTGGATCGTCGCCGAATTGGCGCTGCATGAATACCTGGTATTGGCCGATGCCTCGGGCATGCGCGTTCCACGGTGGCCGGTCCTGCTTTGCTGCGCGCTGCTGTTTGTCGTCGCGTTTTGGGCATCTACCTTTTTGTTGCCGGCGCTAGGAATTTTCGCGCTGGTGCTACTCGGCGTCTGTTCCCTGCGCTCTTCCCTCGATCGCTTGTTGGCCGATGCGGCAGCAGGTTTCTTCGGTCTGATCTATGTGGCGTTTCCGCTGGTGTTGGCGCCGCTGGTCACTCTGCAGGAGAATGGCACCTCGGTGCTGCTGTTTCTGCTGGTGGTGGTGTGGGCTGGCGACATCCTCGCACTGTATGTCGGACGCTCGCTGGGCAGGCATCCCATGGCATCGCGGTTGAGCCCGAAAAAAACATGGGAAGGGGCGGCGGGTTCTGTGCTGGGCAGCATTCTGGCTGGGCTAGGAATTGTTTTTTTGGGTGCCCGCCTCGATCGCCACGGCATCGATCTATTGTTTTATGCTCAACCATGGTGGTATTGGACGGGGTTGGCGGTGCTGCTCAATATTGCCGCGCAAATCGGCGACCTCCTGGAATCCGCCATCAAGCGGGGCGCGGGTGCCAAGGATTCCGGAACGTTGCTGCCCGGACATGGCGGAATGCTGGACCGCATCGACGCCCTGCTGCTGGCTGTGCCAGTCTTGTGGTACGCGCTGCTCTTCCGGCAAGCCTATTGAGCCAGGGGCGACTACCACGCGGAAACTGCACGGCGAGAGTCATTCTGAACGGAGCGTAGCGAAGTGAAGAATCCAGAATATATTCGCAGGATCATCATCTTCGACACCCTCGGGATTCTCCGCGGAGTTACTCCCGAGCGACGCCGAAAGGCTCAGAGCGTCACCCAAAATTTACAGGACCCCCATTGAGACATCTTGCAATTCTCGGTTCCACCGGTTCCATCGGCCAGAGCACGCTGCGCATCGTGGAAAGCTACCCTGAGCGCTTCCGGGTCGTGAGCCTGGCAGCGGGACACAATCTAGAGGAACTCTTCGAGCAATGCCATCGTTGGCGGCCTCGCGTGGTTTCAGTCGCGAATGAACCGCTGGCGGACGATTTCCGCGCGCGCCTGCTGGCAGCCGGAGTCAACGGAATAGAAATTGTGTATGGATCGGCAGGGACGATCTACGCCGCCACGCTGCCGGAAATCGATTTTGTCGTCAGCGCGATCGTCGGCGTCGCCGGCCTGGAAGCCACCTATGCCGCGATTGCAGCGGGCAAAACGGTGGGTGTCGCGAACAAGGAATGCATGGTTGCGGCGGGCGAAATTCTCATCGAGGAAGCACGCCGCCAGCACGTCATGCTGCTGCCGATCGACAGCGAACACAATGCCATCCATCAGTGCATGCGAGGCGGCGCGAAGCAGGAAGTCCGCTCCATCTGGCTGACAGCCTCGGGCGGCCCGTTTCGTACCACGCCGCTGGAAGATTTTGCGGAGATCACCGTCGAACAGGCGCTCCGTCACCCCACCTGGGTCATGGGCCGTCGCATCACCATCGATTCCGCAACCATGTTGAACAAGGGACTTGAAATTATCGAAGCCTGCCGACTATTTGATCTGCCGCCCAGTGGCGTGCAGGTGATCATCCATCCGCAGTCGACAATTCATTCGCTGGTGGAATTTATCGATGGCAGCATTCTGGCGCAGCTTTCCGTCACCGACATGCGTCTGCCGATCCTGTACGCGCTGACTTATCCGGAACGGATCCCATCGGATCTGACGTTTGACATGCGCAACCTGGCGGAGCTCGATTTTTCTCCGCCGGACCTCATCCGCTTCCCTTGCCTGCGGCTGGCGTATGAGGCGGCGGAACTGGGTGGCGAGCACTGTATTGCGCTGAATGCATCAGATGAAATTGCGGTCGAGGCATTCCTGGCAAAACGCATTCCTTTCCTGGCCATACCGCGTACAATTGAACAGGTGCTGGAGCGGACGCCGCACCGGCATCCTGCCTCCATTGCCGAGGTGCTGGACGCGGATTCCAGAGCGCGGACCACAGCACGTGAACTGCTCGCATCTGACAAGAGAGTGTAATACTAGAGTACGGACCTCCCCAGACCAGCATGACATTTGCCCTTGTTAGCCTCGTTTCCATGCTCATCATGCTCGGCGTGCTGGTGCTCGTGCATGAATTCGGTCACTTCGCCGTGGCCAAGCTCTGCGGCGTTCGCATCGAGACCTTCTCCGTCGGATTTGGCAAGCGGCTGTTTGGCTTTCGCCGCGGCGACACCGATTACCGTGTCAGCATCCTACCGCTTGGCGGCTACGTCAAGATGGCCGGCGAACTGCCCATTGAGAGCACCACTGGCGACCCCGGGGAGTATGCCAGTCATCCCCGCTGGCAGCGCGTTCTAATTGCCTCTGCCGGTCCGGTGGCCAATTTTCTGCTGGCGCTGATGCTCATGTTGGTCGTTTCCCTGGCTCACAACGAGGTTCCCAACTATCTCAGCAGCCCTGCCGTCGTGGATTACGTGGTGCCCAATTCAGCGGCCGCGCGCGGCGGGCTCAAGCATGGCGATCGAATTATTCGCTTCGATGGCGTAGAAAATCCGACCTGGGAGCAGATCTTCGAGCACTCTGCCATCAATCTGAACCATTTGGTTTCGATGCAGGTAGATCGCGACGGCCAGCAAAAAGACATTTCCGTTTTCCTGAAATCTCCCACGGACCCAGCCGATTTCTCGTTCCAGGACGTGGGTTTGACGCCGGTCGAACAAAATGCGCCGCTGACAGTTGCCATGGTGGAACCGAATATGCCGGGAGCAAAAGCCGGCCTGAAGTCCGGAGATCAGATTGTCTTCGTGGACGGCACCGAATTGCATTCCCTGCCCTCGATGATTCTGTACTTGCAACAAAACGGCGGCCGTCCGGTGACGCTCTCCATCCTGCGCGACGGTAAACCGATGACCCTGACCGTAACGCCGGAGAAAGTTACCGGAACCAACGATCAGGCTGCCTACATGATCGGGTTTTCCACACAGCCGACGCCCTCCCACGTGGAGCGGCTCTCTCTCTCTCAGGCGATTTCCAAGTCCGGGCGAGAATTCGCCCAGGAATCGACCCTGGTGCTCGACATCTTTCGCCGGCTGGCGACTCATCGCATGTCCATTCGCACCCTCAGCGGTCCGGTCGGCATTGCGCGCGAGACGGGCTACATTGTCGCGCTGCCCGGTTGGTCGCCGGTGATGAGCGAGGCCGCCAGCATCAGCCTGCAACTCGGCATCCTGAACCTGCTGCCCATTCCCATCCTGGACGGCGGTGTGATTCTCTTCCTGCTGATTGAGTCGGTGATGCGGCGCGATATGAATGAGCGGCTGAAAGAGCGCGTCTACCAGACCGCGTTCGTCTTCCTTGTTCTACTCATGGTCTTCGTCCTCTTCAACGATCTGTCGAAGATTCCAAGTCTCTCCCGCCTGAAACTCTAGCGGTGTTTTACCGCCGCGGACGAAATTCTTTCGGCTACAAACTGGGTCAGCGCATCGCTGATATACGCCGGGGCCTGCACGGTGAATTGCGGTTTGCTCCGCGCCAGTTGCAGCAGCGCCGCTGGCCATGCGGTTCCCGCTGATCCCGACGGCATTCCGCCGCCCCTCCACAACACCGCGTCCGCCCGGTCCAGAAAATACTGAGCCGACGGCTTGAAGTCTCGAATCTCCGGGTCCAGCACGGTCAGATACAAATCCGGCTTCAAAAATCGCACTATGCTGTTCGACTCAAGAATGACATTCCTGGCCAGCCCCAGCTCTTTTCGAACTCTTGGCATCGCTTCCGCCAACTGACCCTGCCGAGTCCTCACCCAAAACGACCGCACCGCGCCCGCCGCCAGAAACCGAGCGCTGTCCGTCCCGCTTTCCGCGGAACGCTCTTCGGTGACCGCCACGGTGTGCGCATCCGTTTCGCAGTCGCATGGCTCGCCGTCTGCGGAGCAGATTCCGTGCCCGAATTGCGTCACCTTGAACGCGGTCCATTCCAACTCCGGCAGCGCCGCGATCAGTCCCGCCACCACCGATGTCTTGCCAATGTTCCGCGTATGTCCGCCGACCACGACAATCGCCATGGCGTCAGTCCTTTTACTTTAGTCCTTCACCGGCTGCCCCATCCTAGCGAAGCTAGGGTGGGGCAGAGCGATGCCCGCATCACTCCACAGTGAAGGAAAATGTTTAGTCTTTCGCTTTGCGTGTCAGTCGCGACACCATCGCCAGCCCCTTCAGGTAGTCGCGCAAAGGTTGCGCAGGCCTCCCCCAGAAGACCATTCCGGCGCCGCGCAATTTCTTTTTGCTCAGCACTCCCGCGCCCCCGCCCAGAATCACGCCTTCGCCCACCTCGGCATGTTCGCCAATGCCCACCTGGCCGCCCAGAATTGCTCCGTCTCCAACAGCGCTGCTGCCGGAAATCCCGGTCTGCGCCGCCATCACCACGTTGCGCCCCACGCGAACATTGTGGCCAATATGTACCAGGTTATCCAGCTTCGTTCCGCGCCCGATGCGAGTCTCCTCCAGAGCGCCGCGGTCAATCGTCGTGTTGGCGCCAATCTCCACGTCGTCTTCCAGCACCAACGTGCCCTGCTGCGGAAATTGCGTGTACGCGCCCGTCTCCGCGTCGCACACATAGCCGAAACCGTCCGACCCCAGCACGCAGCCGGCGTGGACGACCACGCGGTCCTGCAATTCCACTCCGCCGTAGATCACGACCCGCGGAAACAATCTGCAGTCCGCGCCAATTTTGACGCCATCGGCCACAACGCAGCCCGCGTCGATCTTCGTCCGCTCGCCAATCCGCACCCGTTCGCCCACCACCGCATACGGTCCAATCGAAACATCTTTGTCGATTTGCGCGCCGGCCCCAACAAGTGCTGTGGGATGCACGCCCCTGGCCTCGCCGGCAGCCCCCAGCAGCCGCCAGGCGCGCGCGAAGGCCAATCGCGGCTGCGCCAGCACCAGCAACGGCTTCGTGGACGAGCCAGCGCATGCAGCCAGCTCCGGCGTCACCAGCACCGCGGCGGCCGCCGACGCCAGCGCTTCCTCGAACGTGGATTGGCCCTCGGCAAAGACCAGCGAGGCCGCGCTCGCATTCCGCACGCTGGAGACACAGCTCACCCGCGTGGTGCGCGCAGAATCCTGCGGCCTGCATTCGGCCTGGAGGGCCTCGGCGAGTTCGAGCAACGAGAGCATAGCGTTATGGTAGCCGAGCGCAAGCAATCCGGCTTCGCGGAAAAGGCACCCGGCAAGGAAAAATCCGCCTCTGTGTTTAAATCATTGAGAGGACTTCCATGCGCCAGCCGATCCGCGCACGCCTGCTTACGCACAAATCTTCTGCGAGACGAACTCGGTATATTGTTTTCTCTGCGGCTATTCTGACAGTCGCGCCGCTGCTGATCCTAGGCTGCGGTGGTGGCCCTTCGACGCCCTCTCAGCCACTCACAATCACTGGGCAGCCGCTGAGTCAAACTGTCCCCCTCGGCAGCACGGCCACGTTTCAGGTATCGGCCAGCGGTTCGGGAACGCTGAGCTACCAGTGGAGCGAGAACGGCGTCCCGATCAGCGGAGCAACGGCTGCGAGCTTCACCACGCCAGACGTTGCCTTGGGACCGGACGGCTCCACGCAGATTGGCTCTTTCCAGGTCACGGTCAGCAACGGTTCCGGCTCCGTGACCAGCAAGAGCGCTACCTTGACTGCCGGGCCGCGCTCGCCCAAGCAGGGCGATCTACGCTATCTGCAGGTCGCTCAGATCGATCTTCCGGGATACGGAAATTCGGGGTTTAATTCGGTTTTTGGTTTCGGTGGCTACAACACCTCTGCCGGTGGTTTTTCAGTACAAAACGCCCTAGGGAGTCCGCTGAGCATGGGATCATCCGACGGTTGTAGTCCGTACTGTTCTTGGGCCATTTTCGTACGATATCTGCCTCCGCCGATGACTGGTTTGTCTATGAACTACCAGGGTCGTTCCTACACAAATTACGCTGCTTTCCAGGCAGACCTCCAATCTCTGGCAGGTTCCAACATCGTTTTCACCTCGTTAGACCTTGAGCCGCAGGTAGGCGAATACGCCGCGTCCTGGGTGCAGGTTGCCGCCAACAGTGGATTCGATTATCGTCTCGATCCCCGGATTCCGCTCGGAGGGGGTCAGGCGGCGCAAATTCAGGCACAGGCGGCGCTGGATGGCAGCCAGAGCCGGGTCATCACCGCCGTCTCTTTCGACGAGTCGGGGAATGCTGTGTTGGTTTCCTATGGCTGGACCGGGGACACGACCACCGTGTACGAGACGCAGACCGCGTTCATACCGCCTGGGATGAACATCCTTGTCAATACGACCTCAGCGGCAAAGACGCTTGCCAGCGAGGGTTACAGCATCAGCGCCTTCGGCGGCAATGACAAGGACGGTTACATCCTGGTTGGATTGCGGGTTCAGGGCGACACTCTGCCGCGCACGCTATTCATCGACGCAGCCGTTCCGACGAATCCGCCATACGCCACACCCGTAATTCAGCTCGTGGAGCCCGGACAAACCAATCCGCCATATGCGAATGTGACCGCTTCGATATCGGAGCAGTAGCCTGGTGCCCATCCTTCGCGCCTTTGTGTTCAGTTCCATGACATCCTTTACACATTGTTCCGGGACATCCTTTACACTTCCGCGCGAGCGTAAGCGAGCGCGGAGGTGGCACAGAGATGCCATGGCAGACGATGGAC
>JAJYSV010000081.1 GCA_021793405.1 Acidobacteriota bacterium
GTGATGCAGCGTGAATCTACCAGAACTCTGGTCCTCAACCCCTCTGGAAAGACAAGCGATGCAGCCGCACCGCCCGGGTTATTTGCGCCTTGACAAAGCCTTCGTCCTTATCGAGGGCCACCCGGCGCAAGGCTCCCTCTATTTTGGGTAGCGAATCAATCGCTTGAAGTCTCTAAGCTCTGCATCTGTAGCTCTTCGAATTCCCTGCCAATGTCGGCAACCGACAAAGAAATAATTTGGTCCGGAGCCTATCGTACCCACGAACTTTCCTTGCTCATAAAATGTCGCGGTTATCTGAGGGTAGGGCATCGTGTACGTACGAGGCTGCGAAACCTGGCGATATGTATTTGCAAATGCGATCAATTGGTGAATGCGCTCCGGATCAGTAATTATGAGATCTGAGGCGGTTGCAGTTCCGTCAGAGGTGACGTGAACAACCACTCGTGTAGCACCACGAATAGGCACGCATATTCCTGATCGCTCAGACGAGTGGCATCCACTCAGCACAGCTGCAATGGCAAGTACCAAAATGTAAGTCTTAGGCACAAGGGAACCATACTCGATCACATTGTGGCGACGTTTGGCTAAGATGCTCATGGGCGCCGTTTTCAGTCTTTCAATCGCTCCAAATGTAAAAAGCCGCCGCTGGCGAAGAAGATGACCGCAAAGATGGACAGGTTATAGCAGGCGTGTACCAGGGCGGAGGCGGCGACGGAGCCGGTTCGTTCGCGCACCGCGACTAGGACGAGGCTGACCAGAAACACCATGGCGAGCGGACCCCAGGCGTGGCCGACCTGTTGGGCATGCAACAGCGCGAAGGGAATGCTCGCCAGAATCGCGGCGAGAATCTTTCCGGTCCACGGGCGCAGGGAAGGATAGAGAAATCCGCGAAACGCGATTTCCTCTGCGATGGGGGCGATGAAGATGCCGAACAGCGCCACCAGCCATGCATCCAGAGCGTTCTGGAAGAAGGCGTCCACGGGCAATTCTTTGGGAACCGGAAGATAATTCGAAACCATCTGGATGGCAAATCCGAGACCAATGCCAAGAAGGGGCAGCCACATTCTATAGCGCCGCACTTGAGAAAAATTCCAATGGATGCCGGCCAGAAAACCGTCCGGCCATACGCGGTGGTAGAGGGCAGCGGCGGCCAGCAATACCGCGCCGTAGGAGACGACCATCATGGGGATGGTGAATCTCGGCTGGTAGGCCAGTTTTCTGAGACTGATTCTGCCGAGGAGATGCCAATGCAAGAAGACAGCGGCGCCGAAAGCCTGAATTGCCGTGATCAGAATTCCAGCCAAGGTGAAAAACGCCACCATTTCGAGCACAGTTGGGGTTTCTGCCCGCTGCGGAGGTATCTCTGGGGCTGGCTCATCGACGATTGGAGGTAAGAATTCCGGCACGGGGTAGGCGTTCCAATTCATAGTGTGAGAGTTCTGCAACCTGTTGTTTTGGGAGCGGTGATTTCCAAGTGTCTATAGTTTTATCTTTTTCCGGGCCGCAGCGCGACCATTCTTTGCAATGGCGGCGAGCGCGCTGGGCTGCTTGACCGATGACTCGGGTTGCGGGAAGTAACGACGCAGGAATTTTCCCGTGAAGGAAGCCGGATTGGCGGCGATCTGGGCAGGCGTGCCTTCGGCGACGATTTCGCCACCTTCGGCTCCGCCTTCCGGGCCAAGATCGAGGATCCAGTCGGCGCTGCGAATCACGTCCAGGTTGTGTTCGATGATGAGGATGGTGTTGCCAAGATCGGTGAGCCGGTGCAGGACTTCCATCAATTTGCGCACATCGTCGAAGTGGAGACCGGTGGTGGGCTCGTCGAGAAGATAGAGCGTGCGTCCGGTCTGGCGCTTGGATAGCTCACGGGCCAGTTTCATGCGCTGGGCTTCGCCGCCGGAGAGCGTGGTGGCGGACTGGCCGAGGTGAACATAGCCAAGGCCGACATCGTTGAGGGTGGCGAGCTTCTGGCGCACGACAGGGATGTCTTCCAGAACGGTCAGCGCGTCGGAAATCGGCAGATCGAGAATGTCGGCGATGGAGTAGCCGTGGAAGCGAACCGCCAGCGTTTCCTGGTTGTAGCGGCGACCGTTACATACCTCGCAGGTGACGTAGACATCGGGGAGAAAATTCATTTCAATGCGGCGCTGGCCGTCGCCCTGGCAGGCTTCGCAGCGGCCGCCGGGAACATTGAAAGAAAATCGGCCGGCTTTGTATCCCCGCTCGCGGGCTTCTGGGAGCATGGCGAACAGGTCGCGGATGGCGGTGAAGACGCCAGTGTAAGTGGCTGGATTCGATCGCGGCGTGCGGCCAATAGGCGACTGATCGATTTGCACCACTTTGTCGATCTGCTCTGCGCCCACGACGCGATCATGTTGGGCCGGCTCCTCACGCGAGCCGTAGAGGTTCTGTGCCAGCGCACGGTACAAAATGTCGTTGATCAGCGTGCTTTTGCCGGAGCCGGAGACGCCGGTGATGACGGTCAGCAGGCCGAGAGGGAACCGCGTGGTCAGATTCTTCAGGTTATGGCCGCGTGCTCCTTCCACGGTGAGCCATTGCTCGCCGGGCTGCCTGGGTTCGCTGCGGAGAACTGTCTCGAGAGCCCCACTGAGATACTGCCCTGTCAGCGAATCCGGTGCGAGCATGATCTGTTGCGGCGTCCCCTGGGCGACCACATTGCCCCCCAGGCGTCCAGCGCCCGGGCCTAGATCGAGGACGTAATCGGCGCGGCGGATCGTGTCCTCATCATGCTCGACGACCAGGACGGTGTTGCCGAGATCGCGCAGGGAGGTGAGGGCTTCAATGAGCCGCTCGTTGTCGCGTTGATGCAGGCCGATGGAGGGCTCGTCGAGGACGTAGAGCACGCCGCGCAGGCGGGAACCGATCTGGGTGGCAAGGCGGATGCGCTGCCCTTCGCCGCCGGAAAGCGTCGCGGCGCTGCGATCGAGTGAGAGATAGCCGAGACCGACTGCGACTAGGAATTCCAGCCGCTCGATGATCTCGCGCTGCAACCGGTCGGCGATGAGCTGCTCGCGCTGGCTAAACGAAAAGAGGCGCGTTGTGGCGAGGGCATCGACCAAGGGCATGGCGGCGAAGTCTGCGATGGAGAGGCCATTGGCGGTGACCGCGAGAGACTCAGGACGAAGACGCTTGCCATGGCACGCCGGGCAGGTAGTCGCGGACATATAGCCCATGAGCCACTCGCGATAGCTGTCGGAGCGGATTTCCTCGAGGGACTGGCGCAGCCACTTCAGAATGCCATGAAAGCCGGTGCGCGGGCCTTCTCCGCGTTCCGGGCCAAATAGTAGCAGTTTCTGCTCCTTTTCCGCGAGCTGTTCAAACGGCTTGCGAAGATCGATCTTGTAGCGGTCGGCGGCGAGATGGATCAGGCGAGCCAGATACTGCGAACTGCCGCCTGGTCCCAGGCCACCCTCAAGTAAAGGCTTCGACCAGTCGATAATCACCTTGGCAGGGTCAAAGTCATACATGCTGCCGAGACCGTTGCATTGCGGGCAGGCTCCGTAGGTGCTGTTGAAGGAGAAGCTGCGCGGTTCCAGTTTGGGAACATTGATGCCGCAGTCGGGGCAGGCCATGGAGGAGGAATAGAGCTGCTCTTCCACTTGAGTGCCTGGGATTTGCGTGCCCGAACCCGATCGAGTCGCGGCGGTTCCCGGCAAGGCCACGAGAACCAAACCATTGGCCATCTGGAGGGCCTTGGTGACTGCGGTTTCGAGGCGCTTTTCGACGCCCGGCTTGACTGCGATGCGATCCACAATCGCTTCAATGGTATGGTTCTTGCGCTTTTCGAGGACAATGTCCTCGGCGAGATCGCGAACTTCTCCGTCGATGCGGGCACGGAATCCTTGCTGATCCAGCCTTTCCAACTCGTCGCGGAATTCGCCTTTGCGACCGCGGACGATGGGGGCGTAGATGGTGACGCGCTCCCCGGGGGCCAGTTCCATGACTCGGCTGACGATCTGATCCGCCGACTGGCGGGAGATGGGCCGTCCGCAGTTGGGGCAATGGGGGACGCCGATCGAGGCGTAGAGCAGGCGAAGATAGTCGTAAATCTCGGTAATGGTGCCGACGGTCGAGCGGGGACTGCGGTTGGTGGTCTTTTGTTCGATGGAGATGGCGGGACTCAGGCCCTCGATGGAGTCGACATCCGGGCGCTCCATTTGATCGAGAAACTGGCGGGCATAGGCGGAAAGGGTTTCGACGTAGCGCCGCTGGCCTTCCGCATAGATGGTATCGAAAGCGAGCGAGGATTTGCCGGAGCCGGAAAGCCCTGTGATGACGGTGAAGGAGTTACGCGGTATCTCCACCGTGATGTTCTTCAGGTTATGCTGGCGCGCTCCGCGCACGATGAGACGTGATATCGACATGGTTACTGATGACTTAAGTTTGCGCGGCCTTTCCGCCGCATGTTTCAGGACCCTATTCGAGAAGGAACCTGAGCCTGGAGGAATCTTCCCAAGCAACAGAATGGATGCGAAACACACTGGCGTGGAACGCAAGAATTCGGTTGAATGAAGGACTAGGCGCGTGGATAGTCCATTTTTCCACGAAAACTGGTCGAGCCCTGTCGTACCGCACCGGAAACATTTGCACTGGAGGAAAGCTCAGATGATGTTGTTGATGGTGTCGACCATTCTCGCCTCGGTTGCCATGGGTGTTGCACTGGCTCATGGGCTGTGTTCCGCGCTATTTGCCCTCGCTCGGATGCATGTTCGCGCGCAGAAGCCAGCCCCGTTGCAGATGCAGACCAAAATTGCAAATCCATAAATATTTTCTAGTGTCCTGAGTCTGAAGTTGATTCAACAATTCGATTCCTGGAAGTGATTCGAACAGCAGCACTCAGGGGCTAAAGCCCATCTGTTTTGCACCATGCACGGCACGACTGAAGTCGTGCCCTGATACAAGACCGAAAATCATTCCTTTAACGAATTTAAGCCTCTGGACCCTTGACTGAATCCTGCAATCTCGCAGCCGCCAAATTTCCGCGCATAAATGTATGTCACGCTGCGCGCGATCCCAAACATTTCAAGCAATTCTCTCCGATCACCCCGATCACTGCGGGTGCATTTTTCGCAACTCGTTGAAGATCTCTTGCGGCGTTTTGGGCTGAACCGGCTTGGAAGGGTCGGCAGGCGCTGATTCGTCGCTGGGGGCTGACGCAATCGGCGCGCTTCCCGCGGCAGCTGCTGTATTCGTCGCAGCGGCGGCATTGCCAGCGGTCAGCACAAGTTTTGGGGATTGTCCGCCCTCGCCGCCGATGATGACAAAGTTATATCCAGAGCCGTCCAGCAATGCCGTCAGAGTGCTGGCCAGAGTGCCGGGCCCATATTGTCCATAGATGCGTTGATCGCTGCCCAGCCCTTCGACGATGAGTCCGGTCTCTCGGGAAACGAGACTGAGAGTGTGGACGAGACTGGAATTCCTGGCCTGAATGCTCAACATGCCTTGATGGAACTCAACTGTCGCCGGCGTGGGGGGTTGATCGGCAGGCGCAACAGGGGGCGGCGGCGCAGGCACGGGGGGCTCGACGCTTACCTTGTTTTTGGCACGATGACGATGACGGGCAGCGGGATGAACGCTGGGTTGCGTCTTCCGATTTGCAGATTTTCCGCTGCTGGAAGACGACGATTTGGTATCGGAAGAGGCCGTTCCATGGCTTGCAACGGGGGCACCTGTACCCGTGCCTGCTGCAGGCGTCTGTGCTCTGAGGGTGAATGCCGCGGGCGAAAGAAGCAAGCCGCTGAGAACAAGAAACCAGCGTAATCCCACGGATGCGGAGATCGAGAGCGGAGTAGAATCCGCGCGAGGTCGGTGTGCTTCTGCCGATTCGGCATCCAATTTTCTTAGGATCCCTGGACGGGTGTAGGGGTGAAAAAGCATTTCTGTACTAGACTAACAATGTTTGCCCGAGTCGGCATGTGGCGATGTTTTCACCGTCTACCAGATGAAATCCCGAGCAGGTGGATGGCAACAAAAGATAGATCGAGGAAAAATACGGAATGAGTTCGACCGAAAAGCCACTTTCCGAAATCATTCGCAACCGCCGTGCCACGCCCAGCTTCGATGGTGCGCCAGTCCCGGAGGAAGACCTGAAGCAAATTTTGAGTGCGGGACTGCATGCGCCGAGTGGTTACAACATGCAGCCCTGGCGTTTTATTGTGGTCCGCAACCAAGAGCAGAAAAAGCGTCTGCGCGGGGCGAGTTTTAACCAGGCCAAGGTCGAAGAGGCCTCGGTAATGATTGTGGCGTGCGGCGATGCGGATGGCTGGCGCAATGGCGATCTGGAAGAGATGCTGCGGCTGGGGCGAGAAGGCGGCATGTCGGAAAGCTATGCGGCGCAGGCCAAAGAGACGATTCCCAATTATCTTTCGAACCACCCGAATATGGCGATGTGGCTGAATCGTCATGTGATGATCGCCTTGACGCACATGATGCTGATGGCCGAGGCGCTGGGCTACGATACCGCGCCCATGGAAGGCTTTGAAGAGGAAAAAGTTCGGGATGTACTGAAACTGCCGCTCAGCTATCGTGTAGTCGCATTGCTGGGGATTGGCCATCTGCAGGGGCCCGACAAGCATTACGGCGGCCGCTTCGACATGGCGCGGACGGTATTCGCCGAAGAGTATGGCAAGCCGCTGCGTCTATGAGGGCGCGATGGGATTACGAGTGATCGAGGCGCGGCAATTGCTGCGCCTTTTCCATTGCTGCGCGAGGATCATGAGAGAAATGGAAGGAGCCGGATCCTGGTGAGCCAAAGGGAATATCCATTGTCACCGATTGTTGGGGTGGGTGCAGTTGTGCTGCTGGGAAACTCGGTACTGTTGGTTCGCCGGGCGCAAGCGCCGCTGGCTGGGGAATGGTCGCTGCCGGGCGGCGCGGTGGAGTTGGGCGAAACGCTGGAGGATGCCATCGTCCGCGAAGTTGCCGAAGAGACCGGGCTAACGGTTGCGCCGATCCAGGTGCTGAAAGCGCTGGATCATATTGACCGGAACGCCGACGGCCGGATTCGTTTTCATTATGTACTGGTGGATTTTCTGTGCGATGTTCAATCGGCAACCTTAGATAGTACGCAGGAAACAGCAGGTGGAGTGCTGCAAGCAGCCAGCGACGTGTCCGATGCAAGGTGGGTGCCAGTCGAAGGTTTGCGAGGTTCGAAGGAATTTCCTCTTCAGGAGCGGACGCTGGAGGTCATCGCCGAGGGATGGGCCGAGGCGCAGAAGAGTGGGCTGGCTGCGCGATTTCCTCGGTGAGGGTTGTAGCACGGCAAGTCTCAGAATCGAGATCTGGGGGGGCAGGATATCGCACTATCTTCAACGGATCGATTCGGGCGGGGTTGCAGTGCGAATGGCCGGTTGCTGCTGGGTCATGCAATGCATGGCGCCGAGGCCCCAGATGAAGTCACCGCTATGAATGCCGATGATTGTATGTCGCGGGAATAACTCCGCAAGGATATTCAGGGCGACGCGGTCGTGGGCATCGTTGAAGGTGGGTACCAGCACCAGGCGATTGGCGATGTAGAAATTCGCGTAGCTGGCGGGCAGGCGCTGTTTTTCAAACACAACGGGAGAGGGAAGCGGCAACTCCACGATGCGATAGGGTTTTCCGTCGTGGGTACGGGCGACGTGCAGGCGCTCTAAATTTTCCTGGAGCGGCGCGTGATTTTCATCATCTCGATTCGGTTCGATCGTGGCTACGATTGTGTTGCGATCCACGAATCGCGCAATGTCGTCCACGTGGCCATGGGTGTCGTCGCCTGCAATGCCACGATTCAGCCAGACGACTTGATCGACGCCGAGATAGTCGTGAAAGCAATGTTCCAATTGCTCGCGGGTGACGCCGGGATTGCGTGGTTGCACGTCACTGAGCAGGCATTCCTCGGTTGTGAGCAATGCGCCCGCGCCATTGACATCGATGCTGCCGCCTTCGAGCACGACGCGGTGGCGCTGACCGCTGGTCAGCGTGATCTCAGGCGTCCACACGGGCAGCGATAATAGTTTGGCGACGCGCGCGGGAATTTTGTCGTCATGATGCCAGTTGTCATACTTAGCCCACGCGTTGAATTTCCAGTTGGTGAGGACAAGCGGCGGCGCAGCGGTTTTGGCAGCGGCGGGAGTCAGAAAGATGGGGCCGGAGTCGCGCAGCCATACACGGTCGGTGGGCTGAAGATGGAATGCGACATTCTTCAGGTCCGCTCCACACCGGGCCAGCAGATTGCGCGCGCGTTTCTCCGCCGCTGGTTCGTTCACCAGAATGTGAACATGCTCGACCATGGCGAGGTAGCGCACGATCTCGCCATACACCCAGGGGATCGGCTGAAATTTTCCTGGCCAGTCTTCGGCATTGTGTGGCCATGCGATCCAGGTGGCGGCGTGCGGTTCCCACTCCGCGGGCATGTGGAGGCCCAGGTCGTGGGGAGTTGTTTTGCCGGTGCCGACGGATGGATGTGTTGCGCTCATGGCGGTTTATTGATCCAGAAAGCGTTCGGTGATCGGCTGGTAGGCATCGACGCGACGGTCGCGCAGAAAGGGCCAGTGGCGACGCGTCTCTTCGATCAGATGCAGGTCGATTTCGCCGAGTAGAATCTCTTCCTTGTCGTGCGTGGCATGGGCAACGATGCGACCGAAGGGGTCGGCTAGAAACGATCCGCCCCAGAATTCAATTCCTACGCCTTCGGCGCGGTCGCCGCGGACATAGCCGTGCTCGTGGCCGACGCGGTTGACGGCGGCGACATACACTCCGTTCGCAATGGCGTGGGAGCGCTGGATGGTCTGCCAGGCGCTATATTGCGCCTCGCCAAATTCGGCTTTTTCCGCCGGGTGCCAGCCTATGGCAGTCGGATAGAAAAGAACGTTGGCCCCTTGCAACGCGGTGATGCGCGCGCCCTCCGGATACCACTGGTCCCAGCAGACCAGAACGCCGATGTTTCCCGCGTGGAGGGAGAAATTGCGAAATCCTAAATCGCCGGGAGTGAAATAAAACTTCTCGTAATAGAGGGGATCGTCGGGGATATGCATTTTGCGATAGGTTCCGGCGAGCGCGCCATCGTCGTCTAACACGGCGGCAGTGTTGTGGTAGATGCCGGCAGCGCGCCGCTCAAACAGGGAAGCGACGACCGCGACCTTTTCTTCGCGTGCGATGCGGGCTAGCTTTTCGGTGGAAGGGCCGGGGATGGATTCGGCAAGATCGAAGAGCGCGTGATCTTCGCGCTGGCAAAAATATTGCGTGCGAAACAGTTCCGGCAGGCACACGACCTGAGCGCCGGCGCGGGCCGCTTCGCGAACTCGGTCGGCGGCCTTGTCGAGATTGGCGTCCGGGTCCGGGGAGCAGGACATCTGTACCAGGGCGACGCGGAAATTGATGGGCATCGTCATCCTCGAATGCTCCGGAGTCCTATTGTTTCAGCGAAGGAGAGCATCGGCAGGTCACTTGTGATCAGGATCAGGCCTTCGACGCGGGCCGATGCAAGAATGATCCGGTCCGCAGCATCTTTGTGCATCGGCCGCGGCAATTCCGTTGCTTCGATGGCGATATCGGGAGCGAGTGGCAAAAGCTGGATATCGGGCTGTTCGAACGCCTCCTGTACCCAGGTCCGAACCGGCTTGTTCAGTTCAAATCGTTTTCTTACAACAAGCATGGCAAGCTCCCAGACAGAGATCGCTGATACATATACGGATTGCTCGCGACGGGCGGCTTCAATGGCTTGAAGCGCGGCCCGGGCGATGGGGGCCGTCATGGCCTCCAGCCTTAACCAGATGTGAGTATCGAGCAGGACGCCTCGCGACAAATCAGTCTTCGTTGGCATCCCACTCTTCATTCAGAGGCGAAACGATATCGCCAATTTCGCGTGCAGTTCCCTTCATAAAACCATGAAGCGGACGAGAGGGACCTGATTCTATCGGGACCAGCTTGGCGACTGGCTTGCCATGCTTGGAAATGACGACCGTAGTCCGCTTGCGCTGCACGGTATCGAGAATCGCGAGACACTGCGCCTTGAACTGCGTCGCTGGAATCGGCGCTGTGTTTTTGGTCTTCATAAGAAAGTGGTCAGTACGAATGACCACTTTCAGAATAGCACGGCAGGAGTTATGTCCGCCTGCCGCGATGAAGGACCTATTCAAAAATCAGAATGGCTGCGGCGATGGTAGTTGTCCACAGGCCGCGCTTATCGCCCACGGCGGACTGGGTCACGTTGGCGGTGCGCACGATCTGGTTTGAGATGCGATAGAACTCTTTTTTCTCGTCCCAGCTCTTGTCCGGATCGAAATCCATATTTAGCGTGGTGGCGAGCATTTCGGCGGCAAGTTCTTCCGCATAGTCGCCGGCCTGATCTTCGGTTTCGCCAAAGCTGTGGTGCTCGCTGAGATAACCGTACATATTTTTGTCCGAAGGAATGGCCACGCCGATGCTGGAAGCGATGAGCCGATGCGGTTCGCGCGACGTATTTTCAGCGACGACGGCAAACACGACTTCACCGGGGTACAGGTACTTCAACCCTTCTTTGCGTGGAACCAGTTTTGCCTGTGGGGGAAAGATTGACGAGACGCGCACGAGATTTTGCGCGGCAATTCCGGCGTCGCGCAGCGCCAGCTCGAATGACGTGAGACGTTCTTTATGCTTCCCGACGCCTTTGGTAAAAAACAGGCGTTTCGGGACCATCGTTTTGCCCAATTTGTGTTCCTCCGGTTGGTGGAATGGCACGTTGGAGCGGTTCCACGGTTACTGTACACGCCGAAGATCGCGTGGCGCAGCTTTTCTTAAGGAAAAGCTGCACGAAGCTACAATCCAGCTGGATACATCTGCCGTGGAAACCGCTCTGCCACCCGCTTCAAAATATCACAGAATGAGGCGGAAGCCGGTATGGGCGGGCCGGACTTCATCGCGAATTCACAAAAAGGGGAATGTTGCATTCGCCGGGCCCGTAGGGTGCGGCGTCAGGAGACCGCGGAGGGAAGCTCTGGCGTGGCCGCAAGCAAGGCCCGCGTGTAATCCGATTGAGGATGTTCGCAGATTTGTTGCCAGCCGCCCTGCTCCACCATGCGGCCCTGACGCAGGACGAGAATCTCATCCGCCATGTAGCGGACCAAGGGCATGGAGTGGGTGATGAAGATGTAGGTAAGGTGAAGCTCGCGTTGCAGCTCGCGCAGCAGATGCATGATCTGCGCGGAAACACTGACGTCGAGCGCGGAGGTAGGCTCGTCGAGCACGACCAGCTCAGGGCGCAGAATCAGCGCGCGCGCAAGATTGATGCGCTGGCGCTGACCGCCAGAAAACTCATGGGGATAGCGGGGCAGCGCCGATCGGTCAAGGCCGACGGTTCGGAGCGCTTCCAAAATTCGAGCTTGCTGGGCCATTGCGGAGCTGTTGCGCGCGCGGACAATCTCAGGGCGCAGATTCGAGACTTGGGGTACCCGCTGCAATTCTTTGCGGTAGATGATGAGCGGCTCGCCGATGATTTCCTCGACGCGCATGCGCGGGTTGAGCGCGGCGTACGAATCCTGAAACACAATCTGCATGCGCTGGCGCAAGTGCCGCAGATCTCGGCTGGAGAGCGTCAAGAGATCCTGGCCATCGAGTCGAATTGCGCCAGAGTCGGGCTCGATGAGGCGCAGCAGCAGGCGCGCGACTGTACTCTTGCCAGAGCCGGACTCGCCGACGATGCCGAGGGTCTGGCCGCGTTCGATGCGAAAGCTGACATCATCGACAACGCGCTTCGGCGGACCGCCGCCACGTACGGGGTAGGTCTTTACGAGGTTCTCGACTTCGACCAGGGACATGGGGTTAGATTAGCAGTCCGCCTCGATCGGAATTCGCGTGCAGCGGGTACGCTAGTCCATGGAGAGGATGATTCTGCCGAACTTTCCGGACACTTCCATGGCGCGGTGGGCATCGGCAGCCTGCGCGAGAGGGAAGACGTGATCGACGACAGGGTGCAGGACTCCGGTTTCAAAGGCCGGGAGCCAGCGTTCTCGGAATCGCACGGTCATGGCTAGTTTTTCCTCGAAGCTGCGCGACTTCATGACGGTGCCGATGATACGAAGATAACGATACAGGAGCAGGTCGATGGGCAGAATGGCCTCACTGCCGCCGAGAACGCCTTCCTGGATGAGCCTTCCGCCGGGAGCGAGAGCGCGCAGGTTGCGGTCCAGATAGGGTCCACCGATGAAATCGATGACGACGTCCACGCCACGTCCCTGCGTAGCCTGCATGACGGCAGCCTGAAAGTCCTGCTTGCGATAGTCGATGCCCAGGTTCCCGCCCAGGGCGGAAACGCCAGCGATGCGATCCTCCCCGGATGCAGTGAAGACACTTTTCGCTCCCATGGCGTGGGCGAGCTGAACCGCGGCCGAGCCAACGCCGCCCGCCGCTGCGTGAATGAGCACCCAGTCGCCCCGCTTCAGCTCGCCGAGATGGATGAGCGCTTCATGCGCGGTGACGAAGACCTCTGGAATGGCCGCGGCTTGCACGTAGGTCAGCGATTCAGGAATCGCCATGCACATGCGGCTGTCAAGGCGTGCGTAGTCCCCGTAGCCGCCTCCGCCGACGATGGCCATGACGCGATCCCCGACTTTGTATCCTTCCGCCTGTGGGCCGATTTTCGCGACTTCGCCGGCAATTTCGAGGCCGGGCACAAGGGAATCGCCGTAATCTGGCCGGTCTCCGTAGACTCCCATGCGCTGCAGGATATCGGCGCGATTGACGCCCGCAGCGTGAACGCGGACGAGAAGATCGTGGGGCCGGATCACGGGTATCGGCTCATCGACAAGGCGGAGAACATCCGGGCCGCCGGTACCGTCAAATACGATGGCTTTCAAAATTCCACCTCCATATACATTGATTATCGGATGCACAAAGGTTCGATGCGGCGATGCGAAGAGCGGATTGTGCGGCGCATGGAGACGTCGTGGCGATCCTTTTCTATTTATCCAAAAAGGCAGGGAGCGGAGAGAAAGCTTGGCCGGTTTTGTGCATACTTAGGCATGGCCCGACGGGAAGCGGTCAACACCGCACGAAGCTGGGCGCGCATGTCGAGTACACACAGGGCGTGCCGCGGCAACTGGTGTATTCGCTGGTGTGGAACGGTCAGTTTGGCGTGCAGATTTTCTTTGCCGTTTCTGGATTTCTGATCATGTCCACGGCGATGCGACGCTGGGGCTCGCTTGCCCAGGTGAATGTCGGTGATTTTTACAAATTGCGTTTTGCTCGCATCGCGCCGCTGCTCCTGCTGCTGCTGGCGGTTCTCAGCAGCCTGCATGAAGATGGTTCCCGCGCTGTTTGTTGCGGTGATTCTGTTTGCCGGTCTGCTGGGTGAGCTGGTAGCGCGTGGATATTCCGAGCCGATGAATCGCTGGCTGCGGAATCGCTGGGGAGATGGAGCGAAGCGGATGGGTGCGGCTGTCGAATTCAACAGGGAAGCGCCGTCCCAGGAGAGGGGCGTGGAGGTGTAGGTGAACTACCCTCCGCGACAGATGCCTTCCGTCCCATTCAAGTCGAAAAGACGGCTTGAATGGGCACTTGGATGTTTGCGGTCATGTCGCTGTTTCGCGGAAATCTATCGAATGCTCCGATTACCAGCGGATGCCGGTGGTGATGGAGACCAGCGCGAAGTTGGGTCCGGGAAGCTGGTTCGCGGGCGTCATCATTTTTATATACCGGCCCTGCGCGAACAGGATGGCCCGATGATTTGGATATAGGCGCCCTTCCATTCCGATGCCGAAGTTATACATTCCCTGATTGCTGGAATAGGAAGAGCCGGTGATGGTTCCGTTACAGTAATTGGTGAAGTTGGTATATCCGAGGCCGGAATAGATGTTGCAATTGATCGTCGATCCGATCGGCTGGTCGAAGGTTGTCGCAATGTGGGAATATCCGCCTCCGCCGACGGCAAAGAAGCCGTAGCGTTCCCCGCGAAGGAAGTAGAACGTCGGATCGACGGAATAGGTCAAGATCGTGTAGTGGCCGCCGTGTTGCTGCGCGGTCTGCAGTACCCAGGAGGGAAGACCGCTGCGGTAAAAGCTCAGTTCGCCGGGGATTTCCAGCCGCCTCGTTAGACGAAACCCGCCGCCTCCGGTGCCCGTGTAGGTGGAGTTGATGACTTGCCCATTGGCCAGGCCGGGTCCAAAGGAGATGCCTCCCGCTCCTTCGACGAACCATTTGCTCAAAGGGACAGTCTTGGGAGCGGCAGGAGTGGAAGCTTGCGCGGTGGAGGAGCTGGATTGCTGCGCGACCATGGCAGGCGCGTCGAAAAGGCCACATAAGAAGAAAAACAAGATTGCATATTTACGCAGGTGAATGCTCATTCAATCTCCTGTATTTATTGACATATTCTCGCGAATGGCAACTGAAAATACTTCACAGAGACACTGGCAGTGGAAGATGCATCGGGAATTTCTGAACTAAATGCAGTGTTCAGAAATGAGACGAGTCGATTCTCATTTGGTGAGCAGAGGGGAGGGGTCTGTTTTTGGGAGTGTCGATCGGGAGCAAACAACAAAAGCCCAGCATTTCTGCGAGGCTTTTGTTTGTGCGCTCCAGTCTTGAGTAACCACCGATTTAATCTGTAATTGGATGCGTGAACCAGCCATTGACTTCGTTCCACCATCTATCGACCTTGCCTGCGGAGTTGGCATGGTCCTGCGTGATTGTCTGAGCAAGTGAATCGATCCTCTTGCTCAAGCTTTTTGCTTCGTATGGGCGATGCGCGGAGTGCTCGCTGGCGTACTGATACAGAGTGGTGGAAGCTTCTTTCAGGGCCGCTGCCGCCTCTGTATAGCGTCCATTCATGATCGCGATCGCGGCCAAACCGAGATTTTCGCGGGCCGCAAGAAGAGGAAACTCAGCCTGAACTCTCATGACCACGAGTTCATCCCCGATACGGCTTAGCGAGCCATCCGCAGACTGGGGATGGTTGCTGCTCAAGGCGGATTTTGCAGCGTCCAAACGGCTTCGTACCTTGTTCAGATCAAGGCCGACAAACGTGTACTGCGTTCCCGCTGCATCCACCGTGATAGGAGCCGACTTATTGGGTTGCGGCTTGCCATCTTTGCGGGCAGCCAGAACCGATCCGAGCACGGATGTGTCGTCCAATTCCCAATATAACGGCACGATCGCATGCCGGCTGTTCCCTGGGAGCATTGAGGTGAGCTGATCACGATACGCCAGCGCTCGGCTTATATGGTCAACGGCCGTTTGCGTCTGGTTTGCCGCCAGAGATTGCCTTGCCTGCTCGACTTGATCAAGAAGGCGAAGCGCCAAATGGGAAGCCCGCCGATTGCTCGGCTGGGACGCCGTTTCGGCGGCAGGGCCGCTTGCCGCCGTGTTTCGAGGCGCCGCATTTAGCGCGAATGTTGTCAATACGACACACACCACAGGCACAATACATCTCAATTTCATTGCTTTTCCCCTCGTTTCATTATTTGAATCGCGTCCAAAATGCCATTTAATCAATAGGATGCCGGAAAGTTGTTTCAAAGACAATGGCAACAGAAAGGCCCCGCATCGCTGCAGGGCCTTTCTGGTATTTGCGCCGAGGGCGCAGTTCGATTGCTACTTAGTACATGCCTTCCATGCCGCCGCCGTGACCGCCGCCGGCCGGAGCAGCTTCTTTCTTCTCCGGGATGTCGGCAACCATGGCTTCGGTCGTCAGCATCAAGCCGGCGATGGAAGCCGCGTTCAGCAGCGCGGTGCGGGTGACCTTGGTGGGATCGATGACGCCGGCTTTCACCAGGTCTTCGAACTTATTGGTTGCTGCGTTGTAGCCGTAGTGCGCTTCCTTGCTTTCGAGCACCTTGCCGATGACCACCGCACCCTCTTCGCCGGCGTTGCCGACAATCAGGCGGAGCGGCTCTTCAATGGCGCGACGAATGATCTGGGCGCCGATCTTCTCGTCGCCTTCGAGGGTTGCGATCAACTCCTCGACAGCCTTGGCGCTACGAACCAGGGCGACACCGCCGCCCGGGACAATGCCTTCTTCAACGGCCGCGCGGGTTGCGTGCATGGCATCCTCGACGCGCGCCTTCTTTTCCTTCATCTCGGTTTCGGTGGCTGCGCCGACCTTGATGACGGCAACGCCGCCGACCAGTTTCGCCAACCGCTCCTGCAACTTCTCGCGGTCGTAGTCGGAGGTGGTTTTGTCGATCTGGTTGCGGATCTCGCGGACGCGACCCTGAATGTCCTCCGCCTTGCCGGCGCCGTCGACGATGGTGGTGTTGTCCTTGTCGATGGTGATGCGCTTGGCGCGGCCCAGGTCCTCAAGCTTGACGTTCTCGAGCTTGATGCCGAGGTCTTCCGTGATAGCCTTGCCACCGGTCAGCTTGGCAATATCTTCCAGCATCGCTTTGCGGCGATCGCCGAAGCCAGGCGCCTTGACTGCAGCGACGCTCAGCGTGCCACGCAGCTTGTTGACGACCAGAGTTGCCAGCGCTTCGCCATCGACATCTTCCGCGATGATGACGAGCGGCTTGGCATTGCGGGCCACCTGTTCCAGCAAGGGAAGCAGGTCCTTCATGGTGCTGATTTTCTTTTCGTGGATCAGGATGTAGGCATCTTCCAGCGCGACTTCCATGCGATCCGGATCGGTGACGAAATAGGGGCTGAGGTAGCCGCGGTCGAACTGCATACCATCGACGGTCTCGAGGTGCGTCTGCATGGTCTTCGATTCTTCGACGGTGATGACGCCATCCTTGCC
>JAJYSV010000002.1 GCA_021793405.1 Acidobacteriota bacterium
CTGCCTTGGAATGTCGCCGCACCTCACTCTCAGAGCAATCTTGCCTGATCTCAAGTGTCCACTTGCCAACTTATGGACACTTGAGTTCCCAGCCTACCCCTCACGGCCCACTCCGGACGCTTACTCCAGTTCGGCCTACAGTAAAGCAGGAACTGCTCTCAGCACGGAAATGGGAATTTGTCCGGGCATCTTGCAGTTGCCTTCGAATCGGTCCGTTATTTTGCTGAGACCTTGTCGAAGCGCAGCGAGGTGCTGCCGTAATCTCCGGTGAGCCGTAGCGAGATTCCATGGTGCATCAGATAGTCCCCGCTCAGCATTGCACTCTGTTCGATCAGCGTATCGTCAATGCGGTGAACGCAGTAGAGCGCTTGGCCGTCTAGGCCGAGCAACCGAAGCGGCGGCAGAACGTCTCCAAACTCCTGCGAGTGGAGGAATGCGAACAGAACGATCTGCGAGCTATCTTCGGACACGTATTCGCTGGCGGCAAAGTTTCCGCCATTTCGTAATGAGGCCAGCCGGTACAGAGACCCATTCTGCACGGTCTGCCGGATCGTCTTGTAATACGCGACCATCCGCTTTGCGGTCGTGAGTTGCTCCGTGTTCCAGCGGTTCAGGTCGGCGCCGATGCCCAGAGAACCCTCCATGGCCGCGAGAAAATTGAATTTGACGGGCACGGTGCGGCCATCGATTCCATTTGGCACATCCGTGACCCAGTCTTCCATGATGTGCGGGGTGTATGCGTACGTGAAACCATCTTGCATAATCAGCCGGTCGAGAGCATCGGTATTGTCCGACACCCAGGCTTGATCGGTGCGATGCAGCATCCCGAGATCGACGCGCGCACCGCCTCCGGCGCAGGTCTCAATCTCAAGCTTCGGATGTTTCTGGCGCAGCCGGTCGATAATTTCATAGAGATTTTTCGTGTAGAGTACCCAAAGGTTTCTCTGCTCATCCGGAGCCACCTGCGGCCATCCAGGCTCGGAGAAGTCGCGGTTGTGGTCCAGTTTGAGAAACGCGATGTCATTCTCCGTGACCAACCGGTCGAGCCAGTGAAACGTGTACTCCTTGACATCATCGCGAGCAAGGTTCAGGACCAGCTGGTGACGACCCTGGCTGCGCGGCCGTCCGGGAAAGTTCAGCACCCAATCGGGATGCTTGCGATAAAGTTCGCTGTCGGGATTGACCATTTCCGGCTCTACCCAGATGCCGAAGTCCATACCGAGGCTCTTGACGTAGGCGATGAGCGGCTTCAAGCCCTGCGGGAACTTCTGCGGATTGACGAACCAGTCGCCAAGTCCGGCGCGATCCGAATTGCGTTCGCCAAACCAGCCGTCATCGATGACGAAGCGCTCCACCCCGAGGCTTGCGGCCTCCCTGGCGAGCGCTTCCTGATTTGCCATATTCACGTTGAATCCGGTCGCATACCAGGAGTTGTACAGAATGGGCCGGGTACGAAGTCCGGAGGAATCCGGCAGAATCTCTGTGCGTTCAAATCGATGCAGCAAACGCGACGCACCGCCAATGCCGCTAGCGGTATAGCCGGCATAAAACGGCGGCGTGGTGAGTGATTCCCCGGGCGCCAAGTGGTAGGCGAAATCAAACGTGTTGTATCCCCCGGTGACCCGAACCTGTTCGAAGGGAGTCTCCTCCACGTCGATGCGCCAGTTTCCGCTCCAGCCAAGCGCGCCAAACCAGACACTACCGTGCTCAGGATCTTGGTCGCCCGGGTGGTCGAGCGCAAACCATGGATTCGCATAATAGCCCGTACTTCCGGTGCGGCTCTCCAAAATGCGTGATCCGGGATGGATAGTCTCCTCGTTCAGCTGCCATTCACCAGCCCATTTCCCAGTAAGATAGCGGAGCCGATACCGCTCTCCTTGCGGCGGATACCATGTCCCGGACTGGGCGCTTTCGATGATAATCGGACCGCCGGTGCGGTTCTCAATCACCGCATCCCGGCGAAGAATACCGGTTGCCGGATCGATCGTGTAGTGGAGATTTACAAATACTGCTCGCTGGATGTCCTTCAGCGTCACCGTCAGTTCGTTGCCGGCAATATCGTGCCCGAAATAATGCAGGACCATATCTCGATTGCCGTCTGGAAATGTCACTTTCAGGCAAGGCTCGAAGTAAAGACCATCACCCCAACCTGCAAATTCCTGACCGGCGGCCGTTGGGCTTATGTCGATCGGCGCCCCCGGCGAGTGCGCGGCAGCAAGTTCTTCGTCACGCCAAAGGTGAGGTCCCCAATAGAGATGTTGTAACTCCCCGCGCTCGTTGACTCCAAAAATATAAGTGGTACTGGCGGAGCCGAGAACGAATAGCTTTTTATCTGCGAGATATCGGACCGAGGCCTGCGAAAATGCGCTCATGCCCGGCGCGATCAGGACAAGGAAAACAGCATAGAAACGCAGTGCCCTCGCCATCGGAGTCCAATTCTTTCTACCAGCCGAGAAATGCATTTTCTTTCCCTTCGCTGCTCCGCTAAGGGCGGTCGATTGAAACGTCGTTAAACTGCGCGCGGTTCCATCCGGTGCCGACGCCGAACATGCCGTGAGTGTGCGTGGCATCCTGAATGGAGGCGAGCACTTTGCCATCGAGTGAAGCCGAGACTCGATCGCCCTGAAAGACAAGTTCCATTTTGCGCCACCCATTTCCGTTCTTCGGAAATCTTCCCTGCGCCAGCATGCGCGTGGGCTTTTTGTATTCGGCGGAGAACAGGGACCACGCGCCTTCGGAGGTGATCTGGAAGACATAGGCGCTGGGCAATTTCGCTTTTTGAGCCCTGAACACGTCGGCTGAATCGATGCGCCCCAGCAGCATGGCGCTGCCGCGGCCCATGAAATGGACCTCCGACCTGACGCGATAGTCTGTCCATTTTTCATTGCCGGCCAGCGTCCATGGATCAGGCAGCGGTCCCCAGGGAATTGGCTTTTGCGTGATGACTTGCTCCAGGCAATGTCCAGCGCGCTCGATACACTTCTCCACTTCAAAAGCTCCATCCTGATCGGACAGAAATGGAGATGTGCCGTGCAGGGGTACTTTCTCGAAGTTAGCGCGCCAGGGAAACGGAAATTCGGCGGGAGGCGGGGGAGTGACATTGCCTTTCCCCTGACCTGTGGTCGTCGTCAGAGAATAGAGAGAATTCGGATCGAAGCTGTAGGAAAACCTATCGTCCTTCGCGGGCACATCCGCCACGTGCTCAAACTTTTTCGTGCTGTTGGTTTCCCAAATGTGGATGGTAGCCGCCTTCAGTCCGCCGGCAATACGAAAGTCCACTCTCTGCGGATGCTTCGCATCGATTGTTTGCAGGATGACGCTCCAGTCCTTTCCATTGGGCGACTTGAGCGTGACGAAGTCGCCTTTCTCCGGCAGATAGCCGCAGGAAGAATCCAGATATTGCCAGCCCGGCTGCGTAAATTGCGTGGTATGCGCCGTCGCCCAGATCGCACCCTGCACATCGTAATTGCCAGACCAGGGAGTATTGGCATACATCAGTCCGGAATTCGGCGCGGCCAGAACGTCGTAGTACGAGGTAATGGGACTCCATATCTCGGTCGCGGTAAAACCGCCTTTTAAATAATTGTCGTTGTAGAGCTGCGCCAGCTCTCGGCCGCCTACCTGCCAGTCGCGAGAATGAATGTGGCCCGCGCTCGATGCCGGCTGATCTTCACTGGACCATAAAGGCTTGCCAATATTTCGTGCGCCCGGCGGGGTCGTGACTTTGCCATGGATGCGCGGGTAGTGGACCGAGACCACTGCGATTGCCGCATTCAACGCCGGGTCATTTTTTAAGGCACTGAGAATTTTCCACTGTCCGCCGCCTTCTCCAGGATATTCATCGCAGCAAACAATCTTTGTGTTCAGCCGATGCTGGTCCAGAACCCGACGCAGGGTCTTTACGTAGTTCGCATTGAAAGGAGTCTCATTCCAGTCGCCGGTGTACGCGATATCAAGGCCCAAGGTTTGTTTCGCTCCTTGCAAAAATCCAGCCATGTACTCCGCAGTTTTTCCGGAGTAAAACTTGCCCACCCAGCCGGGCGCACCCCAGGCAAGCGAGTCGAGAACAATATTCGGATTGCGCTTGCGGGCTTCGTTCATCAGCCACCATTCGTAGCCGCGGGTGAAGTTCCGGTCCGTGGGCGTGCGGGCATAGCTTGGCTCGGAGCCGTCGGTTGAGTTCACGTCCGCGCCGATCTCCACTTTCAGGTGCTGCAGGGCCGCGCCGTAATTCGGCTTAAATAAATAATCGAGAATCTGGCTGCGCTGCGGTTCCGGATAATCGATCAGCAGGCGCGAGGACGCACCGGCGCTCACCGCGCCGATGCCGTCGAAGATCCGTCCGCCGCTATGGCCGTCGATGGTCACTAATTTTGATGCCGCGCGCGGCGCGGGACCTTTGCAGCCAGCGAACAGGATGCAAACTATCGCCATTGCTCCCAGGAAAATTGTCTTTTTCACTTGTCTTCTCCACGTTTCGCAGATGTCATTGGCCCCTCATCGCGGCTCCACAGGACCTCGATCTCTTCGAGAGTCTTGCCCTTGGTTTCCGGCACTAACCGCCATACCAGCAAAAATGTCAGCACGCATAGAAAGCTATAAAGGCAAAATGCGCCGGTGATAGTGATCGCGCGCGTCAGCGACAGAAATGTGAATGTCAACACAAAACTCGCAATCCATAGCGCCATATTGGCGATTGACATAGCGCGTCCGCGGACCCGCGTGGGAAAAAGTTCCGCCATCAATACCCAGGTGGCGGGCCCGAGTCCAATGGCGAAAGCCGCCACACAGAGCAGCATAGCGCCTAGCACCAGAGGGGCGGGCGGCGGATGCAGTAGGAAGGCGAGGCCCAGCATCAATTGACAAACCGCCATACACGCGCTGGAAAACATCAGTACAGGCCGGCGGCCTAACCGCTCGATGAGCCAAAGCGCCGCGATCGTCACCAGGAAGTTGACCGCGCCGATAGTGGCATTGGCTCCGATTGCGGCGGAGGCGCTATGGCCGCCCAGTTCGCGTTCCCAGATAATGGATCCGTAAAAGAGAACGGTGTTGATGCCGGTTATTTGCTGCAGGACAGCGAGTGCGACTACAAGAAAAAGCGGTCGCCGCAAAGCAGGCGCCAGCAGGTCGCTGAACTTGCTTGCCTCCATCTGCAGCGATTCGCGAATCTGGACAAGGTGCTGGTCCGCCCTCTCCGGCCCTTCCACGCGGCTGAGGATCAGGCGGGCGTCCGCTTCGCGATTCTGCTCCATCAACCAGCGCGGACTTTCCGGCACGAAAAACAGTCCGAAGAATAGCCCCAGAGAAGGCACTATCGCCGCCGCGAACATCCATCGCCAGCTGGACTCGCCAGAAAACGAAAGCGCCCAGTTGATGAGGTAAGCCAGCAGGATTCCGGTAACCACGGCCATTTGATTCAGAGAGACCAGTCGCCCGCGAATGCGCGCCGGGGAAACTTCCGCGATATAGAGCGGCGCCAGCATCGAAGCGATGCCGATGGCGATGCCCCCGATAAAACGCGCCACTCCAAACTGCACAAAGTCTCGCGGCAGCGCCGCGCCCAGGGAGGAAACGGCGAATAACAAAGCTGAGAAGGAAAGCACCCGCTTTCTCCCAAAACGATCGCTCAGCCAGCCGGCCAGAGCCGCTCCCGCGATGCAGCCGATCAGCAAGCTGCTGACCGCGAGTTCGGTTTCAAAGTCCGTCAGACGAAATTGAGCGCGCAGGAAGACGATGGCGCCATTGATGACAGCGATATCGAAGCCAAAAAGAAGACCCGCGATGGCCGCCACTCCGCAAACCAGCCACGCGTAACTTTGGCTCCCCTTTGTTCCTGTTGAGCTTACGTTTTTTTCTGAACCGTGGACGCCGGAAATGTATCCACTAGGCACGGGTTGTGTCCCGCATACTCTGTGCTTGGTTCCATTGCGAGATCTCTTGCGAGGCGGCGAAATTGCTTGGCTCCATCTTTAGGACCTCGAGAAAAAGCTCCCGCGCATGCACCAATTGCCCCAGGCCGAGTTCGGCATAGGCTTCGAGAAGCAGGCATTCGAGCAGATTTCGTTTTTTCAGATCATCCTCGAAGAGAAGAAAGTTAGGCAAGGACGTGGCGAAATAGTCGATCACCGGTTCATCGTTCTGGTGCTGTTGGGCATACGCTCGAAGCTCTTCCAGCGCCGTCCGCGCGTCATTCTCGTATCCCAGTTGCCGGAGTGCGAGAGCCCGGTAATAACTATGGATTGAATACGTGGACAGCGGAGCGGCGGCAGCGCGGTATAACTCCTGCGCGCGGACCTTATCTCCGGAGTTCTCCAGTGCCAGTCCCTCCCAGTAATCGACCTGCCGCTCCAGCGTGAGCAGATGCTTGCCTTCTCCGAAATTTTGCGGATAATTTCTGGCTTGCTGGAAATGTCTCGCCGCGCGCGCAAAATCGCCGTCATCGATGGCCGTACGCCCCAGCGCGGTATGAGCGTCCACATACTGACCGGAGACCAGGCCCTCTCCACCCTCCCAGGGGCTGAACCGACGACTGTGAAGAATGTGTAGAGCCCGCTCGTGCTGCCCGGTAAGGTTCAGCAGCGCAATGCGTTCGATGCTCAAATCATCGCGCTGCTCGACTAGATCGTTTCGTATTTCCAGGGCGGCGAGGCGCTCCTCCGGTTCGAATCCCATGCGCTTCTTCAACTGATCGAACTCGTAGAGCAGGCGCGCATCCACCGGGTTCGCCTCGAATGCATTTGCATAGGCCGCAAGCGCCGCTTTCGGATCGTGCCGCGCGTTATATTCGGCGATCCCCAGGTTCCTCCACGGGATGGAGAACGTCGGATCCTGCATCACCGAATTCCGCCAGCAGGCGATGGCTTCCTCGTAACGCTTGCGATCGGAGTAGAAATTTCCCAGATAATAATTCGCCTTTGCATCGCGGGGCTCCCACCGCAACGCCTCCTGCAAAACCACCATTTCCTCTACGCGGGAAGGAAAACAATACAAGGACGAAGCCTTCGCAGCCTGCCTTCGATAGTCTTCGGCTGCCTTGCCATCATCGAGTCGATTTGCCAACCACGCCAGCGTGTAGGAGACCATCGGGTATTGCGCGTTCACTCCTGCGGCGACCATTTCGAGCCACCGCCGGGCCTCTTCCAGTAATCCAGCGCCGGCGTAGTCGTAGGCAATATCAAGCGCCGTTTGCACATCGCCATCCAGCCGGACGATGGCATCGCAATCGGTGTCGTCTGCCGCCGGGTGTTGCAGAAAAAACTTCTCCGCCTGGGCCAGGAAATCCAGCGGGTCAAGCAGCAGAGTTTCATCCACCAGCTGCCGCGCCTCGTCCCCCTGTCCCAAGAGCCGCAGCGCGGCGGCTTTTAAATCGCGTGCTTTCAGATTTTCCGTGTTGGTCTTGAGGCTCTCATCCAGATGCCGCAGCGCGTGGGCGAAATCGCCGCGCGCGCAGGCAATCCTCGCCAGTTGGTAATATCCGGGGCTGCGCCACGCATAGTTCCAAGTCGCTTTATAGAACGCGGCGTACGCCTCGTCCATCTGGCCCTGATAGGCCAGCGCCAGGCCGAGATTGTAGTAGGACTCGCCGTCGCGCGGATTTGGATTTCGCAGGGTAAGCCGCTTTATGCCGGCGCGAAAGTAATTTCCAGCGCGCCCAAATTCGCCTCGACGCAATGCCGCCAGCCCCATGGCATTGTTCAGCCGCGCATCCCCAGGATCGCGGCGCAGGCCTTCTTCCCAATAAGGCTCCGGCGAGCGTGTCGCATGTCGGTTCTGCTCCAGGTGCAGCCCGGTGATGTAGATCTCATCCGCCGACTCGATCTGCTCCGGAGTAAGCGGCTCCGTGGCCGGTCCTGGCAGTTCGGCGATTTGCGGCGCTTCGGGCCGATACTGAAGCAACAGCTTTCCCTGGGCGTCGCGCAGCTCGAAGCGAAACTGGTGCAGCTCACACTTTTCCGGGAAATGGCCGATCCAATTTCCGATCCATGGTTCGCCGGGCGCCAGATCCACCGTTTCGACAAACACCTGTTCTTCATCGCACTGGACGCGGATGGAACAGCACCTGAACCGCTCCGAAGAACACACTCCCACCCGGATGCCTTCGCTATCGCGCTCCAGGCTGAGGGCCGCATGCACGTTGGCGAAGCTCACCGGACCGATTTTCTGAATCGGATACCAGAACTGGCTGAAACTCCGGGTTTCGTAAGGGTGCAGCCAGGAAAAATCAGGCTGGTTGTCGGTGTAAACGCCCGCCATCAGCTCTATGTAGGGACCATCGGCATCAGTTAAATTGCGGTCCCAGGCTTTGCCGAATTCGCCGCTTCCCCAGGTCCACAGCTTTTTGCCGGGAGCGATGTGCCGGTCCGCCACATGCACGAATCCTGCCTTCCGCTTATGATCGTATCCGCCGAAGAAGTCATAGTTGGACTGCGTGACCATGTAGGACGTGGGCACGGGAATGTTCTTGTACCAGCGGAGGTCCACGCCAGAGCTATAGTCCACGCCATAATAAAAATTCTTTGCGACTGGGAAATGCGATACTGCTCGTTTCGCATGGTCGGCTACGAAGCTAACGTCCGGAGGAAAAAACGCCTGGTATTGGTCATGGACGCGCACCGCTACGTTGGCCCACCATAAGAAGGTTTGAACGAACGGCGTTCGATTGTAGAGCCGCACCTTAGCTTCCACCACCGAGCGCCCAGGATACAGGCAGATCCCCACCATGCCTTTCATGCGCAGCATGGGATCATGCTCGCTCAACCAGACTGTCGCGCTGCCGTCCTGACCATGTTCAATTTCGGCATGCACCGGCATAAATGTGGAGGGCCGATGGTGCTGCGGCCAGTTGAACTCTACGCCGCCGGAAATCCACGGCCCCAGCAATCCGACCAGGGCAGGCTTGATCACATTCTGGCGATAGAAGAAATCGTATCCATTCGTCTTGTCCTGTCCAACGTGAATGCGCCCGCCCAACTCTGGCAGAATCATCAAACGCACATATTCGTTCTCGATATAAATCGCTCGGTAGCTCCGATCCGACTTCTCGGTGGAAATACGATCCGTGAATGGATTGGGATAGACCTTACCGCTGCTGCCCTGATAGACCCGCTTCTCAAGAAACATGGGATTGGGATCGGCAGGGTGCGCCTCGTAGGTAGGTAGGGATACCTGCTCCTTCCATGCGCGGACACTCGCAGTTGCTTCTGCCATCGTCTCTTTCGAAAAAAACTCTGCGGAATAAATTTTTGGATCGAGATTGATGCGAAAATAGGATTTTGTATTGTGTACGTTAACGCTCAGATAGAATATGGCGACCTCTAACAGTTGTCAAATACCTGCGACCATACGCGCCGCTAGATGCGTGTTGACATCAAGTTGAGTAGTTATGGAGGCGAACTCAGGGTTGCCCTGCCAGTAATGCGTGTACTTTAGAAGATAGTTTCGCTTTGTTGGACCGACCTTTTCGCCGGTGCACCCACAGCGGTAAACATAGGATGAAAGCAAGTAAAGAACCCGTGCGGCAGCCTGGAATCAAGGATATTGCAGATGCGCTTGGCATCTCGATCGGCACCGTGGACCGCGCCTTGCACGCGCGTCCAGGCGTAAATCCGACGACTTGCGCCCGAGTGCTGCGCATGGCCGACAAGCTTGGTTACCGGCCGAATGTGGCGGCCCGCGCTCTTAAGCTCAATCGCCATTTTCGTATCGAGGTGCAACTGCCCAAGGAGATTTCCTCTTTTTTCGGTCCAATGCGAGAGGGTATTCGCCATGCTGCCGCTGGACCGCTTGGCGCAAGCATCGAAATGCACTTTGCCGAATATCCGCGCCTCGATTGGGGCGATATCGAGTTGCTGGAAGCAGCCATCCCGAAAAAATATGACGGCATTGTTTGCTCTCCGAGTGATGCCGCCAAAGTCGGCCCCCTGATTGATGCACTGCAGCGCCAAGGGACTACCGTGGTGTGCGTCGGCTCGGATGCGCCTCGCAGCGAGCGCCTTGCCTCCATCGCCATCGACGGGTATGTCAGCGGTTCTCTCGCTGCCGAGTTGCTGATACACGCGCTTCCTTCGGCCAGTGTTGTCGCCGCCATTTCCGGCAACTTGCGCATCCTCGATCACGCGGAGAAGCTGCGTGGCTATGCTGCAACCCTGGCGCTGCTCGCACCCCGCATCTCCTTGCTCCCCGTGTTGGAGTCCCACGACAGTCCCAAAGAAGCCTATGACCAGACGAAGGACTTGCTGAAGCGGCATCCTGAGATGCAGGGGCTTTATGTCAGCACGGCCAACAGCCTTCCGGTGCTGAGGGCGGTTCGGGAGAAGAGTCGAGCGCGCGGCATGCGCATCGTCACAACAGATCTTTTCTCCGAACTGGCACCAATGATCGAAAACGGCGAAATCATGGCTACTCTTTATCAGCGGCCGTTCACTCAGGGACGACTGGCCATACAGTCGTTAGTGCATTTTCTGATCGAGGGTGTTCGTCCAAATCCAATCACTCGCCTCACTCCCCACATTGTGCTGCGCGGCAATCTCCCGATTTTCTACGAGTACGTTTCTACTACAGCTTCGATTTCTAGATAATCGTCAAGATATGTTTTCTGTCGGTATTATCGACGCGACGATTACGAACAGTCCTGTCGAAAACCAGCGGTGATCCATGGCAAAGCCGACGCCATTTCTAACAAGGGAACTCTTGCTTGCCAAGGCACACAATTCCGTCGGAAGCTCCCGCAAAATAGATCCTTGACACTGCTGCATTGCGTGATGTAGGTTGGGTGCCGTTTACGTACACGCTCGAAGCGGGTTGTGTTCGTCAATCGGGGTAAACGTCGGACGCCTACTTCTTTATCTGTCCATATGGAAAAACGTTGTGCCCTAAGCGCACGAAATATTTATGAAGAACGACGACCGCTGGAGATTATGAATGCACACCCGCCGGAAGTTTATTGCAGGTCTCGCAGGCTCAGCGGCGATGGCTGCATGTGACAGCCTGCCAGCCCTGTCATCCCCGCGAATAACCGCAAGCGCACAGGGCAAGCCGAACATCATCTTCTTCCTGGTGGATGACCTTGGCTGGGGCGATCTCGGCTGTTACGGCGACACATTCCACGAGACACCGAACATCAATCAATTCGCCCACGACGGGCTTAGATTCACCGATGCATATGCTGGGGCCCCGGTCTGCTCTCCCAGTCGCGCCTGTATCCTCACGGGTAAGGCACCGGCCCGCCTGCACCTGACACAATGGATCCCTGGGAACACCTATCCGAACAAAAAGCTATTGGAAGCCCCCACTCCAACTCACCTTGCACTTGATGTACCCACGCTGGCGGAACGGCTGAAGGCACTCGGTTATAAAACAGGGGCCATCGGCAAGTGGCACTTAGGCGGCGATGGGTACTTGCCTGAAAACTTCGGATTCGAAGTCAACGTTGCGGGCGATAAGCATGGCAGCCCGGGACCACCCAATCATTATTTCGGTCCCTTCCACTATCACAATCTGAATGGCTATACAGACCATGATTACCTCACTGATGTGTTGACCAGAAAGATGGATCAGTTCATCAGCGATGCAAGCAAGCAAGGCCCTTTCTTTCTCTATATGGCCGAATATGCGGTGCATATTCCCTTACAGGCGCCGCAGACGCTGACCGACCCTTACATCGCAAAGAACGCAGGGAAGGGCGAGCCAGACCCGGTGTATGCCGCCATGGTTCAGAGCGTGGACACAGCACTGGGCAACTTGCGAGCTTTATTGAAGAAAACTGGCGTGGCGGACAATACCGTCATCATTCTGACATCCGACAATGGCGGGGTTGGTTTCCAGGGCAAACGCTTGCATCGGATTGCCGACAATGGCCCGTACCGGGCGGGCAAAGGTTTTTTGTACGAAGGAGGGATTCGCGAACCGCTCATTATTTACTGGCCAGGGGTAACGACGCCGGGGACGGTTTGCGACGTGCCGGTGATCGGAATGGATTTTACACCGACCATCCTAAACCTGGTACATGGCGGTGCAGCGCCCGCTCCGTGCGATGGACTGGATATCAGCTCGCTATTCAAGAGCCCAAACTCATCCCTTACTCGGGACACGCTCTATTGGCACTATCCACATTACAGCGATCAAGGCGGGACTCCATCCGGAGCCATCCGCGAGGGCGACTGGAAGTTGATTGAGTTCTTTGAAGATAACCACGTGGAACTCTACAACCTAAAGCTCGATCCAGGTGAACAATACGATTTTGCGTCGAGCTTTTCGGATAAGGCGCTCGACCTGCGCCGCAAATTACAGGCCTGGCGCGAAAGTGTAAACGCGCGAATGCCCACCCCAAACCCAAATTTCAACCCCATTGAAGCCAACGTAAGAATCGGACCTCCTGGCTGTAGTTGGGAACCTATTCGAAATTGTTTAGAAGACTAAACGACCGCCGCACCACCAGAATGACATTGACGCTTTCGTTCCACCTAGGCGCTATGCAGATAGTTTTTCGTGGTTACTCTATCGCTCGCGACTCGAGGCGCAGCAGCAGAATGACATTGATTCCCTCTATCATCCGCAAAGTCCGGATTATGCCGCTGGCGCAGGGCCAGAAAGCGCGCGAGGCGTGGGATTCCACGGCGTACTTTCAAATTAGCCAATCGATCTGCGGAAGAGGTATTCGCACTCGCGACTGGTGCTACTGCGCTTTTGATCCAACGGTGAAACATGGCAATGCTGAGTACGGCAAACAATACCAGAACTTTGCGCTGTATTCCATCGCGGGCGATCCGGCCGAGATGGTGACCATGGTCGCGCGCCCAGAGTACAAACATATTGCCGACCAACTCCGCGATGAGTTACAAAAACGCATGGTTGCCGCAGGCGAGCCGGAGACAACTATTACGCCTATCCACTATTATGCGTAGCCGAGACCAACCTCTGTCATTCAAAATCAACGTGAGCGTCCGGCAAGCGTGTGTAGCTGCGAAATAAATGCGGGAATTTGAGGGGCGGCGCTTACCGCTGCACCCGATGCAAAACCACCGGGATGCTTGAGGGCCGGTGGAAAGATGGATTTCTTGAAGGATCCGATCCATTGGGCGGAGGTCCAATGGCCGGTTGCGGGGCCGCCGGCGTCTCGCGGTGCGGCATCCGGGAGGGGACCTCGACCTTTCGCTGGAGATCGATTCGGTCCCCGGTCACACGTCCCGAATAGGTGCTATTGCCGACCTTGAACGAGATATTGCTGCCATCCAATTTGCCGTTTTCTATAGGGATGGGCGTTTCGTCTCCATTAAAGAAGCCACCGTCGCCCTCCACGGTGCCCGTAAGGCTGCTTTCACTCTGGACTAGAGTAAACACCATGGTTCCATTGCCCACGAGGAATGCAAGCGGGCCGGTAACAGCGTCCGACGACGGCAGGGGGCGCCACAGGCCAGTAATACCCGAGCCGACTGGAACTTCGCGACTCCATACTTCCGCCTGCGGACGGAGTTTCACCGCCTTTGCGTCAATCGTCACGCTGGCTGGCGCGAGTCCGGGCGACGTAGCTTGAACGGTGATACTCCCATCCGCTTTGGTGGACTGGACAATCGCCATGCAAAGGCCGGAGAAGGCTCTTCGGGACGCGCCCTTGTCGGACTCTTGGTCGGTGGGGTCGCCGTTGCCAACGCCGATCAGATGTCCGCTGCCGGAGACGCTGAATGCCACTTCATTGTTGGTAATCGGTACAACGCGGTCCTGTGCATCGCGAACCTCGACGGCGAACATGGCGACGTCTTCCCCATCGGCGTTGATCGTTCGCCGGTCGGCTTTCATCGCCAACTTTGCAGCGGGGCCTGTGGTTTCCCGCTTGGCCGTCATCGCCAGCTTGCCGTCTTTATAGCCGCGTGCCTCAATCACGCCAGGAGCATAGCTGACGTTCCACGCCACATGCGAATCCTTTTTCACTTCCTTTGTGCCGAGGCTCTGTCCGTTGATGAGCAACTCGACCTTGTCCAGGTTCGAATAGACCCAGACGGCAATCTCTTTTCCCTCCATGCCCGGCCAGTTCCAATGCGGAAAGAGGTGAAGAACCGGCTTTGAAGTCCACCAGGACTGGTAGTAGTAAAACGAGTCCTTGGGGAAGCCGCAGGTATCGATGATCCCGTACTGCGAACTGATGTTGGGCCACTCGTTGGGCGAGGGCTCTCCGCGATAGTCGAAGCCTGTCCAGACAAACCCTCCCGCGAGCCAGGGCTGTGCATTGCAGAAACTCCACCAGCCTTCAGCCGATGCGCGGCCGGTTGTGGTGTATGGATCGTACGAGCCCACATAGCCTTTTGCCGGGTCGGTAACGTAAATGCCGCGCGTGCCAACGGCGCTGACGGTCTCAGTGCCGATGACGGGTTTGCCGGGATGGGCTTTGTGGTATGCCGCGGCACCGGGATCCATGTAGTTGTAGCCGACGACGTCGCAAACGGCCAGGCCGCCGGTTCCGATGGCCCCGGTGGGGGCGATGGAGACGGGCCGCGTGCCATCGTATTCAGTGGCGACTGCTTTCATCGCGTCCAGGATCAGCACACCTCTTTCGGTGTTCGCCACTCGCTCTTCATTTCCCATTGACCACATGAAGACGCTCGGATGATTGCGATCACGGCGCACCAGGTTACCGAACTCACTGAGCCCTTCGGGATTGGAAGACATCATGCGCGTCTCATCGAAGACCAGCATCCCCAGTTCGTCACAGGCATCGAGCAGTTCGGGAGTAGGAGGGTTGTGGGAGGTGCGCAAGGCGTTGCAGCCCATATCCTGAAGCCTCCGGACGCGGTAGTACTGCACGGCGTCGGGCAGCGCCACTCCTAGGCCTGCGTGGTCCTGGTGATTGCAGGTTCCTTTCACCTTGACGGATTTGCCGTTAAGGAAGAAGCCCTCTTCCGAGTCGAACTTTATGGTGCGAATGCCGAACGGCGTCACGTAGCGATCGACGACCTGGTCTCCCGCCCGAATCTCCGTAACGAGTTTGTAGAGGTTTCTCTCTTCGAGGGACCATAGCAGGGGGCTGTTCACTACACACTTCTGCTCGTATGTGCGCTCTTCTCCTTTGGGAATGGAGGCGAGAGCAGTGGTGACTTTTTCCACCGCCTTGCCAGAGGGGTCAAGCACCGTGGAAATAACGCGTGCACTCTGCGCGCGGTTGCCATGGTTGCTCACCTCGGTGCGGATGGAGAGAGCAGCTTCACCGGGCCGAACCTGGGCAGAGACGAAGGTGCCCCATTTCTTCACGTGAACTGGATCAGTCTTGACCAGCCAGACATGGCGGTAAATCCCGGCGCCCTCGTAAAACCAGCCGTCGCTCCGGGTGGCATCAACGCGAACTAGCAAGACGTTTCTACCGCCGGGATTGGCAAAGTCGGTTACGTCGAAGCTGAAAGGATCGTATCCGCCGCTGTGGTTGCCGATGTAAAAGCCGTTGAGCACCACCATGGTTTCACGGTATGAACCATCGAACTCGATGGTAAGCCGCTTGCCTGCGTCAGCGGCGGGAAGGTCAAAGATACGGCGATACCAACCGACGCTGGTGGTCGGATACGTACGGCCAAGCGGGTAGAATCCTTTGCTGGCAAGAGCGGGGTCGTTTTGAAATGGCAGCTCGATCGCCCAATCGTGGGGTAGATTCACAGGCTGCCAGTCGCCATCGTCGAACGCTAGCGCGCCAGCGGGAAGAAAGTTTCCAGTCTTCTGGAAGTTACCAATCCTTCCATCTCCGAATTCGAAATCCTGGGAAGGATCGTCGGCATTGCCGAAGTGGAAGCGCCAGCCGAAATCGAGGAGGAGACGCTCGCGTCCGGCTCCGGGCATCGAAGTTTCGCGCGGTGCACTTTTGGGAAGTGGTTCAGAATTCTGTCCGGTTTGGAGCGCGACGCCCATGGGGCCGAGACCCTGGGCTGCTGCAACAGCGGCGGGCACCATCAGGCTTGTCTTCAACAGATCGCGGCGTGAAAAGCTTTTCATTCTTTCCCCTCCAGAGACAGTTTTGCGAGTTGGAAATGCTTACAGCAGATGAGTATAGCGGAGCATGCCAACTACCAATCTGAGCGACGGCACGCCGGGCATCGATTCGTCCGCAACGACAGTTCTCCGCAACTCGGGTAATCAGGTCCGCCGGCTGGGCAATACGCCCTCAGCTTAACCATAATGTCAGACCTACAATTTACTCAATGATCCGGATGAGGCCGTTTTTCCGTGAGGGAGGCGGCCTCATCGATTGTAAGATCTAAACCGTTGCTGGAAGAAAGAGGTTGCGGGTGGACCGAAGGACATTCAATAAGCTGGCTGGTCTTGCGGGAATGAGCGCTCTCGTGGGACCAGTGGGAACAGCCCAGGCACGGGGCACGGTCAACACTGGAAAAGAGGGCCGAAAGCTCTGGAATCACTATTTCCTGGGAACGGCATATTATCCGGAATGGTGGGAGCCTTCAGAATGGGAAGTAGATTTCCGCCAAATGCGGGAACTGGGAATCAACACGGTCCGGATGGGAGAGTTTGCCTGGGCGATCTATGAACCCACGCCCGGGAAGTTTGAGTTTGACTGGATGGATCGAGCCATTGCTCTGGCAAACCACCACGGGATTGATGTGATTCTCGGCACGCCGACGGCGTCGGTGCCCCCTTGGTTATATCAATTGCACCCGGACGTTTTGACAGGCGATGTCATTGGTCCATACACCTATGGCGGACGAAAGGGTTATTGCACCAGTAGTCCGAGTTATCAAGCAGCGTGTGAACGCATCGTGACCGCGCTGGCCGAGCACTACGGCCATCATCCGGGCGTGATCGGCTGGCAGCTTGATAATGAGCCGGGATTTCCATTCGAGGCGTTCGATCCCGATTCTGAGAGAGCGTTTCGAGTGTGGCTCCAGAGGCGCTACGGAACGCTGGACGCGCTGAACCGCGATTGGAACGGCGCATTCTGGAGCAATCAATATACCGACTGGTCGCAAATTCACTTCCCGAAGAATTCCGCGGAGGGCGGGTGGCAGCCCGCGATCACTCTGGCCTATCGGCAGTTCTTTTCGGATTCGTTTCTGAATCATTTACGGCGCCAGGCGGTTATTCTCCGAAAAGCGATAAAAGATCAATTCATCTCCACGAACTGGCCGAGCCCCGCCTGGTCGGTGGATGTCTTTGCCGCTGCGACGGAGTTTCTAGATGCGACTGCCTGGGATAACTATGTCATCGCCCCAGGTGTGAGTGGATTCCAGAACCAATATATTGCAGGCTTCAATCACGATTTGTCGCGGTGCGCCGGGCCCCGTCAGCGGTTCTTTTGCGCGGAGCAGATGGCATATGTCCCGGCCAGCGCGGCCGATGAAGGTCTGCGGCTGCAGGCATACATCAATCTCGCACATGGAAGTCACGGCCATCTCTACTTCGAGTGGCGTCGTCCGCTGGCCGGCAACGAGCAATTCCGGCCTTCCTTCATCCAAGCCTTCGACGGGTCGATCCCGGCGAAACCGATCTTCGAGCAAATCGGCAGAGAGTTCGCGCGTCTTGGTCCGCGCCTGGCGGAAGCGGTCACGCGCGCGGACATCGCTCTGCTCTACAATTTCGATAACGAATGGTCGCAGGGATTCGGATCGATTGGTCCTAAGGGTCGACCATACAATAGCGAAGAGGGTCACTACTATCGCGGCATCAAGGTGCTACAGCGAAATGTCGATGTTGTCCCGGTGTCGGTAGACTTTTCAGGTTACACGTTGATCGTCGCACCGAATCTGCACCTGGTCGATGATGCGACTGTTACGCGATTGCGGGCATTCGTGTCTCGCGGCGGAATTCTTGTTCTCAATTACCGCGCCGGCACGCAGAAAATGGATGTCAGCATGAGGCGAGTGCTCCCGCCGGGCCCGTTCGCAGAAATGGCGGGGGTGACCGCAGAAGCGAACGAAGTGGACTTCATTGAGTATCCGGTCTTGGAAAAGGCTGGATTCGGAATCAGCCTGTCGGGAAGCGACACGGTTTTCCGTCCGCACACGATTCTTGAATCGCTCACGCTTCATGGTGCCGAACCGATCGCGACGTTTCGCGGAGGCAGGATGACAGGCCGACCGGCGATCACTCGCAATCGGCACGGACGAGGCTGGGTTTTCTATGTGGGGACGGATTGCGCCGACGAAGGTTTTTACGAAGCCCTTGCCCGCGAGGTCGGAACTACAGGCAAGCTGTCTCCACTGATCGCTGCGCCTGATGGCGTGGAAGTGGTGAGTCGAGAAGATGCTGAGGCAACCTACTATTTTCTGCTGAACCTCACCGAGACGGCGCATAGCGATATCGCATTGCCCAAGCCAATGGATGATGTGGTCGCGGAACGAACGGGTCTGACACAAGTGTCTCTGGGACCACTCGAAGTCGCCGTGCTAGCGTCGCCAAAAGAGGCGCAATTCCTGAATGCCCGATAACGCCTTTTCCCCTATTGACGATACAAAACATCGGGCAGACCTAAGTCGCCCCTGAGCGCATGGGAGAAGACGTCGGCATATTCGGCCGCAGTGAGCGGAATCGGGTTGCCGCCGGCCGAGGGATCGGCCAATGCCATTCTGCCCACATCCTGAATGCGGTCGGAGGGCACGCCGATCTCGGTAAGTGTATTGGGGATGCCGAGTTGCTGGCGGAAATCGATGATCCATTGCAACACGGCGTCATACCCGGCGCCATCGTTCCGGGCTGGGAGGTCCAGCACGCGGGCGAGATAATCCATCTTCCCCGCGATCGCCGATTTGTTGCGCACCACGACATAGGGCAGGATGATGGCGTTCAAAAGGCCGTGATGCTTGTCATAGAGGGCTCCCAGCGGATGGGCCAGGGCATGGACTGCGCCGAGGCCTTTCTGGAAAGCGGTTGCGCCCATGCTCGCTGCTGCGAGCATGCCGGCGCGCGCCTCGATGTCGGTTCCATTTTTGTAGGCGCGCGGCAGGTATTCCGCCACGAGTTTCATTCCCTCGATTGCGATGCCGTCGGCCAGCGGGTGCCAGCCCGGCGCGCACCAGGCCTCGAAGCAATGCACCAGCGTGTCGATGCCTGTGGCCGCGGTGATATGGGGCGGCAGCGCCAAGGTCAATTCGGGATCGGAAATCACCAATGCTGGGAGCATCCGAGGGTGGAAAATGATCTTCTTTTCGTGGGTTGCCTCGTTGAGGATGACGCTTGCGCGTCCAGCTTCCGAGCCGGTGCCGGCAGTCGTGGGTACCGCCACGACAGGCGCCATGCCAGCCTCATACACGCGCAGGTAATTGTCACCCTCATCGACGAAATCCCACAGTGGGCGTTTTTGCCCAACCATGAGCGCAATCGTCTTCGCGGCATCGAGGCCGCTGCCTCCGCCGAAGGCGATGACGCCGTCGTGGCCGCCCGACAGATACGCTTTCACTCCGTTCTCGACATTGGTGCCGGTCGGGTTCGGTTTGATGTCCGCGAACACGGCCGTCTCCAGCCCCGCAGCCTTGTTGATCTCGAGCGCTCTCAGTGTGATCGGATGGTCCTTGAGGCCGACATCGGTGACCAGCAGGGGCCGCTTTATATTTAGTTTTTTGCACGCTTCGGGCAGCTCACGGATGAGGCCGGGACCGAAAAGAATCCGTGTGGGGTAATTCCAGTTGCCGGTGATGACTTTCTTCGTCATGAGTTTTCCCTTATTTTTTTTCGGGTAATTGGCACTAGTACCGGTTTACAGCCTCGACGTTGCGCCGACCAGATTCGGTAAACAGTGCCGCCCTCTGAGATTCTTTCGACCGTCGTCGGCTTGGCGGCCATATTGATTCCCGTCACGTTCAAATTTTCGTGCGCAGATGGAAACTTTTGGGTCGGGTAAGGTGTTCAAAGCCGACGACCGAGAGCGACGCGCCGCGCCCCGTATCTTTCACTCCATTCCAGGGCAAGCCGGGGTCAATGTAATCGCAGCGGTTCAGGAACACGGTGCCTGTGTCGATCTCCTGGCCGATCGCTTCGGCCGCGTCGGCGTCCGCAGTCCACAGAGACGCGGTCAGGCCGAAGGGGCTATCGTTCATCAGTCTCAGCGCCTCCTCGTCCGACTTCACCTTCATGATGCCGACAGCAGGACCGAAGGTTTCTTCCATCATGATTGACATGGAATGATCGACGTTGACCAACACCTGCGGCGCGAGATAGGGCGTGTGAAGCTTGCTGGCCGGAAATTTCTTCTCGTCGATCAGCGCCTTCCCGCCCTTTTTTACTGCTTCCGCGATTTGCTGTCGCACGAATTCCGCCGCGGAGGTGCGAACCATGGGGCCGAGGTTCACCGCCGGATCGGTCGGATTGCCAAGCCTGTATTGATACGTTCGATCTACAAAGGCGTCGACGAAAGGCTTATAGAGATTTTCATGTACATAAATACGCTCGATGCCGCAGCACGATTGACCGGAATTGAAAAATGAGCCGTCGACCAAATTCTCCACCGTGTATTTCATGTCGGCGTCCGGACGCACATAGGCGGGATCCTTGCCGCCAAGCTCAAGGCCGGCATCGATGAACTTTCCGCTGATCGCCTTTTGCACGGCATGGCCGCCCCTGACGGAGCCCGTGAAATTGACGTAGTCGACACGTGGATCGGCCATGAGTGTCTCTGTGTTTTCGTGCGACAGGTCAAGGCGTTGGAACACCCCCTCCGGTAGCCCCGCCGCCTTGAAGGCGTCCGCATAGCGGTCTGCGACCAGTGGGGTCTGATGCGAATGTTTCAGCAGCACGGTGCTGCCGGCCAGCAGGGCCGGAACGATGGTATTGACGGAAGTAAGATACGGATAGTTCCACGGTGCAATCACTGCGACAACGCCGAGCGGTTCTCGGCGCACATAGCGCTTGAAGCCTGCCGGCTTGTCGTCAGGAATAATATCAGCCAGCGCCTTGGGCGCCAGGTTGACGGTATATCGGACGCGCTCCTGGAAGCCGCGCAGGATTTCTCCGGGAGTCTGCGAGATGGGGCGGCCCATCTGCCAAGTCAGCTCCTCGCCGATGGCTTGCGCGTTGTCCACCATATGGTCCAGGAATTTCAGGACGATCTTCTGCCGTTCGGCCAACGGCGTCTCGCGCCATTTTTTCTGCGCCAATTTCGCCTTGTTCAGGGCGACGTCAACCTCTTTCCAGCTCTGCAGCGGGCGCTCGACATACACGCTTCCATCGACAGGGGAAACCGTCCGCAGCATATTTGTGTTTCCTTTTTTTAGAGGTAGGCTCACGATAAATGCCTCCTGGTTAAATTAGATGATCTCGAAATAGCGAGCTAGTTCCCAGTCCGTAATGTGCTTGCGGAATTCACGTTCTTCCCACTCACGGGACTGCGCGTAATGTTCGACGAACTCGCGGCCGAAAAGGTCGTGGGCAGCTTTCGATTTGCGCAAGCGCCCAGCCGCCTCGGTGAGGGTGGTTGGCAGTTGCATCTTTTCCGGGAATTTCTGCTCGTACGCGTTGCCTTCCACCGGCTTCGAGGGCTCGATCTTATGTTCAATGCCCCAGAGCCCCGACCCGATAGAGGCGGCGAGCGCGATATAAGGGTTAATGTCCGCGGCCGCTATGCGATATTCGACGCGCTGCGATTTTTCCTCGCCCGGAATGACGCGTAGCGCTGTGGTGCGGTTATCCACACCCCATGTCGCATTGATGGGTGCCCAGAATCCTGGAACGAGCCGGCTGTAACTGTTCACCGTGCAGGCTATCATCGCGAGCAGTTCGGGCATCAGGGCTTGCTGGCCGCCGACAAACCAGCGCATGGTGTCGGACATGTTGTGAGGCTTCTTTTTGTCGAAAAATACCGACTTCCCGGTTTTCTTATCGCGGAGCGAGATATGGATATGTCCGGATTGGCCCGGCACTTTGTTGGACCATTTCGCCATGAATGTGGCCATCCATCCGCGGCGCTGAGAAAGGACCTTGGTAAAGGTCTTGAACAAAGCGGCGCGATCGGCGGATTCCAGTGCATCGTCGTACAGAATCGCTGCTTCGATGACACCGGGTCCGGTTTCGGTATGCAAGTCCTCCAGGGGGATCCGCATATCGCGACACATGCTCATCAGGCTGTGATAGAACTCCGAATGCACCGAGGAGCGCAGCACCGAATAGCCGAAATTACCGGGCGTGATGGGCGTAAGGTCCTGGTAGTTCTTCGCCCGCACACTTTCAGGGGTCTCGTTGAACATGAAGAATTCAAACTCGACCGCGGCGCTCACCGTGAAACCCATATCGGCGGCTCGATTCACGATACGGCGCAGCGTGCCGCGCGGACAGATCGCCTCTCCCTTTCCAGCCATTTCGGCAAGGAACAGCGGCACATTGTCCTCGAAGGGTAGTGCGCGAACGGTTTCCGGCACGATGCGCACCTCGGCATCGGGATAAGCTGTATGCCAGCCCGTATAGGTCGAACTGTCGTAGAGTTGATCGTTCGAATCCCAGCCCAACACTACATCGCAAAAACCGAAACCCTTGTCGAGCGAGCTCAGGAACTTGTCAATCTTCATGTATTTGCCGCGCAGGATCCCGTCGACATCGAACATGCCGACCTTCACATATTCGACATTCAGATCGCGCAGACCCTTTTTTATTTCCGGCACGGTCTTACGACCAAACACCACGTCGATGTCCATGATCGGCTTGCGCGCGTTGGGCGAAGCATGCAGATTGTCTAAAGTTTCATCCACAAAAGAAGTAGCTTCCCGTTGCGCGCTCATTTCTTAAATTCCCCTTCCCAGATAAAACCTGCGTCGCAGCTGAACTAGTATATAGGTAAATCCGTCATGTCCGGCGTGTCCGAATACTACTTACTCTTGCCTATAAATTGCCGACTCGGCGACCTAGCATCCGATACAACTCGTTTCGCGTTCCTTCTCATGTCGATGAGAGCCGGGTCATCACAATCCAACAGATCTTCAGCTTCCTCGCGCGTCTTAGGGCGGGTGATTCTCGCCTTTGCGCTTTCAAAAACCCTGGGATCAGAAGGCTTTGCCGTAAAGGGAATTAGTGTAGGCTGTGCCATAAACATCGGACTAAGATCGGCTGCAAGGCCGTCTTCTAAATTCAAAGATCCCGCATGGAGCAGTTCGTAGATGGTGCGGAGGATACTTGACATGCTGGTGTGTCGATGATCTACATAGCCAGCCCGGACATATGGACTTATTACCAGCAGCACGCTCCTATGGGCGTCCACATGATCGACACCGCTTTGCGCATCGTCCTCGGTTACAAAGATGGCGCTGTCTTTCCAAATACGTGAATGCGAGATGAAGTCGACAATTTTGCCCAGGGCAAGGTCATTGTCTGCAATGTACGAGGCGCGATAGGGATAGCCATCCGCTGGCCGCGGACTGGTAGTGTGATCCACCGGCAGGCGAATTACCGTGAGGGCCGGGGTATCTCCAGCAGCGATTTTTGCAGAGAAATCACGAACAAATTCTTTGTAGCGAAACTGATCTGGAATGCCTAGATTGAAGGTAGGAAATTTCCGATCTGTATACGCGAAGACTGGAGCGGGAAGCGGTGCGTTGAGTACTAGTCGTTGTCCTTCTGGGGCAGAACCATCAATTTCTTCACCGCCTTCGAGTTCCAATCCTTCGCCATAGTTAAAAAGTGTTTGGTGGTGACTGGCAATGTGTTCCCACATCGACCCATACTCCGGCTCGTCCTCCGGCATGGGAGCGTCCGCGCCTCCGCCCAATGCCCGACGACCGGGTGCTGCGCTGTATGGGTTTTCATTTCGTCTGTCATCCTGGTTCGAGGCCCATGCAAGGATGAGCCATGGACTAGGCGCAATGCCGACCACCCATCGATGACCATCCAGCGAAGCATCGCTGTCCACGTAGTAATTGTCACTGATGGCGAAGCGTGCTGCCAACGCATGTGCATTGGGTGTCACTCTTAGATCGTGCAAGACCGGGTTTTCATTGGCCCAGCCATGCATGCCGTAGCGCGCCAACAGCGGGTTCCCGTTTGTGCGGGGCACATCGCCGAGAATTTCGTCATATGTTCGGTTCTCTCGAATGATAAGGAAAACATGGTGGATGGGCGGAAGCGACGTTGTTGGCTGAAGGGCGGCTTCGTTGTTGGCCATCACCTGCTGCGTCATCTGCGTCAGCGTGCCCGGCGCAAGCGGCAACGATATGGCCAAAAGACTTCCGTGTTCCAGTGCCCCCACATAAGTTCCCGGGGCTGGTTCGCGTACAGCGTCGCTGCCGTTCGGTCCTGAACCTTTGCCGCGTGCACTCACAACATAGAGGGTATGGCCATTGGGCGCAACAGCCACGGCTGTGGGGAACCATCCCACGGGTATGTGGCCGATCACCCGGCTGGTTTGCGTGTCGACAACGGCGACGGCATCGAGGCCGGCTTCCGCAACAAAAAGTTGATGGACGAGAACTGCCATGCCCGCAGGAATCACGCCGCGCAGTGGACGGCCGGAGTCATCGTGGAACTGAGCGAGCGGGAAGGGCGAGAGAGCAATGGTTCGTTCGAGGGACGAGCCATCGGCGGACACCTCTGCAACTGCGTCTTCATGCGCGAGCGAGACATAGACGTGCCGGGCAACGGCAACAATTCCAGAAGGCGACGCCCCACCGACAACGCCATTGTCTCTGCCGGTGATTGCTGCCCCGAGGCGCAATTGCGCCACTACCATAGGGTGCATGCGGTCGGCTACGTTGTACGTCCACAAAGAACTGCCGTGCGGGTCATTCGGATCTCCAAGGCCGGGGATTGCGTGGCCTTCCGCGATTGTTCCATTCCATGCCTGGGTTGAGAGATTGGCAAACGGCGGAAAATGCAGACCGGTAGAGAGCAGGCGGTCGCGCTCGACGCCCGGAATGCGCTGGTATTCAAACAAGCCTGAATTGGCAACATAGAGACGACGGCCATCCGGAGATACAGTGAGCGTAAAAGGATTCACCCCCGTGGGTACAGAGGCAATCCGCTCATGGGTTGCTGTATCGATCAGCACAACACGCCAGTTTCCCTGGTCGAGCACATAAAGTGTGTGGCCGTCTGGACTGAGTACGAGTGTGGCTGCGAAGCTCTCCGAGTAGTTGTGTCCATCTGTGATTCCATCCAGAGGAATGGATGCCACTTGCTGCCAGTTTGTCGTGCTATAGATCGCAACGCACCCATTGTCTCCCGTCGCGTCATAGAGCAGGCGTCCATCGGGCGAGTAGGCGACACCTGTGTGGACACGTATGTCCTTCTGATTCCTGGCGCTGCCAGGGATCTGCCGCAAGCCAGCATTGTGAGCCTGTGGTTTGTCCACAATATTGAGCGAGAAAGGCCAACCTAGAGCCGGAATAACGACTTGCTTGCCGTCGGAGCGCACAGCCAAAGCAAATGGGAACGGCGCGATTGATGTCCAGCTCCCCGCAGGAGTGATGCGGCGGCCGTTCGGAAGCACCACGCCGTTCGGACTCGTGCTGGATTGGGCTGGAGAAGACACAGCCGAACAACATGCAAGCAGGAAGCTGGCGGCGATCGCCGTGAAAGTCCGCAAGATCATGAGGTTTGTCCTCTGTAATTGAACAGAATTCTATACGCAAAAAAAATGCGGACAGTCTATTAGCATAGGCTGTCCGCATTTCCGCAGCCCGGCTAAAATTCAATTCGCGCGGAGAATTGGCCAGTGCGGGCGCCTCCAAAGTCGGATGTGCGCGCGCTGGTAATACGTCCAAATTGAGAGCTCCCGATGTTCGTGTTTGGATCGGCCAGGTTGGTGTGATTCAACACATTGGTAAAGCTGCCTGTCAGTTGAACACTAACCCGATCGGTGATGGGGAACACTTTATGTAGACCGGCGGAAAGATTCACGGTACCCGGGCCGATGATCGAACCTACCGTCGCGGTACCGAAACGTCCGATCGGTGGCAGCGAAGTACCCGGGCTGGATCCGATCAAACAAGGATGACCCGTGACATAGCCAGGAGTTGCTGGACACGTCACAGCTGCCGGATTCAGCCATTGACTACGTGTTCTATTCTGGGGTACAAAGCTGACCCCACTGACCCGATCCGGGTGCTGGTTGCGGCCAAAAATTGTGCCAGAACCACTTCCAGAAGGATCATTGCCTGAGGAATAAGGCGTCAGGAATGGGCCGCTCTGCCATAAGAAGATGCCGCTCAACTGCCAGCCCCCCAAAAATTCATCGACGACACGGTTGGTGTGATACCCAAAGCGCCTGCCATGACCATAAGGGATGTCAAAGAGGCCAGAGGTGATCCAGCGGTTTCGCCGGGTTCCATAGGTGTGACCGTAATCAAGGTGCCGGTTGTACAGCCAGGTCGCACGGCCGCCACCCGTCTCGCTGACAAAGCTAGTCGCATTTGGCCCTTGGTTATCGGCCATGCTACTGGATAAATTGTAAGTGCTGTCTAAGGAGAAGCCGGCGTTGAAGCGGCGATTTACCTCCACTTGCAGCGTCTTATACAGGGACTGTGCACCAGGTGCACGAGTGTTGATCGTTCCCCAGTTTGGAAATGGACGGTCGGTAAGCGGACGATCGACAGCGTACTGGGTCGATACCGTCATATCGTTGTCGTTGGGTGCCCACACCAAATCATCTGTTTTCATTCCAATGAAGGAGACATGCAGCGCTGTCTCGTTGCCGACGTTCTGGTCGACAGCCAGCACCCACTGCATGGAGTATGGATCCGACCAGTGAATCGAATTGGCAGTGCCGAAATAGGCAGAACCGAGCGGCCCCACGACTACGCCGTTCTGGTTACTCCCTCCACCAGGCTGGATCTGCGGCCATTGGAAGAGAGGTCCATTCGGCGTTTGCTGGTTTGTGAACTGCAACACGTTCGATTGCAGCGTACCTGTAAGTGAATAGTAAACGCTTCCCAAAGTTGTGATGTTGTAAATTCCGAAACCAGAGCGCACTACCGTCTTGTCGCTCTTGAACGGTCGCCATGCAAAGCCAAAACGTGGCAAAAATATCCGCGTGGAGGTCCGCAGCGTATTGGGCAAATTCACCTGGCTGTTGGAGAGAACCTGTGTACAGGGCACTCCATTGATCGGGGCTGCGGGGCATGCATTGATAGTTTGCAGTTCACCTACTGAAAGTATCGATCGGTGTCCGTCGGGATAGATGATTGCGCCGCCCGGAATGTCCTTATCGAAATTTCCGATGTCACCATTTGCATCCGTGTACCCGGGATGGAATTCGAAGCGGATTCCGTAGGAGAGAGTTAGGTTCGAGAAGGGGCGATACTGATCCTGCCCATAGCCATCCCAATACTTGGCTTTGCCGTCGTTGTTGAATACTACATTGTCATATACGGTTTGATTCGGAATTCCCAGGAGAAAATCCGCAAAACTAGATCCTGTGAAAGTACCGCTAAAGCTGAAGCCGCCATAGTTGTCTGCACCGGCAAAGGAAAGAGTCGAAATATCCTCAATCGACTGTACGTCGAAGCCGGTTTCAAAATTATGGTTCCCGTGAGTATAGGTTAGGTTGTCATTAATTTCACTGAGCCGCGATTGATTCGTATTGTCGAAGTGATCGGCAGACTCTGAAGTGAGATCGGGAAAATCAATTTCTGGAATACCGTTGAAAGGGAAAGTGGGTCCGATTCCCTGTATCCCTAGTCCTGCAGTGAATTTCCGGCCATTAAACGGGTTACTGGTTGTACTATCGTTGATAGTAAATCCATAGCGAAATTCATTGATGAGATTGGGCGTGAGCGAGAAATTATGCGAAAACAAGAAGATATAGTAATCATTCGCATTGTTGCTGTTGGGAATCAGTAAGCCCTCCGGCTGAACTTCTGTGATCTTTTTATAGGTATAGCGTCCGAACATTTGTTGTTTTTGCTTAATGTACTGATCCACGCGCGCGTCGAACTGATTCGAATCGTAGTTGTTGGAATAGTTCGCAATGTAGTTGGCGGCATGCGAAACATTCAGATCTCCCGTGTTTGGCAATGGGTATAGCGTTAACATTTGGTTCGCGATACTGGAGATTCGGGCGGTCGGAATCGTGTCATTGGGGAACGGCAGGCCTGTCGTCGGATCGATAATTGTCACGCCTTCATTGGAGAAGTTTCCCTGGCGCTCCAGCTGCGTTGGAACAAACGCCTGTATGGACTGTCCGCGTGGGAACTTGAAGCCTTCGAAGTCCCCGAAAAAGAAGGTACGGTTGCGGCCATTGTAAAGATGCGGGATAACGACCGGTCCGCCTGCGGAGAAACCGTAATCGTTGCCGTTAATCTGCGGTAGTACCGTCGTGCCGAATGGGGTTGCGTCGAAGGAGCGGTTCTGGATATACCAATATGCCGAGCCGTGCAGGTCATTGGTTCCAGCCTTGGTGGTTGTCGTAATCTCGCCGGGTTGGTCGTAGGAAGCAGGATTCAAGACACCGTCCACGCGAACTTCTGCAATCATCTCGGCGGAAGGAAAAGCATCTGCCAATGGGCTGTTGCCTGTGACGTTCTGTGTCGAGATGCCATCGACCGTGGTTAACGACTGGAATGGTAATCCGCCTTCAACGGAAAATCCGGAGGGGTGACCGTTGGAACTGGTGGAAGAATCCGGCTGCACGCCGGGTAGCGCTTGCAACATTGTGATGGGGCTGGTACTGCCATTGGTGCGGAAATTCGTTGGCAATGCCTGTATGCTCTGCGCGCTCAATTGCGTGCTGATCTGCGCCGTATCGAGATTCAGAATGCCCGTTGATTCCGAAACCGTAACGTGCTGCGAAACTGCCCCAACTGGAAGGGCTGCGTCCGCACGCAGCGGCTGGCGAGCGGATAATTGAAGATTTGGGATAGTTTCACTCGCAAATCCCTTTTTCGTAACCTCAACCGAGTAGTGACCGGGCGCGGCGAATTGAAACAGATAGTCGCCAGATGCGTTAGTTTGCGTGGTGCGTATGGTGCCTAGATCCAGGTTGCGCAGTGTCACGGTCGCGCTAGGTATCACAGCGCCGGAGGCGTCCTTCACCGTTCCAAGCACAGTCCCATAGGTGGTCTGGGCGTAGATCGAAACGGCGCCTACGGAGACGAGGCACAAGACCATGGCCCAGATCGCGAACGATCGACGAAGCCCGTTGGCTTGCCTGCATGTGGTATACGTCAAATGGCTCAACATAGTAATCTCCTTCTGCCTTGGAACTCGTTGCAGTCATCCTAGCTGCGAGTGAATGCTGGGCGGTATCAAAAATTGGCAAATATTTTCCTGTTTTTGTGAATACGGCGGAATACAGAAATCATGGCTTGTCGGGCAGACCAACCGTTGATGTCTAGTCATGATGAGTGGAGCGGGACGATAGCGAGGAGTTCGAATGCGTGCTGCGAAATCACTGTCACCTCTCAGCAAGACACCGATTGTGCCAGAAATGGTGGATGTCGTGATCATGATCGGCAACGCGCCACGTCAGCACTGTGATCGGGCTGACGATGAAAAGGGAGTGCTGGGGGAAGATCGATGAACCGGAGGGACTTTTTGCGGCTATCGTCGAGCGCCGCCGTGGGATACTCCGCTTTACCGATTCCATCGCGCGCCGTAGCCAATATCGGCGATCAGTTGCGGTGTGGCGGCGGGAGAGTAGTCCTGCAAAGGCCAAATGAGGCAGATCGTTCCAATCTGAACTTGGTGCTCAATTGGCAGGCAGAGAGTTGCAGGCCGACTCTTACGAATTGTGGAAGAAAGGCAATTCCGATACAAAGCGTCATTCTTTGCGAAATCCTGCATGAATTTCCCGGCGACACCGCTCTCTACGGCGAGGGCTTCCAAATGCTGACTCAAACGGCAGGAACGCTCAGCCATCCAGTGGATCTGGGTTACAACGAGGTTGAACACTACCGCATCCCCGGACCCTCGGATGCTACGGTGGTGACCGGACTGCTGACGCTTCTTCCGCCAGGTGGAGAAAACTTTGTCCTGGCTTTTACTTCGTGTTTCAAGTTCATCGGACGCTTCTACCTGCAGCGGGGAAAGATCCAGGTGGTGGTGGAAACGGAAGGAAGAAGTCTCCAGCCGAATGAAACCTGGAATCTCGAAGAGTTCCTCTCCATCCAAGGCCAGGACCGCAACGCTCTGTTGAAACGTGTTGCTGATGAGATCGATCGCAACCATCCGTCGCTCTGCAGAAGGCCCGTGCCTACCGGCTGGTGTTCATGCTACTGCTTCGGCGATGAGGTGCTGACGGGCAAGCAGATCACGGACAATCTCGACGTCATCGTTTCCAAGCTTCCTCAACTCACCTATGTTCAGGTGGATGGCGGATATCAACGTTGGCCTGGCGATTGGCTCTACACGGTCCCAAGTTTTGGGGAAGATATCGGGATGGTGATGAAACAGATCAGAGATCGCGGCCACGAGCCAGGTCAGTGGCTTACACCATTCGTCGCAGTGCCGGAATCGAATGTCTTCCGGCAGCATCCCCAGTGGTTTATCCAGGATGCGGATGGGAAGCCTTTGCAGGCCAAACGAGTCACGTTTGGCGGCTGGGGAAAGCCGGACTGGTATGCTCTCGACGCTACACATCCAGAAGTGCAGCAACACCTGGAGAACATCTTCCGCTATATGCGGGAGGAATGGGATTGCAAATATTTCAAGTTGGACGCAAATTTTTGGGGCGCAATGCATGGTGGGTATTTTCACGATCCCGCCGCCACTCGGATCGAAGCCTATCGCCGAGGCATGGAGGCAATCCGGCGTGGCGCTGGTAACGACTCGTATCTTCTCGGGTGCAACCATCCGATCTGGCCTTCCTTTGGATTGATCGATGGATCGCGAAGCTCGGACGACATGTCGCCAACATGGGACACTGTTTCCAAAGATGCTTGGCAGACGCTCCATCGCAATTGGCAGAACGGACGCCTCTGGTGGAATGATCCGGATGCTGTGATCCTGCAGGGTAAGCTCACCAAGGATGAAGTGTACTTCCATGCGACTGCAGCGTACGCGGCTGGCGGCGTAATCTTGGCCGGCGATGATCTTACCAAAATTCAGCCCTCTTCCCTGGCTATAGTGCGCAAGCTTCTTCCGCCCTCGGGAGTTGCAGCGGTGTTCGATGACAATTCGATGCAAGTGGGGCGTATCCAACTTGCGGACGCGAGGATGGTCTGTGTCTTCAACCGCGAAGATCACGACAAAACGATTTCCATTCGATTGTCCAATCGGTGCCGCATAACCGACTACTGGAGTGACATGGATCTTGGTGAACACGAAGAAACGTACGTGATATCCGGGATGTCGCCGCATTCCGCCCGGCTTCTTCGCTGCGAATGATTCTGCATGCGCTGCCAGCCTTCGCAAGCTTGTTTTTGCTCGAAAAATACCTGCCGAACGAATAGGTATTCAATGGTTATCTTGTATCAAATTGCGGTGCAATTTATGACGTATGAGGAACCTTGTACGGTCGGCCATGTAGATGAGAATTCTCGGCCGCGACCGCGATCTCCAGTGCCCGCAACCCATCTTCCCCGGTGACGAGTGGTGACTGGTCAGTCAGCATCGCGCGGACAAAATCCTGGACCTCCGCCACATATGCGTCTGCAAACCGGCCAAGGTAGTGATCCATAAGTATTTCGTTGCTCCCGTGGGTCGTCAAGAAGGTGACCGGCGTCTTTTTCAAGCTGCCGACAAAAATCGATCCTTTGGAACCTACAATTTCCGTACGAGTATCGTAGGCATACACGGCCTGAACATAGGATTCCACATTGCCGATCGCGCCATGCGCGTATTTCAGGTTGACGACGCTCGCCACCACATCCCCATATTTCGCCACTTCCGGACGGATGGCCGTGGTTGTATACGCATGCACTTCCGAGATCTCGTCCTGCATCAGCCAACGAGCCAGATCGAAATCATGGATGCTGTTGCCATAGAAGAGCATTCCATTGACATTGGATTGATAGGCTGCCATGGGCGGCTCGTTCTTATCTCTGCCCACCGACTTGAAGATGACTGGTGTACCGATCTCACCCGCTTCCACTCGTTTCATCGCGGCGGAGTACGCTGGATCGTAGCGTCGCATGAAGCCTACCTGCAGCCGCACTCCGGCCCGAGAAACTTCTAAAAGCGCCTCCTGAGCATCCTCGAGATTTGTAGCCAGCGGCTTTTCGCAGAGAATGTCTTTGCCGGCGGCTGCGGCGATGCGAATTGCCTGCGTGTGAAATTTGTCCGGTGTGGCGATCAGAACGGCATCAATGTCTTTCCGCTGCACCATCTCCTCAAGGTTGCCGTATGAGTGTTCGATTTCCAGTTCATTCGCAACTTGCCTGGCCCGCTGGGCGGCGACATCGGCCACTGCAATCAGCCGGGCCTCCGGCACGAGGCGCCGCACATTCTCAGCGTGCCGTTTACCCATTTCCCCGACTCCTAGGACTCCTACGCCGAGCTTCCTCATCATCATATTTCCGCATCTCCGTGGTAATCGCAGCAGTCTGCGGTGAAAGCGCTTTTCTGGAAAAACCGGGAAATTAAGCAGTGTAGATTCAAGTTGACACTGCCCCAACATAGAACTATATTCACCGAATATCAAGGCATGGGCTGTCTCCCCGGCAGGCCCTGAATGTCTGGTTTCAGCAATTGATGGACTGGGTAGAACCTAACCGGTGGACTCGTGGGCCCGAATATTTGAAGACATCTCCCGGGGGACTCAAGTCACTGTGGTTCTTGAAGTAAATCTTGTGATCCGATTCGTGTGCGAGATATTTTAGGATATCGACTGGAATGACTTGCCTCGAATAGCATGCCTCTTTAGGCAAGCAGGGTGCAGGGAGGGCAGTAGGATGTATCAAGATGTTTCTCTGAGCCAATCATTTGAACGATTTACTCGAAATGAGGATTGCTTTCTCAGCGTTCGAATAGCGCAAGATCCTGACGAACATGCGCGGAATCTGACCGGGTGGAAGCAGCAGTATGACCAACTCTCCCGAGGGCAGTTCCTTGGCTCATTGACGGAGCTACGGCTCGATAAGACGCAAGTTTTCAAAGAAACAACGAGTCATACCATACGCCAATCGTGTGAGATTCCCAAAAACTCAGTCTGGTTCGGTATACCCACGAGTGGCGGAGATAGCTTTATTGGCCGCAACCGGATCACGAGCGATATGATCGCGCTACGCCCGGACGCCGATGAATTCAAGCTGCTTACGCCCGATTCCTTCGAGATTCTCGGAGTTGTGGTGGAGAAGGATGTTCTTGTCCGATATGCTCGCGAAATGGAACATGTTGAACTGGACCCAGCTTTATCTCAGGGCGAGGTGTTGTGCGTAGGCCCGAATTGCAAAGACGATTTGTGTGGATTTATGCTTCAAGTTCTGGCCGAATCCCAACGAAACAAAGCACTGCTTCTCCATGCTGCATCACGCAATGCGCTACGCGATGCTCTTCTGACAAGGCTGCTTGGCTTATTTAGCCAGCAGGTAAAGCCCTATCGTATGCCAATGCTCAATATCAACCACTACCGGGTTGTTGCGGGAATTCGAGATTACATCATTGCAAATAGGGACCATGCCATTACCGTTCCTGATCTTTGCCGACAGTTCTGCGTGAGTCGGCGAACGCTGCAATATTGCTTCCAGGAAGTACTTGGAATGCCTCCGGCTGCCTACTTGCGCACCATTCGGCTCAACGGTGCAAGGCGTGACTTGCGCAACGCTGCATCCTGTCATGCGACGGTGCAGGATATTGCGGCTGCCTGGGGCTTCTGGCATTTGAGCCAGTTCGCAAGCGACTATAAAGATCTTTTCGGAGAATTGCCGTCGGCGTCACTCCGTGCTCGTTCTCTCTGATAGAGCTTTATGAACAGGCGACACGGTTTCCGCTGTGTCCCTAAACACACACGATTCTGCGATCAATCTGCTTAGAGTATTTTTCCCAATAATCTGCCATTTTTTGATAACGCCCATTGATCTATTGTATTTATCATCGACGACATGGAAGTGGAAAGTTAAGCTGCGATGACGATATTTTCCAAGTCGACTCGAGGTTAGCAGTATGGAGAGAAATGTCGTCGCTCACCATTCCGGCGAAGTCAGCCATCATGAGTTAAAGCAATCTTTGGGCACTTGGCAACTTTGGGGCATTGCTGTTGGCTTGGTGATATCCGGGGAATATTTCGGATGGAGTTACGGCTGGGCTACTGCCGGAACTATGGGCTTTGCAGTCACTGCCCTCATAGTGGCAGCCATGTACACGACATTCATTTTCAGTTTTACAGAACTTACCACGTCGATCCCTCACGCAGGCGGCCCATTCGCCTATGCGCACCACGCATTCGGCCCGCTGGGAGGTTATCTTGCAGGGGTTGCAACCTTGATCGAATTTGTGTTTGCACCGCCAGCCATAGCGTTGGCAATCGGAGCCTATCTCAACGTCCAATTTCCAACTCTCGTTCCACGACATGTCGCTGTTGGGGCTTATGTGGTTTTTATGATGTTGAATATTGTTGGCGTTCAGATTGCAGCCTCCTTTGAGCTATTAGTAACCATTCTAGCTATCCTTGAGTTGCTGGTATTTATGGCTGTGGTGTCTCGGGGATTTTCTATCGCACACTTCGTCAAAGGCGGATGGGCCGGAAGGAATCATTTCAGTGCACATGCTTTACCAGGAATTTTTGCCGCAATTCCATTTGCGATCTGGTTCTTCCTCGCAATTGAGGGCGTTGCAATGGCGGCAGAGGAAGCAAAGAACCCGAAACGTTCGATCTCCATCGCATACATCACTGGAATCCTTACCTTGGTCATTCTGGCCGCTGGAGTAATGCTGTTTGCGGGTGCCGCTGGCGACTGGACAAAGCTGGCAAATATCAATGATCCGCTGCCTCGCGCTATGAGGTACGTTGTTGGAAGCGCCAGCAGCGGCTGGTTGCACATGCTTGTATGGTTAGGACTGTTTGGGCTAGTGGCATCGTTCCACGGTATTATTCTGGGCTACTCCAGGCAAATTTTCGCGCTAGCGCGGGCGGACTATTTGCCTAACTATCTTGCCAAAGTACATCCTCGCTTCCAAACCCCCTCCCGGGCTATTCTTGCTGGTGGAGTTGTGGGTATTGTAGCCATATACAGCGATGAGCTGATTACATTTGGCGGCCATACTTTAACCGCCAATATTGTAACCATGTCCGTCTTCGGCGCCATACTAATGTACATCATCAGTATGTTGGCGCTTTTCAGATTGCGTCGCACGGCGCCGTTTCTTGAGCGGCCTTTTAGGGCGCCTTTATTTCCGTATTTCCCTGCATTTGCGCTGTTATGTGCTTTGGTCTGCATGGGGAGTATGGTCTACAACAATACTTCAGTGGCTTTGGTGTTTGTTGGCTTATTGTTAGTTGGGTACATTTACTTTTATCTGACCAGCCGTCAACGTGAGGCAGCTCCTTTTGATGTATTGATCGAATCAGAAGAAGTAACTGAGATTGCACCGCCTGCACATCAAACATCGCATGGTCAATAAACACACACTCCTCATGCCAATCTTGGAAACGGCGTCCCGATGTTATAGACGGCATCAGAATGGCTAGAACTGGTCTCATAAATACGCCACACGAGGGTAGGAAGGAAGCAAGTTTCCTTGGTGTTCATCGAAGCGGCGGACCCCTATCTAGGACCTGTTCTACAATGGGCCGATGAGATCCGCATCCACGGTGTCGGCAATCGTAGTCCTTGGCCTTTCGGCGATGGCGGGATTTGGCATTCGTGCGAATGCTTCATCTCCGCCTTCGGGTCCCGCCGCTCACGCTTTCCGAGACTGCACTCAGGCGCAGCTGCTTGCGAATGGCCGCCCTATTATGATTCCGATGCGCGACGGTATCGCAATCGGCATCTCTCTGGCACAACACAAGTTCAAAGCAGGGGAACCCATCGAGCTTCACATTTGGATTGATAACCGAAGTGACGCCCCTACCGGTGTATTCACCTGCATGGACTTGGAGCGTTTCAGGGCAAGCGGTATTGCGATTTTCGCTCAGGACGGTCACCGAGTGCTTAGCCAGGACGAGGAGAAAGCCCGCAAAGAATGCTCCGCTAATCCGCAAGGGGCCATTCAATGGGGGCTTTCGGCGTGCGCAAGGAACATACTGTTGAAAATTCCCGCCCATACCTGCGTAACACAAAATAATTACGATTTTGAATCTGACCTCACCAGTCGGTACCGTCTGCCGCCCGGCAAATATGCGATACGGCTGCACGCTGGTTGGCAGCGCGGAATCAACCTCTGCGCGCAGGAGCTCGGCGAGCCATCTCCGTCGCGTCGCGCTGACCTAATCTTCACAGTGGCAAATCCGTAGGCTCTACATATAGCAAGCAACATCGAGGGAACCCTGAACCAGCCTCATAAACAACTGGGGCAATTTTTCGTGCAATTCTGGGGCTGCTCTGAGGTATCCGCGAAGTAGCCCATGACGGGACGATGGGAACTGAACGATGAACAGTGGGCGGTGGTGGAACCGGTGCTGCGGCCCGAGCGGCGCGCGGACAACCGTGGACGTCCATGGCATGACACGCGCGCCGTACTGAACGGCGTGTTCTGGGTGCTTGGCACCGGGGCACAGTGGCGTGAATTGCCGGAGAAATATCCGGCGTACCAGACCTGCCACCGTCGATTTCAGCAGTGGATTCGGAGCGGAAAGCTGGAGCGGGCGTTAAAGCTGCTGGCGCGACATCTGCATGAGCGAGGGCAGCTGAATCTGGAAGAAGCGTTCGTGGATGCAACCTTCGCGAGCGCCAAAAAGGGGGCCTCGCGGTCGGCCCCACCCGCCGCGGCAGGGGGACGAAGATCGTCGCTGTCGCCGCTGATAACAGTCTTCCTCTCGCCGTATCTGTGCAAAGCGCTTTGCCTGCCGAGTGCCAGCTTGTGGAAGAGGTTCTTGTCGGAAGCTTTCTCGATGAACTCTCGGCGCGGCTTATCGGCGACAATGCCTACGATTGGACCCGCTCGACCGCATGCTCCAGGAAGAATATGGCATCGAGATGATCGCGCCCAACCGGCGCAACCGCAGCAGGAGTCAGGATGGCCGCAAGCTGCGTCGCTACCGCAGGCGCTGGAAAGTGGAGAGACTCTTCGCATGGATGCACAACTTCCGCCGACTCGTCACCCGGTGGGAATACCACATCGAGAACTTCCTCGGCTTCGTCCACCTTGCCTGCCTTCACATGCTGCTCAGGTATTTATGAGACCCCTTGTAGCTACTTGTGGGATGGACTACGTAGGAATTGACTTTGTCTTGAATCCCGAAGTCGAGACAGTGGAGACCGAGGAGAGTCTTGGCAAGAAACAACCTTGATAGAGTCATCAAATGAGACCGTACAATAATCGTACGCTGATGATCCATCAGCGCCAATTAAGCCGAACGCGAAATCTATAACTTCTCTATCCCGAGCATGTGGCAGTCCCCGCCGCCTCTATCGAGGTTTGTTTTCACACCTGTCGTCAGTACCCTAACATCGATAGGATGGCGAAGGTGCGTGGACTATGTTGTCATGGCTGGGTAGATTTTGCTCGTCTGAAGATCGCGCTGCCTAGTTTCTGATACAACATGGGAACGGATGCGAATTCCAAGCGGAAGGCGCGATTCGTACGTGGGGTGAACAGAGTCGATGAGCGAGGAATTCGAGCAGGCGCACGAAAGCCTGGAGCATGTAGCGGAGGGTCACGAAGGCGGACGCCACAACCGGCGTGCAGCCATCATTATCGCCATTATGGCGGCGTTTCTGGCGCTGACGGAATTTGCGGAAAAGGATGCGCAGACAAGTTATCTCTCCAGCCACATTGCAGCGAGCGATACCTGGGCGCAGTATCAGGCCAAGTCGGTTCGGCGCGCGGTTCTGACGGCGGAAGCCGAGGAACTGGAGAGTCTGCCCAAGGCGGGTTCCGACGCTGCGATCCAGGTGCGGATTGCCGCGGCGCGCGCGAATGCCGCCCGCATGCGTTCGGAGCCAGGGGCGGATGGCATGGAGCAACTGATGCAGCGGGCACACGCGGTCGAACACGAGCGCGATCAGCAACAGCGGCGAAAAGATATTCTGGAAGTTGCCAGCGGAGGGCTGCAAATCGCGATTGTGCTGGCTTCGATTTCCGTCGTCGTCGATTTGCCGTTTCTGATGCTGGGGAGCGTGTTGCTGGGTCTCGCGTCCGCCATGTATGGGTTGTATGGAGGACTTTCTCCTCTGTAACTGTTTGTGTTCTGATAATTCTGTGGGCAATCCAGAGCATTACGAATTTGAAGTTGGTACCGTGCAGGTTGGCTCGGGCAAGCTGTTTCTGATCGCCGGACCGTGCGTGATCGAAAGCGAAACGCACGTGCGCACCATGGCGGACGCCATCCAGCGGATCACTAGCGATCTTGGAGTCCCGACTATTTTCAAAGCCAGCTATGACAAGGCGAATCGCACATCGGCGAAGAGCTTTCGCGGACCGGGGTTGGAGGAAGGTTGCAGAATATTGCGTCGTCTGGCGGAGGATACTGGCCTGGCGGTGCTGACCGATGTGCATGACGCGCACGATTGCGAGCGGGTTGCCGAAGATGTGGACGTGCTGCAGATTCCAGCATTTCTGTGCCGGCAGACTGATCTGCTGCTGGCCGCTGCAAAAACTGGACGCGCGGTGAATGTGAAGAAAGGGCAGTTCGTCGCGCCCTGGGACATGCAGCACGCGGTCGAGAAAATTCGTTCGGCGAGCGATAATGCGCGTGTGTTTCTGACTGAACGTGGGGCCAGTTTCGGCTACAACAATCTGGTGGTGGACATGCGTTCGCTGGCGATAATGAGAAAATACGCGCCGGTTGTGTTCGATGGCACGCATTCGGTGCAGACACCTTCGGCGGAAGGCGGAGTCAGCGGCGGTCAGCCGGAGTTTATTCCAGTGCTGACGCGGGCGGCGGTTGCCGCGGGCGTCGACGGAATCTTTTTAGAGGTGCACGACGATCCCGCCCACGCGAAATCGGATGGCGCGAATGCACTGGACTTGAAGAACCTGAAGCCGCTGTTGGAAAGACTGCTGGCGATTCATGGGGCCGCACACGCGTAGCTGTATCCCATGGACTGTCTCGCTCCCGAACCAGCCGAGTCGAGCTGGCACAGTTACTTCGCCGGCGGCTGTACCTCAGTGAATCCAGCGGGGACGGCAAATCTTGCCGAGTCGATGGGCGCGGACGAAAACGCCGTCAACTCCGTCGTGGATTCCATCAGGACAGTCGCGGCAGGAGTCTGCTGCGCTGCCGCGTCATCTTCGGGCGGCGGAGGCTGCGGTTGCTTCTTGTGGCCAAATCCATGGAACCCACCCAATCCGCTGAAACCGCTGAGCGCGCTCGAACCGTATCCGCCCATTTTACTGGCCAGCTTACTGGTGGCGTTGGACGCTGACTGGTTCGCGACGTTTGTGGCAGACTGTTGCGCCATATCGCTTACCGAGGGCATCTGCGGGCCCGAGGAACTTGGCGGTAGCGGAGCTTCACTGGCCGCCGGCAAAGGCTCTCCATTCGCGGTCGCGCCCATGCGCATAATCTGCTCGACGGGAATTCCTTTCAGCTTTGACATCTCCTTCACCATGTCGGACATTCCCTGGGAGGCAGCCGGCTGCATCGCCGCCAGGGAGGACGAGAGGCCGCTGCCAGTGAATACGTCGCCCATCTTTGCCGCATATCTCTTTTGAAATTCCAGCAGCTCGTCATACCCGGGGACCTCGGGCGCCATCCACATGTCATTTGTGATCGCGAACGCACCCTGCTGGCCGTTGGTTGTGTCCGTGCCGATCATTTGCAAGGTCAGAATCGATTCGTTCGCGCCTACGCCGCTCACCTGCTTGCTGGCTCCGGTGGTGCGCACGTTTACTTTGAAACTCACCTGCACGTTGTCCTGCTTCTGCTGTGGCGGTGGGGCGGTGGCCTGCTGCTTCGCCTGTTCCGCCTTGGCCTGAGTGACAGCCTGTTGGAACTGTTGACGCATCTGCTCGAAGGTCATTTGCGTGTAGGTATGCTTGACCAGGTCAACGTTGGTGATCATTCCCTTATCGAGATCGATGATCTGGATTGACTGCGGATCGATGCGGGCCATTCGGTTACCCTGCACGTAGACATTGGAGACAATGGGCGCGCCAATATCTTTTGCCTGATGACTGAAATGGGACGCGAATTTCATCATGCCCAGCATGGAACCGCCGGTGATCTGCGTGGTTTCCTGATATTGGAAGTCGGCCAGCGCGACTGCGGAGAACAGCAGGCTCAAGCCAAGGACGCCATATTGATAGAGCTTCATGCACCCTCCTCGTTGCAGACAGAATTGCGGAAGGGGCCGAACGGGGGAGAGCGTGGATTGGCCTACTTTACGCCAACAGGGAGGAAAAGTCCATGAAATTGAGAGGATCGGAGATAAGGAGGTGCTGCCGGGAACGCAGAGGCCGAATCCTGGGAGCAAATAGATTAAAGAATGTATCCGTGATGGCGACGTGGAAGGAAGTGTGTCGACATGCAGAGATTGGAGCAAAATGAAGGAGCAAGTTGTTTGGGGGATTCGTGCGGGAAGGACAGGAGACGCGAACACTCAGCAGGTAAGAGCTGCCGCCCTCTAAGTGTTCGCACGGAAGTGTGATGATAAAGTCAAAGCCCGGGCCGACACGCCGGTTAACTTCCATTCGAGTGCTGCCATCGGGTATGCTGGGATGCACAAAAGAGATTTTTCTACGTGTCTAGGGGAGAGGGCAGAATGATGTACGAGTGTCCAGGTTGCGGTAAGCATCTGAAGGGCGCTTTAGTACGGGAGCAACTCAAGAGCGGGAAAAAAGTGAAATGTCCGACCTGCGGTGCCCGTTCAACCAAACAGCATCTAGATCGATGGGCCCATCCCGCATCTCATTCTGTTTCCACCGTGCAAGGCGGATTGCCCTACACCAACAGACGCAGACACTAAGTTTCTCAGAGTAGTCTGTTTGTTCACGAAACCAAATCATGTCGAATCTGAGCGGTTTATATCCCAGACTTGGTGCGGTTATCGGCCTTGCAGAGCATTTTGCAGTTCTCGGGAACGGTCTTTCCACCTAAATGCCAAGGAGTGATGTGATCTCCTTCCATTTCTTCATACTTCCAGTGCTTATTGCAGACAGGGCAGACGCCTTCCTGACGCTCATATGCTTCCCGCTTCTGATTGTCGCTAAACGCGCGAATACTCAGATGCCGTTCTTGCCGGTCCAGAACGTAGGAGTAGATGCCCTTCTTTTTGGTGACATCCTCGTCAGCCATCAGTCGGGCAATTTGCCCTTCCAGCTTGGCGGAGTCAATCTCGGTGTCTTTGTGCGCATTGTATAAGCCGCCCCAAGCTACGCCCTTCATCTCCTTGCGGTATTTCGGGAAAGAGGCTTTGACCCAGTTGATCACTTTCTGAAAGTAGAGCCACAGATCATTGGCGTTGGGCTTTTTCTGCTGCTTGCCCATGTAGTCCTCGATCCTGCCCCAACTGATCCAATCAATCACGGTCTCAAGGTAGTCCTGTCGGATGGCAGTGCCACTCAGGTAATTGCCACCGACTGCATATGCTGGGCATCCGGTCTTGCTGAAGTATCGCTTGGCGTCTGTCACCCAGGAGCCTGAATAGACGGCGTTCCGTAGCTCTTGTACGGTCAACTCCTCCCCGGCGATGTTGATAGTGCGGAACCACGCCAGTCTGTCTGAGTCCGTGCCGCTGCAGCGGTAAATCATCAGCTTGTAGTTGAGAAGGGATTCCTTCTCGTCTGTCTGCAGATTGTCGAAATAGCGTCCCTCAAAGAAGAAATCTCCGTTCACGTACTGGCAGAGGGAGATTGTGCGCTGCTGGCCGTCAATGATCTCAAAGCCGCCGTCTTCGCGGACGGCCCAGTACATGACATTCAGCGGGAAGTTCTGGTTTACGGTTCGGATTACGGCATCCCGCTGTTGGGGCTTATAAATAAACTCTCGCTGATAGGGAGGTCGGATATCCAACTTTCCGCCATAGCCGACGATTCCGGCCTCAGCATTGTCCTGATAGCCTTCCGTCAGATCACGGACGGTAATTTCACTGAGCTCTACATTCATCGGGTTTGTGACCCCTAAGCCTGTTTGTTTTTGATGACAATCCGATCATACAAACGCTGGTATGTTCCATCGCCGTTAGAGAGGTAAAAGCGCGGGCCGCCTTGGGAGTAGGTCCCCTTCTTTGCCAATGCCGACATCGGCTTCGCGAGCGTCTTGCTTGAGCCAACGATTTCAAATTGATCAGGGTTAAATTTGCTTAGAAAGGTTACCGAAACCCCCATCGCGCCCTTGAAATTCCGGGGTATATTGCTGGCATTTCCGACTTCGATGGCGTTGTAATTCGCGTAGGTTGGGTATTCGTCCGGGCTGTATTCCTTGTAAAGGATAAGCTCCTCGTGGCGCTTTGCTATGTCGAGGTTGGTGAACCAGCAGGTATTTCCCATGCTTCGCCACTTCTGCCCGTCAGCATCCACCCAGTACCGGGTGTCCCGGGGCGGGTAATAGGCGGGCACTTTGAAGGCCATGTCTCCACTGTTATGCCCTAACCAGATCTTACCGTCTTTTACGAAGGGAAAAACCTCGTTGTACGAGACAGCATTTTGGTTACCTACAATCAGGAACTTTCTATCATTCGTAATGAGCTGGGCGAGGTACTCGCGGAAGAGGGAGAACGGAGGGTTGGTAACGACAATATCGGCCTTCTTGAGCAAGGCGACGCTCTCCACACTGCGGAAGTCCCCGTCGCCTCTGAGATGCTTGATGCCGATTGTCTCCGGGTCGGGCACATTTCCTTTTCCCCTGGTTCCTTTGTACTCCAGATAGACTGCGTGTTCGGAGTCGTTGCGGCTGAATAGGTCGCGCTCCTGGCTCTTGTAGCTGGTGGTGATTAACTTTTTTAGACCCAGCTTCTCGAAGTTGTAGGAGAAATAGTGGAAGAAGTTACTCACCCGGGGGTCATCGCAGTTGCAGTAGACCACCTTGCTCTTGAAGTGATTGCGATAGTGTTTTAGCTCATTCTCGATGTCAGAAAGCTGAGTGTAGAACTCATCTTGCTTGGCCTCCCGCGCTTTACCCAGACTTTGATTCTTAACTTTCTTAGTCATCTTGAATCCAATTTGTCGCGAAAACTGTAGGCTAATTCTCTCTCGGAATTAAAACCAGCCCAATGTGGGGCGCAGGTTTCCCCGGAGCCCATCCAAATGCAAAAAGCGAACAGTGCCCAGAACGGGAAGCATGGAGCAAAGTGCGTCGCCCGTTCATTGCAGTCGCATGACTAGAGATTCTCCGATAGGGCAGTATACGCGGATAGAGTAGTCGCCGGAGTGATGGCTCTCCACTGCGAGTCCTTCCAAAGGAAATGCATTACGTTGGAAAGTCAGGGTCTATAAAGGCGAAAATCCTTGCAAGAAAAGACCCCTCGCTTTAGGATTCTGAATACGGAGACAAGTTCTGTAAACCACTGATTCTAAAATTGGTCGGGACGGGCAGATTTGAACTGCCGACCCCTCGCACCCCAAGCGAGTGCTCTACCAGGCTGAGCCACGTCCCGACGGTCGCGTTCAAGAAAAAACGCAGGGTCTTGCACAGTTTACACCGGGCTTTCGACCGGCAACAGAGTCGGCGCAATTCTTATGCGGTCGGCGGGACATATTCCTTGGGTACGGCGGAGCCTTCCCCGAAGAAGAACTGATCCATCTGTTCCACTAGGAACTCCTGTGCCTCGCGGGTCCAGGGCTGCAGACGGTATTCGTTCAGCAGCATTTTCTGGCGCTCCAGCCACTCTCCCCAGGCCTGCTTGGACACGCTGTGATAGATCTTGTTGCCAAAGTCGCTGTCGAAGGGCGGCTCGTCGAGCCCTTCCATTTGCGTCTTATATTTCGCGCATTGAACCATGTGTGCCATGCTGTTCGCTCCAAAAAGATTCTCTTGTCTAGTGTACGGTTTCGAGGACGGCTATGCCGAGCTCGCGGGGAGATTCGACGGACATGGGCGGCGACGAGGAGGTGTCACGTCGTCAATCCAGCCTGCGCCTCGCCCAGATAAATTTTCGTGTAATCGAGATAGTTTTTGGCATAGTGCAGGATTATCTCGCGGTCGGCGTCGGTCAACTGCCGACGCTGTTTTCCGGGGACGCCAGCCCACAGCGTACGCGGGGGGACGATGGTGTTCTCCGGGATGACGGCGCCCGCAGCGATGATCGAGCCCTCGCCGATGCGGGCATTGTTCAAGATCACGACACCGATACCGATCAGGCAGGCATCTTCGACAACGCAGCCGTGAACGGTGGCGTTGTGGCCAATCGTGACCCAATCGCCGACGATCACCGGATAGCAATGGCGCATGCCGTGGAGTACGGAGCAGTCCTGCACGTTGGAGTTGGCGCCGATCGAAATGGAGTGCACGTCGCCGCGCACGACGGCGTTCATCCAGATGCTGGAATGTTCGCCCAAGGTTACATCGCCGATGACCTGAGCCGATGGATCGACGTAACAGGACTGGGGGATCACCGGGAGTTTGTCTTGATAGGAACGAATCATAAATGGATACGCAGATTCCCCTTCCTCATATTACGAGGCGGATGGAGTCTGTGGAAGATCGAGCATTGCGGAGCGCCCCGCCCCGAGACTGGAAGCAAAGTGGGACGCTCGTTGCTGCGGAGATTCGAATCCGTTTGCCCGATCGGCTCAGCGCCCGCCGCGGTAAGTAAGACGGTAGCCGCGAAGGAAATTGTCCCGGTAGATTGCAGTTGGTTGACCCGGCGGTACGGGTGGGTTGCGGTAGCGGGGATGGCGATTGGCGTTCGGTCTGCGGCCGAGGGATAAATCACGTCGTGCAGCGGCCACGCCGGTGTCGAAACCCTGGCGAGCAACCGCACCCGGCGGCGGCGGTGCATAATACGGCGGGGGTTGGGGGTGAGCGCAGCCGGTGAAGGGCAGCAGAAACAGGGGCAGGGCGGCGATGGCGAGCAATTTTCTCACGGTCATGACCTCAAATGGATGTATGGATTCCATGCGTTTAAATTTGGATTCCAGTTCCTCGCCCAGGAGCGGAAACATGCATCTACAGACACTCTTCATGGCATAGAGTTGCGGCATGCGGTATCGAATCCTTGAGAATTCCGGTATTCTAAAGGGTGTCCAACCGGAGCGTTGGGGGGTGGAATCTCTTTTGGCAGAAGTAAAGATTCAGGAAGGCGAACCGCTTGAGAACGCACTGCGCCGCTTCAAGCGCAAGGTGCAGCAGGAAGACATCATCAAGGAAGTCAAGCGGCACTCGTATTACATGAAGCCAGGCGAGAAGATGCGCATGAAGCAGGCCCTGGCCCGCAAGCGCAATCGCAAGAAAGCCCGCAAGGAACAAACCGACTAAGTAAACTGTTAAAAGATAAAAGGGGCTCCTGGTTAGCAGCCCCTTTCTTCTTGCGGTCTAATTGAAAGCCAACATCCGCAAGCCTGTCGGTTTTTAAACCCTTTCGCTGGTCTTGCTGAAAACTCCCACTTATCCATTGAGATGTAAATAAAAAGGATTGCGATGTCTACGGGCAACGGAGAGCGTGCGTCTCAGCCGGTGTTGCGTAGACCCGCCGCAATGCCGTTAATGGTCGCGGCAATCGCACGTTGCAGGATATCGCTAGAATCGCCGGCACGTTTGCGGCGCAACAGTTCCACCTGGATCAGGCTCATGGGATCGACGTAGGGATTGCGCAGGCGAATGGAGCGCAGCAGGACCGGATTGGTTTCGAGCAGAAGTTTCTGTCGCGTCACGGCGAGGACAGCGCGACGCGTACTTTCATATTCCGACTCAAGCCGGGTGAATACGCGGTCTCGAACCGAAGGGTCGTGCACGAGCAATGAATACTGCTTGGCGACATGGAAGTCTGCCTTGGCCAAGGATAGTTCCACGTTGCGAATGAGGTCGATAAACAATGGAAACTCGCGCATCATGTGCTGGAGCACGGGCAGGTTACCCTGTTCTATCGATCGCTCGAGCGCATGGCCCACTCCGAACCATCCCGGCACGCCATGGCGGCTCTGCATCCAGCCGAACACCCACGGAATCGCGCGAAGGTCGGCAAAGTTGCTCTTCGCCTTGCGGCGCACGGGACGCGAACCGATGCGGGCAAATTCCAACTCATTGATGGGTGTGGCCTCGCCGAAGTATTCGAGCACCGTTTCATCTTCCGGTATGTTCTGGCGGTAATAACGGTAGGCGATAGCGGAGAGTTCATCGAGGACCTGTTCCCAGCCGGGCAACATTTCTCCGGTGCGATGGCCGCCTGGACGGCGTGCCTCCGGACGCGCCAACGCGTCCAGCGATGCTGCCACCATCAACTCGAGGTTCCATTCCGCGAGCACGACGTCGGAGTATTTCCAGTGCAGGACCTCGCCCTGTTCGGTGATGCGGATTTCTCCGTTGAAATCGCCGATGGGCTGGGCATAGATGGCGCGATGCGTGGGCGCGCCGCCGCGACCCACTGTTCCTCCGCGGCCGTGGAACAGGCGCAGGTCCACGCCGCATTCGCGGGCGACGGCGTGCAGTGCGCGATGCGTTTTGTATAGCTCCCAGGTACTGGTGAGCATGCCACCATCTTTGTTCGAATCGGAGTAGCCAAGCATCACTTCCTGGCGGCGATTCCAGGACTCCAATAGTGGTTGATAGGCTGGCGTGGTCCATATTTCGCGGCAGATGGAAGCGGCGCCACGCAAATCCTCAATGGACTCGAACAGCGGCACGACGCGGATGGCGGCGCGATCTTCTCCGGCGATGCAGGAGACTTGATGGATGCGCGCAAGATGCAGGACGCGCCAGACATCTTCCGCGCCGGTGGCGCCGCTAATGACGAATTGCTGCATCGTCTCCGCGGGCTCCTGCTGCTGTATCCGGGCCATGGCGCGAAAGGTAGCGAGTACGTCGGCGGTCTCCTGCGAAAGCGGGCTGGCGAAATTTTCTCGGGACGCTTGTTCCGTGCAATTTTCTTCAATCTCGCTGAGGGTCTGGGTAAGCTGGCGGGCATGCTGACGGATGTCCAGCGTGTGCAAATGCAAACCGAATGTGCGGACTTCGCGCACCAATGGATCGATGAGCGTGCGTGCGAGGCGAAGTCCTTTTTTCTCAGCCAGACTGTCTCGAAGCAGATGCAGGTCCTCCAATAATTCCTGGCTGGAGCGATACGGCTGTAAGGTCGCGCAGGCTGAGGCATCATGCAGTTCATGCGCGGACGCTTCCAGGCGCATGCGAATGCACAGAACAAACCGCCGATGCAGTTCATGGGGGTAACGACCCTCGATGCCGGCTCCGGAGCGCTCCAGATGCGACATATACCATTGCAGTTTGCGTTGCAGCGCCGGGGCCAGATCCACCCGCTGCGCCGAAGGTGTCAGCAGGTCGAGGATTAACTGGATGCGCGCGCAATAGTGCTCAATCAATTTGCGGCGGGCCATGGTAATGGCTTGCCACGTCACCTCCGGCGTGACGAAGGGGTTCCCGTCGCGATCGCCGCCAATCCAGGAGCCGAATCGAATCACCTGCGGTAAGTCGTTCGGTTCGACTTTGATTCCGTATTCGTCACGGAGCGCACCGGCAATTTCTTCAAAGAGCTGGGGCAGCGTTTCGAAGATGGCAATGTCGTAATAATCGAGGCCAAGTTTGATTTCATTTTGCACGGTCGGTCGATGGCTGCGAACTTCGTCGGTCTGCCATAGAGCTGTGATCTCCGCCAGAATGTCCTCTTCGCGGGCGGCGAGTTCCTCATCCTGCAAGGGAATCTGATTGAGGCTTTCGAGGGTCTCGCCGAGGCGCCGTCGTTTGAACAGGACAGAGCGCCGCGCGACTTCAGTGGGGTGGGCGGTAAACACAGGAATGACGCAAATCTTCGCGAGGAATTCCATCGCCTCGCTAGCGGTGATGCCCGCCTCGCGCATGCGTCGCAACGTACCGCGCATTTCGCCGGGCTGGGGTGCGCTCTGACTGCCGCGCAGGCGGTGTGCCCGACGGCGACGCTTGCGATGATTCGTTTCCGCCAGGTTGATCAGTTCAAAGTAGAAGCCGAAGGCTCGCGTTAATTGCTCGGAAAATCCCGTGTCAAAATTCTGAATGCGCGCGATGGCTTCAGACAAAAGCGAATCGGCTTTTTGTGTGTCGCCTTGCAGGCGCGCTTCCCGGCCCTCTGTGGTGAGGCGGCGCAAATCTTCTACAGCCTGGAACAGCGCATCGCCCCCCTGTTCGCGAAGGACGCGGCCCAGCAGCGTGCCGAGGGAGCGAACATCGCGGCGCAGCGGAGCTTCCTTGCGCTCAGGGTCAAAGGACTGCAGCTCTTCCAGGCGTTCCGCCCAGTTTTCCGGTTTCCACAGAAGATCCATACGTATCTGCATTATGCAGGAGGGAGTGGACAGTTTCCTACGCGTTTGGCTAAGAAATTTCCGCCCGCTCTTCGATCTGCATGATGAGTTCTTCCCATTCCGCAAGCAGCGCTGCATGTTCGGCGCGAAGGCCGTCAAGTTGACGCTGCTGAGTTTGGTATTGCTCCGCGGAGACGTAGACGCCCATCTGCTGTTGAATCGTCTGGATGGCCGCTTCCGTGCGGGGAATTTCCTCTTCGAGGGTGGAGCAGCGGTCCTGCATCTGTCGCAGCCGGATGGGATTGATGCGCTTGACGCGGGTCTCGTCCTTTGGCGGATCGGTGGCAAGGGGTTGTTGGCCAGTGGCGGATAAGTTGCCGTTGGATTTTTTAAAATCTGGCGGAGAGGCCAGTGCGGACTGCGCTTCCGCTTGCCTGGAAGTCTGCCACAAATAATCTTCATAATTGCCGGCGTACACACGAACGGCGCCAGCTCGAATTTCAAAGACCCGGGTCGCGAGAGCGTCAATAAAGGCGCGATCGTGGGAGACAAACACGACGGTCCCAGTGAAGTTACGGATTGCCTCTAACAGCACTTCCTTGGCGCGCATGTCGAGGTGATTCGTCGGTTCATCGAGCAGCAGGAAATTCGCCGGGCTGACCAGCAGCCGGGCCAGTGCATACCGATTGCGTTCACCGCCGGAAAGGACTCCGAGTTGCTTGAATACGTCGTCGCCTGAAAATAGGAAGCACCCCAGGAGGCTGCGCAACTCTGTTTGCGGGATCCTCGGCGCGCTGCGTCCGATGTCATCAAGCATGCGGGCATCGGCGTCCAGCTCTTTGTACTGATCCTGCGCGAAGTATTGCAGCACCACGTTATGTCCGAGGCGAATCTGGCCGGTCGTGGGTTCGTCGAGCGCGGCAAGCAGACGGATCAGCGTCGATTTGCCCGCGCCATTGGGACCGACCAATGCGATGCGCTCACCTCGTTCGATGGTGAACTGGACATCGGAAAATACATGTTTCGCTCCGTAGCTCTTGCTGATCTGTTGCGCCTCGGCCACGGCGCGTCCGCTGGCGGGCGGCTGCGGGAAGGTAAAGTGAATCTCGGATTCCTGCGGAGGCAACTCGATCCGCTCGATGCGCTGCAGTTCTTTAACGCGGCTTTGTACCTGGCGCGCCTTGGTTGCCTGCGCGCGGAAGCGGGTGATGAAGGCTTCCAGATGTTCAATATGTTCGCGCTGATGACGATAGGCGGCTTCGAGTTGGGACTGGCGTTCGGCCTTCTGCTGAAGGTATTTTTCGTAGTTGCCGGTATAGCTATAGAGGCCGCGATTCCACAGTTCGACAATCTTGTTGGTGGCAACATCGAGAAAAAAGCGATCATGCGAAACCAAGACATACGCGTATGGGTAGGAGCGGAGATAGCCTTCGAGCCAGTTCCTTGCTTCCAGATCCAAGTGGTTTGTGGGTTCATCCAGGAGCAGGAGATCGGGCTTTTCGAGGAGCAACTTGGCCAGCGCAATTCGCATCTGCCAGCCGCCGGAAAATTCCTCTGTCTTCCGCTGCCAGTCTTCTTTCAGGAAGCCGAGTCCTGAGAGCACGGTTCCGACGCGAGCTTCCATCGTATATCCATCCTGCGCGTGGAATTGGGCATCGCTCCGCGCCAACTGATCGATGACGGAAACATACTCGGGGGAATGTGGGGAGAGGTCTGCAAGCCGCGAATGCAGTTCTTGAATTGTGCGCTCGAGCACCTGCGTCTTTTCGAACGCGGACAAGCATTCTTCGAAAACCGAGCGGCCATGCAACTGCAATCCATCCTGAGGAAGATAGCCGAAGGTCATGCCGCCGGTCGATTCCAAGGAACCATCATCCAGCGAGTCAAGCCCGGCCAGAATTCGCAGTAGCGTGGACTTGCCGGTGCCGTTGCCGCCGACCAGGCCAGTGCGGTCCCCGGGGGTTATCTGCCAGTCGACCTTTTCGAAGAGGAGTTTGTGGCCGAAGCGCTTGCCGGCGCGGGTCAGTTGCAGCATGATATTCGCGCCCGAAGCGCCGCGTGAAACCGCATATAACTTATTGTCGCATTCCCTGTTTCGGTAGGGATACGCAAGGTTACCGTTCGCGATCACTGCGGTGCGACGAAAAACCACCCTGGGTGGTTTGGCCGCATTTTGCGGGGCGGGCAGGGGTCCTGTGCAGGTTGATATACTCGCTACTAATCACACTGGAAGATTTGGACCATGCGCATCCCTTACCCAACGCGAATTAACATCAATCATGTACTCATCGTGGTGTTGTTGCTGCTGTTCGCGCAACTGCTGGACGGTACTGACCCTGTTTTCGCGTTTCTAGGATCGCTGGCCATCGTTTTCAGCGCCCTTGCATTCAACATCCTGAATGGGCTGGGAACGGTGAGCGGAGCCTATGTAATTTTCATGGCGATTCCTACATTTGTCGGCTTGATCTTTGTGAAGGTGCTGACATGGGAGCCGTCGAATCGTCATTTCGAACAACCACTGATCACGATTGCGGCCACTGCGGTTGGATGGGCAGGGATTCTAATGGCTGCGGGCCTGAGCCGCAGATTTTCCACCAGGCGCAATATTGTTCGTTTCACTGCGCGAGATCTCGAAAACCTCAAGAATACGTCCGCGGGCTTGCTGGTGATTGGATTGTTCAGTCAGATTCTTCTGACGAATTACAACACGGGCGGCAGCGGAACCGTCTGGACTGCTCTGAACCAGTTGAACATCTTCATCCCGATGGCGACGATTCTCGCTACATATTATGAGATTTGCATCAGCCGCGGACAACGCAGCATGAACTGGATTGTTCTGGCCAGCATCCTGTATGTTGCCGGCTTTGGTTTCATCGCGGCTTCCAAGGAGGGGATGTATGCACCATTTCTCTCGTATTTTCTGGTTTGTGGAGCGCTCGAATATCGTTTTCGACCGCTGCAAGTGATCGCCATTCTCGGGTGGCTGGCCATCGCCGTCGGTTTTCTATTCCCGTGGGCGCAATACGCCCGGGCCATGACCCGCCAGTCAACGCTTACCGGCACTGTGGAAGCAACGATCAGTTTGCTAAGGAATCCAAGCACCATTCCCGCGATGTATGCGTGGTACGCCGATTCCTTAAAGTCGAATGAGGACGTCAACCAAGTCTCGCTCTGCTACGACCATCCGGAGGGCCTGATGGATCGCGAGTCCCTGATCTGTCAGGATGACAGGCTCATTGACATTACGCAGCATACCGGGCCCGTCGGTCCAGATTATTTGATCGACGGTTTCGAAATGGTGGTTCCGCATATGCTCTGGCCGGGGCGCGCCAATCTTTCGTTGGGAAACGTCTACGGACGTGAGACGGGCGAATCCAGCTCGGAGGACTATACGACCTCGGTTGCGTTCGCGCCGATTGGCGATGCCTATCGTGAGTTTGGCTGGTCGGGCGTTGTCGTCGTGATGCCAATCATGTATTTTTTTACGTTCGTCATTCTGAATGGAGTCTTTGGCGACGCTCGCGAGAGTCCATGGGGACTGGTTCTGGTTTCCTATGCTGCCTTCGCCGCGCCTGGCCTGCTGTTGCCCGTCCATCCGCAACTGTGGGGTCATTACATTCCCCTGATACTTTTTGTGATGTGGCTGACGCGGTATGTCGCTCCTCAGGTCGCGGTGATGTTCGGCTTCAGGAAAATACAGGCGAAAATTGTCTTGCCAGGCGCGGAGCTGGTGCCAAAGGGAAGAGAAGTCCGCACCACCCTGTGAACAGGTAAGGCCATCCGGTTGGGGCTCGATCTAACCTTTGGTCTGCGAATTATCCTGGCGATGCCGCAGGCAGCACGATGGGCGTCTTCGAAACAGGCATTCCAACGGTTTTGACTCTGCGGCGATAGACCGCGTTGCCCGTAGAAACGTAGAGTGACTGGAGATCGGGGCCACCGAAACAAATCCCGGCCAACTGGCTGTCGGCTACCGGCAAAATGGTTCTGACCCGTCCGTTACGATCGAAAATCTGCACGCCCATGCGCGTTGCAGCGTAGGTTGAGCCGTCGCGATCCATGCATATTTGTCCGACACCGCTATCGTTTGCGGTGTCGGGAACGTGGAACCAGTAGAATGGCTCGCCATATTGTAAGTCGCCGTTCGGCTGGACCCGGTAGCTGTACGCGTGATGACCTTTGCTCTCGGCGACGCACAGCCACAAGCCATCGGGCGTCAGAGAGATCCCGGATGGGCTGTTGAGACCCTCGGCGACGACGGATTTTGCGCCACTGGGGCGAATCAGCCAGACCTTGCCGGAGTGGGAAGCGGCGTCGTTGGGTTCCGTGACGTAGATATTTCCGGAATGGGTGACCGTCAGACCCGCCCCGCGTATATTTTCGGTGACGACAGACGCGTGACCTTGCTGATTGAGCGCAAGGACTCTACCCGTCGCAGTTTCGGCGACGTAGAGGCGTCCATCGGGGCCGAACGCAATTCCGTTATTCCCTGGGCTGACGGTTGCGAATTTTTCGGTGGCGCCACTCGCGTCCATGCGATCGATTCTGCCGGTCCAGGGGTCCTGTAGATAGACTCGACCGGAAGCGTCACTGGCAAGGGCCGCAGCTATTGATAGCGAATTCAATACGGACGGGCTGCGATAAATCGGAGCGTCTGCGGTTTGTCTTGCGAGTGCGGCGATGCCGGCGAGCACAGGTTCCCATCCTTGCTGTGGTTGCAACACGGTTCGGAGCATGGAATTTTTGCTGGTTCCAGCTTCGACGGGTTTGGGCCAATCCTTCCACAGCCACCGCATCACGTCGGGCAGGATCGATTGGCCGTGAGTGCCCTCATGTCCCAGCACTCCCCAGGCGTGATTTACTTCATAGCCGGCAAATGTCAGGGCGCGCTCCATCTCCTGATTGCTCATCCACCAGTCGCCAAATTCGAGTCCTCCCGGCCAGCCATCCTCGCTGCCATCCTGAAGAAACACGCGCAACGGTTTGGGTTCCGTTTTCCTGACCAGGACTGGATAGCGATCTCCTCCGCGCATGCCGACAAAGGTTCCAATCATGCTGTACACACGGCGGAATGCGCCGGGACGCTGCCAGGCGACGGTGAAGGAACCGATGCCGCCGGTACTGCCTCCCATAATTCCGCGATCGTTGGGATCAGCCGAGAGGCGAATCGGGACTCCCGCGGGTGTTGTCCGTTGCTCGACTGCCGGAAACACTTCCTGTAGCAAAAAATCTGCCAGAACCTCAGACAAGCTATCGAACTCGAAGCTCCGATTGAAGCGAGGATTTTGCGGAGGGGTGGAAGACGGCGTTTCTCCCGGGTGAAGCCCGATGGCGATTGTCACCGGCATTTCTTTCGCATGAATCAAGTTGTCGAGGACAATCGGGAGAGTATGGGAGATCTGATCGAGAGCGACCAGCACGCAGGCGGGTCGATCCGTTGTGTATTGCGCCGGGACGTATACCTCGACGGTACGATGGGTACCGGGAAAAAATTTCGATTCATTCATCGAAAAGCTGAAGAGCTTGCCGCTGGGCACGCCGGGCTGAGGTTTCGAGTCCGGCCCGAGCGGATAGAGATTCTGATTTGCCGAGTCAATTATCTTGGTTTGGGGAGCAGATCCGGAAGCCAGTTGAGGTTGGGTCCATGCCGCCGTGACACTGGCTGCTGCCGCGGATTTCAAAAACTCTCGTCGCTTCACAAATTCATGGTCCCCCACATAACGAATCTCAAAATTCCACCCAGTATAAGCTTTCGAATCTTTGCATGACGAGACGCACAGCAAAAAGAAAGAGACGCGGCCATTGGCCGCGTCTCTTTCTTTAGCGAAGATATTTTTTTATAGCGCGTTCATGTTCTGCAGAAATTCAGAATTGTTGCGCGCTTTGCCCAGCTTATCGACCAGCAGTTCCATGGCTTCAACCGGCGAGAGCGGGTTCAGTACCTTGCGAACCAGCCAGGTGCGCTGCAATTCATCTTTGGGGATCAGCAATTCTTCCTTGCGCGTGCCGGAGCGTTGAATATCGATGGCAGGGAAGACGCGCTTGTCGACCAGCTTGCGGTCGAGAATGACTTCCATATTGCCGGTGCCCTTGAACTCCTCAAAGATCACTTCGTCCATGCGCGATCCGGTATCGACGAGCGCGGTGGCGATAATGGTCAGCGATCCGCCTTCTTCAATGTTGCGAGCGGCGCCGAAAAAGCGTTTTGGCCGCTGCAGAGCGTTCGAATCGACGCCGCCGGAGAGCACCTTACCGGAGGGCGGCACAATCGTGTTGTAGGCGCGTGCCAGGCGGGTGATGGAATCGAGCAGGATGACGACGTCGCGTTTATGCTCGACCAGGCGCTTGGCTTTCTCGATGACCATTTCGGCCACCTGCACGTGGCGAACCGCAGGCTCGTCGAAGGTGGAACTGATGACTTCGCCCTTGACGGAGCGTTGCATGTCCGTGACTTCTTCCGGGCGCTCATCGATGAGCAGGACGATCAGCACGATTTCCGGATGATTGGTGGTGATAGAGTTGGCAATGGACTGGAGCAGCATGGTCTTGCCGGTGCGTGGCGGAGCGACGATCAAGCCGCGCTGTCCCTTGCCGACCGGCGTCAACAAGTCCATGACGCGGCCGCTGATGCTTTCGCGGACCGTCTCCATCTTGATGCGTTCCTGCGCGTAGAGAGGTGTGAGGTTGTCGAACAAGATCTTGTTGCGGGTCTCTTCCGGGGACTCGAAATTGATGGCTTCAATCTTGACCAGCGCGAAGTATTTTTCGCCTTCATGGGGCGGACGCACATTGCCGCTGATCGTATCGCCGGTTTTCAGGTCGAACTTGCGAATCTGCGACGGAGAAACGTAAATGTCGTCGGGACCGGGAAGGTAGTTGTAGTCGGGAGAGCGAAGAAAGCCATAGCCGTCGGGTAGAATCTCCAGGACGCCTTCGGCAAAGATGTGGCCCTCTTTCTCGCTCTGGGCCTGCAGGATCCGGAAGATCAGGTCTTGCTTGCGCAGTCCGCTGGCTCCAGGTATTTCGAGGGATCGCGCGATGCGCGTCAGTTCAGTGATGTTTTTTTCTTTTAGTTCTGCGATCGTCATAAATATTTTTCAGGTGGATTTTCGGATGGTGGTTTTGAGGTGGAGACAGTAGGAAGCGGTATGGATAGGAAGTCTAATTTTGTACTGGGGAAAATCGAACGCGGGGCAGGCCGGGGGGAGGAACGGCACGCAGCTTACGCTGCGCGACGTTCTTGCTTACGAGCCTGCTCGACGGCTACAGTACTTTCGCCCAAAGGATTCGAATGATGAAAGCGAATCAAGACGTCATTCATCGTATCCTGCAGACGTGTGGTCGGCTTGTGCAATTTGCGAGCCGCTTTGGAAGCAAGCTGACACAGCTCGTAGCGGTTGCGGACGTAGGTCAAAGCGCCAAATATTAGTTCGGAGCGCATAATTTTCAGTACCTCTCTTTGTGTTTAGTAATGGCCGTCAGAACCTTCTACTGTGGGGTACGAGAAGTATTTCGCCGGTCCAGCCAACAGATTCCTGCAATGTTAGACGCAGTTAGCACACCTATCGATCGAAAATCTAAAATCTCTTTCAAATTCTTTATGATGAAATCCACAACCGACTTCTTTACAGAGGTTTGCTGTAGGCATTCGTTCTTGCGGGCACTGGCGACTCTTTTAATGATCTGGTGGCCAACTCACTACCGTTAACGGTCAGGACGGATTACGCCAGATGGCGTTTCCTATATTGGAAGTCCTTGACTGGACGGGATTTCCCGTGGGATAGAGCACTCGTCGGAGCGACGATCGCCCACCGGTGAATCTTGCCAACCCTTAAGCGTAGCTTCCAGGGAAGCCGCCCGTCAACATAAATTTATCGCCTTGTTACACAATTTGCACTGGCGAACGCCCGCAGAAATATTCCCCCTGGGCACACTTTAGTCCGAGGATGCATCCCCCAAAAATGCAAGTCGAACAATCTGCTGATCTTAGGACCAATAGCTGCGGTCGAGGGTGCGATACTGGATAGCTTCCGCTAAGTGCTTCACGGCCAGATCGGCCTCGCCTTCAATATCGGCAATGGTGCGTGCTACTTTCAGAATGCGATCATGGGCGCGGGCGGTGAGTCCCTGCTGCTGCATGGCCCGTTCCAACAGATGCTCCGCGTCGGCGGCGAGCCCGCAGTAGGTTCTGATCTGGCGCGTACTCATCTGCGCGTTGCAGAAAATGCGCTCGGACGCGCTGGAGAATCGCGCGGCCTGACGCTCGCGGGCAGCCAGCACCCGATCACGAATCTCCGCCGAGCCCTCGGCAGCCGAACCGCCGCGCAGTTCCTTGTACTGCACGGCAGGAACTTCGATATGAATATCGATGCGATCCAGCAGCGGCCCGGAGACTTTGGAAACATAGCGTTGAATCATGGGCGGGGTACACATGCATTGCCTGGATTTGTCGTTGAAGTAGCCGCAAGGGCATGGATTCATCGCAGCGGCCAGCATGAACCGCGCGGGAAAGCTAAGCGACATGGAAGCCCGCGCAATGGTGACCTGGCCATCTTCCAGCGGTTGGCGGAGGACTTCCAGCACATTGCGGGGAAACTCGGGCAGCTCATCCAGGAACAGCAGACCGTTGTGGGCCAGCGAGACTTCGCCAGGACGCGGAATGGCGCCGCCGCCGATCAGCCCGGCATCGGAGACTGTGTGATGTGGCGAGCGAAACGGCCGCTGCGTTACCAGACCGGTTTCAGAATTCAACACGCCGGCGACAGAGTGAATCTTGGTGGTCTCCAGCGCCTCTTCAAAATTCAGCGGAGCCAGAATTCCCGGGAGGCGCTTGGCCAGCATCGTTTTGCCCGATCCGGGAGGCCCGATCATCAGAATGTTGTGTCCGCCCGCAGCCGCAACTTCGAGTGCGCGTTTCGCGGTCTGCTGGCCGCGCACATCGCGAAAGTCGAGAGGAAAATGTTGCATCTCGCCGAGAAGATCGCGCGTAGCTACGCGAATCGGCTGTGCCTGGATGCCGCCGTTGGCGGCTGAATTCAATAGCTCGCGCACCTCGAGCAACGTGTTCACGCCGTATACGTCCACGCCTTCGACCACCGCAGCTTCACGCGCATTCGCCGCTGGAATCAACAGATTCTTGATGCCGCGCTCCCGCGCTGCGATGGCAATGGGAAGCATCCCCTGAACCGGGCGCAGGCTGCCATCGAGGCCGAGTTCGCCGACCAGCAAAAAATTGCTGAGGTCACGCAATTGCAGGCTGCCATAAGCGCCCAGAATGCCGATGGCCATGGGCAGGTCAAAGCCGGAACCTTCTTTTTTCAGGTCGGCGGGGGCCAGGTTGATGGTGATCTGGGTCGGCGGAACATCAAAGCCGGAATTTTTGATGGCTGCGCGGACACGGTCGCGGCTCTCGCGCACGGCTGCATCGGGCAAGCCGACGGTATGAAAGCGGTCCTCCATCGTCTTGACGCCGGAAAAATCCACTTCCACATCGATGATGTTGGCGTGAATGCCATATACCGCGGCGCTAAAGGCTTTAAAAAGCATAGGGGGAGTTCTGTCATCGATAGTACTACTCCGGTTCGCATTGTGAAGGTGCCGATGCGCACATGGCTCGGGGTGGAACGACGCCTCCTATGACGCCGCTGCCGTATCCTGAGAGTGCTGCGCGTTTTCCTCCAGTTCTTATGACGAGCCTTTTCGATTTATTCAAGATTGGGATTGGACCCTCCAGTTCCCACACCGTTGGTCCGATGCGGGCGGCGCGGCGCTTTGCAGTCGAACTGGAAGGCTCGGGGCGACTCGCGACCACGGCGCGTGTAACGGTCGAGCTATACGGGTCGCTGGCGCTGACCGGTCATGGCCACGGCACGGACCGCGCCATCCTTCTTGGATTGCTTGGAGAACAGCCGGACCTGATTGATCCAGCCGCGATTGAAGGCATTCTGCAAAAAGTCCGCGCCGAGGAGTCGCTCGCACTTCTGGGCAAGCAAGCTGTTCCTTTTCATGAAGCCGAAGACCTGCTGTGGCATCGCGCGGCGACGCTGCCGGGACATCCCAACGGTATGCGATATACGGCGTTCGCTGCCAATGGCTCGGTGCTGCGGCAAGAGATTCTCTATTCCATCGGAGGAGGATTCATTCGCGCCGACGGAGAAGATACTTCGACGCAGGCGATTACGAAGATTCCTTATCCCTTCCACAGCGCGGCGGAGTTACTGCAGCTTGCCCAGCAGCATCAACGGTCGATCTGGCAACTCATCCTGGCGAACGAATCCGTTGCGCGCAGTGGGGCCGGCGTGCGCGCCGGCATTCAGCGCATCTGGCAGACGATGCAGGACTGCGCCGAGCGAGGCCTGACAACGGAAGGCACGCTGCCCGGTGGATTGAATGTCCGCCGCCGCGCGCCGGAGATGCGCGCGAAGCTGCTTCAGAAACAAGCTGGCGATCCGCTGGCGCCGATGGATTGGCTGACACTCTACGCGATTGCCGTGAATGAAGAAAACGCTGCCGGAGGGCGGGTAGTGACTGCGCCGACGAATGGAGCCGCCGGCGTGATCCCGGCAGTCGCCAATTACTATCGCCACTTTGTTCCCGGCGCGGACGACGAAGGCCTTCTTCGTTATTTTTTGACGGCTGCGGCTGTCGGGATTCTCTACAAGGAAAATGCTTCCATCTCCGGCGCGGAGGTGGGTTGCCAGGGCGAGGTGGGTGTCGCCTGCTCGATGGCCGCCGGAGGATTGGTCGCGGCGATGGGCGGAAAGAATGACGAAGTGGAGCATGCCGCCGAGATCGCCATGGAACATAATCTTGGCATGACGTGCGATCCCATCGGCGGGCTGGTGCAAATTCCCTGCATCGAACGCAACGCCATGGGCGCGGTGAAGGCGGTGAATGCCTGCCGTATCGCAATGAATGAAACGGGAACGCACAAGGTTTCGCTCGACCAGGTGATTGAGACAATGTACCGCACCGGACTCGACATGCAGAGCCGCTACAAGGAAACCTCGCAGGCAGGATTGGCGCTGAATATTATTGAGTGCTGAAGGCTCATTGCGTGTTGACTCCGGTTGCGTCTTATTTCATTTGCCCATAGCTCATAACGCAGTCGTAGTCCATCCGCACGCGACCGTCTTGCTGGCATTGGGCAAATAGCTTTTCGATCTGGCGCATCATGGCGGTGTAGCGGGGGTGACCCGGTTGCGGCATGTAGGAGGAAGAAAGGATGCGGCCCTTCAATCCCTCGAGACCGAATTCCTGTGCGTTCGGAAACGTGACCCATCGCATGGTTCCAGAGCCGGCGTGTTCGGATCCGAAAAATTCCTCGAGGCATTGCTCCCGCGGATATTTGTTCCGAATCATTTCGTAGTCGGTGCCGAATTCCCTGAGGATGCATTCGTAGCCATCATGAAACGCGTCTCCGCCGATGCGACGTTCGTTATAGACGACGGCGCACCAGCCGCCTGGGCGCAACACACGCAGGAACTCTGCGCGCGCGAGTGGAAGATCGAACCAATGGAGCGCCTGCGCAACTGTAATGAGGTCGGCGGAGTGCGAAGCCAGGCCGGTTCTTTCCGCTGTTCCTGGAACACATTGCAGTTTTGGAAAGCTGCGGATCAGGCTGGCGCACGCCGCGCGCATTCCATCATTGGGCTCAACCGCAGTGACGGCATATCCGCGGCCCAGAAAAATTTCAGTCAGCAAGCCTGTTCCGGCGGCGACATCCACCACCGCGGCATTCGGCTGGAGATGGCAATGATCGCGCAGCCGATCGACAACATCGACGGGATATCGAGGACGATAGAGGCGATAGCTGTCTACGCGGTCTGTAAATCGTTGGGTCGAGTCCATAAAAAGATTGTAGGCACAACAGCCGAGTGGAGTTTTATCTTGACACCCTTTCATCGTTCAATTGCCATGGCGACAGAGTTTCCGCCGCCAAGACACAGCGCGGCGACGCCCTTCTTCAAGTCGCTGCGAATCAGCTCGTAGATCAGAGTAATGAGCACGCGGGCGCCGCTGGCGCCGATGGGATGGCCGATGGCGACCGCTCCGCCATTCACATTCAGTTTGTCCGGGTCGAGTCCCAGTTCGCGCGATACTGCAAGCGCCTGCACCGCGAAGGCTTCGTTCAGCTCGAAGAGATCGACCTCGTCGCGCTGCCAGCCCGCATTCGCCAATACTTTGCGAATGCCCGTGACCGGCGCCATCATCACCCACTTGGGCTCGACGCCGCTGCTGGCCTGGGCGCGGATATGCACCATCGGTTTCAAACCCAGCGATGTGGCTTTCTTTGCCGACATCACCAGCATGGCCCCGGCACCGTCGTTGACCCCGGGTGCGTTGCCTGCGGTGACGGTGCCGTCTTTCTTAAACGCAGGCTTCAATTTCCGCAGCGCTTCCAGCGTTGCGTCTTCGCGCACCGACTCGTCATGGGTGAACAGCGTGGGTGCCTCGCCTTTTCGCTTTGCGGGAATCTCGACTGGAACAATCTGGGAAGCAAATCGTCCATCCCTCCACGCAGCGGCGGTTTTGCGGTGGGAATTGAGCGCGTATGCATCCTGTTCTTCGCGGGTGATGCCGTATTTTTCGGCGACGTTCTCGCCTGTCATCCCCATATGGTAGTCGTTGTAGGTGTCCCACAGGCCATCCTTGATCATGCTGTCCACGACTTTGTTGTCACCCATGCGAAATCCCTTGCGCGCATCCGGCAGAAGATACGGCGCGTTGCTCATCGACTCCATGCCGCCAGCGACAATGATTTCCGCATTGGCGGTTTGGATCGCCTGCGCCGCGAGAGCAACGGCTTTCAGTCCCGATCCACAAACTTTGTTGATCGTGAAGGCGCTCACCTCGGGTGCGAGGCCTCCGAAGATGGCGGCCTGTCGCGCTGGATTCTGACCGAGCCCCGCCGACACCACGTTGCCCAGGATGCATTCATCCACCAGCTTCGGATCGATGCCTGCGCGCTTCACCACTTCGCGCACTACGATCGCGCCCAACTGCGTCGCGGAAAAATCGGCGAGCGAACCAAGAAACTTTCCGACAGGAGTGCGGACACCGGCGACGATCACAACGTCTTCCATGCAACCCTCCAGATTCCAGGCAACGCGAATCATGCAAACGAAAAAAGTATACGGCGACCCGGTCGCGGATGGCTTGGGAGCTCGCCGCGCTCTGCGCTAAACGATGAACAAATGCGGCTGCTCAAGAATCCAGCTGAACGATTCAGCCTTTATCCATGCGGCACTTCACATGCAATGAACTGGTCGGCGAGAGCCGAGTTCATGGTGGAGATGTCAGTGCTCGCTATTGCTTTTGAAGAATTCATGCGCGCGATTTCCATCTTCCGCAGAGAGCCAAGCGCCGAAACAATTCCCTTTTCGAGATGATCGCGATCTGGCGTCCAGAAAAAAAGCGACGAGAATGCAATTTTTTTCTTGACATTAATTTTGCGCAAAACTATACCTTCGTGTAACTGCGGTATGAGACTGCAGTACTCGATGTCACATCGAAAGGGAGAATAGTTACTATGGCAACCAAAAAAGCAGCAAAGAAAGCAACGAAGAAAGCTGTTAAGAAGACCGCCAAAAAGAAGTAAGGCGATCGAAGCAATCAAGGCAAAACAGAAGAGGGAGCGCAACGCGCTCCCTCTTCTGTTTTGTGCAACGATTTTCGGCGGGGTTGGGGTTGTTCTTTTCTGCGCCCGCCGGTACGCTCAGCTGTGAAGAGATGACCCGACGACGCTGGATTGCCGATCGATGGACGGAGACCTCCGCGGTGCTGCTGGATGCACAGGCGGCACATCTGGCGCGTGTTCTTCGCGCGCAGGTGGGTCAGGAATTCGATATTGTTGCGGGAAATACAGTGCGACGAGGGGTTGTCGAACGGGTGGCCGTGGATGTTGTCGCGTTCTCTCTTCATGAGGAAGTGGAGGCGGCGGATTCTCTTCCCCTGGTCGTGGCGTTGAGCATCGTGCGCTTCGAGCGGATGGAGTGGGCCATAGAAAAGTTAACAGAACTTGGCGTCGCGCGAATCATTCCGCTGGTTGCACAGCGCAGCGAAAAGCATCTGGTACAGGCAGCGGCGAAGCGGAGCGAGCGCTGGAGAAAAATTGCTCGTGAGTCTGCGCAACAGTCGCGTCGCAGTACCATTCCGGAGATCTGCGGTCCGATATCAGTCCCGCAATGCATCGCCGAGATGCCGGATGCGCTACGGCTTCTTTTGTCGGAGCAGGAGCGTACACAATCGCTATGGGAATCTCTGATGACAATAGAGGCTCAGGCGTCTCGGATGGGAACCATCTATGCTGCCATCGGACCCGAAGGCGGATGGACTCCGACGGAACTTTCAAGCTTCGCGGAATCGGGCTGGCGGTCGGTGAGCCTGGGGCCGCATATCCTGCGCACCGAAACGGCTGCGATCACCATGGCAGGTGTGGTGAGTGCATGGTGGATGAGTGAAGAAGTTCGCATCTGCGGACTGACTGGACGCGGTTGAAAGCTTCTAGCTGAAGATGTCTTTCATCTTGCCAATAAAACTTCGCGAGGAGGGCGTGTTCTCCACTGTCAGCGTTTCAGCCAATTGACGCATCAGTTCCTTCTGCGGCTTGGTCAGCTTTCTGGGAACCTGCGCAACCACCTGAACGATCAGATCTCCGCGGCCGTGGTCGTTCAAATAGGGAACGCCTTTGTTGCGGAGCCGGAATTCAGTGCCGCTCTGGGTTCCTTCTGGAATTTTCAGCTTTGTCTCGCCTTCCAGCGTGGGAATCGTCAGCTCAGTACCCAGCGTTGCCTGGGGAAAAGAAATTGGTAGCACGTAGTGCAGGTTATTGCCTTCGCGCTCGAGAAATGGATGCGGCTCGACGGAAACCACCACGTATAAATCCCCTGCCGGGCCGCCGTACCGGCCAGCGTCTCCTTCGCCCTGGTAACGAATCCGCATGCGATCTTCAATGCCGGCGGGAACCGTAACATTGATAGTGTGTTCGGCGGACTGACGGCCTTCCCCTTTGCATTTCTGACAGGGATGCGTGACCAGGCTGCCTGTTCCTCCACAAACAGGGCAGGTGCGAGCGACGGAGAAAAAGCCCTGCTGAAAACGCACCTGGCCTCGGCCTGCGCATTGCTGGCAGACGGTGGGACCGTGTCCTGGCTCGGCGCCGCTGCCCTGGCACACGGTGCAGTTCTCCATGCGGCGAATGTGGATTTCGCTTTGCTTGCCGAAGACGGCTTCTTCAAATGTCAGGGTCAACTCATACTGCAGATCGCGTCCCCGTTGCGCGCGGGAGGAGCGGCGGCTACCGCCCATATTGAACATTTCTCCGAATATGTCTCCGAAGATGTCGCCGAGATCGGGCATGCCGGCAAACCCGCTCGCATCTCCGCCGGCTCCGTTGCTGACGCCAGCATGGCCGAAGCGGTCGTAGGCGGCGCGCTTGTCCGAATCGGAAAGAACCTGATACGCCTCGCTCGCCAGTTTGAATTTTTCTTCCGCGGCAGGATCGTCCGGGTTTCTGTCGGGATGATGTTGCATGGCGAGTTTGCGGTAGGCGCTCTTCAACTCCTGATCGGAGGCGGTGCGCTCTACACCCAGAACTTCGTAATAGTCGGCTTTGTTCACGCGGGCAGTTGGACTCATGCTGTTTTCTGTTTAGGATTTGTGGCGACTCGAACCAAAGCTGGGCGAAGGAGCCGGTCGCGCAGGGTGTAGCCGCGTCGAACCTCCTCCATCACCTGATGGTCAGGAAGATCGTCTCGCTCAACCATTTCAATCGCCTCGTGCAGGCGAGGATCAAATTGCGTTTCCACCGTCGGAACGGGCTGCACTCCCAGCGAGCGAAGGATTTCTCCCATCTGACGGACAATGAGTTCAACGCCGGAGCGAAGCTGCTCGGCCGAACTGTCGGAACGCAGGGCGAGCTGAAAATTATCTAGCACCGGCAGGATTTGTTCCACCGTATTGATCAGGGCGTAATCGCGGTACTCGGCTCGCTCGCGGGCTTCCCGTTTGCGGTAATTATCGAATTCCGCCTGCAACCGTGCCAGCCGGTCGAAAAGCTGGTCCCGTTCCGTCTGCAGGCGATCGATATCAGCCCGTGCTGCCGCCGCCGCGTCGATGGTTTCAACGAGCGCGGTGTCGCTCTCGATGGGCTCGACTTCCTGGGTCGCCGCGACCGGTTCCTTGTCGCTCTTCTGGTGGCTGGTTGTCTTGCTTGTCTTCAACGCTTCGTCGTGTCGCATAATTTTTCTTCTTGCCAATCCATGGTATGTTGCGCGGGCGAAACGTCTTTCAGGATCACTGCAGCTCTTACTATTTGAACAGATGCGGCCGCAGGGTCAAAAGCGTCAATTTTGCGCAATGCCAATTCGTTGCGTGGATTTCCCACAACCGGCTACTTCTATTGTAACCAGTTGACGGAAGAGAAGTTGGGATGATTCTCCAGAGGTATGGCAGCTGACGATGGATTTCCTGAAAAAGCTTTCACTGCAAGCTGTTACGGCTGTGCTGCCCATCGCCCAAAAAGGTCGGCGATGTAGGTTACGGTGCCGATGGCGCTGGCATATTGGATGCGGGTGGGACCAATCACCGCAACGGTACCCAGATGCTCCGCCCCGCGCCGGGCAGGAGCGGCAATCAGGACCAGGTCTCGCATCTCCGGGATGGCTTCCTCCAGACCGACGACTACGCGAACGGAGGGTTGCTTGCTGTCGACATACGCATTCAACAGATCGATAATGCGCTGTTTCTCCTCGAGCGCGAGGAAAATTTCTCGCAGGTGTCGCCGGTCGGCTTCATTCACCATCAGGTTGGCTACGCCATCCATGAAGATGGATTTTTCCTGGGAATTGCGGTCGGCCATGGGATCCATGGCGCCCTTCGCCCAAAGTTCGAGCGAACAAAGGACCTGATTGTACTCATTGCGCTCGCGGTCCATGCGACGCGTCAGTTCCTGGCGAATGCGTTCCAGTGCCCAGCCGTGAAAATTCTGATTGAGGTAATTGGCCGCGGTTTCCAGTTCTCCGGGAGTCAGGTCGTGTTCCAGCGTCAGCAGCCGATCGCGCACCACCCCTGCGGTTGTCACCAGTACAGTGAGCACGCGGGCAACGCCAAGGCGGGTGAAGTGAACATGTTCCAAAAGCTCCCAGTCCGCAGTGGCCGCAGTTACGCCCAGGCCCACGCCGACCCCGCCCGAGAGCAGGGCCAGGATATGCGAGGTGCGTGCGAAAAAGTCGGTCGCGTTGGCCACGCCGGTAAAGCTCTCTTCAATTTGTTCCTGGGTCGGCTGGGGCAGCACCTGACGCGCAGAGGACTTGCGGCGGAGAAGCTGTTCGACATAATAACGAAATGCCTGCGCCGTGGGGATTCTTCCGGCGGAGGTGTGCGGCTGCTCCAAAAATCCGGCTTCGGAAAGTTCCGCCATCACGTTGCGGACCGTGGCAGCACTCATGCCTTCGCGATTGTGTTGCCGCGCGACAGACTGCGATGCCACTGGCTCGCCGTTGGCAATATAGTTTTCGACAATGGCGGTGAGCACCAGTTCTTTGCGCGGACCGATGGGAGCGTCCACCGCGGGCCCACGTGGATTGCTCGCCGAATTCGATGAGCCGTTCACTTCCATACTGCGACTGTAGGAACTCGCAGGCATGAAGTCAAGCTGCGAATTGCGCGGGATGTTGCTGAGGCTCAAGGCAAATGGCGCATGAGCGCCAACTGAAGGTCCGCGAGTTCACCGCATTTTGGTGTATAGTAGCGTGAATGTTCACGGTGAAGAGATCGATCGATGGAACCGCATTGCAGCGGCAGAATCGGCGTCTTCAGCGCCTGAAAACTCAGGGTGTGACACGCTCAACCGTATTCGTGCACCGAGAATGCAAACTGGCTCTAGATGATTTACGGCCCCACTTTGTCGATGCCGCTAAAGCCGAAGCTTTATCAGAATTGGTGCTTGAACTAGGAAAGAAGACAAAGCCGACGAATGTTGCACAGGTGAACCAGCTCAGTCCATTCAGGTATCCGGGAGGTAAGACTTGGCTAGTACCCGAGATTCGTAGCTGGCTCAGAGCTTCCAAGACTATCCCCGATGTATTCGTAGAGCCATTTGCAGGTGGAGCTATGGCTGGACTTACAGCCGCTGCGGAGGAACTTGCATATACAGTCGTTCTTTCCGAGTTGGATTCAGATGTAGCCGCTGTTTGGGAAACAATATTTGATGGGACGGACACGGCGGTTGAATGGCTTTGCAATCAGATCGCCAGCTTCGAGGTGTCTCTGGAAAATGTCCAGAAGGTACTCGCAGGCAATCCGAAAAGCGATGCGGCACGGGCGTTCCGCACCATTGTCAAGAATCGTATGCAGCGCGGGGGCATCATGGCCGCTGGAGCAGGTTTAGTAAAGGAAGGAGAGGCGGGAAAGGGTCTCAGATCGCGTTGGTATCCCAAGACATTAGGAGAACGCATAAGAGGATTGCGAGATTTGCGAGATCGGATCACCTTCCAAAGAGGCGATGCCTTCGACACCATCCAACAATTCATCACCAATCCAAACGCATTCTTCTTCATCGACCCGCCATACACCGCTGGCGGAAAGAAAGCCGGCAACCGCCTATACACTCATAACGAAGTCGATCACGAGCGCCTATTTTCTCTGATGGCGACCGCTCGCGGACCCGTGATGCTCACCTACGACGATGCGCCCGAGGTACGAGAAATGGCGATGCGGCATCAGTTCCGCATTCAGACCGTTCCCATGAAGAATACCCACCATGCAATCATTCGCGAATTGCTCATTCTGAAACCTTGAAAACTTTTTTCGTTCGGCTTTCGTCCGCAATCACATTCTTCAGGCTCTGAGTAAAGTCAGCTTTGCTCAGAGGTTCCGTGGCGTTTAGTGCAATTCGTGAACCATCCAGGCTTGTAAAGACCACCTCGCCTGCAGTAAGGTGCAGATGTTCGTCGTAGTCCACGATGAACCACGCCACGTCCGCATTTTCCCGACGCTCCTTATCGCTCCGCGCTCGCGGAGAGGGATCGGCAAGCCTATTCATGTTGCTGTAGAAAAACCGATCTACGACAACTACAATCTTCTTTCCCCAACTGCGCAGCACAGGCACTTTTACGTCCAACTGGGGCCATAGTCGCTTGGGCCCACTGCTGCGGTAATCGGGTCGCCGTTTGCCAGTCGGGAATAGTAGGTCAGACGGGGCATGAGCGTAAGCGTCGAATTCAAGACGCATCCTTGCGCCGGAGAAGTAGAGGGCTTGAGTTTCCACAGCGCACCATTCCAACTCACCCGCAGAAACGGTTTCTGGATTCACTAGTATCCAATCGATACGTCCTGCCTGCTTTTCTTCCTCTTTGGCTTCGGCTGCCATGTCCTCCGCAATGTCAGTTGGACGCTGAACGTCGGCAATTTTTCTGAGGAACGGGGTTTCCTTGACCACCGTGACCTTCGCGGTATCCAACATCTTCTCCGCGATCCAGGAGAATAGGGTCTTTCCTGGTTCCACCGACTGAATAAACCGAGAAGGGCACATTGTCACTACCTTGTCCCCGGCTACCATGGAACCTTCAGCAGCATATTTTCGGACCGAGCATACTCCGCTTGCCTTGTTGCACCGTGCTCCAGGTATGAGAGTCGAGAGAAAGGGGCAAACGGGCGCTCCGGTAAGGGAGTTTTCCTGATCCTGCCTCGCTGCGAGACGACCAAAGGTCTGCCGTTCCTCCGGCGTCAACAGTCCGATATCTTTGCCAAACCACTCGGCGATGCCGTAGCGGGCGGCTGGTATTCGCTCTTTTCGGGCTTCGCGGGCTTTTCTCGCCATTCAAGACGTTCCTCTCGTTGGATGATCCGACAAAGAATACCAGATAGCGAATTTCTCCAGCCACGTAGCAATTCTTTACGGGCGCGTGGGTTGGCTTCAGCTTAAGTGTGCTCATCGGGTTGTGCTGATTGTAAATCGCGCGGTTCGGTTGCAGAAAAGCACTCCCAAACGCAAAAGGACCGCGATGGAATGCGGTCCCTCTGGATTAATTATTCAGCGTGATCGTGCCCTGCTACATGCCAAAGCGCTCGTGCCACGGGGTGGCGGCTTTCAGCGCCCGGTTCACGTTCTCAATGTTTTTGACGCCTTCAGTTTTGAGCCAATCTTCAAACGCCTTGGCGCCCTGCTTGGCATAGACGGGGATGCCGTCTTTCCATGTGGCGCGTCCACAAAGGACGCCGTTGAATTTGGCGCCGGACTCGGCCGCCAGTTCCAGCGTTTCAATGAAGACGGGATTGGAGACACCCGCCGAAAGATAAATGAAGGGCTTGGTCGAAGCCTCCGCCGCCTTGCGGAAAAGATGCAGCGCTTCTTCTTTCGAGTATGCGGCTGTGCCTTTGAAGGCCTTGGTGCCGGCGACAAACTCCATTTGGATCGGCACTTCCATCTTGAGGACATCGACGCCATAGCGCTCATCGCAGAAGTCCGCGGTCGCGCGCGTGACAATCTCAGGCTTCTTCTTCGCATAGGCAACCGACTTTTCATCGCCGCCCTCGGCGTCGTAGCCTACGATTTCCAGGAAGAATGCAATGTCGTGGGCGCGGCATTCGTCGCCAACTCGCTCAATGAAGGCATACTTTACGTCGTTGATTTCCTTTTTCTCAAACGGCGTGTAGTAGAGCAGCAGCTTGACCGCGTCCGCGCCTTCATGCTGGATGCGGCGCACCGACCAGTGATCGAGCAGATCAGGCAGGCGGCCTGGTGTTGCCGCGTCATAGCCGGTCTTCTCATAGGCCAGCAGCAGGCCCTTTCCGTTGCGAAGCTTGGCGGCGGGCAGCCCGAATTCCGGATCGAGCAGGATCGCCGATGCGTGGCGGGTCAGGACTTCTGTTACCAACATCTTGAATTCAACCAGGGCATGGTCGTCGACCGCGGAGCCTTTTTCCTTGGCCAGAGACTTTTTCAGGGAACCGCGTTGATCCATGGCGGCGGCGGCAATCACACCGCGCTCGTCGGAGAGGGCTTTCATGCCGGCCAGTTTGCCGGGGGTCAGCTTCATCGTCATACACTCCTTAATTTTTTTATCTTGTGGGGTCTGTGGGTTGTCCAGGCCTCGAGAGGCCAAGTCCATCAAATCCAGTCCATCACCCTCATTTTACGCTGGGACGAAAATCCTGTTGTGACGCGCATCATGGTCGGACCGGATTCGCGAGCGCCGTCTGCTGGGCCTGGATCAATCCGCGCGTACCGCGCGCGGCGAGATCGAGCAGCGCGACATGCTGTTCGCGGGAGAAAGTATTATGTTCCGCTGTTGCCTGCACCTCCACAAAATCGCCGGCACTGGTCATTACGACATTCATATCGACATCGGCGCGAGCATCTTCCTCGTAGGCCAGATCGAGCAGCGGCGTACCGTCCACAATACCCACGCTGATGGCAGCGATGAGATGCCGGATGGGCGAAGTGGCGAGGACTTTTGCGGCCACCAGTCGATCGACGGCCAGTCCCAGTGCGACAGCGGCACCAGTAATGGCGGCGGTGCGGGTGCCTCCGTCGGCCTGCAGGACATCGCAATCCAGAATGATGGTGCGCTCGCCGAGTGCCTTCAGGTCCACGGCGGCGCGCAAACTGCGGCCAATCAGCCGCTGAATCTCATGCGTGCGACCACCCACTTTGCCGCGTTCACTTTCCCGAGGGGTACGAGTCAGGGTGGCGCGCGGCAGCATTCCATATTCGGCGGTGACCCAACCCTGGCCGCGATTACGCAGCCAGCCCGGCACGCCAGTTTCGACGGTGGCGTTGCAGAGAACGCGGGTGTGGCCAAGCTCAATGAGAACGGAGCCTTCAGCGGTGGGCACAAAATCGAGAGTCAGGCGAAGCGGACGAAGCGCGTCAGTGGCACGGCCTTCGGGCCGGAAGCAAGTAGAAACAGGAACAGACATATGTGGATTCCATTGTAACGACTGCGGTGACTACCGACTTCCTCGGCTCCCATTACTTGGCTATCCAGGAGTGTTTCATAATGACACAAAGCCTGACGATTTGGTCTAAATAATGAAAATCCGATCGAGCCTTCACTTTTAAAGCAGGCGGAAAAGCTCTCCCAGCGACATTTCAAAGGTATGCGCCAATGTCTGAAGCGATCCAAGGCATGGCTCTTTCCGCCCATTTTCCAGATCGCATATATAGGTTTTGCTCATTCCCGCGGCTTCTGCGAGATAGAGTTGCGTCCACCCACGTTCTCGGCGAATTTTCCTAACGCGATCCCCGAGACGTTTCTGGATATTTCCCGTATTCCTCTTGGCGCTTGCCATAATGGGAAGAATGCCGGTACTCTATCGGTGAATAATCCCTCTATAGAGGATCAATTATTGCAGAGGACAAATCGCGGATTCTAAGGAGCTTATAGGTCATGCCGTCATCGACAAATGATTGGCAACGAAGAAAATCGGCAGACATCAGGCGACGGCCCTCTCCACAACAGGGCCGCGCTCTTGAAATTCTTGGTCATGCGATTGAGTATCTGTTGGATCGTTATGTGCTTCCGACTTCCGAGGGTTGCGAGGTGGCGGATGTGGATGCAGCTCAACTTATGATGCGGTTGAACTTGGAGATCTTTAGGGAATGCCCGGAGTTCGTGCCATTGTACCAACGGATATGCAGGTGGATATCGGGGTGAAGGAAGGAATCTACGCCCTTGCGAGGCCTTCCAAATTGGGATCGGGAAAGCGCTTTTTTGGGACGGCCCCAGAGTGGGAAATGAGTTGGAGAAGGTTCATTTCGGGAATTTGCGCGAAGTGGTTTGATTGCTTGAGGTTGAGGGGGAAGGGTCGGAACATGGAATTTCATTTCGGCACGCAAAAGTACCTTTGGTAATCGAAGCGACGGTTGGCTGTTCCAGTTAAGTCCCATGAATTCGTAAGGTTAGGGAAGGAGAACCAGTTTGGCACGCGGCGTGATATAGGAAGAAGGCAGGGAGCGAATGAAAATCGAATTGGTTCAAATTGGCAACCGGGATCGGGACAAGTCCGGGAGCCTCCGACGGCCTGAAGTCGGTTGCAAGTGGCCGAACGCCAGCGACCCTGTCCAGTGTCAAGCGGGAAGAAATCGCAGGACCCCGCAGCAGGTTCAAGAATTGGAGATTGCCCCATGACCCCCGCGTTCCAGCAGCAAAAGCCGAACCGTTCCATCCATCCGCCACTTTCCGTAGGCACGCCGGAGGAGCAGAGGGCGACGGCCGCGAGTCATTTCGCGCACGATGCCCGCAATTGGCTCACAGTGCTGCAGGTGTACTGCGACCTGCTGCGCACCTCCGGCACGGTGGCCGGCAACGCACGCGCGTGGATTGAGGAATTAGCGAGTGCGGTAGAGCGCGGACAGGGGCTGGTCACTTCCCTGCTCGATTCCGCGCAGGCATCCGCGCCGCCGCGGCCATCCGCTCCGCAATCGGTCGCTGCACCGAGGCCGCTGGATCTCGCCGTCGCCATTCGAAGACGGCTGCCATTGTTTCGACGGATGGCGGGAAGCGCGATCCAAGTGCAAGCGAAAACAGTCGCGCATCCCGGCGCGACGGCATTGAAAGAACTAGAGTTCGAGCGAATTCTATGGAACCTGGTGCGCAACGCGATGGAAGCGATGCCCGATGGCGGCAAGTTGAAGATCGTCCTCGAGCACGGCAATTCCTCGGAACGGTCGTCGCTGGTGCTGAAAGTGTCCGACACGGGCAACGGCATTGCCGCGGAATTTCTGCCTCACATTTTCGATTCTGGATTTTCAAGCAAGCTTACCTTGGCCGATCCTCCCAAGGGACGCGGGTTTGGGCTGGCGATTGTGCGCGAACTGGCGCTGGGCGCCGGCGGCTCGGTGCGCGTTCGTTCCAGGATCGGACGGGGCACTTGCTTCACGATTGAATTGCCGCTCTTGTCATCGCCATCTCCCACCGAACCGCGCATCTCTGCATCGCGGCAAGGAAAGCTGGCGGTTGTCTCGGAGATGCCGAAACCGAAGTACGACCGTCACTGCCAACAGAACAATTTTGCCGCAAATCGGAAAGGAACCCGCGTACCATGCTAACTACAACACGCATGTTTACCCCCACGTCTCAAATTCCCCCTTTGGAGCGCGCCAGCATGATGCACGTGCTGGTGGTCGATGACGATGCCGCCATCCGCACCGCTGTTTCCGACATCGCGCGCAACCATGGTTTCGCCGTTTCCAGCGTGGAAGACAGCCATGGGGCGCGGGCTGCGCTGAAGGCCCACATGGCCGACATCGTGCTGCTCGACCTGAAGTTGCCGGGCGGCGGTGGCCTGCCCCTGGTTGAAGAGATCCGCACCCTCTACCCGGAGACTGTAGTGGTGGTGATGACCGCTTATGCCACCGTGTCCTCCGCTGTCGAGGCGATGCGCACCGGGGCCAGCGAGTACCTGACCAAGCCCTTCACCTTGGACGAATTGTCGGATGTGCTGGAGCGCGCCTCCGAGCGCCGACACTTCGATACGGAAAGCCGACGGCTGCGAGAAAAGCTTCGCACATCGGATGGATTCGGCACCTTGATCGGGCGCAGCCCGGAGATGGAACGGGTGTACCGCATTCTGTCGAAGGTGGCCCATACCACTCATCCGGTGCTGATCCTCGGTGAAAGTGGGACCGGCAAAGAGATTGTGGCCCGCACGATTCATTACAACGGGCCCAATGCGACCCACCCTTTCATTCCGGTGGACTGCGGATCGCTGGTGCCGACGCTGATCGAAAGCGAACTGTTCGGCTACGTGAAGGGCGCATTCACCGGAGCGAACCGCTCCAAAGAAGGTTTGCTGGCGACTGCGGAAGGGGGCACGGTTTTCCTGGACGAGATTGGCGAGTTGCCGCTCGACCTGCAGGCGAAACTGCTGCGGGCGCTGCAGGAGAAAGAGATTCGTCCGATTGGATCGAACCAGCGAATCCCGATCCACGTGCGCATCCTGGCGGCCACGAATCGTGACCTGGTGTCCATGGTGGAACAGGGCAAGTTCCGCAAGGATTTGTTTTTCCGCCTCAACGTGGTCAACGTGAAGGTGCCTTCGCTGCGTGAACGCCGCACGGACATCTCCCTGCTGGCGGCACATTTTTTGGAACGTCGTCGTCGCGAAACCGGAGTCTCCTACACCCTGAGCGATGATGTGCTGCGCGTGCTGGGCAGTTATGATTGGCCGGGCAACGTACGTGAACTGGAGAACACCATTGAGCGGGCGTGTGCTCTTTCCTCCGGCCCGATCCTGCACCTGGGCGATATGCCGACACAGTTGCAGGAATATCGAATGCAGTGGCAGGGCGCGGCGGAAACAGCGCCGGAGGAGGCCATCAAGATCGACGCGAGCATCCGCACGATTGCGGAGATGGAGAAACAGGCCATTCTGAACACGCTGCGGCAGCTGAATGGAGATAAGCTGACGGCGGCGCGGCTACTGGGCATCGGCAAGACGACGCTCTATCGCAAGCTGAAGGAATACGGCATTTCGGACGACCCGGAAGTTTAATCCGTTCGGGCGGGGCTTCACGCTCCGCTGCCAGCCCAGCGAAAACGCAATCGGAAAACCTCAAGGAGAAATCGCATGTCGCAAACTGTGTTGTTGGTGACGACGATGTCGGGAGCGGAAAATTGCGCGGCGGCCATTGGGCGGCAACTTGGCCTGTCGGTCGAAGTGGCGGAGAACCGCCGCGTAGCGCTGGCCGCGTTGCGCCGGCGTGAGTACGGCGTGCTGGTGTTGGACGAAAGCCTGGTGGATGCCGACCCTGCCGGCGCGGAAGTGCTGTGGCAACAGGCAGGCCTGGCGGTCCCCATCCAGGTGAATCTCGGCATCTCGGGATGCAACCGGGTGTTGCGCGAGGTGCGAGCCGCGCTGCAACGGCGCGAGCGGGAGCTGTCGCTGGCGATGCGGGCCGCGGCCCAGATCATGGAAGGCGAAATGAACACCACCCTCACCGGCATTCTGCTGCAAACCCAGCTGGCGCTGCAGGAGCCGGCACTTCCGCCCGGCACTGCCGTCAAACTGCGTCAAGTGGTGGAACTTGCCGGCGTGCTGCGCGATCAACTGCGGACACCCCCGGCGGCCTGAGGCATTTTTCAAGGATCCGCGCCTTTCCTGGCATAGGCCAGGAGACGCACACAGCAAAATCGATGCTCGACTGAAACCGAAGATCAATAAGCGAAGATCAATGCTCGACGATCACTCCATGACTCCCATGCTCATCGGTGCATGGGGTGCCGAGAGGAGCCCGTTTCGGCGAGAAATCGGCGGTAGTCAGGGCCAGCGGCCCGGAGGTGAAACTGCAAACCGATCCCATCACGGGTGCTGCGGGCGGAACCGGCTTCGGGGGTGGCGGCTGCGATGTGCCGGCAATAATCACGCCGGTATTGTCTGGACCATAATTGCACGGCGCGCCAATGGCCGCCTGCATGGGAGCGAAGTCGTAGGTGGTGCCCGCCTTTGGCCCGGAGGTCAATTTGCAGACGGAACCTAAACCAGCCTGCGGCGAGCCTGGCACAGATGCGCCAGCACTCGCCGATGTCGTGGCGCTCGACGGTACGGTCGTACTTGGCGCCGTCGCATTCGGCGCTTTCGTATTCGGTGCTACTGTACACGCGGATGGCGGAGTGCAAGACGGAGTATCCGCAATCGGAGCGGCGATGATCACTCCGCTGCTTCCCGCTCCGTCGTCGCAGGCTGTACCCAGCGGCGAATGCATGGGAGCATAGTCATGCGTGCTCCCGGTCTTCGGCCCGGACGTAAACTTACAGACCGTTCCCATGGGTTGCGCGGCGATGATTACCCCGCTGCTTCCCGCTCCGTCGTCGCAGGCCGTATTCAATGGCGCATGCATGGGCGCGTAATCGTGCGTGCTTCCGGCCTTCGGCCCGGACGTAAACTTACAGACGGTTCCCATTGGCGGTTTCGGAGTGGCAGCGATGATTACTCCACTGCTTCCCGCTCCGTCGTCGCAGGCCGTATTCAATGGCGCATGCATGGGCGCGTAATCGTGCGTGCTCCCCGCCTTCGGCCCGGAGGTGAACTTACAGACCGTTCCCATTGGCAGCGCGGCGATGATTATCCCGCTGCTTCCCGCCCCGTCGTCGCAGGCCGTATTCAATGGCGCATGCATGGGTGCATAATCGTGCGTGCTCCCCGCCTTCGGCCCGGACGTAAACTTGCAGACCGATCCCGTCTGCGGACTGCCCGACTCCTGCGTTTCTGGAGGAGTGGCACTAGCAACAATAGTGCCGCTGCTTCCCGCCCCATCCGTGCAGGACATATCTACAGGGGCCTGCATAGGCGCGTAATCCTGCGTTGCGCCTGCTCTCGGCCCAGAGGTGAATTTACACACAGTTCCCATTTGCTGATTGACCGCTGTTTCGCCGATCGGCGCAGAGGCGACAATTGTCCCGGTGCTTCCAGAGCCATCCTTACATGGCGAGTTCAACGGCGCCTGCATGGGCGCATAATCCTGCGTTGCGCCTGCTCTCGGCCCGGACGTGAATTTGCAGATAGTCCCCATCTGCCGCATGGCGGCAGGGGGAGATTCATGGGATGTGTGAGTGGCTGCAGCACAAATCGTCCCCAGAAGAACTGCGGGAACCGCCAGGATCCATGCGTATTTGCTTACGCCTATGTCACGCCGCGGGCGAACCATTTCTCGCTCCTTCTGGCTTTCGTTAAGAAGACTATTCCAAACGCAAAAACGTTATCCACGCTCCAGTGGAATTTTGTATGTGTGCAATCAACAGGTAATTGGAGGAAAGAGAAAACCAAACTGCTGGGAAGTGCATCGAAAGACATTGCGCAGGCGGAGATGGAACGGCTTAAAGCAGGTCCCTAATGAATTGTCTTCATCTTGCGGGAGAGAAAATCCATCAGCAGATATTGTCCCAGGGTCTCCGGTGTGGTGAAGTAGGCCTTCCCCTTGCACATGGCCGTGACCCGCTGCACAAACTGCACCAGGCCCGGATCGGAGGCAAGCATGAAGGTATTGATCATGATGCCGGACCGCTTGCAGCGGGCGACTTCTTCCAGGGTTTCATGGACCACCAGCGGGTCCAGTCCGAAAGCGCTTTTATAAATGCGGCCATCAGGCAGCGTCAGCGCCGAAGGCTTGCCGTCGGTGATCATCACAATCTGCTTCATGTCCTTGCGCTGGCGGGCCAGAATCCGCTGCGACAGGCGGAGACCTTCGCGAGTGTTGGTGTAGTAGGGACCGACCTGTGCGCGCGCCAGTTGCGAGAGCGGCAGCTCTTCCGCGGAGTCGTGAAACAGCACCAGCGACAGCGTGTCGCCGGGATACTGCGTGCGCACCAGGTGCGACAGCGCCATGGCCACACGTTTGGCCGGCGTAAAACGATCTTCTCCGTACAGGATCATGGAGTGCGAACAGTCGAGCATCACGACGGTGGCGCAGGAGCTTTGATATTCCGATTGATGCACGTGCAGGTCGGCATATTCCAAATTCAGAGGAAGAGAAAGACCTTCGCGGGCCAGCGCTGAACTCAATGTCGCCGTCGCATCGAGATTCATCGTGTCGCCAAACTCGTATAAACGCGACCCGCCGCTGATCTCCACCCCTGTGGCCAGTTCGCGGGTATCGTGGCGACCGAACGAAGCCTTGCCGAGCGATCCCAGCAAGTCACGCAAAGTTTTGTAGCCGAGAAAGTCCAGGCCCTTGTCCGTTACCTGGAAATGCGCCTGCGTCTCGTGACCTGCCTGTCCGGGCCTGTTCGAGATGTGGCCCGGTTGTTGCTCGCCTTGCTGGCTGCGATCGAACGTGACGAAGTTTTCCTGTTCCATGCGCTCGATCAACTGCTCGATCAGCTCTTCTAACTCGCCGTTTCCGGCCATCTGGCCGATTCGTTGCTGCATCGCGTCATCGAACAGATCGCCATACTCCAGCGCCTGACGCATAGCTTCTCGCAGGTTCTCGATGGTCTGATCGCTGCCCATCTCCTGAAACCGGCTGAATGGGGAGCGGAAACCGGAATCCAGCAGAAAATCCGACAACGCTTCCAGGAGCGATTCCATCTCCAACTCGTCGGTCAGATTGCCCGTGTATTTGCTGTAGCGAATGCGCTTCATGCTCGCCTTGAAAAAAACATTGTCGCCAAGAAATTAGTTATAGACCTTGCGGCCACGCCGTCCGGTCAAATCGTCCGGATCGCGTTCTTCAACGGAGTGTTCTCCGCCCCGCTCCATGCGTTCTCCGCGATGCGGATATTTCTCCGCGGCCGCGAAGCCGCGCTCTTCATTGCGGCTGAGGCGGCGATGGGCGACCATGCCTTCCAGAAGAAATTCAGCCGCCGACACGATGCGCTCCGGCGCATCCTTGGCGCGGATGCCGAGCGGCGCCAGAGTTTCCATCATCCCCTGCACCTGTCCGAGTTCCTCCAGCATGTCCGCGGCCGGTTGATCGTCCTGCATGTTGATGGTGCCGCCCAGATTGAACCATTGCTCAATCTGGGCGGTGTTGATCCCGGCAAAATACTGATCGAATACCCGGGCGATGGATTGGCGGACAATTTCCCGGACTACGATCTCGGGGCCGCGCATCTCGCCCTCGTATTCCAGTTCAATCTTTCCCGTGATGCCGGGCAGTGCGCTGTATAGATCTCCAGCCCGCGGCACGGCCAGCGATTCTCCGTGCTGGATCGCGCGCCGTTCCGCATTCGAGACCACCAGTTCCATGGTGCTGATTGGCAGGCGCTGACTGACGCCGCTGCGGCGATCGACTTTCTTGTCTTCTCGCGCGGTAAAGGCAATCTGTTCGACGATGGAGCGAATGTAGCCGGGGATTTCCGTCTTCATCAATCCGCGCTCGGTCCAGGCTTCCTGGCAGGTGATGGCAATGCCTTCGACCAGGGTGAGCGGATAGTGGGTGCGAATCTCCGAGCCGATGCGGTCTTTCAGAGGGGTGACAATTTTGCCCCGTGCCGTGTAGTCCTCGGGATTGGCGCTGAAGATCAAGGCGACATCGAGCGCAAGGCGCACTGGATGGCCTTTGATCTGCACATCTCCTTCCTGCATGATGTTGAACAGCGCGACTTGAATTTTGCCGGCCAGATCGGGCAGTTCATTGAGCGCGAAGATGCCGCGATTGGCGCGCGGCAACAGTCCGTAGTGAATATTCAACTCGCTCGAAAGCTGCTGGCCGCTGCGCGCCGCTTTGATGGGATCAAGGTCGCCGATCAGGTCGGCCACGGTCACGTCAGGCGTGGCCAGCTTTTCGACGTAGCGCTGGTCGCGCGGCAGCCACGCGATCGCGGTCGAATCGCCATGTTCCGCAATGCGATCTCTGCAGGCACGGCATAGAGGCACGTATGGGTTGTCGCGAATCTCACAGCCGGCAATGTAGGGAATCGCTTCATCGAGCAGAGACGTCAGCGCCCGCAGGATGCGGCTCTTCGCCTGTCCACGGAGACCCAGCAGGATGAAGTTGTGCCGAGAAAGAACGGCGTTCACAATCTGCGGAACCACAGTGTCGTCGTAGCCGACGATGCCAGGGAACAGTGCCTCTTTCGCGCGCAGGCGTTCGATGAGGTGTTCCCGCATTTCGTCTTTCACAGTGCGCCGGGCAAGTCGCGCTTCAGTATAACGAGTGCTGCGTCGCAACTCGCCCAACGTGAGAGGAAGGTGTGGTGGATTCGACATCGATGTCCCCCTTGGATTTAGACGGTTGCCGCAAGAAATAGCTGTGTATTGGTTCGATGCTGTTACGTCGATGCGTGGAAGCTCGCGGTGACACAATCCTGGCGGGAAACCGACCTGCCATTCGGCGAGCCGCTTCGTTTCTACGGGCCTACATCACATGACCGTTTCGTATGGCGGTCTTGCAGCCGATGGAGCCGCGTTGCAGTTTGGGCAGGATCGCCTGGTAAAACTCCACGAGGCGAGCAGTACGTTCGCCATCGGAGTGCAGATGCAACAGTTCCTGTTTGAATTCCAGATCGGCCGGGATCGAAGCGGCCAGCAAGAACGCCACCGGCTGGTTCAGATCCAGCTGGGGAAATGCCGTCCCATCGCCTCCAGACAGTTCGAGCATTTCCATGTGCAGAGCGGCACACTGCTCGCGATCGCGTCGTGTGGAAGCCGGCTCCCTGTCTGGCAGAAAATCGACCTCCGCCTCGAGAAAACTTCGCCCATCGAGCAGCGATTCAATTTCGAAGCGACGTTCGCCGCTGCACAGAATGTCCATGCGGCCATCGGGATAGCGGTGCAGCACGGTCACAATGGAAGCCGTGCATCCGACGATGGCCAGTCCATCGCGGCGGGCCCGTACCATCCCGAACTCACTGTTATGCCGGATGCATTCCCCGATCATCTCTTTATAGCGGTCTTCAAAAATATGCAGTTGGAGCGGCGCGCCGGGAAACTGCACCAGATCGAGAGGGAACAACGGAATCTTCATTCTTTCTCCACCACGGTACATTCCTGCGTTATGTGTTTTGCTCCGTCAGTTCGTCCAGCATCCCTTCCATCTCCGCAAGTGCGTGCTGGTTTCCAGTGCGGCGGGCGGATGCCATACCGGCCCGCAGTCGCTCCGCAGCTTGCCGGGGTAGGCCGCCGGCAAGCAGGGTTTGCGCGGCCATCTGATACCCGGCGGTGTAGTCGGGATGCCGCCTCTCCAATTCGTCGAATTGCGCCAACGCCAAATCGTTTTCGCCGCGCTGCACGTATTCGACGGCCAGCCCATACCGGGCAAAGGCGTGGTTTGGATCCTGCGCCAGAATTTCAGTAAATGCCGCCACTTTATCTATGCACATAATCGCCTGAAAAAATACCTCGTTCCGATTTCAGCCCAGTTTCCATACTCCACCTTACGGCGTCACGCGGCACATCTCAAGCTCCTGACGCAGGACGACTTTCGCAGCGTAAAATAAAGGTTCCAATTGCAGTGGCGTCATCCACATGATCCGGACGCAATCCAAATCAAAGGCTTAAGCATGACTGTGGACAGGAGCATCACGCGATGAAAGAAAACACGACATCCTCGCTTCCGGCACGCCCCGTGACCGAGTCCCAGTCGGAGATGACGGAACTGATATTACCGAACGATACGAATCCCTTGGGGCATCTGCTGGGCGGACGTCTGATGCAGTATATCGATCTGGTCGCCGCCATGGCGGCATATCGCCACGCGCGCGCGAATGTTGTCACAGCGTCAATGGAACATATCGATTTTATCGCGCCGGTGCATGTGGGCGATCTTGTCATCCTGAAAGCTTCCGTCAATCGCGCATTCAAGACTTCGATGGATGTTGGAGTGAAGGCATGGGTGGAAAACGCCATCGCGGGCTCGCGTCATCACATCGCGTCCGCCTATCTGACGTTTGTCGCGATCGACGCGAACGGCCGCCGGGTCCCGGTGCCGCCACTGATCGTCGAGGGAGGCGAGGAATCGCGACGGTATGAGGATGCTGGATTTCGGCGCCAGCGGCGGGAGCAGGAGAAGGAGCGGAAGCGGCAGAACCGCGCCGCGTACAGAACGGCTGGCGAAGCTGCCATCTGATCATGCGCGGGAGCAGCTACATGCGGAAACGCGTCCCGCACACATCGGCGGCCATTGCGACCGGTTGAAATGACCGCTGCACAAGTTCATGGAAGGAAGTTTGGAGCATATGGGACACATGTCAGGACAAGGGTCGCAGGGGCCGCAGCCGCTGCCGGGAATTCGCCATATCATCGCCGTGGGCTCGGGCAAAGGTGGCGTTGGCAAAACCACAGTCGCTGTGAATCTTGCGATTGCACTCAGCAGGCTAGGAAATCGCGTGGGCCTGCTCGACGCCGATGTTTATGGGCCGAACGTGCCGCTGATGATGGGCAGCCGCGACCAGCCGCGCGTTCTTGAGGGCAATCAAATCGGACCGCTGGAGGCCCACGGCGTGAAGCTGATCTCGGTGGGCTCGATTTCTCCCGGCGACAAGCCCATGGTCATGCGTGGCCCCATGCTGCACCAGATCATCCGCCAGTTTTTGCAGCAGGTGGAGTGGGGCGAACTGGATTATCTGATTGTCGATCTGCCGCCCGGGACGGGCGATGTGGTCATATCCCTGGTGCAGACCGTGCCGTTGACGGGTGCCGTCATTGTTTCGACGCCCTCGGACGTCGCGCTACAAGATGGTCGCAAGGCGATTGAAATGTTTCGCCAGGTGAATGTGGATGTGCTGGGCATCGTCGAAAACATGAGCTTTTTCACCTGTCCGCATTGCCATCATGAGATTGATATCTTTTCCAAAGGCGGCGTGGAACGCACCGCCCGGGAGTACCAGATTGCATTTCTCGGTTCGGTCGCGCTCGATCCGGAGATCCGCTATGGAGGCGATCGCGGGTTGCCAGTTTCGCTGGCGGGCGAGCTGTCTGAACGGGCAGCGCCGTTTTACAAAATTGCGGGCCAGTTGGCCGAACGCGCCCAGGAACACGCGTCGAAAGAAACAAACATTCTGGAAATTCGCTAGCGCGGATTTCCTTGAAATGCAACTGAAACCGTCAAGCGTCGCGCGGCCTTTCTTTATGAAAATCCGTATCAGAATGAACCGGCAGGGAATCGTAGCCGCATCCCGCTCCAGGCATTGCTCATGATTCTTCCCTTTGTCAGGGAATTTTTTGCGGATCTCGAGAAGTCTCCTTCGATGGATCGCGTGCGCCCGTCCCTGGCCAGCGGCGTGGGGCGACGCCGTATTTCTGGATTGACCGCCACCGCGCGCGCCCTCTACCTGCCGCTGCTGACCCGGTTATCGAAGGCCCCTGTCTTCGTGGTCGTCTCCGACAATCGCGCGGCGGAAGCATTGCAGCTGACCGTCCAGGCAGCGTGCGATTTGACGGGCCAGTTGGATCGATCCGCAGTGGTGCGCCTGCCTGCCCACGATGTGCTGCCATTTGAAAATCTTTCGCCACATCCGGACATCCAGGAACAGCGCGCCGTGACTCTTTGGAAGATTGCCCGAGGCGCGGCGCGGTTGATCATTCTGCCAATTGAGTCCGCCTGCTATCGCGTCTTCTCGGCGGAACACTACGCCAACCTGGCGTGTACGCTGCGTCGCGGAGAAGAGGCTGATCCAGAAACGCTCGTCGCCCATCTCGCCAGCGTCGGTTACCAGCCCGTTGACATGGTGGAAATGCGCGGCCAATATGCGCTGCGCGGCGGCATCCTCGACATCTACCCGCCGGAGATGGACGGTCCGCTACGCATTGAATTTCTTGGCGACGAGATCGAGTCGATGCGAAAGTTCGATCCGGAGACGCAGCGCTCGTCGGCGCCTGTGGATGAGGCAATACTGCTGCCATTGACGGAAACCCCCATGACAAATGCGTTGCTGGCGCGGGTCCACACGCGCCTCAGCGGCCAGCGTCTGGAAGGCGAAGCGGTCGGCGAGGCCATCGAGGCCGAGGGTACCAATGTTTTTCCGGGGTGGGAATTTTTTGCGGTGGCTGCTTCCGGCCAGCACCAAACCGTGTTCGATCTGATTCCGAAGTGCCGCATTTTTGTGGAAGAGCCGGGCATGGTGCAGAATCAGCTGGATCGCTGGTGGAACAAGGTGACGCAGCGCCACGAACGCAGTGGCATCGACACCCTATTCCCACCCGCCGACTTGTATCTGACGCCGTGGGAATGGCAGACCCGCGTCGCGGAAGCTCCTGGGCTCGATCTCGATCAACTGGGCACGGTTGACGTGCTCGATACCGATATGACTTCGCTGGGCGAAATTGAAATTCCGACTCGGCCCACGCTTCGACTTCACGGATCGATCCCAGCGCTGGTGGAGCAGCTGCGCTCGCTCGCTACGCAGGAGACGCGCACGATTCTGGCAGCCGCCAACCAGGGCGAAGTCGAGCGGCTGGCAAGCATTCTGCAGGAGTACGGTATTTCCTATCGCATTGGCAGCCGCAGCGCGCACAGCGGCAGCGAGACCATGTACGACGAGACCAGCTATTTGCGCGGGGACATGCGCGCTCCCGTCATTGTGCGAACGGAGATTTCGAACGGCGTCGTTTTGGAGGAAGCGCGGCTGGTCATTTTCGGCGCGAACGATCTTTCCGATGAGGCGGACGTCACAGCAAAGCCAGTCCAGCGCAGATCCAAGTCGAGTACCGCAGCCTTTATTTCGGATTTCCGTGATCTTGCCATAGGCGATTATGTGGTGCACGTCGACCACGGCATCGCCCGCTATCTTGGTTTGAAAGAGATCTCACAGGACGGTATGCATGTCGAGTTCATGATTCTGGAATTTGCCGAGGCGGCGCGGTTGTATGTTCCTCTGACGCGGCTGGATCTGATCCAGAAGTACCGCTCGACCGATACAGGACCTGCTCCCATACTGCATCGCCTGGGCAGCGCGCAGTGGACGCGCACTAAGGCTCGAGTGAAAAAAGCCATGGCGGACATGGCGGACGAACTGCTCAAGCTGTACGCCGTTCGCAAGGCTGCGCAGGGCAATGCGTTCTCCGCCGACAATCAGTTCCAGCGCGAATTTGAAGATGCCTTCGACTTCAATGAGACGGACGACCAGATCACTGCGATTGCCGACATCAAGCGCGACATGGAATCGACCATGCCGATGGATCGGCTGCTGGTTGGCGATGTCGGCTATGGGAAAACCGAAGTGGCGATGCGCGCAGCTTTCAAGGCAGTGCAGGACAGCAAGCAGGTCGCCGTATTGACGCCGACTACCGTGCTTTGCTTCCAGCATTTCGAGACCTTCAAGCGTCGCTTTGCGGCATTCCCCGTTCACATCGAAATGATTTCTCGTTTCCGCTCGCCGAAGGAACAGAAGCAGATTTTGGAGAAGGTGGAACAGGGCAGGGTCGACATTCTCATCGGCACGCATCGCCTGCTGTCGAAGGATTTGAAATTTCAGGATCTCGGCCTGTTGATCGTGGATGAAGAGCAGCGTTTCGGAGTGCGCCACAAAGAGCGGCTGAAACAGATGCGGCGGGAGATTGATGTGCTGGCCATGTCGGCAACCCCGATTCCGCGCACACTGCACATGTCACTTGTGGGTCTGCGCGATATGAGCGTGATTGAGACGCCGCCGAAGGATCGCATGGCGATTCAAACCGTGGTGGCGAAGTATGACGAAAAGCTGATTCGCTCCGCGATTGAGGTTGAACTGGAACGCGGGGGCCAAATTTTTTTCGTCCACAATCGCGTCGAAAATATTTATGAGATCGCCGCGCGGCTGCAGGAACTGGTGCCGCAGGCTCGCATCGGGGTCGGCCACGGACAGATGGGAGAAGCAGAACTGGAGCGGGTGATGCTGGCCTTTATGCATCACGAATACGATGTGCTGGTCGCCACCACCATCATTGAAAATGGGCTCGATATTCCACTTGCGAACACCATCCTGATCAACCGCGCGGATCGTCATGGACTGGCGGAGTTATATCAACTGCGCGGGCGTGTAGGCCGCTCTAATCGCCGGGCGTATTCCTACCTGCTGATTCCACCGGATAAAGAGTTGACTGATATTGCGCGGCGCAGACTGGCCGCGTTGAAGGAATTTTCCGACCTTGGCGCAGGGTTTAAAATCGCGGCCCTCGATCTGGAGTTGCGCGGCGCGGGAAACATGCTCGGCGGCGAACAGAGCGGGCATATCGAGGCCGTCGGCTTTGAGCTGTACACCACGATGCTGGAGCAAGCGGTGCGCGAATTGAAAGGCGAAGATCAGGCCGCGCGGCCGCCAGTTCAACTGAATCTTGGCATTTCGCTGCGTATCGACTCCAGCTACATTGAGGAAGAAAATCAACGCCTGCGTATGTACAAACGTATTGCCGGCGCAGAAAATGAGACAGTCATTGAGGACATCGCCGCGGAAATGCAAGATCGCTACGGACCTATGCCAGAGCCGGTCCAGCTACTTGTCACCGCCGGTCGTCTGCGTCTGCTCTGCGAGCAAACCGGCGTCGGGCAAATGGATCGCAAAGGTCAGATGGTTAGCGTGCATTTCACCGAAACCGCCAGCATCGATCCTGAGAAGCTGATGCAACTGGTCGCTCGCAACGCAAAGCGCGGCGCGCAGTTTACGCCGCAAGGAGTCCTTCGCTTTCCCGTCAAAGCCACGATACCCGCAGATGTTCTGAGCGAACTGCGAGGACTCATCGACGCTCTCGCAGCTCCGTCAACCTCGAAGCTGTCGATCGAAGTCGGCAGGCAAGCGGTTCGCTAGTTATTGGGCAACGACAGGAACCCAGACGTCGGTCGTGTCCCAGCGGACATGCAGCTGCGTAGTGCTGCCGTGCGTATTCTCGAAGCTGATACTCATCTTCTCTTGCGGCTGCGGCAGTGTGTCCTTGCGCATTTCAACGCGCGCCAGGTCCCGCGCCTCCTCATAATCCAGGCCCCATTGTCCAGTCTGTTTATTGATAATCAACTTCCAAGTGCTCTCTGACGGAATGGTGAACAGCGTGTACGTGCCGGCGGGAACCGTTGCCGTCCCGATCTTCAGGTTAATCTCCGTCTTCAGCGTCGTGGCCGCGTTTGCGCCTGTGCGCCACACCTTGTCATAGGGCACCAGGTCGCCGAAAATCTTGCGTCCACGCATGGAGGGTGTGTTGTATGTGATGCTGACTTCTTTGCCATTCAACTGAACGGTGGCCTTGGCCGGAGGACTGAGTGGCTGCTTTCTGGCGAGGCTGCCGGACATCTGCGCCAGGCCGACGGGCATCAATGCCACGCTGGCTGCGATTGTCAAAACGCTTGCAAGAAATTTCATTGGAGTTTCTCCCGTAGAGCGCGTGCTTTCGATCAGTCTCTGACTACGGAGTGGTTCTGTCAAAATACTCTCTTCGGTTTCGTTTGCCCGCGCTTAGGCTATACTTCCGTTTTGCTTTGGAGATTGAGGAAGCAGCCATGAATTTTTCTTTTCCGCACCGGCTGACGGCTGCCAGCATCCTGATGGTGAGCACAATTCTTTTTGGGGCCAACTCCACGATGACGCCGACCAGCGAGCGACACAATCCCCAATGGATGCATCTGGTGGATGCGTACTTTGACACCGTATATCTGGCTTTCAACCCGACAGATGGCACGAGCGCCGGGCTGCATCAGTATGACGGTAAATTGGAAGACTATTCTCGTGCGGGCGTCGATCGGGAAGCCGCAGCGCTGCACACGTATGAGAAAAAAGTCACCGCTTTTCCGGCCGCGAATCTGAATGAATGGGACGAAGGAGACCGCGAGTTTCTGCTGGGTACGATCCGGAGCCAATTGCTATCCCTGGAAACGATCCGACTCTGGCAGAAAGATCCCGACTATTATTCGAGCGGCATCACCAACAGCGCTTTTACGATCATCGAACGCAATTATGCGCCTGCGGAAGTGAGGCTGGCTTCGCTGATTGCGCGCGAGAAGCAGATGCCTGCAGCACTGGAGGCTGCGCGCGCCAACCTGGCGGATCCACCCAAGATTTATACGGAGATTGCAATCGAGCAGTTGCCGGGCATTATTGAATTTTTTCAGAGTGACATTCCCGCCGCGTTCACAACTGTCACAGATCGCGAGCTGTTGGGCGAGTTTCATGCTTCCAACGCCGCTGTCATTCAGGCACTCGGCAGATATCAGGAATGGCTCAAGAGTGACATGCTGCCAAAATCCAATGGAGAGTTTCGCATCGGCGAAGCCACATTTCGCGCCAAGCTGCGGGATGATGAGATGATCGACATTCCCCTGGATCGCCTGCTGGAAATTGCATACGCTGATCTGCACAAGAACCAGGAGCAGTTCCATCAAGTCGCAGCCGAACTCGATCCCAGCAAAACGCCCATGCAGGTGCTTGCTGAGCTGCAGGCCGACCATCCCGCCCCGGATCAACTGCTCGGGAAATTTCAGAATACCTTCAACAATCTGATCCAGTTCATCCGGGAGAAACACATCGTGGCCATCCCTTCCGACGTGCAACCGACGCTGGAAGATACACCGCCATTCATGCGCGCGACCACCTTCGCGTCGATGGATTCGCCAGGCGCGTATGAGACCGGCTCGCACACGGCATATTTCAATGTCACGGTGCCGGGACGCGATGAAACTCCGCAGCAGCGTGCCGAAAGCATGGGAGCCTTCAATATTGGCACCATTATCAGCACGTCTGTCCATGAGGCGTATCCCGGCCACTATGTGCAGTTTCTATTTATGCCCCAGATTCACTCGCGAGTCAGAAAAATGTTGTATTCCAACACGAACGTGGAAGGCTGGGCGCACTATTGCGAGCAGATGATGCTGGATCAAGGCTATGGCGAGCGCGGGTGGGGAGCGAAAGATGCGCGAGAAGCGAAACTGATTCGTCTGGGTCAGCTGGACGATGCGTTGCTGCGGGATGCGAGGTTCATTGTTGGCATCAAACTGCACACCCAGGGAATGACCATCGATCAGGCTGTCGATTTCTTCCTGAAAGAGGGCTATCAGACTCGCGCGACCGGCCTGGTGGAGACGAAGCGAGGCGCCAGCGACCCGACGTACCTCTACTACACGCTCGGAAAGTTGATGATCATGAAGCTGCGTGCCGATGTGCAGGAAAAGGAGGGCACGGCCTTCTCTCTGGAGAAATTCCACGACGATTTTCTTCTCCAGGGCGGGGTTCCTTTACCGATCGTCCGCCGTGCCATGTTGGGAAATTCCTCGCCGGTGTTGTAGGATTTCCGCCGATACAACATGAGAATGGCGGATCTCATCTCATGAGTCGACAAGAAAAAATCGTTCCTAAAAGCCGCAATGCTTATACTGCGATACGGGAAGGGTTTGTGTGTTTGTAGAGGATGTTCGCTGGCAGTAGAAGGCATGGGGAGAAAGCAATTCAATATGGCCAAAACCAAGATTCGCAAAGCAGTTTTTCCCGCCGCAGGATTGGGTACACGTTTTTTGCCCGCCACCAAAGCTATTCCGAAAGAAATGCTCCCGGTCGTCGATAAGCCGATTATTCAGTACGGCGTGGAAGAAGCCATCGCGGCGGGCTGCGACCAGATCATTATCGTCACGGGCAGGGGCAAGACCGTGATTGAAGATCATTTCGACATCAGCGTGGAGTTGGAACGCCAATTGGAATCGCGCGGGAAGCTCGACCTGCTGGCCATGGCCCGACAGATTTCCAATCTTGGACGAGTCGCCTATATTCGACAGAAGGAAGCAATGGGGTTGGGCCATGCTGTGCTGATGGCGCGCGATCTGGTGGGCGACGAGCCTTTCGCCGTAATTCTTCCCGACGACGTGATTGATGCTACTCCGCCCTGTCTACAGCAAATGGTTTCAGTTTTCGACGAGGTCCAGTCCAGCATTCTCGCGACGCAGGTCGTCGAAGGGCCAGCCATTTCATCCTATGGCGTCATCGATGCCAAACCGACGGCAAGAAACCCGCGCATCATGGAAGTCAAAGCGCTGGTGGAAAAACCCAAGTTGAAGGACGCGCCTTCGAAGAATGCCATCATTGGACGCTATATCCTGACGCCGCGCATTTTTGAACTGCTGGAAACCACTCCGCTGGGTGCGGGCGGCGAACTGCAACTTACCGACGGAATTCGCGGGTTGCTCGAGCATGAAAAGGTCTATGGGTATAGCTTTGAAGGCACACGCTACGATGCTGGAGACAAGCTTGGCTTCTTGAAAGCGACGGTTGAATTCGCCTTGAAGCGGGAAGACCTGGGAGACGAGTTCCGCGCGTGGTTGCAAGGATTGTCTCCGCTGAAAAGCTGATGTGGACAGCATGGAGATAAGGACGATCCGATGAATGTGAATGACAAGGTAGCGAATTTCAGCCTGAAGAACCAGGATGACGAAACGGTCCATTTGACCGATTTTTCCGGGAAGCCCGTGGTTTTGTTTTTCTATCCCAAGGCCGATACTCCGGGCTGCACCATTGAGGCCTGCGGCTTTCGCGATACGTTTACGAAACTGCAAAAGGCCGGCGCTGTCGTGCTCGGCATTTCTCGCGATACGCCGAAGGCGCAGAAAAAATTCCAGGAGAAATACAATCTCCCATACCCGTTGCTGGCTGATGTCGACGAAAAAGTCTGCAATCAATTTGACGTGATGCGGGAAAAGAATATGTACGGCAAAAAGGTCTTTGGTATCGAGCGCACTACCTTTCTCATCGGCCCCGATCAGCGTTTGCTGAAAATATTCCCCAAGGTCAAGCCCGAGGGTCATGCGGAAGAAGTCCTGGAAGCGATTCGCCAACATGCCAAATCCACCGGCGCCTGAATCCGCAGGAGATGGCTTGCTCGAAGGCTGGGTCGAGGGGCGCCAGTTGGCCCGTAGCTTTTTCGATGCTCCGCCGGAGCAGGTAGCGCGCGAATTGCTGGGGAAAATTCTGGTGCGCCGCGACACCGAGGAACGACTCATTGGACGTATCGTCGAAACTGAAGCCTACCTTGGCGAACACGACCCCGCCGCCCACGCCGCCAGCGGTCGCACCGCGCGCAATGCGGTTCTGTACGGTCCACCCGGTCATGCCTACGTGTACAGCATTTATGGCCTGCACTATTGCATCAATGTGAGTTGTCTGCCCGAAGGTATTCCGGGCTGCGTTTTGTTGCGCGCGCTGGAGCCGCTGAAGGGCTCCCCTGAGATGCGGCGCAACCGCGGGATGAGCGCGTCGACGGACCTCCATCAACTCGCGTCCGGACCGGGTAAACTGTGCCAGGCCTTCGGCATTACCCGTGCCGCAGATAACGGGCTCGATCTTACCAGCGCCGAGAGTCCGCTGGGTTTGGTTGAAGACGATTTTGAATGCGGAGAAGTTGCGGTGACGCCGCGCATTGGCATTCGCAAGGCCGCCGACCTGCCGCTACGATTTTTTCTTGCTGGGCACGCGTGTGTTTCCACTCGCGGGCGATAGGCCTGCTTCGACAATTCGGACATCGCTACGTGCATCAGGAACCTTGCACATCAGATGCTGGAATTTTGAGGCAGAGTATAAATGGTCGCAATGCAGCGCCCAACCGTGGTCCCCAAGTTAGAAGCCACTCGTGTTGGGCATTCCACTCTCGGTGGTCCCTGCTTTTCTCATCGCCTGGCATGTAGAACTCGATCCTAGATGCCTGTTTGTCGGGTAGTTCCTCCCATGATAATGGCTGCCCAAAGGCTTTCTCTATTTCGTCTTTTTGCTCGTGGAGTATCTTGAAGGCGGTCTTAGCTTGCGACTTGTCGATGTAGATTTCCAGCCGAAGGCTCTTGTCCCACGGGAAGGTTGCATTTAGAGCAAAGCTCGGATTTCCGCCTCGAAGTGTTTCAAAAGTCTGCCAGTTCCCACGGTAAGGCTCACGTTCGGCAAGGGCCGGATAGTGCCCCTTCGCTTTCATAACAAGTGCTCCCCAGTATTCTTTCCAGAGACGCTGAAATTCTTTCTCATCTCCCCCGGCTGCTTGTTTTGCTGTCTGGGTACGCTTGCTCCAGTCATTGGGCTTCGCCACGACCAAGAAGTCCGGGGCAAGTGGGCTGTCGCCAATCTTGTAAAGCTCGACCTGTACGCCGAAGAAAGCGAAGTCCTCTGTCGTCGCACGGTTGAGAAAGTCAATTGCTGCGCGATGCTCCTCGCGAAAATTCTCGGCAATCCAAACGATGGTGTGGGCATCGAGGCCGGCCGCGTAAGTCAACAACTGACCCAGATGACTGTGGTCTGTCGGCGTAACCTGATTCTCTATCAGGACCCATCGCTCTGTGTCCGGCTCCTTGGCGAGAATGTCAGCGTAGAACGTTCCCACCTCCTTCTCTACCGCTTCTAACTGGAGCGGAATCCCTATCTTTTCTGCGAGTAGGTCCAAATTCCCTTTTTCCGCCAACCACGGAGTGAAATTGGTGGCCTCGTTCGGCCAAGCTGTTCGAAGAGTCACTCGCTCAAGACGAGCAAGAGGAGTCGTACTGTTCATTCATTAGCCTCGATTCCAAAACCAGGGACTACAAGCATTAGCCTCGATTCCAAAACCAGGGACTACAAGGAGGTCTTTGAGCATAGCAGAACATTATCAATCAATCGCGTGCCGCCGACATACGCAGCGATGGCGAGCAGCCCGCCTGCGGCGACATTCTCCAGCGGTAGCAACGTGTCCGGGTTGATCACGGCCAGGTAATCCACGCGCACCGCGGGCTCTGCTTCCAGAGTCGACCGCATGGTTTTGAGCAGGGCGGCCGCACGATGTTCGCCGTGATCGGCGAGAGTTTGCGCCGCCTGCAGGGCACGAAAGAGCGAGAGGGCCTGCCGCCGTTCCTCCGCTGATAGATAGCGGTTGCGCGAACTCATCGCCAGGCCATCCGGCTCGCGTACGGTGGGGCAAATCACCATCTCGACGGGAAAATCGAGATCGCGCACCATCTTCCGTAGCACGGCTATCTGGGCGGCGTCTTTCTGTCCAAAGAAGGCAAAATCCGGCTGCACAATATGAAACAGCTTGGCAACCACGGTGGCCACGCCTCGAAAATGCCCCGGACGGGAAGCTCCATCGAGCCGCTCGCTCACTCCTTCGACATCCACAAAGGTCGAAGCGCCCGCTGGATACATCGCGTCCGCCGTAGGAGTGAAGACTACATCAACGCGCTCATCTTCGAGCATCTGGCAATCCTGTTCCAGCGTGCGCGGATAGCGGCTGAAATCCTCATTGGGGCCGAACTGGGTCGGGTTCACGAAGATGGACGCGACAACCACGTTGCAACCTTGGCGCGCGGCCAGCACCAGCGAACGATGCCCAGCATGGAGCGCGCCCATGGTGGGAACAAAACCGACGCTGCGTGGAAGAGGCGATCCTCCGACGGCCCGCAGCGTGCGCAGCGCGGCTCGAAGCCCTGAGATATCGGAAATAATTTGCATGAACGAGAACGCCTACGCCTTGCGAGGTTGCCGGATCGCAGCTGGAACGGTCGCGGCGCGAGCGGTAGCGCCTCGAACAAAGTTGCCGCGTGCTTCCGCGGATAGATGATAGCTTTCCGCATCGCTGGGAAAGCTGCGCGTCTCCACATCCTTGCGATAGGCTTCCACCGCATTGCGCATCAGCGAAGCCGCGTCCCCGTAACGACGCACAAACTTCGCCGCGGGAGCAAAGCTCAGGTTCAGAAGATCGTGCAGCACGAGGATTTGGCCATCGCATTCTGGCCCGGCGCCAATGCCAATGGTAGGAATGTTCAACTCCGCCGTGATGCGCGCGGCGACTTCGCGCGGCACGCCTTCCAGCACCAGGAGGGCCGCGCCCGCCGCTTCCAGAGCCAATGCATCTCCAACCAACTGCTCGGCAGCGGGCACGGTCTTGCCCTGGACGCGGTATCCGCCCATGCGATGCAGCGATTGCGGTGTCAACCCAAGATGTCCGATCACGGAGATTTCTGCGTCTGTCAGCCGTGCAATCAAGTCCACGCGATTGCGGCCGCCTTCCACCTTCACCGCTTCCGCGCCCGCTTCCTTCACAAATCGCAAGGCGTTGCGCACACCCTGACTTACATCCTCGTGATACGAGGCATATGGCATGTCCGCAGCCAGGAGTGCCCGGCGAACTCCGCGGCGTACCGCGCGCGTGCAGAGAAGCATTTCCTCCATGGTGACCGGCAGGGTGCTTTCGTACCCCAGCATCACCATGCCGAGCGAGTCACCCACCAGGACGAGATCGACGCTGGCTTCGTCCACCAGCCGCGCCATGGCGTAGTCGTAGGCCGTCAGCGCCGAAATGGGCACATGGTGGCGCTTCTTTTCCTGCAATGTTGGGAGGGTGACTTTCAGTGAGGTCGAGGGAGGTACAGAATGCGCGGCACCATCGGTGGTGCGCGGTTCGGTCAAGCTCATAAAATTCTCCAGTGCAGTTCCCTGATTGCCGAGGTACTGGCAATGCGTGGGATACCGCCCGTAACGAACCTCAGAATACGCCGATCGTCGCCTCCGGTACAAATTCGGAAGACTGATCATGGACCAGTTGAAATTGCGTCCAGGCACTTTTTTCTGTCCAGGGCAACCGCCAGCCGATGCTCGCATCTTAAATCATCGGAAACGTGGTCCAGAAACTAACGATTTTACTGGGTAACCGTCCACCTCTCAGTCAGACGCCATAATCTGGCGCCCGAAATGCACGCCAACGGGGCAAATCGAGCCCGTCCGTCTAGGAGGCCCAGCATGAAGGGTATTGGGTACGCTCTCTCTTTGGTTCTGCTCTCCGCGCCGATCACCGGATATGCCGCAGAACAGCTAATTCCGGCTGGCTCTCTGATCCAATGCACCGTTTCAGGGCCAAAACTGTCTTCAAAGAACGTCGAAGTCGGCGACCCTGTTCTTTGTCAGATAAGCCACTTTCAGCTCTACGGTCGTTCCGTATTTCCCTATGGCAGCTATCTGGTCGGTCAGTTTCAAGACTACAAGGACCCCGGTCACTTTGTCGGTAAAGGCTGGATGGACCTGGAGTTTGACCGGGTGGCCATGCCGTCCGACCAGGAAGTACCGATTAAAGCCAAGGTTGTATATGTGCCTGGATATCCTGTAGATAAAAAGGGCAGAATCGACGGAAAAGGCCATCCCGTGCGGGACACTCTCGCGTGGTCGATTCCCGTTTTGTGGCCGATCGATCTGCTGAACCTCCCACGGCGCGGGCCGCGTCCCGTGCTGAAGGCGGAAACGCGTCTCACCCTCAAAATCATGGAGGATGTGAGAGTTTCGCCGTCGCAGCAGGCCCCGCTCAATTCCGAGGGCTTTGCTCGTCGTGCTCCCATGTCGTATTCACCTCCGGCTACCGCACTGGCCTTGAAGCAACGTCCTATCAGGTATGGATACGCTGCAACATCTGCCGCAACGCAGGTAGGTGAATTGACACCGCCGACCGCGCTCGTGACCCGAGACGGCTATATACGGTGGACGGACCGTTACTGGTTTGAGGGTGGGGCGCGGGTGGTCTATGTCGCCGCCAACGGGCATGCCTACACTTTCCCCATTAGCCACTTGGACCTGGCAAGGACCATCGCGATCAATCGAGAACATGGGGTCAATTTTGTCGTTCGTTCCGAGCGATATTGAGGCTCGATACTGCGCATGAAACTCTGCCGGACGCGCCCGCCGCGGCGCGTATCGTGCGTCCGATCTGAGGCACTGGGCGATGCGGGAGCGAAAGATGGGGATTCTACATTGATCGCTCAATGCGGGTCGATAGGGGCGCGGGCGATCCAATCACGCCGATGGAGTGACGCGCGGCGAACCCACTTCATCCTGATTCTGAAATAACATTTTCTACCCTCCCATCCAGAAGCGATTGCTGGCGCGGGTCAATGGTCCAACGCCGCGATTCTGAAGACGTGCGCACGCCTCGTGATAGGGGCCAACGTGCCGCAGCGAAGTGGGGATTCTGCGGTACATATGCGGCAGCCAGCGAATCGCTCTTGCGGCGGCGCGCCGTTCCCGTGGCGTGTATGTGTGTTCCATATTCCGATTAGATTCAGAACACGGAGAGATCGGACAACAAAGATCAAACACGCTTAGAGTATCGGGGGCCCCGTCACCCGCGTCACGCCGCGCTTTCTCTAGATTTTTCATGGAACTGTTTCGTTCGGCTTATCGTAACTCTCAACAGGATGCAGCGACTCTATAGCTGGCCATGGGTGGAAGCGCAGGTTGCGCAGACCGTCGAGATTTGGGGCGACTGCGCTGGGCGATCGGCGCTGGGCGGCCCGCAGTACTGCGCGCACGAGCAGCGGAAGCGCGAGAAGGCGTACGACGAAGCCTTGCGAGTGGTTGAGCGGGAGGTCAGGCGAACTCCTCGGAGTAGGAAAGAACGCTTGGAAACCCAGGCTCAAATCACCGCCGCATTCGCGCGATTCTCGACGACTGCACTCGGCCTGGAAAAGGAAGCAGTTGATTTGCTTACCGACGAATTTCTGCCGGTAGGGACGAAACTTGCACGGTGGGCGCGACGGTTTGATCCAAGCCTGAGCATGGCCGATATTACACAGGCATGCCGCAATGCCTGGACAGCTTGCGGGTTGCAGCCGCTGCTCGGGGAGCGCGTCGGAATCACACCATCCATCCTGGGCTATAGCCTGCTGTATCCGTACAGCGACAACTATCTGGATGACGCGGATGTATCCGCAGAGGCGAAACTGCGGTTCAGTCAGCATTTTCGCGACCGGCTGCGCGGCCAGAGGGCTTCCGCGGAGGACGATCGCGAGGCTGCGATATGCACCTTGGTCAGCTTGATCGAAGAGCAATATCCGCGTGAGGAATATCCGGAGGTCTTCGACTGCTTGCTGGCGATTCATCGCGCCCAGGAGGAAAGCATCGCGCAACTGGGGAGTTGCAACGACTGCGATGAAGCCGGGGTGCTGACGATGAGTTGCGCCAAAGGCGGCAGCTCTGTGATGGCGGACGCTTGTCTGGCTCGTGGCTGGCTGAGCGAGCAAGAAAGCCGATTCTCATTTGAATGGGGCGTGCTGCTGCAATTGGGAGATGATTTGCAGGACGTGTGTCAGGATATTGGTCGCGGTTCGGTAACTCTGTTCTCACGCAGAGCTGCGAAGGGCAAGCCGCTGGATTCGTTGGTCATGCAGTTGTTGAGTTTCAGCGGGCGAGTGGGAGAGCGGATGGATGACTTGCCCCACGGAACTCGCATGCTGCGAGATTTGCTGCGGATGAGTTGGCGGTCGCTGATCATCGGAGCCGTCGCAGAATCGCATGAATTCTTTTCGCTGGGGTTTGTTGACGAGGCGGAACGATGTTCTCCCTTTCGCTTCGGATTTCTGCGGGCCCGGCGTGAAAAACTATCGAGCCGGCAAGGTCTGTATGAGACTCTCTTCGATGCTTTCCTGGAGGCGTCGAACGATGGCGAAGACGAACTGCCTCGGCAAGAGTATAGAAGGCTTTCGAAGGTTGAGGCGGAAGCAAGCCTGCTAGGAGCGTGAGCGTCGAGCGGATCCTTGCGGTGCGGTTGCGTGGCCTGGACCTATTCTGCGGCGCGGGTCCAGTGGTCAGTGGCGATCTCTACCAGCGGACTTTCGAGCGCGGCAGTGGGAATTTCCGTCGCGGCGAGCGGTGCATTGCGATCGCTGTGCATGGTGGGGACGGCCGCGAGCAGACTACGCGTATATGGATGCTGTGGATTAGCAAACAACTGCGCGCATGTCGCCATTTCGACGATCTTGCCCTTGCGCATGACGGCGACCCGCTGCGCAATTTGAGCGACCACAGAAAGATCATGTGAGATGAATAGCAGCGCAGCATTAGAGCGCTGCTTCAGCTCTCGCAACAGGTCGAGAATCTGCGCCTGCACTGTAACATCGAGAGCCGTCGTCGGCTCATCAGCAATCAGCAGACTGGGACGGTTGGCCAGCGCCATCGCGATCAGGATGCGTTGCCGCTGGCCACCGGAAAACTGGTGTGGATAATCGTCGAATCGCCGGCGAGGCTCGGGGATGGAAACCGACTCCAGGGCTTCGATTGCGCGCTGGCGAACTGCGGCCCTGGAAAGATCGCGCTGATGGATGCGAATGCCTTCAGCGATCTGTTTGCCAATTGACATCACTGGATTCAGCGCCGTCATCGGCTCTTGAAATACCATGGCGGCATCGCGGCCGCGACGCGCGACCATGTCTCGCTCTGGAAGCTTTAACCAATCTTCCTCGCGAAACCAGATGCTGCCGGTCACGTTGGCGCGCGGATCGAGCAAGCGCAGGATCGCCAGCGCGGTGACGGATTTTCCCGATCCAGACTCGCCCACCAGGGCCAGAGTCTCGCCGGGAGCAATTGAAAAACTCAGGTCATCGACAGCCGTGTGCCTTCCCGCATCGGAGGAAAATGTGATCGAAAGATGGTCGACGCGGAGAAGAGACTGCACGCGCTTATCTTAGAGCATCGTGTGGTGTAGGCGTGAAAAGGAGGGGTATAGTACAAGGCGATTGGGGTTGACCTGGTCGCCGCGGAGCGCAGGAGCGGCATCTCACGTGAAAAATTTAACGTACGAGGTCAATGTCGACGAGCCCGATGTTCGTTTTGGAAACATGCTGCTGGAACATTTCGGCGGCACAAACGGCGAACTGTTCCCGCATCTCATGACGGTGGTCGATATGTGCGGGGCGGAGATAGCCGAAAGACAGGCTCCTCCACGCCACCGCGCCCGGTCGGAGTGACAGGATTTCGCCGGCAACAAATCGTGCACTTTCAACGGAATGAGGGGTTGGAGTGACTCTGCTTGCGGAAGCAGTCTGGAGCCCGTTCCGCCGGAGTTGGATCCGAGCTACACTCGTGGTTGCGGGATCGCTTTCCTTTCTATGGCCGATGGTTTCGCCCAATCCGTCAAGCAGCAGGCCGACATCGTCCGCATCATTGGCGAATACATTCGCCTGACCAAGAGCGGCGGGCAAAGCTTCAAGGGATTGTGCCCATTTCATAAAGAGAAGACGCCCTCGTTCAATGTTCAGGCGGCACAGCAGTTTTTCCATTGCTTTGGCTGCGGGCAGTCGGGCGATGTGTTCACCTTCGTGCAGAAGATGGAGAATGTCAGCTTTCCGGAGGCGGTGCGTACTGTTGCCCAGAAGTGCGACATTCCACTGCCGAAGCGTGAATTTTCCACTCCGGAAGAAGCGCGGGCCTCGCGATTGCGATCGAAACTCCTGGAAATCCACGATCAGGCGTGCCGGTATTTTGAGGAGCAGCTGCAGAGCCCGGAAGCAGCGCGCGCGAGAGAATATTTGACCAACCGCGGTCTTACGACGGAAGCAATTACGGCGTTTCGCATCGGCTATGCACCGGATTCCTACTCCGCGATGCGTGACCGCTTTCAGGCTTCGTTCGACGAAGAAGTCTTGCGCGGGAGCGGGCTATTTTCGGTCAAAGAGCAAGGTGATGGAGCGGTCGGACCGATGTATGCGCGCTTCCGCAAGCGGATTACGTTTCCCATTCGCAATGAAGCGGGACGTGTGATTGCGTTCACCGCGCGGGCTCTCGATAACGACGAAAAGGCGGGGCCAAAATATCTGAACTCCCCGGAGACGCCCCTTTATACGAAGGGCCACGTGCTGTTCAATCTGGACAAAGCGAAGCAGGCGATCCGGCAATTTGAATTTGCCCTGCTGGTGGAAGGGCAGATGGACTGCATTTCCGTCTATGTGGCGGGCATCACGAATGTGCTGGCCACCAGCGGCACCGCATTCACCGAGGCGCAGGTGCGGTTGCTAGGACGTCATACGCGTCAGGTGGTGGTGAACTTCGACCCTGACACGGCGGGAGCAAACGCGGCGGAAAAGTCCATTGCTCTGCTGATTGAGGAAGGATTCAGCGTGAAGGTCGTGACGCTGGAGGGTGGTCTGGACCCAGATCGCTACGTGCGCGAGCGGGGAACACCAGCCTATATTGCAGCACTGCGCGGGGCACGGCGGCATAGCGACTATTTGATTGAACGAGCGCGAACGCTGTTTCCGCCGGTCACACCGGACGCCAAAGTGAAGGCGCTGAATTTTCTGTTGCCGCACATGCAGCACATTCCCAGCCGGATCGCGCGGGATGAATTTGCCGCCGACGCCGCGCAGAAGCTGGCCATCGACTCCGCGCTGCTGCGGCAGGAGCTGAAGCAGGCGGCCTTTGCGCGGCGAACGGATGTGCGTTCTCAGTCGTCGGGAGCTCCCGGATGGAGTGAGGCGGAAAAACTGCTGTTGCGCGCCCTCACTTTGCCCCCCGGTCAGCCAGCGCGAGAACTGGCACGCCAGCGGCTGGCCGAGGAACCCGCGCTCTATGAAGGGCTGGCCGCAGCGTCGTTTCTTGCCGCATTTGTGGCTGCGGAAGAGACAATTTCCAATCCGTTCGCCCTGGCGCCGGAGGAAGCCAGCCGCCATCTGCTGGCAGCAGTATTGATGAATGGCTCGCAGGATATCTCGCCCGAGCAAGTGGAGAATGCGTGCCAGTCCCTGCGGCATAGCCGACTGGAACGGCGACAGCGTGAGTTGCGCCGCTCGTTGGGGGAAGCGGAACTGCGCAACGATGCGACTACGGTGCAGGAGTTGATGGCGGAAAAAATTGCGTTGGATCGCGTTCTGCGAGAAGGTTGAGCGGAAGCTTGCGGGAATTCGCAGGTCAACTCGATGCGGTTCCTATTCTTTGACGGGCGTGAAATGTTTGACCGTGGCTTGGGCGGATGCATAGACTGAAGTTGGTTCCCCGTGGAGAATATCCGTAGAAATTCTCCAAAGAAAGTGCCCATGCAGTGTATGCGCGCAGTACGGTTTAGCTGTCGGATAATCGGGCTTTGCCTCGGAGTTTCGGCGTTCGCGATCACCGGATGGGCGCAGACCTCGTCGTCTCAAACATTGCCGTCCAGTCCGCCGTCGAGTTCGTCATCGCAAGGATTGCAACCTCCAACAGATCAAGGGTCTGCGGGTTCGTCCTGGAGTGCTCCGCCGCCACAATCCGGCAATTCTTCAGACGTTCCCCATCCCAGCGCGGGGTATGCACAAGCGATTCCCGCAGCGATTGATCCAACCGGCCCCGCTACGTCGTTGGAAACCTCAGAATCCCTCTTCGATGTGATGGCGGCGCTGAATGCCTGCGGATACAACCAGGGCCTGGCTGTATCCGATCCTGTTCGTCAGAAAGTGCGGGATGACATGGACCAGGCGCTGCAACAGTCGGCGGAGGCACGCAACAGTCGCGACCGGCTCTGCGCCTATATCCGTAGCCATTCCATGAGCAACGTCAACCTGAACGTGGCGGCGTATATCTCGCTTGCGTTATTTCTAACACCACCGCCGGAGTTGACGACGAATGTCGCCACCTCCGATCTGCCTCCCGATGCGGCGACTCTGGTCGGTTTTCTTCCGCTGCTGAGGGACTTTTCTCAGTCCGTAAACCTGCATCTGATCTGGGCATTGAACCACGCCGATTATGAAGCAGAGGTGGTGAAGGCCCATGTGGCCGTCGGGCAGATGCTGGTGCAGATGGATTTATATCTGAAGCAACCTCCGGCCACCTATGGCACTCGCCGGTTTCTGCTGCTGCTGGAGCCATTGATTGCGCCCGGGGAGCGCAATGCCCGCGTGTACGGCGGCGACTACATCGTGGTGTCTTCGCCAGTGAACGGAAAGATCGATCTGGATCCGGTGAAGCACACCTATTTGCGCTTTGTGCTCGAGCCATTGATCTATGCGCGCTCTCAATCGATCGATCGACTAATGCCGATACTGGAATTGGTGCAGCCTTCTCCGTTGCCCTATATATACAAGAGCGATATTCTTACGCTGGTCACGGAGTGCATGATTCGCGCCATGGAAGCGCAAACAATGGACACCGGTGTTCCTGTCTACAAGATTCCCGCTCACATCGATCGCAACCAGCTGGCTGCCGTGAACAGGGCGGAGAATGCGTATGAGCATGCGGTTGCGGAAGTACGGCGGCAAACGGTCCAGCACGATATGGTTCAGGGCTTCATCCTGACGCAATACTTTTACGATCAACTGCGAAGTTTTCAGAACAGTACCGTGACGCTACAGGAGATGGTTGGCATCATGATCTACGGAATGAACGTGGACATTGAAAAGCGCCGGGTGCAGGACATTGTGTTTGCGTCGCATTTAGATCAGGAGATCACCGAGCCGGTGGCGCCGCAGTCGGCCCTGCTCGACGAAGCGGAAAATAAGTTGGTGGATGGGGACACGGCGGCCGCGGCGCGGCTGGCGCAACAGGCGCTCACCGAGCACACCAACAACCCGGGACGGGCGCAGTTTATTTTGGCGCGGGCTGACATTATGAGCGGGAAAATGGACGCAGCCGAGCAGGCATTTACGCAGGCGACACAGATTTCCCATGACTTGCGAACCATCGCGTGGTCGCATATCTATCTCGGTCGTCTGGACGATCTTCAAGGGAATCGCACTGGGGCGATCGCGGAATATCAGGCCGCGATGCAGTCGCGCGATGGCAAGCCGGATACCCGAGAGGCGGCGGAAGCAGGGTTGAAGGCGCCGTTTGCTCCTCCGCATGCGGCCGCGCAGAATGCGCCCGGGCAGGACAGCGGTTCGAACGGCGGAGCGTCCAGCGACCATTAGACTGCGCAGGTCCTTCGCTATGTTCAGGATGACAGAGCTACATTTGCATGATGGAGCGCTGTAAAGATCCAGGAGACGAAACGGCATTGTCCCGCAACCGATCCGGCTCCCCGACACAGCACCAAGCGCGTGCCGGCGCTCCCCAACCACGCGCGCAAGAATTGACGGTCACAGATTCGGGTCGCGCGGTGCTGTTGGAGCGACTGCAGCAGCTGCTGGGCTATCAGTTTCGTCATCCAGCCACACTTGATCTGGCGCTGACTCACAGCTCTGTGGCGTACGAGGAGCAGGCCGAGCATCACCCAAGAGATGACAACGAGCAGCTGGAGTTCCTTGGCGATGCCGTGCTGGGCCTGGTAGTGTCGGAGCACCTATTTCGCATCTATCCAGAGTTCAGCGAGGGCTCTTGGACTCGTCTGCGCTCACAGTTTGTCAGCCGTCCACATTTGGCGCAAGTAGCGCAGAGCGTGGGACTGGGAGAATTTCTGCGGCTCGGCAAAGGAGAGGAAAGAAGCGGTGGCCGAAAAAAGTCCGCAATTCTGGCCAATGCCGTGGAAGCGGTAATTGCGGCCGTATATCTGGATGGAGGACTTGAGCCAGCCGCCCGGCTAGTGCGAACCCTGCTGCTGGATGAGACGCTGGAAGCCGCTGTGGCCGCCGCGCGAGTGGGGGAAGTGGGAGATTATAAGTCCATGCTGCAAGAACATTTTCAGGCGCATGGCCTGGGCCAGCCCAGTTATCAGGTCACCTCGGAGACCGGCCCCGACCACAGAAAGAGTTTTGTGGTTGCAGTGAAGTTCCTTGGACAATCCTCGTCAGAAGAGACGGAGCGGATTCTCGCCTCCGCGACCGGCACGCGAAAGAAAGACGCCGAGCAGGAAGCTGCGCGGTTGGCATTGCTGCAGCTGCGGACAGCTGCCGCATCGACCCCGGAATCGACTCCGCCGGAGAAGCCGGCATCCGCGAAAATAGACGCAGGTAAGATGAAATGATCGGAGACCCCGGACCACCTGTCGGCGCATCAACTTCACCGGAGGGTGAGCGTGTCGAGATGGATGCCTCCAGCGCTGCGGCAACCGATCCGACCTTGCCGGGTGCGGCCGGCCATCCGCCCGTACGGACTCCGCATCATCACGAAGTTCTTATCCTGATGCAAACTACGCTCACCTTTCTGGTGAGCGCGCTTTTTGTTTTGACGTTTATCGCTCAGCCCTATCGGATTCCCTCCGGATCGATGGAGAACACATTGTTGATCGGCGATTTCCTGCTGGTGAATAAAGTTGTTTTTGCGACTCCGGGCCCGTGGAAACCGCTGCTGGCCTACGAGCCGGTCCGACACGACGATATCGTCGTATTTCATTATCCGATCAATCCCTCGATGTATCTGGTCAAACGCGTCATTGGAGTGCCGGGAGATGAACTCCATCTGCATCACGGACTGGTTTATGTCGATGGCCACTACCAGAACGAACCGTATGCCATTTACGTTCCCAGTTACGCGAACGCTTTCCGAGATGAATTTCCAACTTCGATTTATACCGATCCCGGTGTGAGCAGCCGGTGGTGGATGCAGATGCAGCAAAGCGTCCATGATGGTCAACTGCTGATTCCCGCCGATGAGTATTTTGTTCTGGGCGATAATAGGAATGACAGCCTGGACAGTCGTTATTGGGGATTGGTTCCGCACCAGGGTATCGTGGGAGAACCGCTTCTCGTCTATTTTTCGGTAGTTACCGCAAGCAGGTCAGAAATCACCGGTCTTACCAGTGATAGACTGGCCCACGAACACGGTTGGTGGAACAGTTTGGCTGGCGCAGTTCGCTGGAGCCGGATTTTCCATGTGATTCGTTAGCATCTCATCAACGGAGAAAACATTGGCCGGCCAGCAACTCGCGCAAAACCCTCCGAATTCTCAGCCCGCAGAAACTCCGTATGAGTTTTTCGCCTCCATCTGCTCCGTTCTGGTGGTAGGCCTCTTCATTATCACGTTTGTCTTTCAGAATTTCGAAATCCCATCTTCTTCGATGGAAAAGACTCTGCTGATTGGCGATCATGTGCTGGTGGACCGCATCACGTTCGCGCCGCCGACACGCTGGGCTCCCTTCATCGATTACCGCAACATTCGACGCGGCGATATCATCGTGTTCTACAAACCCGGCGAACCCAAGTTGTTTCTGGTCAAGCGGGTGGTTGCGATTCCAGGAGATCATCTCCATCTGGAACACGGGATCGTGTATCTGAACGGGAAGGCGCAGAACATGCCCTTCGCGACATTGCCCTCTGACGACGGCAATCCGAACGATGAATATTATCCCTACCGAGATGATTTCCCGGCTGTTCCACCCCCGCCGGACTCCGATGTCACCGCGACCTGGGCGCTCAACCTGCCGAACTATATTCAGAACGGTAATCTGGTGGTCCCCGCAGGCGATTATTTCGCTATGGGCGACAACCGCATGGTGTCGCTCGACAGCCGCTACTGGGGCTTTGTGCCGCGGCAGAACATAATTGGCAGGCCCTTATTTGTGTACTGGTCCTTCGTGACTCCCGCGGACCAGGTGGACAGGACTTCGATCGCCGATCGGGTCGAATTCATGGGACACGTTCTGGTGCACTTCTTCGATCAAACACGCTGGCGCCGAATGTTCCATCGCATAGAGTAGTTTGGCAAGTATGCAGATGGAAAACCCACCGACACCAAAAGGAAAGATGAGCCGCGCACGGGTTGCAGTCCTGGTTGCGCTCGCATTGCTGGCGCTTGCGATTGTGGTGCCGCCATTTGTGAACATTAATCGTTTCCGGCGCAGCATTGTGCAGTCGATCAGCGCGGGCCTGGGGCGTCCTGTGTATGCCAGTTCAGTCGAACTCGCGTTGTTCCCACGACCTGCTTTTGTGCTGCATCACCTGACGGTGGCCGCAGAGCCGGCGTTTGGAGCCGAGCCTGTGATCATGGCGGAAACGGTCACAGCAAGTCTTCGGGCGAGTACGCTATGGCATCGTAGGGTGGAAATAGCCAGCCTGCATTTCGATGCGCCCAGTCTGAATCTTGTACGCAATGATCAGGGAAGGTGGAATTTTGCGTCCCTGGTACGCAATTCTCACGTGTTGCGATTGCACGGGGCATCATCTGCAAGCCCCCCTCCATTTCCCTACGTCGAAGCGACGAGCGCGCGGATCAATTTCAAAGTTGGGCCGGAGAAGCTTCCCTTTTCGCTGGAAGGAGCAGACCTGGCATTCTGGAAGCAATCGGGCAACGAATGGCATGTCCGTATCAAGGCACAGCCGGTTCGCACGGATCTGGTGGCCGCGGATACGGGGCAAATCATCGGGGAAGCGTCGATCACGACTTCTGCTGTATTGATGAATGCTCCCATCCATGCAAGCCTGGAATGGCGCCGGGTGGGGTTGGGAGAGGTTAGCCGCCTATTCCTTGGCGAGGACCGCGGCTGGCGAGGCAACGTCGACTGGACCGCTGGAGCGCAGGGGACGCTGGCAAAACTCTTGGTGACCTCGGGTATTCAAGTAGAGGAATTTCGCCGAGCCGAGTTCGTTCCACCGTCCGAGATGGACCTTGGCGCACGCTGTAAGGCGCAGCTTGTATATAACGATCGACTGCTGGATTCATTGCAATGCGATGCGCCGCTCGGTGGCGGGCATCTGTTGCTGGTGGGTCATTTCCGAAATCCATCGCGGCCTGCTGATGCCGACAATGGCGGGGGGGCGATGATTCCCCCACTCGCCGGACCGACGTCCCTTCAGATCGCGTTGCAACATATTTCTGCCGGATTCTTTCTGGAACTGCTGCGTCACGTTCACCCGGGCGTTTCGGCGGATGCGACCACCTCCGGAGACGTGAGCGGCACCGTCGACTGCGATTGGCGGGGGCTGGCCACGTTGGATGCATGTAGCGGAGAAGCACACTCGACCCCGCTGACGCTGGGTCTGCCGCATCTGCAACATCCTCTCCATCTGTCATCGCTGGTGCTGGCATCTTCGCTGGCAGCGGGCACGGACGCCGCAAGCATTTCTACCCGTAGGGTGCCAGCCAGCCGGAGGAAGCGGAAACTTGTCGAGGCTCCGCCAGTATCTCCGACCGTGACCTGGAACTTAGCATCCGCACACGTTTCCCTGGGAGGTCCGACACCAGCGACCCTGATCGGCACATTCACCTCGTCCGGCCCAAGGCTCAACATCACGGGCGCGGCGGATCTGGCCAGATTGAACCGGCTCGCCTACGCGCTGAATATCCCTGCTATCTCCAGCGGAATTCAATCCATCCGCGGGAGCGCCCAGCTGGCACTGACGCTCGAATCCACATGGCTGCCGGCACTAGCCGATGCGGATGGGATCGGGGGATCTGGCGCGGCCGTTCAAACAGGCGCGCTGGCCGGACTGATCTCTTCCCATTGGTTTGTTCCTTCTCAGTGGAGCGGCAGGTTGCAGATCCAGAACGCGATCCTGCGACTCGTATCGTTTCCCGGCACGATTCAGATTGCCGCCGCGCAGGTCAACCTGACTCCCACGGGCGTGGAGTGGACAGGCCTGACCGGCAGCTATGCCCGAATTCCATTGGATGGCAGTGTCGGCTGGCAAACATCCTGCCCGACATTGGGAACGCTATGCGAGCGCACCTTTACGCTGCATACCTCCAACCTGAACGTCGAGCACCTTCAGGCAGAGTTGCGCAAGACCTATAGTGACACCAGCCTGCTGGAGCGAATCAATCCGTGGGCGGGAGGCGTGCCGGAGATACCGGAGATTTCCGGCACCTTTAGCGCCGACCTGCTGTCGGCCGGCAAACTCTCCTTGAAAAATGCTTCTTTGCGACTGAGGCTCCAGGGTCACCATGCGGAGCTTCTGGCATTTTCGGGAGTACTGTTCGGCGGAACGTTGTCTGGAATCCCCGCAGCGGCGTCTGGCACAGCCTCTACCCCAACCCGACAAGGGAAGTCGAGCGACGGAGCGCTAGCGATTGAGCCCGAAGTCGGGTCGGCGGAATGGGGTGATGGATCGCCGGTCTACACACTGCAAGCCGGGCTTCGAAACATACAGCCGGATCAGGTGGCTGCGATCTGGCACCAGCGATGGGGCCGCGGAGCCGCAAATGCGGAGGTTCGCCTCCGTACTCGCGGTTGGTCGGCTGCGGAATTGGCACAAAATGTGTTGGGCAATTTTTCCATCGATTGGGAAAATGGGACGCTTTCAGTTCCTTCAGGCCCTTCCCCGGCGATTCCATCTTCCTCGGACGCAACGGACGGCATCCGGTTCCAACGACTGGATGGAGAGGGAACCATTCGAAATCAGACGCTGGCGCTTGATTCCGGCCATATGGTGCTTCCCGACTCGCACCCCAGCCATCGGGCGTCCGGTTCCATGACACAATCGCTGTCTGGGACGGTTACATTTTCCCGCGTACTCAATCTTCGGCTTGAACCCTCCGGGATAACGATTACGGGGCCGCTCGACATGCCCGTCGTGAGCGGTAAATCGGTGAAATCGCCCGCCCGCGCGGTGCACCGGTACGCTCGCTTCTAGGGCAAACAGAAAATTATGATTCAGCTGGTTGGCGTTGTTTTCGACGACTACGATTGCGCCGGAAAATATCATAGAGGATGAATACGGTTACGAGGATCGCAAATATAGTGAGGAGCAATGGCGAATGCCGACCGATTAAGGTCATAATCTCCGGGCCAAAGCGGATCACGAGAATGGCGGTTACCAGATAATGGGCAGTCCGCCCTAAAAACACGGCAGCCATATAGGGAATTACACGCATTTCAAAGACGCCTGCGCCAAACGCGAACAGCTTGAACGGGAAAGGCGGAGGCATGGCGGCCGGTACCAGAACGGCTAACCAGTGATGGCGGTCAAAACGCGCTCGCATCTGGTCGTATCTCGACCGCTTGACGCGCTTGAGCAGTACCCATTCGCCACCCGTACGTCCGATGTAGAACGGCACCAGCGCGCCTACCGCGGCACCCAGCGCGCCGATAATCGCGTACAACCAGAAGTGCCTGCGGTCGTTCCACACATACCCTGCAATGATCAGGTCCATGGGGACGGCGATCGAGCTGGCATCGATTACGGCAAGCACGCCCACACCCCAGAAGCCCAGAGGTTTGAGGAAGAGCAGCAACGCGATTTTCCAGCGAAGGACGAGCTTCCAGAGTGTTCGCATAGATCAGTTTTCTGCAGGTGCTTCCATGGGTAACTAGGGCAATAGCTTGCTTTAGATTCGAATCTTCAATTCATCGTCCAGTGGTTGTCTTATCATGCGAACAGTTCGAGCCGTGCCTTATTCCTTCTCCGATGCATGGTTGGGTTCAGAATGTTCAGTATCGCCCGACAGTAGGGCCAGCGCGTGGGGAATTAGATGAAGAACTGCTTCCAGCGATTGGATCGCGGCCTGCGGATTGCCTGGAACATTGACAATCAAGCTGGCGCCCAGAGTGCCGGAAACAGCGCGGCTCATGGGGGCAAACGGAGTATTTTTCAATCCCTCGCGGCGCATATGTTCTCCGAATCCATCCAGGATGCGCTCGCATATCGCACGCGTCGCCTCAGGCGTGACGTCGCGGAGGGCGATACCGGTGCCTCCGGTGGTAACCACCAACCGCGCTTGCTCGGCCTGCTCCCGTATTGCGAGCGCAATCCGCGCCACGTCGTCGGGGACAACCTGACTAGCATCCACATTAAAACCGGCCTGCCGGAGGCGGTCGACGACGGCGGGTCCGGAACGATCGACACGCAGGCCGCTGGCGCAGGAGTCGCTTACGGTAATGACGGCGGCGTTCACATATGCGATTCTACCTTCTCGGGAAACCATACAGATGTAGGGACCCGAGTGTGCAAAGAATGAGACAATGGGAACGAGTACGCGATGTGGACGCTGGCCCACCGCGTGGAAATTGTTATAAGGTCAGTGTTGTCGAATTTTGATGGCCGCAACCGAAACGCCTCCGAGTCCGCCCGAGAAACCTGTAGAGCCGAAGTTCGACCGTTTGCGCGCTCGTTATGATTCTCGTCCACCCCATGAGTTGCTCGATGTTATCGACGCCTTGGAGGGAGAGCGGCTGTCTGCCCGCGTGCGGGAGGCCATCTGGGTTTCGCTCATCTTCCATCTGCTGGTCTTCTGGTGGATATTTTATGGGCCCAGGATGAAATTTCTCCAACCCGCTACGGTTGTCAACCCCATGCCGGTCACGCCGGAGAAGCAAAAGGACATGGTGTACCTGAACATGCCTCCGGATTTAGTGAAGAAGCCGCCACCGCCGACAAATATCATTTCTGACCAGAATCACATCGCCCAGACCAAGCACCCCACGCTCGATCAAAAAACGATTGAGGAGTTGCAGGCCATGCGGCGCGCGGGCAGGCCTTCTCCGCCGCCACAGCCACAGCAAAAGGCGCAACAGGCGCAGCAGCCGGCCCCTCAGCCGCAGCAACAGGCCCGCGCCACCCAGCCTTCTCCACCGGTGCATCGTCCTACCCAAGCGCTTCCTTCCGCGCCTAGCGCAAGCAGGTCCGCCATGGAGCGGGAGCAGGCTGCGCAGTCGCAATCGAAGTCGCAACAGAACCAGGCTTCCAACCAGCCCAACATGTCGGTTGGCGACATCATCCGTCAAGCGGAACGTAATGCCGCCCGATCCGACGGGCAAGCGGGCGACAATGGCGAGAATGCTCCTGTCGCGCATCCTGGCGTGCAATCTGGACTGGAAGTCCTCAGCGACACCATGGGTGTGGATTTTGGCCCATATCTTCGCCAGGTGATCCAGGCGACGCAGGCAAGTTGGGATCTGCTGATTCCTGAGGCGGCCCGTCCTCCCCTGCTGAAACAAGGCAAGGTTGCCATCCAGTTCATCATTATGCCGGATGGCAGCATCAAGCAGATGCAGTTGATCCTGCCTTCTGGAGACGTTTCGCTGGATCGAGCTGCCTGGGGTGGCATTACAGGTGCGGGGCCATTTCCACCCTTGCCAAAGAAATTCAAAGGGCCCTACCTGGCGTTGCGCTTCTACTTCCTCTACAACGAGGACACAGGTCAATACACCCGGCAATGATCGCTCCCGCGGAACGTGCCCTACGGAGTCGCCAGGCGGTTGGCCTGGCATGGATTGCGCTTGCGATCATTCTCTTCTGCGCGGCGCGCGCGGGCTGGCATGCCATCTTTCTGGCTGGCTGGTGGAGGCTGTGGTAGCGACGGGACCGACGCTCATTGGACCACACGGAGTTCAGATGCGGGAACGCGAAGCCTTTTCTGGCGGAGAGGGTGCCGGGCACCATGGTTGCCGATCCGCAGCATGAGGAGAGCCAGTCCGGCCACCTGCCCGATCCGGAGGCAGGTGGTCCCCAGCCATGGCTGGTGGTGCTGCATGGTGCGACGGCTAGCGGGAAGACTTCTCTTGCTGTGCGTATGGCGGAGCGTTTTTCAGGCCAGATTGTCAGCTGCGATTCGGTCGCAGTGTATCGCGAATTGGAGATTGGGACTGCGAAACCTTCTTCGGAGGAACGCGCAAGAATTTCGCATCACATGCTCGATGTGGTGTCACCGGACCAGCCATATACGGCTGGGGACTATGCTCGCGAGGCTCGTAGCAGCCTCGGCGCCATCGTCGCAGGGAACAGCCTGCCGATCGTGGCGGGTGGAACAGGTCTCTATCTGCGCGCGCTGCTGGACGGCTTGTTTCCGGGTCCGCGGCGATTCGAGTCGTTACGGGTGCGGCTGCGTCAACTGGAGAAAGAACGCGGCGGCAGTTACTTGGCGCGGATATTGCAGCGGATTGATCCGATCTCGGCCGCGCGCATTCATCCCAACGACGTGCCTAAACTCATCCGCGCCATTGAGGTGACGCTGGCCATGCGGCAGCCCATGTCGACCGCATGGCAAGTGGGACGGGATCCGCTGCGAGGGTTCCGCATCCTGCGCCTGGGATTGAATCCACCGCGAACTGAACTGTATGCTCGCATCAATCAGCGTGCGGCGGCGATGTTTTCCAATGGGCTGGTCGAGGAGACGGAGCGATTACTGGCTCGCTACGGCGCGAATTGCCGACCACTCGCGTCGCTCGGGTATAAGCAGGCCGCCCAGCTGTTGCGGGGCGATCTTTCGCTGGCAGGCGCCATAGCGGGGACGCAACAGGGGCATCGTCATTATGCGAAACGGCAAACAACATGGTTTCGGCGCGAGCCGGACGTTTACTGGCTGAATGGTTTCGGCGATGACGCGGCGATCGTAGAAGAAGCTGTCCTGCAAGTCGAAAAACAACTGCGCTGCCGCCACAAAGTCGACGATGGAAGCGATCATTGCCTGCCGGCGGAATGAGCTGCGGTGCAGAGTCCGCTGTTGCTGCTGCTGATACACTAGATTGTTTTGGCCTTGCCGTCCGGGCCAGTTCTTTTGCGGGGTAAACATGTCCCAATCCATGCAGGCCATTGTAAAAACAGGAGCACATCCTGGCGTCGAAATCCGCGAAGTGCCCGTTCCTTCCTATGGGCCCAGCGAGGTGTTGGTGAAGGTTGAGTCGGCGAGCGTTTGCGGAACCGATGTTCATATCTACGATTGGGATCCATGGGCTGAGGGGCGCCTCCGTCCACCGCTGATTCCCGGACACGAGTTCTGCGGTACTGTTGCCAAAGTCGGTGAAGATGTGACAACGGTACGGCCAGGCGATTTCGTTTCCGCCGAAATGCACGTAGCCTGCGGAAAGTGTCTGCAGTGCCGCATCGGTCAAGCCCATGTGTGCCAGAACGTAAGAATAATCGGCGTGGATTCGAATGGCGCCTTTGCCAACTATGTTGTCATTCCAGAATCGAACATCTGGAAGCTTGATCCGGCTCTGCCCCGCGAATACGCCTCCATCCTCGATCCTCTGGGCAATGCCGTACACTCGGTGCTGGCCGGGGAGATTGCCGCGCGCAGCGTGGCAGTCGTGGGATGCGGACCGATTGGGCTGTTTGCCATTGCGGTGGCGCGGGCTTGCGGTGCTTCTGCAGTCTACGCGCTGGAAGTCAACGAACATCGCCGCGATCTGGCCCATGCAATGCATGCCGATTTTGTTTTGGATCCCGCGCGCGAGGATGTAGCTGCTGAAATTGTAAAAACAACCGGAGGGATCGGTGTCGATGTGATGCTGGAAATGTCCGGTCATCCCGATGGCATGCGGCTGGGCTTTGAGATATTGCGGACTGGCGGTCGAGTTTCGCTGCTGGGCATTCCTGCTGAGCCGGTAGAGATCGATTTTGCCCGAGACATCATCTTCAAAGGGGCGACGGTTGTCGGCATCAACGGCCGCAAAATGTATGAGACATGGTTCCAGATGGAAGCGTTGTTGAGGTCGGGCAAGCTCGATTTATTGCCCGTCATCACGCATCGGCTTCCGATGGCGGAATTTGCCCATGGGATGGATCTGCTGAAGAGCGGCGAAGCCAGCAAAATCATTCTGACGCCATTGGATTAGAGGGATAAGAAAAACTGTTCCAAAAGAACTGCATCAAAGTGAAAGGCCGCTCTTTGAGCGGCCTTTCACTTTGATGCAGTTCTTTTGCGGCTATGCTTCGCGAACGCCATCGAGGAATGCACGCAGTTTACGCGAGCGCGATGGATGCCGCAGCTTGCGCAACGCCTTGGCTTCAATCTGGCGGATGCGCTCTCGCGTCACCTGGAAGCTTTGTCCCACTTCTTCCAGAGTGTGCTCGGAGCCGTCTTCCAGACCGAAGCGCATTTTGATGACGCGCTCCTCGCGGGGCGTCAGCGTGCGCAGTACCTGCGCGGTGTAATCCTTCAGGTTCACGCTGATGACGGCATCGGAAGGCGAAACCGCCATATGGTCTTCGATGAAGTCTCCCAGATGGGAATCTTCCTCCTCGCCGATCGGCGTTTCCAGCGAGATCGGTTCCTGCGCGATCTTCAATACCTTGCGCACCTTGGCCACAGGAATGTCCATGCGCTTGGCAATCTCTTCCGAGGTTGGCTCGCGTCCCAATTCCTGTACCAGCTGGCGTGAGGTGCGGATCAGCTTGTTGATGGTCTCGATCATGTGCACCGGAATGCGGATGGTGCGTGCCTGATCCGCAATCGCGCGTGTAATCGCCTGTCGAATCCACCAGGTTGCGTACGTGGAAAATTTGTAACCGCGGCGGTACTCGAATTTGTCCACTGCCTTCATCAGGCCTATATTGCCTTCTTGAATCAGATCGAGGAACTGCAATCCACGGTTGGTATATTTCTTGGCAATTGAAACCACCAGCCGCAGGTTGGCCTCAATCAGCTCGCGCTTGGCCTGCTCGGCGTCCATGTCGCCCTGGATCATCTCGCGCTGGGTGCGCTTCAACTCCGCCACAGAGACGCCGGCGTCGATTTCCAGCTTTTCCAGATCGCCCTTGCAGTTGCGCTGCTGGCGGCGATATTCCTTGCGCATTTCCTCGCTCTTGGACTGCTCGTGTTTCTGGTCCAGAGTTTTGATCTGGCGATCGAGCGCGCGCATCACGTCGACTGTTTTGTTTACCTTGTCAAGCAGCCGCTTCCGTTCCAGATTGGTGTATTTCAGTTCGCGAATGACACGGGAAACCCGCACCAGTTCCCGTCCGATAGCCCAACGGACACGACGATATTCCCTAGCCTTGCCCTTTTCCTTGACGTGAATGCCGTCCAGTTTTTCGCGTAGTTGCTGAGCCTTCTTGTAGTGCTTCACCAACGTGTCAATGCTGGTGGTGGTCTGCTTGGTTCGCGCCTGAAGAATTTCTTCAGTGAGCTCTTCCTCGTCGAACGTCACCACTTCCTTGATACTGCGAACGCCGCGCTTCAGATCTTCGCCGAGAGCAATGATTTCGCGGGTCACGATCGAGGAACGCGCGATGGCTTTCATCACCCGCATTTGCCCCCGCTCGATTCGCTTGGCGATTTCCACCTCACCTTCGCGGGTGAGCAACGGAACGGTTCCCATTTCGCGCAGATACATGCGGACCGGGTCGTTGGTCTTCTCCATCGCTCCCGGAGTGAGGTCCAGTTCAACGTCTTCGCTGTCTTCGCTGTCCAGGTCATCATGCTCGGCGACCTTGGGTTGGTCTTCCAGTAGATCGATGCCCTGCGTCCCGATGGTGGTCATCAGGTCGTCCAGATCGTCTGCGGAATTCACTTCACCGGGAATCAGATCGTTGACTTCACCGAAGGTCAGATAGCCTTTTTCCTTGCCGGTTTCAATCAGCTTTTGAATGTCGTCTTCGAATTTATCGTTGATAGCCAAAGGTGCCCCTCTTATGGAGATGCTGATTTGAGAGTTCGTTTGTCCGTGGGCAAGACAATTCTGGATGCGGTTCGAAGCCGCGACGGCAGGCCAACTCTTAGGCGTACTCATGACGCCAGGGCGCACGTCCCCATTCTCCTCTAGAATATCACAGGTTGGTGGCGATGTTTCTGCCCACGGGAGAACGCCTACCGATTAGATGATATTTCTGATGTCGCGATTCATCGTGAGCGGCGATCCTATGCGCGTATTCGCGGGATCAGATTGCTTTCAGAGGAGTCAGGAGCCCGGCCAATGGGAGCCAAGCAGGGCCATCAGGGATGAATGCTCGCCCCACAGAAGTTACCTCAAGTAGAACTGCGGCCGTTATCCCCGCATCGCGCTCCCGGAAAAGGAAAGAATCGCTCGCCCCGGCACCGGTACGCCGTAAAAAAGCGCCGGCGCGAAGCGGCTCATGAGCAGCATGTTATCCAGCGCGTCGCGGACATCCTTCGACGCAGGTCCGGAGACGACACGATAGTCATATACGCGGCCGGTTTTGCTGATCTCCACTTCCACAAGTACCGGACGACGAAATGCAGCCTGGCTGTCAGTGCCGCCGACCGTGTACAGGAATTGCGGCGTGCTGCTCGTCTCCGCAGTGGCTTCCGTTGCCGCCACAGGCGGAGGCGCCGCCACTGTGCCAACCATCAGGGCGAGTGCACCCAGCAGGATGACGGCCGTCGCGAGTCCTGCTGCGCCACGCACCAGCACCGGGGCTACCGAGTTCTGCCAATACAGTTGCCAGAGACCCAGGCGTCTGCGCATGGTACGTGCCCTTTCCTGAGAGATGGCGACTCGAAGGCGCAAGCCGAGGTCGGCTGGAGGCTTGGCTGGGACAGTACTGGAAAGTAGCCTCTGCAGAGTCCGCCATTCTGCGAACTCTGCCGTGCATTCCTCGCAGCCCGTAAGATGGCTGGCAATGGAATGCATTGCGGCTCCCGATATCGCTCCGTCCAGGTATTCCGAGAACTGTGATCGTATGGAACCACAATCACTCATACTGCCTCCTCGCAAATACAGCCCTCGACCGACTGGTTCGATCCGTACGACGAACGGCTGGGGGGTTTCTCCGGTTGTTGGACTTGAGCGATCAAAGGCCAAAGCCGCAGCCGCAACATGGCGCGCCCACGTACCAGGCGGGACTTTACAGTCCCTAGGTGAGCTCCCAGAATTTCCGCAATCTCGTCATACGACAGCCCTTCCAAATCACGCAAAATTACCACGGTTCGAAACGGTTCCGGAAGCCTCCTCAACTCCGCCTCCACTTTCGCCCGGAGCTCCTCGTGCGCGGCCAACTCATACGGGGACGCATGTTCGTCGACCAGCATATCCTTCAAGTAGGTGGACGTCGCTTGCTCAGGCCCACTCGTTTTCGTTTCGATGGTTACTTCCCGCCCTCTGTGGCGAGACCACCAGCGCCGCTGGTTTGAGGCCTCTCGCAGAGCGATGCGATAGATCCATGTTCGCAGGCTGGAATCCCCGTGAAAACTGCCGATGCTGCGAAAGACCTTAATAAAAACGTCCTGTGTAATGTCGGCAGCGTCGGACGGATCGTTCAGAACACGCGAAATCAAACTGTAGACTGGAGCTTGATATTGCCCGATCAAGAGTGAAAAAGCCTCTTCCGAGCCGGCTTGCAGCTCAGCGGTGAGGACGGAATCATCCGCCCGTAGTGCGATTCCAGCAGCCAGATCTCCCAAGGCAAAAGCCGCGGACATGCGGTTCACCTCCACCCTATCAGGCCACGGGGTATATGCTCAAGTGGCTCCGTCAGGTCAATTATGGCAACGGCTAAACATCCATCTATTTAGTTAGACAAGGGTCTGGCTGGAAAGGTTCCTGTTTTCTTTCATCGGAGGATAAATTTGTTGGATGACGCTGCGTGGATCAGAGATCCTGCTTCCCTTTAGCTCGAGGCTAGAACACTGATTCTAAGCTGGTTACCTTGGATCTCGGGTCGTCTCCAGCGAGGTTGCAACCACCTCGCGAGATGCTTGTTTAGCTTTCTCTTTTATTGCGGATGTCAGGCTAGCAGCCTTGATGTGACTGGCGAGACCGAATTTTTCAAGGAGACAGATTCCGTAATAGTTGATGTCCATCTCGTACCAGGCTAACCCGTGACGGGCCGAGACTGGATAGGCATGATGGTTGTTGTGCCATCCCTCACCACCTGTCAGCAGAGCCACCCATAGGTTGTTCCGCGAGTCGTCACTGGTGGCAAAACGTCGCTGGCCCCACAGATGCGTAATGGAATTGACCATCCACGTGACGTGAAAGCCGATGGTGACAGGCAAAGCGGTCCCCCATAGGAGCCATGACCATCCTCCAAAGGAAAATAGGGAAAGGCCAAGCACCGTCAAGGGAACCCAGTGGTATTGATTCAACCAGCGATAGTAGCGATCTCGAACCAGGTCCGGAGCATATTGCTTGAGTACCTCGGTTTGGTTGTGCAGCGAACCATTGAGAATCCATCCCATGTGGGACCACCACTTGCCGTCGCGCGGTGAGTGCGGGTCTCCAGGCTTATCGGTGTATTTATGATGCATGCGATGGACAGCAACCCAGTAGATGGGTCCGCCCTGGAGCGCCAGGGTACCGCAGGTGGCGATCACATACTCCAGCCACTTCGGAGTCGAATATCCACGGTGAGTCAGCAGGCGATGGTACCCGATGGCGATTCCGACATTCTCCGCGAAGATCCACGCTACGAAAAATACAAGCAATGCGGACCACCGAAAGTAAAACAACGCGGCCAGCGCGCCTAGATGAAAACTCACCACAACAACAGTAAAAATCCAATTGGTTCCGCGTAGCATTGTTTGGGAGTGAAGATCCAGTATCTCGCCCGCGGTCGAGGGCAGGGGTGGTTGCGGTGTTGCGTTGGCCATAGGTGTTTTCCTTAATCTCTATTTCACGACCGGCTGCGATAGGGGCGAATGGAGCGCGTGGTCAACACAAGATCCTGCGCCTATGGCTCGGCGGGCGACAAACGGTTCGCCGGGAGCGATGTCAATCGAGTCGACCGCTGTTTAGGGATATTCCTCGATAATTTCAGCCAACCGCACTGGACGATTTTCCTCTACAGAGCGACGCGCGGCAATCCCCATGGTTACGGCCATCAGGCAATCGAACGCGGTCACCGGGACGGGAGTTTTTTTGCGGATGGCATCCACGAAGGCCTCCATTTCTCGGCGATAGGACTCCGCATATCTGTCCATAAAAAAATTCAAGGGCAGCGCGGAATGCGACCCTTCGCTATCGAGAAAGACGTGGTTGTCAGGCGTATTGTTGGTGACGGTGATCATTCCTTTGGACCCAAATACTTCAACGCGCTGATCGTATCCATAAACAGCCTTGCGGCTGTTGTCAATGGCGCCCATGGCGCCATTGGCAAATTTCAGGGTGATCACGGCTGTATCCCAATCTCCCAGTTCCCTGAAAATTGGATCGACCAGTACATTCGCCGTAGCGTAGAGTTCGACAACTTCACTGGCCAGAAGGTAGCGCGCCATGTCAAAGTCGTGAATCGTCATGTCCATGAACATCCCGCCGGAAGAGCGGATGTAATCGGCGGGCGGCGGCCCGGGGTCTCGGCTTGTGATCCTCAATAATTGAGGATCGCCTACCTTGCCATCTTTAACGGTCTCGCGCACCTTTAAAAAATTGCTATCGTAGCGGCGATTAAACCCAACCATGAGCTGGACGCCATGCTTTTCCACGGCCTTGCCGATCGCAGCAATTTTCTCCAGTGATAGTTCAAGCGGCTTCTCGCAAAAGATATGTTTCCCCGCAGCGGCGGCATCGAGAATGATTTGATAATGTGTGCTGGTCGGCGTGCAGATGGCAATTGCATCCACCTCCGGCATTTCGAGAACCTGCTTGTAGTCGGTGAATGTTTTCGTAATGTTGAGCTCCGATGCCAGGGCCAGCAGCGGCTCGGAAAAAGTGTCGGACAGCGCGACGACCTCCGTTCCCGGTACTCGATTCACGAGGTTTTCCGCGTGGATTTTACCGATTCGACCCACCCCAAGGACGGCAAACCGCAGTGATTGTGACGACATAATCCAGCCTTTCTATTGGTACAAAGATCGGTCGCAGAAGTTGTTACACTCGAGCGCTCGACTTTTGATAGTTCGTGGAGACTGCATCGGCAGAAGATGTTGGAGGAACGGTCGACTTCCTGACGATCAATTCACCTCGCATGGAGATAAACCGCTCCGGGCTATTGCCAGAGAGCAATTGAAAAAGTGTTCCTGCCGCCAGGCGACCCATTTCGTGCTTGGGTTGGCGGATGGTAGTCAGGGCGGGCTCTGTATAGGACGAGAGAAGGAGATCGTCGAGGCCCACGATGGAAAGGTCGGAAGGAATCGCCAATCCATGTTCCCTGGCGGCACACATGGCGCCGAAGGCGCTCATGTCGTTGAAGCAAAACAGCGCGGTGGGTGGATTGGCGAGAGCCAGCAAACGAGCGGTGGCAGTCTTGGCATTTTCAGGCCCGCCATTCCCGTGTACGACTAATTCCGGATCGAAACCGATATCGACCTCCTCCAGCGCACTCCGATAGCCGGCGAAGCGTTGAGTATCCGCCTGCAGACCAAACTGGTTGCCAAGGTACCCGATGCGTTTATGTCCCAACTGAACAAGGTGTCGCGTAGCCTGCAAGCCGGCATTGTGGTTATCGATGGTGACTGAGAACATGTCCTCGTCCGGGTGATGACTGTTGATAAAAATGATGGGCACTTTCATGTCCGCGAGCATCGGTCGGTATAAGGAGCCCACGCGAGAGGAACTTACCAAAATGCCGTCCACGCGCCGTTCGTAAAATGACTGCACGGCAAGCATTTCTCGGTTGGGGTCTGAATGGCACGTTGCCAGCAGCAGGGAGTAGCCGTGTGTGAGTGCAATTTCCTCAATACCGCTGACGACCTCGGCATTGAATGGGTCTGCGATACTGGTGACGACGACGCCGATCGTATCGGTTCGTCGGTTGACCAAACTTCTTCCAACAGCACTGACCCGGTAGCCTTTTTCCTGAGCAATCGTGCGGATACGCTGGCTGGTTTCAGGATTTACCAGCGGACTGTTGCGGAGAGCCCGGGAGACAGTAGAATGCGAAACATCGGCTGCCCGGGCGATGTCTTTAATAGAGATCATTGCACACGTGTTCATAGTAAAATGACAAAGAATGCAAGTCAATGGCTCCTGTTCGATCACGCCGACTGGGCAGTGCGCTAAACCCTAGGGTTCGAGGGTGAATTTGGTAGTTACTGCAAGCCCGGATATCATCCATATAAACGATTGACAAGATGAAGGCGGTCCAGATGGATGTTGTCGGTGTTGGATTGAATGCCACGGATACGGTGATTCCTCTCGCGCATTGCCCGTCGTCCGGTTCCAAAGTTGAGTTTCGCTCGGCCAGCGTATTACTGGGCGGCCAGGTTGCCAGTTCGATCGTGGCATGTCAGCAATGGGGTTTGCGCACGCGGTATGTCGGAAAGCTGGGTGACGACAACGCAGCCGACCTGCATCGAGCGGAATTTTCAAGACTGGGAGTCGAGACCAGAATTCTCACTGCTCCCGGATGCGCCAGCCAGCAGGCCTTTATTCTGGTCGAAGACTCCGGCGAGCGAACCGTTCTGTGGAAGCGCGATGACCGCTTGACGCTTCGACCGGAGGAACTCCAGCGAGAATGGATTCTCGACGCGAGGGCGCTACACATTGATGGGCATGATACCTCTGCGGCGATCACGGCGGCAGGTTGGGCTCGGCAGGCTGGCATCCCCGTAATCGCCGACCTGGATAAGCTCTATCCAGGCGTGATGCCATTGCTGGAAGTGATTGACTACCTGATCGTGTGCAGGGATCTTCCGGAGCAACTTACTGGGGAACCCGATCTGAGAAAGTCTCTGGTGGAGATGCAGCGGCGATTCGGGTGCAAGCTGGCTGCTGCGACGATGGGAGAAGACGGAGTGCTGGCCTATGACGGCACGCGGCTGTATTACGCCCCCGCCTTTTGCATTGAGGCGGTCGATACGACCGGCGCGGGCGACATCTTTCGCGCGGGATTCGTGTTCGCTCTGTTGCAGGGTTGGCCGCTCGAACGGCAGTTGGACTTTGCCTGCGCTGCCGGGGCGCTGAACTGCACTGCCGTCGGCGCTCGCGGCGGGATTCAGTCGGTCGAACGCATCGAATCTTTGATGGCTACCGGGAAGCGGTGCGCTCCATTTTTCGATGTTTCCGAGGTAGGCGTGCCCACGCTCTAGAGACTTGCGAATTCGTGCAAGTAGTTGCGACTGCCAACCGCACTTTTCAGCGGATCAGCGTTCGGCAACGTCGTGTCGATATCCTGCTCAAAAACGGCCCAGCCATCAAAGTTGGCTTTTTCCAGCTCTCGAATCACGCCTACCAAGTCCACATCGCCTTTTCCAAGTTCACAGAAAACACCCTGACGAATGGCGTCGAGGTAGGGGATCTTGCTGCGACGCACCTCGTTCAGAACGTTGAGGTGAACATCCTTCAAGTGCAAATGCCAGATGCGGGCTGCGTGTTCACGAGCAAACTGCACGGGATCGCCGCCGCCGTAGAGATAGTGTCCCGTATCCAGGCATATCCCGAGGAGAGAAGGATCCGTCAGGCTCAGAAGCTGAGCAACTTCGTCCGGCGTTTCAATATATGTGCCCGCATGATGATGAAATACGCTGCGCAGACCCATGCCTTTCATAACTGTCGCGATTTCTGAAATAAGCGCCGCCGCATCCCGCCATTCAGTCTGGCTAAAACCATCCTGCTTGCCGGCAGATCCGGCGACGTTCATGCGGCTGGTATTGAGCTCATCTGCGAGTACGACGAATGGCGCGCTACAGGCCGAAAGCAACTGTGCAACCTCCAGCGCCGAGCGCATCGCTTCCTGTTGCTTGGCAGGATCCTTGAGCGGCAAGGGAACGAATGCCCCGATGAGTGACAGGTTTCGCTTTTGCAGCTCTGCGCGAAGCATAGCGGGGTCGGTTGGAAGAAAGCCATAGGGACCGAGCTCGGTGCCAACATAGCCAGCCCGCACCATTTCGTCCAGAACCTCGGCGTAGGTCTGTTGGCGCACCCAACCTTCCACTTCGAGAATCCCCCAGCTAACCGGGGCAGTAGCGATGTGTATCGACATATCTCTCCTTATCGAGTGTTCTCTCGATTTGTCAGGTTAAAACTGCCGGGACCAGTTTTTTGGCCAGCGTTCAATGGTCACCTTTTTATCGGTGTAGAACTCAATTGCATCCCGTCCCTGAGCATGCATGACACCGAAAAAGCTGCTCTTCCATCCGCTGAAGGGGAAGTAGGCCATGGGAGCAGCTACGCCGATGTTGATGCCGACATTACCAGTGGAGACGGATTTTCTGAACTGTCGCGCAGCTGCGCCACTCGAAGTGAAAATGGACGCCGCATTTCCGTAAGGGCTACGTGCAATCAGTTCGATTGCCTCTTCCACCGTGTTGAGGTGAACCAGGCTCAATACCGGCCCGAATATCTCTGTGTCAGCCAGCTCGCTGGTGGCTGGCACACCATCGAGTATGCTCGCACCCAAGAAATTGCCGTGGTCGTGTCCTTTGACTTGCAGTTGCCTGCCATCCACGACAGGCTTGGCGCCATCCTGGACGCCTTTCTCGATGAGCGAGCGTACGCGATCTCGACTGGCAGACGTGATGACGGGTCCCATCTGGGTTTCCGGATTCAGACCATCCCCAACTCTTAAAGAGGCAGCCGCAGTGGAAATTGAATCGGTGAACCAGTCGCGCGCCTTTCCAACTGTGAGCGTTACGGATACAGCCAGACAACGTTGTCCGGCGCAGCCGAAGGCGCTGTCCGCAATGATCCGGGTTGTGGTGTCCACATCGGCATCGGGCAGGACAACGACATGATTCTTGGCGCCGCCCTGGCATTGCACGCGCTTTCCATTGGCGCTGCCGCGGGAATAGATGTACTTGGCGACCGGTGTTGATCCGACAAAGCTGATCGCGCGGATCTGGGGATGGTCCAGCAACGCGTCCACCACCGGCTTACCGCCGTTGACAAGATTGACGACGCCCGCCGGGAGGCCAGTTTCTTCCAGTAATTTCATTACCCGCATCATGCTGAATGGAACGCGCTCCGACGGCTTGATGACGACGGTGTTGCCGCAGGCAATGGCGTATGGCAAGAACCAGAGAGGAATCATCACCGGGAAGTTAAAGGGCGTAATGATGCCGACAACTCCCAATGACTCTCGCGTCATGAATTCGTCGATGCCGCGCGCAATGTCATCGAGGCTGTAGCCCTGCATCAGGATGGGGATGCCGCAGGCGACCTCAACATTCTCGATACCACGACGCAGTTCACCTTTGGCTTCGCCAAGAGTTTTTCCATTTTCGATGGTCACCAGGCGGGCGATTTCCTCGAAGTGATCTTCCAGGAGTTGCTTAAATCGGAAAAGAAACTGGATGCGGTCGGGTGCTGGAGTCGCCGCCCAGCTTGGAAATGCGGCGCTGGCCGCACGCACTGCCTCGGCTACTTCCTCCTCCGTTCCAGCGGCGAGATGTCCTAACAACTCGCCCGTGGAAGGGTTAGACAATTCTGTGTTGCTCAGGGTGGAGGGTAGCCAGCGTCCCTCGATGTAGTTTTGGATTTCAGTCATTCTTAATCCTTCGAATCCGGTATTGAGACTTCATAATGCCGCTCTTTCACGACAGCGGCTTCGTATTTTGCGCGAGCTTCCTGGATGCTTTTGCTCTGCGACACCTGGGAAATCGGCACATCCCACCAGGACTCGTATCCGCCCACACTCATGTCTTTGTCTACTTCCACCACAAGGACCGTTGTGCGGCTCTCAGCCTTCATCGTTTTCAGAGCATTCTCAACATCCTGCAGCGTTGTCGCGCGGATGGCGCGCGCCCCGTAGCCTTCCGCCAGTTTAGTAAAGTCAACCGGGAGGTTATCTCCGTCGAGTTGCCCGGTCCTTGGATTACGGTAGCGATAGTACGTTCCAAATCCATGCGACCCGACGGACTTGGAAAGATTGCCGATGCTGCCGAAACCATGATTGTCAAAGACGACAATGCTGAGTTTGTACCCTTCCTGAATGGAGGTAACGATCTCCGAGGACAACATCAGGAAGGAGGCGTCTCCTACAAGGACGAATACCTCGCGCGCTGGATCGGCCATTTTGACGCCCAATCCTGCGGCAATCTCATAGCCCATACACGAGTATCCATATTCCATGTGATAGCCCGAAGGACGCTGTGTGCGCCAGAGTTTGTGAAGATCGCCGGGCAGACTTCCAGCAGCGCAGACAATGACATCTTCCGGCCCTACGGCTTTGCTAATGGCCCCGACGACTTCTCCCTGACTCAACGGAGGACCGTGGCGAAGCGCGTAAATGCGGTCAGTCTCCGCTTCCCAACCAGCCTTCCAATTTGCGATGGCGGATGCGTACGAAGTTTCGATGTGGAAGCCCGATAGCTCCGGTGTCAACCGCTCGAGGGCAGCCCGCGCATCGGCCAGCAGCGGCAGGGCAGCCTGCTTGAATGCATCGATTTCGGCCACGTTGATGCCGATAAACCGAACATTGGGATTTTGGAAAGCGGTCTTCGATGCGGTGGTGAAATCGGCAAGCCGCGTGCCGATCGCGATGACCAGATCGGCTTCGCGGGCGGCGATATTGGCGCCAGGAGTTCCGGTGACGCCGATGGCGCCCAGGTTCTGCGGGTGATCGAAGGGCAGGGACCCTTTGCCAGCCTGCGTTTCGCCCATTGGAATTCCCGTCGCTGAACAGAACTTCGCCAGCGCCTCGCTGGCTTCGCTAAATAGAACGCCGCCGCCGGCAATGATAATCGGACGCTTTGCTTTGCGAATCCAATTCGCCGCTTTTGTGAGCAACACAGTTTCCGGCTCGGGCCGCGCGATGTGCCAGATCCTTTTTTCAAACATTTCCGCGGGGAAATGAGCGGCCTCTGCCTGTACGTCCTGTGGCAGTGCGAGCGTAACGGCGCCGGTTTGGGCAGGGGACGTCAGCACGCGCATCACTTCAGGAAGCGACGTGATGAGTTGCTCGGGCCGGTAGATGCGATCCCAGTATCGCGAAACAGGCTTGAATGCGTCATTGACCGAAATGTCCTGGGAGTGCTCGGACTCAAGCTGCTGTAGAACAGGCGCAACGTTGCGTCTGGCAAAGATGTCGCCCGCAAGCAATAGCACCGGAATCCGATTCACCGTGGCAGTCGCGGCTCCTGTGATCATGTTGGTTGCGCCGGGTCCGATGGAGGATAGACAGACAAATGCGCTTTTGCGAATTCTTGCCTTCGCATACCCGGTCGCGATGTGGACGCCGCCCTGTTCATTGCGGCAGAGATAGTAGGGGAAATCGGGGCTTTCCTGCAGCGCCTGGCCGACGCCTGCGATGATGCCATGACCAAAGATGCCTATGGCTCCGGCGAAAAAACGATTCTCGTGGCCATCGCGTTCGACGTACTGATTCTTCAGGAAAGCGACCAGGGCCTGACCCATTGTGATGTAGCGTGTGTGCATGCAAGTTTCCCCAGAAAAAGTTTTCAGTTCTCCATTTGCATCGAAACTACAGGAACCCGGGGGTCCTTGTCGCGCCAGTTCTGCCGCACCCAAAGGTGATCGGGGTCTTCCGAGTTGGCGAGCGATCGCGCTGAGCCGGCCAGCGCGTTCAGGTAGTACACGTTGTATCCATGCGCCGCAACTACGGGATGATAGCCCTCTGGGACCAACACCATTTCGCCGTTGCGAACTGTCAGCGTCTCATCCAGGTGGTGGTCGGAGGTGTAGACCTTTTGGATCGCAAAACCATCCGGCGGATCGACGCGGTAGAAGTAAATCTCTTCCAGATCGACTTCGCCGGGAGGGTTGTGCACATCGTGTTTGTGGGGCGGGTAGCTGGACCAATTGCCGGCCGGCGTATACACCTCCACCACAATGAGGCGATCAGCTGGAAAATCCGGCGGGAAGATGCTGTTGATCTGCCGCGTGGCATTGCCGGCGCCGCGAATTTCAACGGCGACATCGGGAGGCGTGACAAGTTTGGGCGGATAGCTCTTTTCCGCTTTCGAATAGCAGAGTGCGATATCGCACTGCGAATCCGCCGTGATGGTGAACGAAGTTTTGATAGGCAGGTAGAGGCCATACGGCATTCCCGAAAATACATTGGGGCGCCTGCCGATCTTGCTCCAGGTTCCACGCGAAGACTCTACCGAGCACGTTCCACCGAGGAGCACAATGCCGAGCTCGCAATCGCCGGTGTCAGCCTGGAACTGCTTCCCGGCGCCGAGTTGGAGTGAGTTTAATTTGAGAAATTCGAAGCCCGGACATTCGGTGATGGTCCCATTTTCAGGCTGGATGAGTAGTTTCATATTCATTTCCCTCTTCGCATTTGCCGGCTCATCCACTTTAGAGCACAGCACACCATGCGATCCAATATCGCGCGTTGAACACGTGTGTATGGTAACTGAGCGAACGAAGTTTTTGCAAACAGTGGATTACCGGCGAAATAGCGAAACAGTCGTCGGACTTGTTGATCGGAATTATCGGAGAATGGTAGGATTTTCTTGCACACGTTTTCTATTTCTGGGGGATCGATGAGTCCAATGGAAGCGCAAGTCCAATACAAGAGTCCACTGTTTCAAATGACGCAGACGACGCCGACGTGTCTGTGGAATGATTCGGCCTCTGTGGAAGAGCTTCGCTATTCCATTGAACACGGGGCCGTAGGGGCCACCTGCAATCCCTCGATTGCCGTCTCCGTGCTCAAGAAGGAAATGCCGGTATGGAAACCCCGTATTCAGGCCCTTGCAGAGACCCATGCGCAGGCAACTGAGGACGAAATTGCATGGATGGTTGTGGAAGAAATGTCCGCGAACGCGGCGCGGCTGCTCAAGCCGATCTTCGACGAGCAGCACGGGCGGAACGGCCGACTTTCCATCCAGACAGATCCGAGAACGTATCGCAATTCCGATGCGATTGTGGCCCAGGCGGTCAAATTCAATCAGTTGGCCCCGAACATGATTGTTAAAATCGCGGCCACGCGTGCAGGGATTGTCGCGATCGAGGAAGCGACGTATCGCGGGATTAGCATTAACGCAACCGTCAGCTTCACGCTGCCGCAAGCCATTGCCGTGGCGGAAGCCGTGGAGCGTGGTTTGAAACGAAGGGAAGCTGAAGGCCTCGAGATCGCGACGATGGGGCCGGTCTGCACGATTATGGTGGGACGGCTGGATGACTGGCTGAAGGTTGTTATGGAGAAGCAGAATCTTTCGGTCGACCCGGGCTATCTGGAGTGGGCCGGAGTCGCGGTGTTCAAGAAAGCCTATGAGATCTACCGCAAGCGCGGATACCGGATACGCCTTCTGTCCGCGGCGTTCCGCAATCACATGCATTGGAGCGAGTTCATTGGCGGCGATGTGGTCATCTCTCCGCCGTGCGCCTGGCAGCGCCGATATAACGCCAGCGATATTGAAGTGGTTCCAAGGATGGATACACCGGTCGATCCTAAAATAGTCGACACACTGCTGAAGAAATTTCCTGACTTTCAGCGTGCCTACACGGAGAATGGACTCTCCCACGCAGAGTTTGACACCTTTGGCTCTTCGCGCAGGACGTTGCGGCAGTTCATCGCAGCCTGTGCAGAGATGAATGAAATCGTTCGAAATGTCATTCTTCCCAACCCCGACACCGAATAGCGTGGGTCGGGGTTGGGAAGTTCTACTACGGTGTCGGGGTCAAGGGCTACACACTGAGTGCGTGGAAACGCAGAATGATTCGGTGTGTTCTACCCTAGTGTCCTGAGTCTTAAATTCGCTAAAGAAATGATTTTCGGTGGTGTATCAGGGCACGACTTCAGTCGTGCTTTACATGGCGCAAAACAGATGGGCTTGAGCCCCTGCGTGCTGCTGTTCGAATCAGTTCCATGAGTCGAATTGTTGAATGAACTTCAGACTCAGGACCCTAGAAACTTTTGTATATTGTCGTAGCTGATTTTCAGGCTCTCCAGAGGCGGTCGTTCTGTGATGTCCTGTTCCACAAACATGTAGCGAACACCTTCTTTTTCCGCGAGCGGAAAGATCGTTTTCCAGTGCAGCGTTCCATTCCCGACTTCGGTGAAATGTTGCGAGCCGGGTCCGGTTTCGAGCGAAGTCGTTACGCCGGCTTTGCGGTCTTTCAAATGCAATGTAGTGATGCGTCCGGAATATTTGTGCAGCATGGCGACCGGATCGTGACCAGCTTGTGCAACCCAGTAACAATCCATCTGCCATTGCACCAGATGAGGGTCCGTGTTGTTCAGTAATACTGCGATGCCTGTCTTTCCGCCATAGGTTTGGAACTCGGAGTTGTGATTATGGAACGCGAACTGCATTCCCATCTTTCTGGCTTGTTCGCCCCATGCGTTGTACTGGTCGGCGGCGCGCTTGAAGCCGTCTTCGGAACTGCCGAGCGATTCCGGTACAGAAGAGCAGACCATAAATTTCAGTCCCAGCTGCTTCGCATACTCGTAGCTGGAGCCGAACTTGTCGTAGCCAAAATGTCCGCTCGGTACCTTCAGGTCCGCGTCGACAATGGCTTTGCGCAGATCGGCGGCGCTCATTTTGTACTGCGCTGCGAATGTCTCGACCGTGGTATAGCCGATTTTGCGGATTGCCGCCAGCGCGCCGGCCAAGTCGGTTTGCGCCAATTGGCGCACGGTATAGAGCTGTACCCCGAGCGGCGGCGCGGAATTTGCGGCGAAAGCCAAAGGAGCCACGGCTGATGCGGTAAGTCCGGCCAAAGCGCCGGTCAAAAATTCTCGTCTAGTATGCATGGATGTTCTCCGCAGTGTTTTTCGGTCGGTTGAAATTTTCGGTATGGATGGTGGACACGATTGCAAGGGTTTTCATGCGTGCGCTTTTTTTTGACGGTTAATAGTCACCAGCATCCTAGAATCGATTACTATCGATTGTCAATGTGTGCAAGCCATGTCATGGTCGCCTAGCGCCTTCCGAAGTGTTGCCTGGGCTAAGTAGAGATAGTTGCCTTAGCAACCATACCGCGCGAAATAGTTGCCATGGCAACTATTTTTCCAACTGGATTTAAGGAGGAGCATGAAAGCCATTCTCGGACTCGATCAAGGAACCAGCAGTTCGCGGGCAGTGCTGGTGCGGCCCGATGGGACTATCTCCCACACAGCACAGCGGGAATTGCCGCAGATGTATCCGCAGCCGGGATGGGTGGAACAGGACCCAGAGGCGATCTGGACTTCGCAAGCCGCCGCAGTGCGAGCTTTATTGAGTGAGGCTGGGCTTGATCCATCGCAGATTCACTGCATTGGAATTACCAACCAGCGCGAAACAACCATCGTATGGGAACGCGCTACAGGGCGCCCGATTGCGAACGCCATCGTATGGCAGGATCGCCGCACGGGACAGTATTGCCGCGAACTTGCAGGACGAGGCACGAACGGGGTGTCGGTGGAAACTACGGTCCGCAACAAGACAGGCCTGGTACTGGATGCATATTTCTCGGCAAGCAAAATTCGCTGGATTCTCGATCATGTTCCCGGAGCGAAGGCACAGGCGTGGGCTGGCCAACTGGCCTTTGGCACGGTCGATAGCTGGCTGGTCTGGAAGCTGACTGGAGGCCGCCGGCACATTACAGATGTGACGAATGCTTCTCGCACGATGCTGTTCAATATCCACACCCTGCAATGGGACGACGACCTGCTGGAGATTTTTGGCGTGCCACGTTCGATACTGCCTGAAGTGGTGGATTCGAGCGGCGATCTGGCTGTGAGCAGCGAGTTGGTCCCGCAAATAAAAATCACGGGGATCGCAGGCGACCAGCAAGCCGCGCTGTTTGGCCAGATGTGCATCCGACCGGGGATGGCGAAGAACACGTATGGCACCGGATGTTTTTTGATGCTGCAGACGGGCAACAAGCCAATTTTCTCCAAGCACAAGATGCTCACTACGATCGCGTGGCGCAGGATGGAGGAAACCATGTATGCGCTGGAAGGAAGCATTTTTGTCGCGGGTGCTGCGATCCAGTGGTTGCGGGATGGTCTCGGAATCCTGAACAGCGCGCCCGAAGTTGAGGCACTGGCGGCCTCGGTTCCGGACAGCGGCGGCGTAGTGTTTGTCCCTGCTTTGACAGGTCTGGGCGCGCCTCACTGGGATCCGCACGCACGCGGCGCGATATTTGGACTGACGCGAGGCACGACGCGGGCACATATTGCGAGAGCCGCTCTGGAAGGTATTGCACTGGAAGTGGCAGACATCGTGCGGGCCATGGAATCCGATGCGCAAGAGGCAGGCGCGGGCATGCGTGTGCAGGAACTCCGGGTGGATGGAGGGGCTTCGACGAATGACCTGCTGATGCAGATGCAGGCGGATTTGTTGGACATTCCGATTGTGCGTTCGCAAACCGCAGAGGCAACGGTCTTGGGAGCCTGCTACCTGGCGGGGCTTGCCGCAGGCGTTTGGTCGGACGTGGAAGAGGTTGCCCGTCAGTGGCACGAATCCCGGCGGTTCGAACCGAGGTTGGACGCGGGCGAACGAGACCGGAAGCTAGCGGCGTGGAAGCAGGGAATCCAGCGCGCAGAAGGTTGGGATGCAGCGAGTGAGTGAATCTTTAAAAAGTGCACTACCACGAAACGGAATCGAGATAGAGAACGCATGAATCGCCGACAGACGCTGCAAGAGGTTGGCACTCGTACATCCTGGGACGTACTCGTAATTGGTGGAGGCGCAACGGGGCTGGGAACCGCTCTCGATGCGGCGACACGCGGGTATAGCACCTTGTTGCTGGAGCAGGAAGATTTTGCCAAAGGCACCTCGAGCCGCAGCACAAAGCTGGCTCATGGGGGCGTGCGGTATCTGCAGCAGGGAAATATTTCCCTGGTGCTGGAAGCACTGCGGGAGCGGGGGCGGATGTTGCGGAACGCGCCGCACCTGGTCCATCGCCAGTCTTTCATCATTCCCGCGGAGGCGATGTGGCAGGTGCCGTTTTACGGAATCGGGCTCAAACTGTATGACGCTTTATCGGGCCGGTCGAGCTTCGGCAGTTCCCGTGTTCTTTCCGCGGAGCGGACGATAGCGGCGCTGCCCGGGCTTGCCATGAAATATCTGAGTGGAGGCGTTCAATATTACGATGGACAATTTGATGATTCGCGTATGGCTCTGGCTCTCGCGCTGACGCTGGAGGAGCACGGCGGATTCGCTTTGAATCAGGCGCGTGTGAAGAAACTGATAGAGCGAAATGGCGCGGTTGTCGGTGTTGCGGCGGAAGACTGCGAGACCCGTGACGAATTTGAAGTGGAAGCCAAAGTCGTGATCAACGCGACCGGAGTATTTTCGGATGCCCTGCGTTCGCTGGATGAACCGAATGCTCCGCCGTTGCTGGCCGTGAGCCAGGGATCCCACTTTGTTCTGCCGAAGGAGTTTCTTTCCGGTAGGGATGCCCTGATGGTTCCGCGTACGGTGGACGGGCGCGTGCTTTTTGCCATCCCCTGGCATGGATCTGTTCTGGTAGGCACGACCGATGAGCCAGTGGCGGGACCATCGCTGGAACCACGGGCGATGGCTACGGAACGTAGTTTTCTGATGGAGGAGATTGTGCGCTATTTTGGACGCAGACCAGAGTCGCAGGAGATTTTAAGCATGTGGTCGGGGCAGCGTCCTCTAATTCGCAAGCAGGGAGCGACCTCGACGGCCTCTCTTTCCCGCGAGCATTCTGTTTTCGTGTCGCCAACCCGGCTGGTGACCGTGCTGGGTGGGAAGTGGACTACGTATCGTCGCATGGGAGAAGACACTGTCAACGTAGCGGCCCAGGCGGGTGGACTTCCGTTTCGGCCGAGCAAAACTGCCAACCTGCGGTTGCATGGATGGGTTGCATCCGACGAGGCAGGCCTGTTGCAAGGCGACGCACTTTCTGTGTACGGCAGTGATCGGGCCTTGATCGAGCAACTAGTCGCGGAGAGGCCGGAGTTGCGCGAGCGCTTGCACGCGCGGCTCCCTTATCGAGGCAGCGAGGTTGTCTGGGCGGTTCGCAACGAAATGGCCCGCTCAGTTGAAGATGTTCTGGCAAGACGCACTTGTTCTTTGTTTTTAGACGCACGCGCCGCCAGCGAAGCGGCGCCACGTGTTGCTGAATTGATGGCTGCCGAGTTGGGTTGCAGTGAGGAGTGGAAGGTGGAACAGATACGGAAATTCAAGGAACTAGCCGAGGGTTATCTATACCGGGAATAGAAGGAGACGGAGGGAGAATCCTTATTCCACCGTTGACAGTTCCAACGTTTATCGGTAAGTTCAAAACTCAGACAATGAAGTATTCAGTTCAGAGCATGTGTTTATGTAGTTGCGAATGCCGGATGGGCATTCGTGGGCGGCGCACTCTGAATTCTGCAGATGTGTAACAAGAAGTCGTTACAGCGCGAAATTCGGAACGACCCGGTGACCCACGACTCCACAGGAGCGTGGGTTTTGTGCTGTATGCAGAGAACAACTGAATCAAAAGCCGCCTTAAATCGGGCTCGCCGCTCAATCTATAGCTATCGATAATTATCTATTGACAATGATTTTCTTGAGTGCATATAATCCACCACCGGAATGAATTAGCAAAAAAAACCGACTGAATGAACAAGAAGCAGTATCAGTGTTTGATGACAAGGCGAGAGTTGGTAGAAGGAATCGCTGCATTGTCCGCCGCTGGCGTTCTGCAGTCGGGCGGCCTATCTCAGGCATTCGGACAGACGACGGGAAAAAATCCACGCATCCATTTTGGAGCGCAGACAAATGCCTGGGCCATGGATGCGAAGAACTTTGACAGCGTGCTTGCGGTGCTCGACCAGATACGCCAGATTGGCTATGGCGGATTCGAAACAGGTTTTATCAATGTCATGAATCAGTTTGAGTCTCCGCGGACTGCACGCAGACGAATCGAAAGAACCGGTCTTATTTTTTTTGGTGTGCATGTATATCTTCCGGGCCCGCTCTATGATCCTTCGACCAACCTCCCGCCGGCTTCGCTCTATAAAAAGATCGCTCCTGGTGGATTGGCCCTGGGAGCGAAGCACATGATCTTCAGCGGAAAGGCCGCGGACAATGCTGCTCAGCTCGCGAACAAGATCGCGGGGTTGAACGCCGCCGGAAAGTACAGCAAAAGCGTCGGACTGCGTCTGGCGTATCACAACGAAACCGCGCAGGAATCCGAGTCGGAGCTGGGAGAACTGGAGGCGCTTTATGAACGTACAGACCCGGAATATGTATCGTTTCTGCTGGATTGCGGTCATGCGAATGAGGGCGGTACGAACGTGCCTGCATTCGTACACAAGCATTATGCGCGCATCATTGGGCTGCATCTGCGCGATTACAAGGATGGAAAACAAGTGGTGCTGGGGCAGGGAACGTTCCCGCTGGCCGAACTGGCAACCACATTGAAGCAGGTTCGCTGGAAGGGTTGGGTGTTGAACGAAGAAGAACGCCTTGATGGTTCCAAGCATGGTTCGAGCTACATGGAGCCGGCGTTCAAGGTTATGCAAGGAGCGTTTTCCGCATGAATCGTCGCGAGTTTTTGTATACAGGAACAGCCACAGCAGCGGCTCTGAGTGCCCGCTCGTATGGTCGTGTCCTGGGAGCGAATGACAGGGTCGGACTTGGCGTGATTGGACTGGGGCGCCGGGGAACCATCGTGACTGGCGAAGGTTTTCTTCAAGACCCTCGCGTCCAAGTTGTGGCTGTCTGCGATGTCTACGACGCTCAGACGTCGAAATTTGTCTCTCGGCTGCTTCGGAATGTATCCCCGCCGGCTACATCCATTGCCTATGAGGAGCTGCTGGCCAGAAAAGACGTCGATGCGGTTTTGATCTCGGCGCCGGACCACCAGCATGTAACTATCGCAACAGCCGCGCTGGCAGCTGGAAAAGACATCTATCTGGAAAAGCCCACGCTGCATCATTGGGAGGAACGGACGGCTTTGCTCGATGCGGCGACAAAGTATCAACGTGTCGTCCAGTGTGGTATGCAACAGCGAAGCGGCGCCCACTACATGCGCGCCAAGCAGGAAATTTTTGGGCAGCAAAAACTTGGCAAGGTCGTCTTCGCCCGCGGAGTTTGGCACAACTTTCCATGGCAAACCCGTCACATCATCAATCAACCCAAACCTGCAGGGCTGGATTGGGTGCTATTTGAGGGGCCTGCGCCGCATGTGCCCTATGAGACGATCCGGTATACATCCTGGCGCTATTTCCCCGATTATGGCAACGGCCTGCTGGCCGATATCATGACGCACTGGGTTGATGTGGCGCAGTGGATGCTCGATGATCCGCACCCGACGAACGCAGTCGCCCTGGGCGGAATCTATCAACTGCACGACGGCAGGGTCAATCCAGATACCGTCAGCGCAATCGTTCAGTATGATACATGGAATTTCAATTTTGAATCGTCTGTCCTTCCCATTCGGAACAACGATCCTTCGGTCTTCTTTGAGGGTACGGAAGGAACTCTGGACCTGGCCCGCGATGGCTATGTGTTTACCCCAAACAAGGGAGAACCGGTGCGCGTCAATTCGGCGGAAAGTCTGGAGCGCGCGCATACCAAGAATTTCTTAGACGCTGTAATCGCAGGCAAGAAAGTAAATGCTTCTTTGGAAGCGGGTATCGACGCTTCCGTTCCGGTGCAGATGGCGTTGCGTTCGTATTGGTCCCATAAGATCATTTCCCGGAAAGAACTGGTGTAGGCCGTTTCTACAAGAGCAAGAGAAGGGGTTGTGATGAAAGAGATGAAAAGAATAATTTTTCTGGAGGGAAAATCTATGGCTTCCACAGCGCGCAAATTTTTTGTTGGGATGTCGGTCCTGCTCCTGCTTTCTTGCGGAGCAACGCGATTGTTCGCTCAAGCAACTGGAAGTATTCGCGGCACGGTCTCCGATCCACAGGGAGCCGTTATACCCGACGCGTCCATTACGGCAACCAGCACTTCCACATCGCTGAGCCGTACTCAAATGTCCAACCAAGATGGGATCTTTGTTTTTCCAAATTTGCCGATTGGGTCCTACAACTTCGTAATCAGTAAGTCAGGATTCAAGACCGAGAAGCGGAGCGGGACAGTACTGCTGACAGGACAAACTCTGGCGCTGGAAATTTCGCTGACCGTTGGATCTTCCGCGCAGTCGGTGCAAGTAACATCCGCGGCGCCGTTGATCCAAATCGACACGTCTAGCGTCCAGACGACGGTGGACCAGAAGCAGATGCAGGACCTTCCCCTGAACGGACGCAATCCGCTGCAATTGACTGCCCTGACACCTGGCACGGTGCTTACTAGTGTTGGAACCGAAGCCACCCAGCAGGACAATGTAGGACTAAGTGTGAATGGATTGCGCGCCACGCAGGACAATTACCAACTGGACGGCGCCATATACACGAACCGCTTTTTCGATTCCGTCCCCATCCTGCCTAACCCAGATGCGCTTCAGGAATTCACGATCCAGTCGTCCAACTACAGCGCGGAATACGGTGGCGCGGGTGCTCTGGTGCAGCTATCGACACGCTCCGGCACGAACAATTTTCATGGATCGGCCTATGAGTTTTTGCGCAACACGGCGCTGAATTCCAAGAACTATTTTCAGCAGACCATCCCCCCTTTCAAACTGAATCAGTTTGGCGGAACCGTGGGCGGCCCGATCATCAAAGATCACACGTTCTTTTTCTTCGCGGCGGAAGACTTGCAACAACGGTCTTCTCCAAATCCAATCTCGATTACAGTGCCAACAACGGCGGAGATGAATGGAGATTTTTCGGCACTACTTGCAAAAGGAATCGCAATTTACAACCCGGCAACAGGTCTGCCGTATGCAAACAACCAAATTCCAACGCCGGCCAATACCTTGTCAGACAAGCTTTACCAGAAATACCTTGCGCCACTGGCGTCGAACCCGACGACTGGAGTTTTCAACTCGACGTCTAACTCGAATATTGACAGCACGCAATACCTCGCCAAGATCGATCAAGTCATCAATCCCAACAATCACCTGATCGGACGGTATTTTTACAACCAGGACAACTTCCAAAGGCCATTCAACGCCCCACTGGGATTCTTTGCGCTAAATCTGTTCCGCAATCAATCCGCAATTATCTCGGATACACAGCTCTTCACTCCCACATTGACCGGAACATTTTCCATCAGTGCTGGCCGCTTCGCGCGCACACAAATTCCGGAAGCGCCAGGCTTGCAGTCGTTGCAGGACCTGGGACAGAACGTGCCGCTTGGCGCCCCAGGCGAATCCATCTTTCCTGGTATCCGCGCTAATATCGCTGGCTTTGTCAATATTTTCTCCGGCGGCGCACTGACTCAGGATGCGACATCCTTTGATTACAAGGGTGTCATGGTGAAGGTGCAGGGCACACACACCATCAGTTTCGGCGGTGAGTTCGAGCGGGATCGAGTGGATATGGATGATTATTCCTACACTCCGGGCGATAACACCTTTAACGGAGAGCGAACTGCCGCACCCGCCGGCGCCACGTTGCCTGCTGGAACCACCAAGAGCGGCTCGGCACTGGCGGATTTTTATCTCGGACTCGATTCCCAATTCTTCCAGGATAACGGGCGTAAGGCCTATCTCCGTTCATACAGGCCATCGTTATTCCTACAGGATGATTGGAAGACGACCAAGACTCTGACGCTCAATCTAGGCTTGCGTTGGGACCCGTGGCTGCCGCCTATCGATCTGAACAGCACTTTGGTAGGATTCGAGCCTGGGTTTCAATCCAAGATTGCTCCGGGCGCGCCAGTAGGTCTTATGTTCAAGGGCGATGCTGGTCTTCAGCCCTCAGTCTTTAGGAAGAACTGGAAAGACTTTGCCCCACGTGCCGGTTTCGCCTGGGATATTGCTGGCAATGGAAAGCACGTCGTTCGAGGGGCCTATGGAATCTTCTATGGCTTTCCGGAGGGCTTGCTATATCAAAGAACCGATGCAATGCAGCCTGTGGATCTATATCTGACTTATCCGGCTCCGGCACCTACCTGGGATAATATCTATGCCGGGTATCCTGGCGGAGACCCATTCCCCCGCGCGCACGTAGGCCCGAGCCAGTTCGCAAGTTACGTCTTCCAGTTGCCAGTTTCCGGCGGCGTACTCGATCCTAATTCCAAGGTTGCCTATACGCAGAACTACAACCTCACAATCGAGCAGCAGCTTGGCACTAAAATGGCAGTTTCGATCGCCTATGTTGGCGACCATAGTGTACACATCATGGGATCTCGGCAAACCAATCCTGCAGTTTATATTCCCGGCCAATGCGGGACCACAGCATGTTCCACCGTCGGAAACGAAAACTCCCGCCGCCTGTATCCGGGAATGAGCGCGCTTGAAATTGCTCAATCGTACGAGTACGAGGGATTCAATTCGTTGCAGGTCAACGTGACCCGGCGGCAACAAAATGGACTGACACTCCTCACCAACATCGTGTGGTCAAAAACGATTGATGATACTTCAAGCGCGACTGAAGGGAATGCCGGGCCACCGAATCCTTTCAACCTGAAAAGTGGCCGCGGACCTGCCGACTTCGACCAGAAGATCCGGTTCGTTCTGTCTGCTAACTATCTGACTCCGCGAGTGAATGTTCAGGGCTGGAAGAGTGCGGTCGTCAACAACTGGCAAGTGAATGGGATCGTGTCTCTTGACTCTGGTTTTCCGTTCACCGTACTCAGCGGCACTGACCGATCCTTGTCTGGTGTGGGCTTTGACTTTGCCGATCAGGTGGGCAATCCTGCGCGTCCCGCCGGTGTGAGCAAAGTGAAAGAATATTTCAATACAGCAGCGTTCGCACCAGCCGCGATCGGAACCTTTGGCGACATAGGCCGCAACGGCCTACGCGGTCCAGGATATGCCGACGTGGATGCTTCAGTCTTCAAAGATATATTCCGTACCAAACGGATACAAACTCAGTTCCAGGCGCAGGCGTTCAATGCACTGAACCATACGAACTTCAATAACCCAGTTTCGACTATCTCCGCAGGTACATATGGGCAAATTACCGGGGCCGGCTCTCCCCGCGTCTTCCAGTTTGCACTCAAGGTGACGTTTTGAGAGAAGGAAGTGCTGTAGTGAAAACTTGAGTTCCTAGATGCTGATTGGAAGAAGCGAATCGTGAGCGCGATTCGCTTCTTTTTTGGGGAAGGGAGGAAAAATCGCGAAAGATTTTTGCGGCGACAGATCGAGGAACTTCATGCCCACTTTTTCAGCGCGACAGATGCCCATTTACTATATTTTGCGCTGGCTTGCCGTCGAGCACGCGTGCAACATCCTCGCAGATGGCCTTGGTTACGCGCTGCTGCGCTTCACGGGTGAAGGCTGCGATGTGGGGCGTGAGGATTACATTCGGCAGCAGTTCCAGCTCGCCCGGTTCGGGGGGCTCCTTGGCGCGAACATCCAGGGCCGCTCCCGCAATCTGTCTGGCCTTCAGTGCTGCGAGTAAATCGGCCTCACGAACGACCTCTCCGCGCGCGGTATTGATGAAATATGCCGTCGGCTTCATCTTCTGAAAGCGAGTTCCATCCATCAGTCCGATGGTTTGCGGAGTTGCCGGAAGATGGCAGGAGACGATGTCGGCGCGTGCCAGCAGCTCGTCGAGTTCTACGAGCTCGGCATTCAGTTCGCTTAAGTAAACATTGTCCTGGGTGAGGAAAGGATCATATGCGAGGATTTTCATTCCAAAGGCTTGCGCTCGCCTGGCAGTCAGATAGCCGATTTTGCCCGCGCCGATGATACCGAGAGTCTTCCCGTACAGTTCAATCCCGATGAATTGCTGACGGTTCCAGTTGCCGCCCTTGGTGTCGTAGTTCGAGTTGGGAATGGAGCGCGCCAGCGATAACATCTGTCCGATTGCGATCTCTGCAACACTAATAGCGTTTTGATCCGGGGTGTAGGTGATCAAAATGCCAGCTTTCGTGGCGTAGTCGACATCGACATTATCCAGGCCGACACCGGCGCGTCCAATGACCCGCAGATTTGGAGCGGCAGCCAAGAGAGCGGATGTGACCCGCGTCTGATTGCGAACAATCAGGGCGCGGAAATCTCCGATCTGTGCCGCGAGCGCATTGGGATCTTTCCATAAGTCTGGCAGACAGGAGACGTCGAACCGTGTGCTGAGCGCGTCGACAGCAGCTCCGCGGATGTTCTCAGAAATCAGAATGTCTCGCATGACTTAAATGGCCGCCTCTTGGTAATGGAAAGGAACATTCAACCGGGTACACCATTGCTCGAGCTCCGCGAGAATTTCTTTGGAGAGAGTGATGCCCTGCGCGCTGTTGGCTTTTGCATTTCTCGCCGAGCGTTCGCCTGGAACGAGGATTTCGTCGACTCCCGGCCGCTTCCTGCAAGCCTTGATGCCGTCGATTGTCTGGTCCATGCGCTGGATAAACTCACCCAGATCCATGAAGGCCGGGATATGGAGCAAACAGAAAAAATGACCTACATCCTGTTTGCGATCTAAATCTTTATACATGGATCCAATGGCTGGGCCAATAGCCGCGCCGGATAGGACGCTGCTGAAAACTTCTACCATGAGTGCGAGCGCATAACCCTTGTGTCCGGCCATTGTGAGAACCGTGCCGAGCAACGCTTCCTGAGCATCGGTCGTCGGCTGGCCCTGACGATCGAGGGCCCATCCCAGAGGAATTGGCGCTTTCTTTTTTTGCGCTGCAATAATGTTTCCGCGGGCAATCGTGGACGTGGACAGGTCAATCTTGACGTTGAATCCTTTTCCCGTAGGGAACGAGGCCGCAATGGGGTTGGTCCCAAAGAATGCCTGACAGCCGCCTTCCGGCGACATGGCAGGTTCGCAGTTGGTCATGGCGAGTAGGACAAAACCCTGGTTTGCGGCTAAATTGCAGTAGTAGGACAGGGCGCCAAAATGTTGTGAATTTCCGATAGTCGCCGCCGCAATGCCATTTGTCCTGGCAAGAGGCATCAGTAAGTCGAGGGCCTTTCTTGCCTGGACCTGCCCGAGGCCATTGGAAGCATCGATCGTCAGAATACTTCCTTTCTGACGATCAATCTTCAGTTCTGCTCGCGGATCTATCAGGCCCTTTTCAATGCGTTGCAAGTAAATATTCAGTCTGGAGATTCCGTGAGTTGCGGTGCCCTGCATGTCCGCGTCAATGAGGGTTTCAGCAAAAATTTTTGCGTCCAATTCGGACACGCCGACGCCGTTCGCCAAGCTTGCAGTCAAGTTCTCTAGTTCGTGTCTGGAATATGTTTGCATGACCTAAATTCCTCAAATGCAGCCTGGCGAATTTCGTCAGAGGTGGCGGTTACGCGCTTCTGTACAGTTTGGTAAGGACATATTCACGATGTCCGAGCGCCTCGGCCGAAGTGAGCCGTCCATTCGCGGTGCGCGCAATCAGCTCGATCAGCGCATCGCCGGCCTGGTCCAGCGTCATCTCGCCCTGCAGAATGGGAGAAACATCCAGATCGATGTGCTCCTTCATGGTGGCGACGGTCTTGGGATTGCCGGAGAGCTTGATAACCGGCTCGATCGGGTTTCCGATGATATTGCCCTGTCCGGTGGGGAACAGATGCACCACTGCGCCGGAAGCAGCCCACAGAGTAACAGCCTCCGCAGCAGCGCTCGAAGTATCCATGAACCACATGCCGGCGCCGGTGGGAGCCGCAGCAGGTTGCAGGCAGCCGACGAATTTTGTCCGCTTGCCCAGCTTCTCCACGTTGCCAAACGCCTTTTCTTCAATGGTGGTCAGGCCACCGGCGATATTGCCCTTGGTTGGTTGAGACTCCGACAAATCGTCTTTCTTTTGGCTGAAAACAAGCTTGGTGTAGTCGTCGAAGGCAGCCATGAATTCCTTCCGCACGGCTTCGTTCGCTGCCTTGGCGGCAACAATGTGCTCCGCGCCTGTCAGTTCGGTGGTTTCTCCAAAGGAGGCAATTCCGCCGGCGGCGCAGTGCTTGTCCAGCACATTGCCAACTGTGGGGCAACTGGCAAGCCCAGTTGTGGTATCGGACTCGCCGCATTTGACGCTGATGTACAACTCGCTGAGATCACACTCAGTACGCTGTAGTTCGGCCGCCCATTGCACGAACTCCTTGGCCTTGTAGGATGCCTCGGCGATGGTGCGAATGTCTCCTTTGCCTTCAATGGAGAAGCCTGCAACCGGTTTTCCGGTCTTGGCGATTCCATCCACGATGCGCTGCGTCCAGCCTGCCTCAATTCCGATGACGACGACGGCTGCGACATTCGGGTTACTTCCGGTCCCAATCATGGTGCGGAAGAACAGGTCGAGGTCTTCGCCGAACTGCAACCGGCCATAGGCATGGGGCAGCGCCAGCGTTCCTTTGATGTGGCTTGCGACGGCTTCACAGGCGGCATTGGAGATGTCGTCCACCGGCAGAATAATGACGTGGTTACGGACGCCGACGCGCCCATTTTCGCGGCGAAATGCGAAGATCTTATGTTTGGCCATGGCTATGCCCACCTTTTTGTTTTGACGTTATGAACGTGAACGTGCTGGCCCGCCTTGATGGGCTGGACCACTCGTCCAATGACGCTGCCATATTTCGTGACGGAATCTCCTACGGCAAAATCTCTTAGGGCGAATTTGTGGCCGAGAGGAATTTTTTCTATTGTCTTCGCTTTCAAAGACTCATTCGTTGTTAGATTTCGGCCGGAACAATCGGAGCCGGCGTCGATATCCACGACCGCGACCCCAACATCGTCCACTGCGTCATGCACAAGAAACTGAATCATACGATTTGACCTTCTTTCTGAGTATTTCAACTACCTGAAAATTTTAGACACCGCCGATGGAAACATGTTTGGTTTCTAAAAATGCTTCAAGACCTTCGGTGCCCAGCTCGCGTCCCCAGCCGCTCTGCTTGACTCCCCCAAAGGGCGCCTGGCTAGTGGTGGGTGCGCCATCATTGATCCCCAGGGTCCCGGCTTCAATCTGCTCGGACAGGCGGAACATGCGCCCAATGTTGCTGGTCATCGCATAGGCGCTGAGCCCGTACGGGGATTGGTTGGCGCGCCTGATAGCTTCCTCTTCCGTATCAAAGGTGGTGATTGGCGCAACCGGCGCGAAGGTTTCCTCCTGCATACAGACGGCGTGGTCATGGGCACCGTCGATCACAGACGGCTCCAGAAAAAATCCATGGGTTCCACTCTTGCGCTTGCCACCTGTCAGAACTTTTCCTCCGTGTTTCACCGCGTCTTCGATCTGGGATAATGCTCCATCCAAAGCGGACTGATTTACCAGGGGGCCGACATCCATTCCATCTTCTAGCCCATTTCCGGTCTTCAGGCGTTCTACCGCGGCAACAAATTTTTCGACGAATTTATCGTGGATTGATTTTTGTACGTAAATACGATTGGCTGCGATGCAGGATTGCCCGGTATTGCGGAATTTCGCGATGATGGTCTCCTGGACCGCACGCTCGAGGTCGCAGTCTTCGAAGATCAGCACCGGCGCGAGGCCACCCAACTCGAGCGAGAGAGGCTTTACAGAGTTGGCTGCACCGCGGATAAGCTCCTGGCCTACTTGGGTGGAGCCGGTAAAGCTGATTTTTCTGCAAATTGGATTGCTGAGGAACTCGTCAGCGATCATAGATGCCTTGCCGATGGCCAGTTGGAAAACGCCGCCGGGAATGCCAGCGGCTTCCATACACTCCGCAAGGGCAATAGCAGACAGAGGTGTCTGCGACGCGGGTTTCAAAATTACTGGGCAACCGGCCGCCATCGCGGGAGCGACCTTACGCACGGCAAGTACAAGCGGAAAATTCCACGGAGCGATAGCGCCCACAGTTCCGATCGGAGTTTTTACGACCAAATGCCGCTTCCCTTGCACCTGGTTGGGAATGGTTCGTCCATAGGAATGGCGTGCTTCCTCCGCGAACCATCGCAGATGGTCTTCCGACATGTCGACTTCGCCCTTGCTCTGGGCAAGCGGCTTTCCGTTTTCCAGTGTGATGATGCGGCCGATTTCATCCCGGCGCCGCTTCAATTCATCCGCTACGCGATGCAGCAGAATTCCACGGTCTTTTGCGGTTCTTCCTCGCCAGGCCGCGAAGGACGCTTCGGCGGTGTTCAGCGCCATCTGGAGTTGGTCCTTATCGATGGCAAAAACTTTCGCGAAGACCTGCTCCGTGGCGGGATTCACGACTTTTATCTCACGTTCGGTCGCCAACCATTTTCCATCGAGATAAATCTTGCACGCTTTATCGGGGCTGAATTCCATTCTGTAACCGAACCTTTCACTCAGCATTGTTCTTACGCGAACGACGCTGCGCTCATTACGTTAGCTGCGCCCAGTACGTGGCCTAGCCAACCCAATTGGGAACGAAGGTACCCTGCTTGGCTCGTGTTTCAATCATCTTTCTCGCACCAGCCACGTGTTGCCGGGCAATCCGTTCCGCTTCTTCGGCGGAATTGTGTTCGATGGCCTCGATGATCTGCAGATGTTCTTCATAGATGATCTGAGGTTCGCGTGACGCTCGAACTGTCATTCCTAAAACTCGATACGTTTCAGCCAGACGCAGCAGGATGGCATTGCGCGATAGCTCAATGATGTGGAAATGCAGGTTGCGATCGAGCGATCCCATCTCCTCTGCTTTGTTTTCATGGGCGAGCTTGAAAACTTTCTCTGCCATGGATCGCAACTCTGTGATGTCCGAGCGGCCTGCGTGGTCGCAAGCCAGCCGTGCCGCCAAACCTTCCAGACACTCTCGAATCTGGTAGGCCTCGCAGATACGACTGGCATCCAGGTTGCCAACGAATACGCCCAGGTGATCGACCGATTCCACCAGTCCCAGCCACTGAAGTTCGAGCAGGGATTCTCTTACGGCACCCTGGGCGACACCGAGTTCTTTTGCCAAACTCTGCTGACTGAGTCTTTCTCCGGGCTTACTTTCGCCGGACAGGATGCGGCGCTGTATTTCCTCACGAACGTGATGTCGAGCAACGCGGGATTTCATTTGTTCACCCCCGTACATAATGTTTTTGAGAATTCAGCATTTCTTTTCATCGTCTAGCGGAGCACATAGCGCTTAAATCATCCTTAAACTATCGTAATCGATAACAATCCTGACCGTCGCCTGCCGAACTGTTTTCAGCGGAATTCTAGTCGTGCCAGCGAACTTGCAGCAGTCTGGCAAGCCGTCGAAACGTCTCTGCGTATTCTCCAAAAAGCAGCGAAACATGATGAGGCATGCCCGCGTGGAGAAGCGTGTCGAAACGCCGCGGAACATTCTTATCTGCAACTTCGACCAGGATACTGTTGCCCGTAACTTTGCGGCGCGGTGGAATGGAGCGTCCTTCAAACGCGGTCATGTGGTACTCGTTATCGCAGCGCCAGAGGCGTGTAACCGTGACTGGCTGACCGGATCGAAGCTGACCATCCACCACGTAAGGCTTCACGATATTAAAGTGAGATCCGAGGGTGGGACCATCTTCCGAGCCGATGGCGTGGCACATATCCAGGGGCGCCATGCCAGGATGCCAGAAGAAGATGGTCGAAGTGTCATGTTCGAGCCAGTCGGTCAGGAATCCCGGTCCCAGCCCGAGGGAAGAACTCATCAGGCTGCCGATGGATCCATCGACATCGCCCTCGATGGAGACTGCATGGCCGGCGGAGCTCAAACGCGAGATGGCCAGGTACGGCCATTGACCCAGCATGTTCGGAATTTCAGGCCAGCACTGCAAGGCGAGCGCGTCTAGACTCTCTTCCTGCATCATATCGAGCATGGCGAGATAGCAGCGGGAATTGATGTCCAGGGTGTCGTCAGCGACGTTGACTGACCGTAGTCCAAGGGCACGTACCTGCTGCATATCTTTCTCGACTGCGTCCTCGGAGACTGCGCGAACACGGTCAATATATTGTGGAAGGCTGAGAGGATGGAGTTGAATGCCAATAGCGCGGCGCAACAGGAAAGGATCTGCCGCCAGATCGATAAATCCAGGGACGTGGGTGCCGATGACGCCAACCTTTGCATGTCGCAGACGGGCAAAGGTGCGACAAAGAGCAATGGCGCGGATCAGATCGGCGCGTACCGCTGCATCCCCTGAGTCCCCATAGACGAATTCAAATGGATGGCCCGCCTGCCGTAATACGGAGGCCCATAGGTGCTGGCCGACGAGAGAGCACGAGCTGACCTTTCCATCCGTGGGGCGTTCCGGGGTGGCCCACAGGACGACCGGATCTGGCCAATGCTGCGAAATCGTGAGTGCAAGCTGGCCATTTCCGATGGAGGGCTGGAGGACAATCAGCGCCTCACATTTAGCGGGATGAATCTTCTGCAGGGTGACGTGGAGCGTTTGATCGTCCACCACGGGATTGTCCGCTCCCACGCAGGTAAAGCCAAGGTCCTTGAGCGCGGCGAGACTCTGTTGATATATAACCTTGTTCCATTCCTGATCGAAGCCGGGCCGCTTGCGCCCAAGCATTACCACGCCGATGTTGCGGGGAACATCTTGACTGATAGATTTCTGCATATTAGGAAACTCCAAAAGGTTCCAGCGAAGGTTTGAAGTGCGAGTGATAGACCAGCAGGTCGCCGATCAACGGACGAATGTACTCAAGAAACGCGCCGTTGACGGATGTTGCCGTCGATGACAGCCACGCGGCAGGAACCGGGCGGTCCTTTCCGGCAACGGCGCTCAATGGCACCAGATCATATCCTGTGTCGCCGACAGCTTCTAACGGGCGAAGAGCAACCATCTCCTGAGAATGGCCTGCGAGCAGAGCACGGACGCCGGCTCGACCCACGAGTTCGGCATCCTCCAAATCACGAAGTGAAACATGCAGCATCGAAGACCTTCCGAGCAATCCTGGTTTTTCAGTGCGGCAACGAATCTTCAGCCGGTTTGCGACGATCCCTGCGAGGAACTGACCGACTCCGCCTGGAAGAGGACGCTTGAGCGCATCCACCTGGGAAGGGTCGAGCGTCTCGTAGACAAGATTCCCGGAGGCATTTCGCAGACCTTCTGAGACGACGACAACAGCCCAGCCTAGCCTGGCGACGATGCGATCCAGGTCGGAAAGAAACTCTTCTGTATCAAATGGCTGTTCGGGGAGATAGACCAAATGCGGTGCGTCGTCTACGTCGAGCTTCGCCGCTGCGGAGGCAGCCGCCAGCCAGCCAACGTCTCTTCCCATCGTCTCGAAGATCGAAACAGGCTGGGGAAGCGAATGGATATCCATGCCCAAATCACGCGTTGATTGTGCGACATAGCGGGCCGCGCTCGCATAGCCGGGGCATCGGTCGGTCACCGCGATGTCATTGTCGACGGTTTTCGGAATTCCCATGACCTGAATATCGTATCCAGCGTCCCGGCAGAATTGCCCAATGACTTCTGCTCCGCGCATCGTGCCATTACCACCAATCAACAGTAGGTGGCGTACGCTGAGACGCCGCAGATGTTGAACGATCAAATCCAAGTGGGTCGGGGATGGTTTGGATCGAGAAGACCCCAGAGCAGCTCCAGGAGTCATGCGAAGTTGATCTAGCTCAGCGTATGGCAAATTATAGAGGCTAATGATTTCACCTCGGGCAATGCCCGCGACACCTGATTTGGCACCGAAGATTCGTCCAATTTTTCTGTGTTGGGAGGCTTCTTTCAGAATGCTGGAAAGAGTGGCATTCAAGACTGGAGTAGGACCGCCACCCTGGACCACGAGTAGATTTTCCAAGTTCATTCCAAGCCGTCCCACCCTAAAACCACACAGCAATGATGCATGGAGAGTCGCTCAACATAATCCATGTAACCAGAAATTTGCAATGCCCAACGAGATACCGCAGGTCACGCACTTACTCTTAGGGGACATCCGATTCGGCAGCATAGCAGACGGAAAGCGCAAGCTCGATCGACTGCGAAGCAGCCCTATATATCAAATATTAAATCCACTTCACCCTACAATCTTTTGCCATCGATTGTCAAGGCACACGTTGGTTCTAGTGAGATTGTACAATCGCCTACAATCGATTGACATATATCTGGCGGCGTAAATATATTCATTGTGGGCCTTCTAGCCGAAGCGAGGGAATGCTAACACGGTGTCGACTCAGTCTCGAACCAACTTATGCGCGAGGCATTGAATAGGCCGAAGCCGGCCCGCGGGACCTAAGACTATATATTCTTGAACAATCTGGAAGAGCAGGAGAACAACAATGTCGAGCAAGCTGACTCCCGGTAAAATCGCCGGATTGAAGGCCGTTTCGGACACGCGCGGTGTGATTGCAGCAGCAGCCATGGATCAGCGCGGTCTGTTGAAAAACATGCTGGCCAAGGAACTGGGGGGAGGGGAACCACCCGATTCCATGATGGTGCAGTTCAAAGAACTGGTCGCCGAGGCGCTGACCAAGCATGCTTCCTCAATCCTGCTGGACGTGCAATATGGATTGCCGGCGACCAAGCACATCCATGGTAAAGGCTTGCTGCTGGCTTATGAAAAAGCTGGGTACACCGTCGATCATCCTGAACGACTGCCGAGTGCGACAGAAGGATGGTCAGTGCTTCGTCTGAAGGAAGCGGGCGCGGACAGCATCAAGATCCTGGTGTATTACACGCCGTTTGAAGACGCCTGGATCAATGAGCAGAAGCATGCGTGGATCGAGCGCGTCGGAGCGGAGTGTCGCGCGCATGACATCCCCTTGTTTCTCGAATTTATCGGATATGACGTGTATGGGGAGGATGAAAAAGGGCTGGCGTACGCCAAGCGGAAGCCGGAAATTGTCCTTCGCTCAATGAAAGAGTTCAGCCAGGAGAGATACGGCGCGGACGTTCTGAAGGTGGAAGTTCCAGTGCAAATGCAGTTTGTCGAAGGCACGCAGGCGTACAAGGGGGAGAAGGCCTATACACGCGCGGAAGCGATGGAACATATGCGTGCAGCGGCGGCCTCGACACATTTGCCTTTCGTGTATTTATCCGCTGGAGTGACCAGCCCGGTGTTTCTTGAAACGCTGGAGTTCGCGGTGGAGTGCGGGATACATTTCAACGGCGTTCTGTGCGGGCGCGCGACATGGCAAGGCGGTGTACCTATCTTCGTGAAACAAGGAGCCGCTGCATTCGAAGAATGGTTGAACACCGAGGGTGCTAACAATATCGAGCAGATCAATCGAATTCTGAAATCCGCAAGCCCATGGCACGACAAGCTCGGATAAGTTCCACCCTGAATAGTATTGTCGATGGTGCGCCTGAGGTGAGATGGCTGGGAAGGGTATCGCTTTTCAACCGAAGCAGCGAAGCGGCGAGCGTGACCCTATGATTGGCAAACATAGGTTGGCGTGAGCAGGCGACACCACGCGATGTATGGAACCATACGAATATCGGTATCGTGAACGATCAGTCCATCATGATCGTGCCGAAATATGGAGTTGTACTGCTGCGTTTGAATAAGCCGGGCCAGTGGCGTGATGGTGGCTCGCGAAAGTGATCGTTCCGTGATGCGGGTCGGAGGCAGGATTGCCGGGTATTGAACCTAACTTCCCAGAGGATGAGCCAGACGCCTCTGAGGCACCGACGAAATCGCGCCGGCGATGGGTCGTTTTAACTCTCATCTTTTCGATCACAGTCATCAACTTTATCGACCGCCAGACGCTGTCTGTGTTGGCCCCGGTGCTGCGAGCCAGCTACCATCTCTCCAACGAAGCGTACGGAAGAATCGTCGCCGCTTTGCAATTCGGCATGATGTCGAGCGAGTTTCCGATGGGATGGTTGATGGATCGCATCGGAGCGCGCCTTGGCCTGACCGCTGCAGTGCTATGGTGGTCGGCGGCGACAGGTTCCCAGGTTTTCACCCGAACAGGATTGCAACTGGGTGCGACCCGCTTGTGGATGGGGACGGGGGAGGCTGGCAATTACTCGGGTGGAATGAAGGCCGTGTCGCGCTTCTTTTCCAGGGACCAGCGGACACTTGCCATCGGGATTTTCAACAGCGGCAGCATGATCGGGGCCACGGTGGCGCCGCCGCTGATTGTGTTTTTAATGCAGCGGTATGGGTTTCGTGCAGCATTTGTGGTTCCTGCGCTTCTCGGTGCCATCTGGGTTCCCCTCTGGTGGTTCGTCTATCCCGGCCGTAAGGTTCCAACGTCGTTGGAAGAGTCGACACAGATTCCGGTCAGTGCGCTGCTGAAGCAATCGTCGGCATGGGCGGTGATGATGTGCAGATTTCTGATCGGTCCCGTGATGCAATTTTATTGGTATTGGATTCCGAGCTACCTGTATAGCGTTCGTCATATGTCACTTACGCAAATCGGAGTCCTTGGCTGGATCCCGTTTTTCCTTGGAAATTCCGGTGGAGTTTTTGGCGGATGGGCCGCGGGATGGCTGCAACGAAGAAACATCAAAATTTACAACGTCCGCCAAATTACGATGTATGGCAGCAGCCTGCTTTGCGTCACCAGCCTCATAGTGCCGTATCTGCACAACGCGGTCCCGGCCTTGCTCATGATCGGCATTGCGGTCATGGCGGACAATTTTCTTTCCGCAAACATGTTTGGCGCAATCACCGATTTGTTCCCAGACCAGGCGGTGGGCCGAGCCACCGGTCTCACCGGTGTCTCGGGAGGTCTCAGCGGGTTGTTATTTCCGCTGCTGACCGGAGTCCTGGTCGATCATGTGTCGTACAAGCCCGTATTTATTATGGTTGCGTTTATGCCTCTGTTAGGGACGCTGGCATTGTTTATTTTAGGAAAGAAATATAGGACTGGGGAGTTGGATAGTCCGGCTACGAATGGATAGGGCCAGACGGGAAATACCCGTTTAAGAGATCAGGAAAATATGTACTCGGGGTGGTGATGCATGGTGAAGGTCGATGAGTTATTCAAATCGCGGACATTCGGCAGTTTGCTGGGTGTTCTTTCGTTGGCAATCGCCGCCAGTTCCTGCGCATATTCTCAAAATCGCACCGAGGCGCAAGCTGTGGCACCCACACCGCCCCCTCTGTTGATGGGAGCCGCATGGTATCCGGAGCAATGGCCCGAATCACGATGGGATACTGATCTGGGACTCATGCAAAAAGCCCACCTGCACATGGTGCGTCTTGGGGAATATACGTGGAGCCGGATCGAGCCAGTAGAGGGGCAGTACGATTTTGATTGGCTGGAGCGCGCCATCGACGATGCCGGCAAGCACGGAATATTCGTGGTGATTGGAACGCCGAGTCAGACGCCGCCTGCATGGCTCACGGAAAAATATCCAGAGACTCTGCGCGTCCTGGAAGACGGACAAAGAGTCGGACGCGGAGAGCGGGCGAATTTCAATTTTGCGGACCCGAAGTATCGCGAGTTGGTACGCGGAATTGACGAGCAGTTGGCAAAACATTTTGGACACAATCCTTATGTCATCGCATGGCAGATCGATAATGAGTACAGCTTTCCTTCCTATGACGAGAACACCCGCAAGCAATTTCAGGATTGGCTGAAGAAGAAGTATGGCTCTTTGGACGCGCTCAATCGGCGCCTGGTGATGGCGTATTGGGGCCAGACGTTTACAAACTGGGACCAGATTCCGATTCCGGATGCACACGGAAATCCTGGATTGATGTTGCGATGGAAGGAATTTGTAAGTGACACCTGGCGGAGTTATCAGAAAAACCAAATCGATGCTATCCATGAATACGCCGACCCGAGGCAGGGAATCACGACGAACATGATGGGTTGGTTTGATGGCTATGATCATTATGTCGTCGCACGAGATTTGAATTTCGCATCCTGGGATGATCCGCTTGGCCATTGGGCCAATCCTTTTAACCCGGTAAAGAATGCTGCGACCAACGATCTGACGCGGGGCTTCAAAGATCAGGATTTCTGGGTGATGGAAACAACGGCCGGTTCCAACATGGCGAAAGGGCAAATGCGCGCGGGCATCTGGCAGGACATTGGCCATGGAGCCAACACGACAAGCTATTGGCAATGGCGCGATTCGCTGAATGGACAGGAGCAGAATCACAAGGGAGTCCTTGTCGGAGTCGATGGCACACCAACTCCGGTGTATGAGGAAATTGCCCAGGTTGCCCGCGAATATGAAAAGGCCGGCCCCGCCATCGAGGGAACCACGATCCAATCGCAAGTGGCCATTTTGCAATCCTACAAAAGTCGCTGGACCATCAATTGGCAGAGAGAAAATCGAAACTACAATCCGATCGATGAATTGATGAGCTATTACAAGCCACTTCACGAGCTTGGCAACTCGATCGACATTGTCTCGCCGCAAGATGATCTTTCCCGCTATAAGCTGGTTGTCGCGCCGGGGCTGAATGTGATGCCACAGGCCGTGGCAGACAGACTGATGCGCTATGTCGAGCAGGGAGGGAATTTGGTTCTGGGGCAGCGTTCGGGAATGAAGGACGGTGACAATTCGCGCTGGCAAGAGCGGCAACCGGGCCCGCTCACAAAGATATTGGGCGGCCGCGTAGAGCAGTACTTCGCGCTGATCCATTCTGTTCCGGTGAGCGGCGACTGGGGATCGAATGAAAGCCAACTCTTCGCGGAGCGGCTTCAGGTGGTGGCGCCGGACGTGAAAGTGCTGATGCGCTACGACAAGAGCAATGGCTGGCTCGATGGATCTCCGGCTGCGATCACCCGCAAAGTCGGACGAGGGACCATCACCTACATTGGCATCTGGATGGACGATGCTGGAATGAAACAAGCAGCCCAGTGGATGCTCAACATGAGCAGAGTCGAGCCGGACCTTCTTCCGGTGCCTGAAGGAGTAGAAGTGGAACGGCGCACCGGGCTGGCCAAGACGATCTTCTTGATCGAGAATTTCTCAACAAGCCAGCAGACCATCCCATTGGCGCAGAGTATGACGGATGTGATTGCAGGGAGGTCAGTACGCAGCGTCACGTTGCCTGTGTATGGCGTTGCGATTCTGGCCGAAAAGACGGAAGGCGTAAGATCTCGGCCAAAGTAGAGGATGTCCCCGTAGATTGAAACTTGTGGAGGTCCCACGTGAAGAACGACGACACGGACGCGAACATGTTATTTCCGGCCAGTGAGCGCAAGGCCGAGCTTGAGCAGAAGCAATCTGTTCTGCAGGAGTTCCTGAAGGCAAACTCGCTCGATGCATTCGTGATCTCGCGACACGAGAACATTGCCTGGGCGACTGCCGGGCTGGTCGAGATGCGCGTGGGTATTCCGCGCGAAATTGCTGTTGGCAGCCTGCTCGTCACCCGCGATGACCGCTCCTATTACTTGACGACCAACAACGAAGCTCCGCGGCTGGCGCAGGAAGAGTTTGTACATCTCGACTATCAGCCCGTGATCCAACCCTGGTATGCCAACGATGTGCTGGCATCGATAAAGAAAATTGTTGGCAACGGAAAAGTTGCCAGCGACGATGCCGCGATCGGAGTTCCAGCCATTTCGATGAAACCTTTGCGGCTGCCGCTGACAGACGGCGAAATCGCGCGTTATCGCTGGCTTGGCGAGCACATTGCGGAGGCGACTACGGATACGCTACTGGAGCTGTGTCCGGGCATGACGGAAGCCACGATGCAGGCTAGGGTGGGCAGTCGCCTGCTGGCCCAAAGTATTTTGCCTTCCGTTTTGCTGACCGCGGTCGACGAGCGGATTCGGAATTACAGACATGCAGTGCCGCGGGGAGGGGTGCTGCAGAAGTTCGGCATGCTGAACTTCTGTGCTCGCCGCTGGGGCTTGTCGGTCTCTATCACGCGGTACGTCCACTTTGGCGCCATGCCGGCGGAACTGGAAGAAAAATTCGCGGCTGTGACCCGGGTCAATGCCAGTTTGTTGCATAGCACACGGGAAGGCACGACTGCCGACGAGTTGTTCGCGGTAGCGCGGCGTGCGTATGCCGAACAGGGGTACCCGGATGAGGAGCAGATGCATCATCAAGGCGGCGCCACCGGCTACTGGGAGCGCGAGTGGGTTGCCCGGCCGGGCGGTGAGGAGCGGGTGCTGAAGCAGCAAGGGATGGCTTGGAACCCCAGCCTACAGGGTGCAAAAATTGAAGACACCGTGGTGCTACGTAACGGAAAAATCGAAGTTCTTACCCGGACGCCGCGGTTGCCGGTTGTGGAGACCAACCATGATGGGAGCGTCTACGAGTCAGCCGGAGTGTTGCGGGCGTGATGAGCGCAGTGGGCCTCCGGTAATGCGCGAGGGTGGCTGCTCCCACTCGTCGAACAAGTGGCAAAAAGTCTTGCAAATGAGGAGCGTAGTGATGTATAAGCTTCGACGATTTCGGATCGAGAAGGGCGTGGCCGCGCTGGCCACAGCATTGTGCGTCGCGACTGCATTGCACCTGGCTGGTTTTGCCCAGCAGAACAACTCCGCGCCGATTCCGCAACAGGTTCCGCAGACAGACACCAGTTATATCGATGCCAAGGGCACCGCGCACATTACGCGCGTCGTACCGATTCCGGCGACGATTAGCCCTGAGGCTCAAACGTTTCTTGCCCTCCCTCCGCCGGATCTGGACGCCATGACCTTGGCAGAACGGCGCAAGCAGACAGATATCTGGCAAGCGGCCCGCGGGGCAGAGTTTGAGGCTACGTACCCAGTCCACGTGCAACAGCAGACCATGGGCGGCGTGCCAGTCAAGATCATCTCTCCGCTCAAAATTCCGAAACAAAATCATGATCGGGTTCTGATGAACTTGCATGGAGGCGGCTTCGATTCGGATTCCGGCTCACTGACAGAGACGGTGCCCATTGCCAGTTTGACTCAAACCGAAGTGGTGGCAGTGCTGTACCGCCTGATGCCAGAGCATCCATTTCCAGCACAAGTGGATGACGCCATAGCGGTGTACAAGCAGCTTCTCAAAACCTACAAGCCGCAACACATCTGCATTTACGGAACCTCCGCCGGCGCCATTCTCACGCCAGAGGTCGCTGTCAGGCTTCGTCAACTCGGATTACCGCTGCCCGGCTGTCTGGGTGTTTTTTCGGGCTTGGGAGATTTTAGTCGGCGCGGCGATTCGCAATCGATATTCGGACTTTTCGGTTTGGCAGGACCTTTGAATATGCCACAGTCTCGGCCCCACCCTGTCGCCAGTGCACAGGTAGCGCGCGTCAATCTAAAGGATCCGGTGCGTTCGCCACTTTATGCCGACCTGACAGGATTCCCGCCAACATTGTTCATCACCAGTGAACGCGACATGCTGCTGAGCGGGACGACGATTCTGCACCGCGCATTCTTGCGTGCCGGCGTTGACGCACAACTGGTCGTGTTTGAAGGTTTGCCCCATGCCTTCTGGAACCATCCGGAATTGCCCGAGACCAAAGAAGCCGACCAGATTATGGCATCCTATTTCGACAAACAATTAGGGCACTAGGAGCACGGTCTCAGACTGCTATTCATTGCCGACATTCCATTCGCGCAATGCCACTTGCGTGGTGAACAATTCGGAATGGTCCTCGAGGAGGGAAGCAATCGCCTACATATTGGTGTGTCCGTGTCGCATTTCTTCATTGAAGGCTGGCTTGGTGCGTGCGACCGCGTCAGCGAGCATCGAATGATAATGGTCGGCTCGTTGAAGTAGCAATGGCGTGGCCATGGCGAACTGCGGGTCGCTGCTCAGCGCGGCGAAGCCTTCGCCGGCCAACATATTTATGGCGTGCTGTAGATGCTGTGTGTCGGTATTGAGGTACTGCGCATCTCGAGGGTCGGCGATCCACACCGGCTGGCTGCCACCCAATACGCCAGAGAGCCAGTAGAGTTTCAGCGCCAGGAAGTCGGTACGGCTTTCATCGTCGGTGTCGGAAAAGACGAACTTCTTCTGCCAGCGACTGTAATAGCGTGTGGTGACTGGCACCGGCTGACGATTGCCGCTTTTGATCATTTCCATCTGGCCCTGGTCGAGTGTCTTGCGAACGGCATTGTAGATAAATGTCTCGGCATAGGGCTGTTCCGGCGCAGGGACTATCTCCGCAAAGGTGACCGTCATGCTGGCGGCAATCTTTGCATGGAGGGGGCTTGCCGTACCGTCTTCCAGATGCGCGACTCCATGAACCACATAAGTGTCCGAGCCGGAGGTGGAGCGGTGAAAAGGCCAGCTGAAGTCGTCGAAACGGATCGGCAATCCAGCCAACGTGACGTAGCAATCTGGCCGAGGATTGCGCAGACGCAGGGAGGCTTCGCGCAGGTAGCTGGTCAATTCGGGCAATAGCGATGGCTGGTTACAATCAAATGTTGCGCTCAACTCAAGGGATAGCGTGCGGTCGCTGGTTGTATTTGCGTGCAGGCCGAAACTGAAACAAGTTGTGGGCTCTCCGTGGAAGTCCGCGCCGGCGCGGGTGGACAAAACGACTAAGCCAGCAGTTTTCGCCGCAGTCTCTATTGCGGTTGTGAGAGGAAGCTTCATTGAGTGGGTTGAACTTTCCGTCATGGTTTTGACTGCTTATCCTGTGCTTAGTTTACTAGGATTACCGCTGTTCGCACGGTGAGAGTGAGCCCACTCCATCATTTGATTCCGTCGCGTACTTTGCAAGAGATCGACTGATGCCATGTATCCTCATCCAGTTGAAATCGCAATTGCCTCCTCATCGCAGGCTTGTTGCCGCACGGACGGCGGTTCCGCTCGCTATCTTCGCTCAGAATACGCTGCCTCCCTCGAGCGGGCCAAGCTAGATATCATCGCCCAGCAGGTCTTGGCGCGTGCTGATGTCTCGAGTGCCTAGATCGACGCTGTGACATGATCTTTCGTGTCAATGGAGTGTCCTCTCCCGCCACGCGTGTGTAGGTTACGACCTATCAAATGCAAGGCGGAAAGCCGAAACAATATATTGTGACGCTGGCTGAGTAATTGGGCCCGATAAGCAGGCTTAGAACCGCAGCAGGTATGTCAATTTCAGGTAAATGGTTTTGCTGTCGTTCATCAGCGAGGAATATGTGGTTGGCAGGATGGGATCGCTTGCATTGCATAGGCCATCCGATTCACGAGTGCAGAGGGCACGATCCAGATTGGCAAAATTTCCGATATATCCAAAATAGATGGCCGTGCCAGGATGCGGCAGGTAGGTAAACAAGGCGTCCGCGAAAAGGTCTTTCGAGTTCGTCGCACTGGTGTATTGAGGATTGGGCAGCGTGGAGATATATTGCCCGATCAGATTAAAGGAAACAGCTTTCGTCATCTGGTAGTTCCACCGCGAAATTAACTCGTGGTTGTCATAGACGACAGCGCCGTTCGAAGGATTGGTGAAGTGTGTATACACATAATCGTTTTGCAGGTCGATCGATCCGATCGGCTTGATTTCCAGGTTCAGATTCGGCGAAGTTACATTGACTGGATCGGGCCCGCTGTCAGCCGGGGGAGAAAAGTTGATACCTGTGCCAGTATAGACTCCGCCACCGACAGCAATGTAGGGCAACGGAGAGCTATAGAAATTAACGCCGCTGGTATGGCTGTGATATTCCACATTGTGAGTCAGGACGGTGTAGTCCACCGGACGCAGACGGTCCTGCCCAAGACCGACGTTGGCGGAAATGGATGTGCGGTACTTAAAGTTCACGCTGTAGGCTGGAACGATATAAAAATCGAGCGGCAGGCCCGTGTGGTCCCAGATGCGCTCACTGTAGATGCTGGGACCGTGGGAAGGAATCCATCCGCGCTTTGGCCGAAAGGTATAGGCGTAATAGCCATTTGGCTCACGCACGTCGGGACGCCGGAAAAAACCGGTGTCGGTGACGTATCCCGCCGATGTGTCGTTGTAGGCAACCCACCAAATTTTATGCAAATCCGAGTAGCTTAACTGTTGCGAATAGACTTGTCCGCTGCAAGTCAAGGTAAGCACTTCGCATTCCTGTTCTCCGGAGGTATCGTTGCTTATATTTTTGGTCGCAGAGGTGATAATCTGGCCCGTCAACGTCCAGCGGTTCTTCAATCGGGCGCGATAATCGAATCCTCCGGCGCGATTGAAGGAGTTCAAATATTCCCGGTCAGTATAGATGATGCCTACGTTCGACAAGGTTCCAACGTCGCGGTTGACCCGTCCGATAGAAACGTGGGCTCGCGTTCCAAACTCAGGATTTCCAGGTGTTACTGCTTGACCCGGACCGCGATCATCGACACCCAGGATCCCCAGTGCCCAAGGCCCGAGTTTGCCGGTAAGGCGCGCGCCATACTGCGGCAAGATGATGCTGTTTGTGTAATACAAGTTGATTGGCGTCATGAAATAGCTGCTGTTCTCGATGAAGAACGGCCTCACCTCTGCGAAATAGGGTGGAAAGCGCTGGTTGGGTGTGGCTGGATTGTCGATGCCTACCTGGCTGAAATCCGGATTGATCGTCGTGTCGAGCACCAGGCTATTGTGCAAGATAAACTTTGCGTCCAGTCCCCCATAGGCCTGGAGATGCTTGTGCTGGAAATAGGGATCGTCCGGATTGATTACATTCAGCTGGCGTAGATTGCGGCCCAGGAGGTACGGTTCAAACTGCCAGTTTTGTCCGTGCGCGATGTTCATAAAGCCATCGGCGGCAATGTCCTGAGTCAGGCGCCCAGCCACGTTATGGGTATTCCTTGGCCAGAACACGGATTCTTCGTCGTGCGATATACCACGTACCAGGATAATGCCCCAGGTGCGCATCTGGTTGGGGGCAGCCTTGGCGAAATACAGGCTGGCAAATGGTATTCGCATCAACACGACATATCCATAGGGCGTGCGCTTGCCCCATGTGTCCCATACGGTGTCGAAGGAGTAGTCGGCACCATCCTGCTCGCTGTACAGGGCATCGGCTTGGATGCCCAAGGCGTTCGTTCTGAATATGAATGCTCGACGCTGATCGTGAAATGTATCCAGCATGACTTCAACACTGTCATCGTCACCCAGGGAATCCCGAGCGAGCATGTGTGCCCGGATGAGTTTCGGTGTTTTATCGTGGCAGACGAACGCGGCGTAGAAGTATTTATGGGTGTATCCGAGATAGGCCACGGTCGGTTCGCTGGAGGGCTTGCCGTCGTCCGGATACCACTGAACGAAGTGGCTGATCCGGAGCATCTCCCGCGCGAGGTTGGATCTGGGTCGCGTCACCAGGAAGTCGCTTAAGGTGGGTGCGGCATCCAACTGCGGGATGGTGACATGCGGCGGATGGCGCACGTAACCATGCGTGTGAAGACTCAGAGATAGTCCCGGCGCAGACGGTAAGGAACCAGCCGCCGCCAAAGGGGCCGCCCCTGGAATTGCTTTACTGCTAGCGGAAAACGCCTGGAGGCAAAGGCAGTGCAAGAACACAGCCAGAGCCATCAGTCGTCTGCATGAGCTTCGTCGCGTCAATCGGCTTGAGTATCCTTAGGTGGTGAGCGAATGGAGGCTACATTTCATTGTAAGGATTGCTTGAAAACGATTCCACAAGCTGACGATCTTTAGACGCATTCGATTGTCAAAAGTGTCGAGAAACGGCGATGAGAACAAACGATTAAAAGAGCTGGCGCTGTTTGCGCGGCTGCTCCAAGCCGAAGTGTTGGTAGGCCAATCGTGTGGCGACGCGTCCTCGTGGTGTGCGGTCAAGAAAACCGATCTGGATTAGGAAAGGTTCATATACTTCTTCCAGCGCGTCTTCTTCTTCCGCCAAGGCCGCCGCCAGAGTATTCAGGCCGACGGGGCCGCCATCGTACTTATCGATGATGGTGCGCAGCAGGCGGCGGTCCATTTCATCGAAGCCATGCGCGTCCACCTCCAGCAGGTTCAACGCCGCCATCGCCGTGGGGCGGTCGATGTGGCCGCTGGCGCGGACCTGCGCGTAATCTCGGACGCGGCGCAACAGTCGGTTGGCAATGCGCGGTGTGCCACGGCAACGCATGGCAATCTCTGCCGCCCCGTCTTCGTCGATGGGTACGTTCAGCACTTCCGCCGAGCGATGGACGATGACGCGCAGTTCTTCGTCGGTATAAAAATCCAGCCGCAGTAGAATGCCAAAGCGCGCGAGCAGCGGTGAGGCCAGCAGCCCGGGCCGCGTGGTGGCGGAGATGAACGTGAATGGATGCAGGTCCATCACGTGCGTGCGCGCGGCAGGTCCCTGCCCGATGATGATGTCGAGCTTGTAGTCCTCCAGCGCGGTGTACAGTTTCTCCTGCAGAGCCGGCTGCAGGCGATGAATCTCATCGAGGAATAGCACCTGCCGCTTCTTGAGATTGGTCAGGATGGCAGTCAGGTCGCCCTGGATCTGGATCGCCGGACCGGAGGTTTGTTGAAAAGCAACGCCCAGCTCATTGGCGATGATGTTGGCAAGCGTGGTCTTGCCCAGTCCCGGAGGGCCGGAGAGCAGAACATGATCGAGCGCCTCGCCGCGATTGCGGGCGGCCTCGAGCGCGATCGACAATTGCTCTTTTGCCTTGCGCTGCCCAATGAACTCATTCAGGCGCTGCGGACGCAGCTTCAGGTCGATGGCGAGGTCGTCTTCGAGCGGCTCGGCGGAGACAATGCGGTCGGATGGGCGATTCAACTCCATGCAAGCGCATGGTATCGTGAGCGGCGAAGCGATGCAATGCTCGGGAGGGGGTTTGGGCGAAGTGCGAGAGTTCTGCGCACGGCGGCTGCACAGCGAGGAAGCGTGATGGCTGCTCAACTCGACTCTAGTAAACTCAGCAACAGACCATGCGTGCTCCCAAGTTTGAAGTCCACAGACCGCAGATGCTGGCTGCTGCGATGCTACTGCTGTTTGTTGCGCAGTGTCTGTGGGTGGTACACCATCAGACACTGACAGGACTCGATTATCAATATGCGCGCTGTGGACGGGAACTTTGGGAAAGGCCGTCGCCGCTGGCCGGATATCTGACGTCCTGCGGAAACATCAACGACGGGACCTTTGCGTACAGGGCTGCTGGATTGCCGCTGACCTTAGAGCGAATTCTTCTGGGTCAACCGAGCGGCATTTCGACCTGGGAAATGCATCATCTCGCGGGGGACGTGCTGCTATTGCTGCGGCTCCCATTTATTTTGTTTGGCGTCTGGCTGGGTGGCGGCATCTGGTGGGTGTCGCGGCGGTTGTACGGCAATGAGGGCGGCTTCCTTGTGCTGACCTTGTATTGTTTTTCGCCGGAGATGATCCGCGCGTGTGTGCGCCCCAACAATGAGATTCTCGCGGCTTGGGGATTGTATGGCGCTCTCTATACGGCGATTGGTCTCGCCCATGCGATGCAGGGGCCGAAAAGAAAGTGGCGCCCACGGCTGCTCCTGCTGACTGTGGCCCTGGGTCTAACGGCTACGGCACATGTAGCAGCAGCCATTCTAGGGCTTCTGCTGGCCTTGGGATTTATGTTGTATCTGGCGGAAGATAGACGCGCTCAGGTGATTCCAGTATTGGCCATGGCGGCGGCAGGCGGATTCCTGATCCTGATGGCGTTCTATGCGTTCCGTCTTGACGCGCTCAGTTATGTCTTCCAAAGCGGGGATGCGCGCATGTGGGTGGGGTGGCAAGGAGGTCTACATATGATGATGAGCCTGCCAAATGCTGGGATTACCATCGCCGCGCTGAGCGCAACCGCAATCTATCTGTTCCACCCCCGCTCCCGGTATTTTGGCAACACCGCGCCGCTGATCGTCGCGATATTATTGCTGACGCTGGAAACCACAGGAGTCCGGAGCGAGCCATGGATCTGGGCGCTTCCGTTCCTGTTGACATTCATTGGGGGAGTGTTCGCGGACATGCTGGAATCTCGCCAGCGCCGTATGTTTCTGTGGCTGACGGGCGCAGCCGTAGTGGCACAGGTTACGCTCACACTGGTGAGTCTGCCATTTCTTATTTCATAGCGCAAACGGGCCGCGAATCCGTCGATTCATGGCGGGTAAGTTCGTTGGTCCAGGCCTGCTGAATCCCTCGAAACACGGTATCCTAATATAGAGACCTTCAGTTCCATCCGGCGAGCACTGATTTCGAGCCGCATCGCCGCCGGACAGGCTTTTTGGCTCATTTCGAGAACAATTCACGAGAAAAAATGGCAGACGATCAAATTCCCCAGCAACTTCCTCTAGGCGACAATGGCAGCGACGGTACGGGCAGCAGTGGAACGCCTCCGGGCGGTCCCACCGGTCCAGGCGCGGCACACATGATCTTCATCAACATTGAAGACGAGATGCGCCGCTCGTATCTCGACTACTCCATGTCGGTGATTATCGGGCGCGCATTGCCGGACGTGCGCGACGGGCTGAAGCCCGTGCATCGGCGTGTTCTGTACACGATGCAGGAAATGGGACTGCAGTACAACAAGAAATACACCAAGTGCGCCAAGGTTGTGGGACAAGCCATGGGTCTGTACCATCCCCATGGAGATGCATCGATTTACGACACCATGGTGCGTCTGGCGCAGCCTTTCACCATGCGATACACCATGGTGGATGGTCAGGGGAATTTTGGCTCCGTGGATGGCGATCCGCCGGCAGCGATGCGGTATACGGAAGCTCGTTTGACCCGTATTGCCGGAGAAATGCTGGCCGACATTGATCAGGACACTGTCGACTTTACGCCGAATTACGATGAGAGCACATTTGAGCCGCTGGTGCTGCCGACTCGCATTCCCACACTGATCGTGAATGGATCGAGCGGGATCGCGGTTGGCATGGCGACCAATATCCCTCCACATAACTTAACGGAGGTCGTGAACGCGGCCATTGAGATGGTGAACAATCCCCATGCCGGTTTGGCCGAAGTAATGGCGCACGTGCAGGGACCGGACTTTCCAACTGGCGGATTTATCTATGGCCGCAGCGGAATCACCGAGGCGTACAGGACCGGTCGAGGCCGCTTCCTGATGCGGGCACGCGTGGCCATCGAAAATCTTACGCAAGGCCGTCAGGCAATCATCGTCACCGAGATTCCGTATCAGGTGAATAAGTCAAAGCTGATTGAGCGTATCGCCGATCTGGTAAATGAAAAGGTGATCGATGAAATCAGCGACGTGCGGGATGAGAGCGATCGCGACGGGATGCGCATCGTAATTGAGCTGAAACGGAACGCGGAAGCGCAGATCGTGTTGAATCAGCTCTACAAGAACACGCAGATGCAGGACAGTTTCTCGATGATTTTTCTGGCGGTCGTCAATGGCCAGCCGCGGGAGATGGGTCTGCCACAGGCGATTCGTCACTTCCTCGATCATCGCGTGGATGTGGTGCGCCGTCGTACGGCTTTCCTGCTGAAGAAGGCCCGTGAGCGGGAACACATTCTGGAAGGCTACAAGATTGCGCTGGACAACCTCGATGCCTTCATCAGAATTATCCGAGGATCCTCTTCGCGCGCGGACGCACGGGAAAATCTGCATCGCTTTTCTCTTGGCAAAGAGATTGTCATCAAGCTGGACAAGGACACGACGAACCTGGCAGTCGAAGCCGGCATGACGTATCGCCAGATTGACGCGGTTCTCGAACTGCAACTCTATCGACTGACGCAGCTCTCGATTGATGAGCTATTGAAGGAACTCGCCGAAGTTCGCGAGCGGATTGCAGAATACGAATCCATTCTGGCCAGCGAGAAGAAGCTGCGCAGCGTGATTGTCAAAGAATTGGAAGCGGTCAGGAAGGAATACGGCGATGCGCGCCGCACTCAGATTCTGGATGAAACTGCGGAGCTACAGATGGAGGACCTGATTGCCGATGAGCAGGTGGCCATCACGGTTTCGCATTCCGGTTATCTGAAGCGCACGGCAATTTCGACCTATCGCCAGCAGCGACGCGGCGGCACGGGACGCTTCGGCATGCGCACGCGAGAAGAAGATTTTGTGGAACAGCTGATTATCGACTCCACGCACGCATACCTGCTCTGCTTCACCAACACAGGTCGCGTGTACTGGCTAAAGGTCTACGAGATTCCGGACGTGGGAGCGGCAGGCAAAGGGAAAGCCATGGCCAGCCTACTGAATCTGCAACCGGGAGAAAATGTCTGTGCAATTCTGCCGGTGCGCAACCTTGAAGAGGAAGGGAAGTTCATCTTCTTCGGGACGCGCAACGGAACGGTAAAGAAGACGCCGCTAAAAGATTTTTCCAATGTGATGGCCAAGGGAATCATCGCCATCGGTATCGACAAAGAGGATGAACTGGTCGCAGCGCGGATCACGGATGGGCTCCAGCTTGTTTTCCTCGCCACCCATGACGGCATGGCGATTCGTTTCGACGAAAACGACGTTCGTTCCATGGGCCGGCCCGCCTATGGCGTGCGCGGCATCGATTTGGCGAAGGATGACTACGTAGTCGGTGTCGCGGTCACTCCCAAAGAACGCAAAAAAAGCGATGGGGGTGGGGAGTGCGCCTGCCTGATTCTTTCGGTGACGGACAACGGCTATGGCAAGCGTACGGATGTGGACGAATACCGCCTGCAAACACGCGGCGGCAAAGGTGTCATCAACCTGAAGACGATGAAGAAGAATGGTAAGGTCTGCTCCATTCAACTGGTGGACGACTCCAGCGAACTGATGGTGATCAGCCAGTTTGGCAAGATCATCCGCATCGATACCAAGACGGTGCGCGCGGCAGGCCGGTCGACCCAGGGCGTGCGATTGCTGAACCTGGAGGAGCCGGACAAAGTGGCAGCCGCTGTCGTCATTCCGCCGGAAGAAAAAGAAAACGGAGAAGAACCGACGCTCATTCAATAAAGGGAGCTGGAACTGATGTAATTATCCTGAAGCATTTCTGAGGGTAACTTCAATCCTATGTGCTGCTCAATCAGTGGCCTGTTCTTGCAGGGGCAGCATGGGCAGACAAAACAAATATTCTAAATTTCTTCATGGAGACATGCATGGCGATTCAAGCAGTTGCACTCAAGAATGGACCTTACCTGGTAACGGGCGATTTGACGGAGCTGAACCTGACGGATGCAAATGGAACACGCTACGACCTGAGCGGAAAAGAGAAAGTTGCCCTCTGCCGCTGCGGTGCTTCTGTCAACAAACCCTTTTGCGATGGCCAACATTCGAAGATTGGCTTCCAGGCGGCCGAGGCAGCGGTCAAGGCGGAGTAGGAGCAAGGACCCACTGTCAATTCCAAGCGATTCGGGGCAATGCATGTTGAATGGACTTCAGCAAACTGAGATACAGCGCCTGTGGACGCGTAAGGTAGCGCAGGATGAAACAGGCGTTCCTTTTTCGGAGTGCCATCGCAACCTTATGCCGGTGAGCGCGGAGTTTTTATGCGCGCTGGCTTCTGGAATCGGGGCCAGAAACATACTCGAGATTGGCGGGTCCAGCGGTATTTCTACCATCGCCTTAGCGGTCGCGGCGAAGGCGACCCAGGGAAGAGTCATCTCGCTTGAGATTGAACCGATTCGCCAGGCGGAATCGAAACAAACGATTGCAAAATTGGGCCTTAGCGACTTTGTGGATTTCCGCCTGGGTGATGCTGCCCAGACTTTGCCGGAGCTGAGCGATCTAGAGTTCGTCCTGATCGATTGCGAAAAAGACGACTATATCCGCTTTTTCGACATGCTGCGGATGCATCCCGGCGGCATCGTTGTAGCCGACAATGTCGTCTCTCATCAACTCAGCGCGTATGTAACGCATGTGCAATCGAGACCGGGAGCACAATCCATAACGTTGCCTGTTGGCCAGGGTTTAGAGATCACTCGAGTTGGGAATTGAATCGTGCCAGCGTAATTGCGAGGAACGTTTCATCCTGCACGCGAGAGATTAGTGCTATGCTCGTAATCACATTTCGCCTGCATGGGCGTGTTCCAGGATTACGTCCTCGCATGGCGGCGTGAAGCAACGTCAATACAACGTCAATGACTGATTCGATTGGCCGAAGATGTACCAATTCTCCCTGCAGGCGTCCCATGAGGTGCATCTCCCCCCATGCGTAGACGCACATGGATCAGTCTGGCGGTTGCCCTCGCGCTCGTGGCTGCGCTTCTGACTGCTGTCTATCTCCGCAAACAAGCGCCTCCAGAGGTGGCCCGTCTGCTTCCCGAGGCTGACGCCATCGTCTACTTCAATCTGAGACCACTGCGCTCGCTGACTCGATTCGATCAGCACCCGGTTGCCCACGATCCTGATTACCAAAAATTCATCGATGCGACGGGAATCGAGTTTGAGCGTGATCTAGATCAGGTGGCCTTCGCCGTTCAGCGGATGTCGGATCCGGACGGCCCGAACGGTGCTGTCGCTTATTCTGAAGTATTTCAGGGCCGCTTCGATGGGCAGCGATTGACCGGGTATCTTGCAGCGCAGGCACCCGCTCCGGAACTGTACGCCGGACACGAAATCTATATGCTTTCGCACGATGGACGCACTATCCGTGTGGTGGTGCTTGGATATGATCTGGTGGCGGTCTCCAATACGCCGACGGCCCAGCAGATACGTTCCATCATCGATCGCTATCAGGCGGCTGCGTCGCCCTTTACCGGGGACACGCTGCTCACGCGATACTACTCGAAGGTCCCATTGCTGTCGGGAGCATGGGGAATAGGCCAGATCGGACCGCCAACAGGACCAGGGCTGCAATTCAATGTCTTCGGCCTTCCAGTATCGTTGCCGGTGGACGCCACATTTATCGGTTCAGTTCGCTATTTGGGATCGATCCGTCTGCGGCTGGAAGAAATTGCACCTACGGAGAACGCGGCCAAAGAGTCGGCGGCGCTGGTGAATCTCGCGCTCGGCATGATGCGCTCGGCACAGGCAACGATCGGGTCACAGGATGCGACTGCAACAGACTGGGATTCGTTGATGCGCAGTATTACGGTCGAGCGCAAGGGGAAGCGAGCGATCCTCCAAGCCGCGGTTCCCGTACGATTGGTGCGCAGCTTGTTATCCGCACAGAAAGACGCCATGCCTGGTCCCATTTCGCCAAAGAACAGCCCCGCGCCATCCGCACCCTAACGGCGGTCTAATTAAACTCAGAAGGGGATTGTGGCGGCTGGGTGAGGCTTTGGCCCTCGAAGAGGATTTCAAGTCCGTGTGGAGGCAGGGAAGGCATATTTATGAGACCATTCGTAGATCTCGCCCGTCGTGTAGTCGGCATATAACTCTAGAACAGCTTTGAAGTTTGGGCCCGATTGCGCCCGATTTTTGCGACTGCTACACTTTAGGTAGCAGTCGCAATCTCTGTGCAGCTGCAGCATTCTTGCCCGCGAAGGAAACCGGCCTAACCCTGTGGATACGCAAACCCGTCATGCAATTAAACACGATGCTCTAATCGACCAAGCGCACAGTGCCTTGGGTTGGCTGGAAGACCATAAGTCGGAAGCAATTCTGTTCACCGTGATTGTGGTGGCCGTGTTGGCCATTGGGATTGGCAGCATTCTTTTCTATCAACATCGACAGGATGAGGCATCTATCGCGTTTGGAGGTGCCATGGATATTTATAGTGCCCCCATCACTCCCGCGGAGCCAGGCGTGCGAACCTTTCCATCCAGCGTAGCGCGCGCTGAAGCCGCAAATAAGGAATTTCTGAAGGTAGCGGATAATTTTGGTTCCACCGACGCAGGCAAAAACGCTCTCTATTTTTCAGGCCTGACTTACATGGAAATGGGAAAGACGTCAGACGCGGAAACGGCACTGAAAAAAGTGGCGGAGCATGGGGACACGAACCTGGCAGCACTTGCCGACCTCGCCCTAGTCAGTCTCTATCGCCAAAGCGGAAGAACGCAGGATGCAGTTCAATTGCTGAATCATCTCGCTGAACATCCCACCACTACGGTTCCCTCAGGCGAGGCGAAGCTCGAACTGGCCGGCATCTACGAGGCAACCAATCCTGAGCACGCGAAGGAGATCTACGCGGAGTTGAAGGACAAGGACGCGAAGACCACGGCGGGCCAGATCGCCGCGCAGAAACTTCAGGAAATGCACTAGCACGAAAACTTTCTCACACCACAATCCACGGAGGTACACTCGGGGGCCAGGCGTTCAACGCTTGGCCCTTTATATTTCTATCCGTTGAGGCTGCCGCTCGATTGGCGCGACAAAATATTTCTGAGCGCAGGTCACCTCTACTGCGTCCTTTCTAGTGAACTGATCTTTTATGGATGTCAGAACAGCGATCAACGAGCAGATCTTGGCGTGGACCGATGCAGAAACAAGAGGCCCATCGCGGGAGCCTCTTATTTTTCTTAAGTGAGGTGTGTCTATGCGTGCATTATCAGACGGAAGGCGAGACGGACCAGCATCAGCACGATGGCGCCGAGGAATGCTGCGAAAAAGCCGCGAATATGGAATCCCGGAACCAGGGCGCTGGCCAGAAGAAGAATGATGGCGTTGATGACCAGGAAGAAGAGTCCCAGAGTCAGGATACTGATGGGGAACGTCACGACCTTGAGAAGAAATCCCAGCGTTGCGTTCAAGAAACCGACGACGAGGGATGCGATGAGCGCACTGCCGAAGCCTGCAAGCTCAAAACCGGGGACAACGTAGGCGCAGATCAGCAGGGCAATCGAACTGAGCAACCAGACAAGTAGTAGGTGGATCATACGCGGAATAGATTAGCAGAAATTCCTGCCGATTGCCGCTCTAGCTTCGCCAGGATGGGCACCAGGCTTCGGTGCATACCGATAGTCAGCTGCCCGTTTGCAAGTGGTGGCGGACATCCGCGCCGCGCACCCAGAAGATGACATCCTCGGCAATATTGGTAGCGTGATCGCCAACCCGCTCCAGGTTTCGCGCGATGATCAACACGTCCAGCGCCTGCTGTGAGTGTTCCGGCCGATCTTGAATGCAGCGCGTCAGCGTGCGGAAGATGGCGCGGTTCATCTCGTCGACTTCATCGTCCATCAGCAGCACCTTTTCCGCCATGGCAGGATCTGCGTCGATGAACGCCTGCAGCGCATTCCGCACCATGGTGGCCGCCAATGTCGCCAGCTTCGGAATATCGACCGGCAACTCGACCTGGGGCAGGGATTGCAGATCGCGAACCCGTTCCGCGATATTCACTGCCTGATCGCCAACCCGCTCCAGGTCGGCGTTGATCTTGATGACGGACAAAATAAATCGCAGATCGATGGCCATGGGCTGCTCCATCGCGAGAAGATCGAGCGCCATTTGGTCGATGTCGCGCTCCATGCGATTGATCGCCGGTTCCGATCGCGTAACCAAGTCGCAGATCGAAACATCCCCCACTCGATAAGCCTCGATGGCGCGCTGCGTCGCCTGTTCCGCCATACCTGCCATCACCAGCAGCTTCTCTTTCAGGTCATCGAGATTTTGGTGGAATCGAGTGCGCGTCATCCGAACCTGCCTGTAATGTAATCTTCCGTCCTCTTGTCCGTCGGATTGGTGAAAATTTTTGTGGTTGCATCAAACTCGACAAGATACCCGTTCAGGAAGAACCCCGTCATCTCGGCAACCCGCGCCGCCTGCTGCATATTATGCGTGACGATCACAATCGTATAGTCCGCCTTCAGTTCGAAGATCAAATCCTCGATCTTTGCGGTGGAGATTGGATCGAGAGCGGAAGCAGGTTCATCCATCAACAACACCTCTGGATCGATGGCCAGCGCACGCGCGATGCAAAGCCGTTGCTGCTGGCCGCCGGAAACGCTGGCGCCAGACTTGCTCTTCCAGACGTCTTTTACCTCGTCCCACAGCGCCGCCCGGCGCAGGCTGCGCTCGACAATTTCATCCAATCGTTTGCGGCGCGTAATTCCACCCAAACGCAAGCCGGTGGCGACGTTGTCATAAATCGACATGGTCGGAAACGGATTGGGCCGCTGAAATACCATGCCCACGCGGCGACGTATCTCTACCGGCGATGCATCGTTGTAAATGTCCAAATCACCCAGCTTCACCGAGCCGGTCACGCGGGCGATCGGGTTCGTCTCGTGCATCCGGTTCAAACAACGGACAAATGTCGACTTGCCGCAGCCCGACGGCCCAATCAGCGCCGTCGCACGATTCGCCGGAATCGCCAGATTGATATCGTGCAGAGTATGCGTGCCGCCGTACCAGGCATTCAGATTCTGCACTTCGATTCCTGCGCCCACTTACGCCCCCAACATCGTCGTTCAAACTTGCCCGGTCGGTCTCCAACCCTCCAGCCCCCGGAAACTAGGCAGATGTCGTATTCCGGCGGAAGTGTCAGCCGCAATCCTACCCGTCTACCGAAGGGGGAGCAAGAAACCCTTCCTGGATGCCTGGAACAAAGCCGCGGGGTTACGCGCGCGAGGCACGGACGACCCGTATCCGCAAGGGTATCAATCTTTTGTAAACAAGCGATGAATCGACAGTGTAGATCAATTCAGGCTGGGCGGTGGGTAATTGCGCGATGCTTCCGCTCAGAGGGAGAATCAACCCAGCAAACTTGCATCCTTCGCGTGGGCTGGAAGAAATCAGGTCCGGGCAAGTGAGCCGGTGAGCTCGACCAGCGGATATCCCTGATCTTTCCATCCATCGAAGCCGCCGCGCAATGGGCGGATTCGCTCGATGCCGAAGCGGCGCATGGTTAACGCCACCCGTGCGCTGGTGGCCTCACTGGGGCAGGTGCAATACAGCACAATGTCCCTGTCCCGCGGAATCTCCGAATTCCGGGCGATCAGTTCGTTCGGGGGCAGGCAGACCGCGCCCGGCAGGATTCTCGGATCGGGCAGAATATCGAGCGGATGGCGCAGATCGATGATGTAGAGATCCTCGCCTCGATCCATCATGGCCTTCAGCTCCATCGGTTCAATCCGCAGTGTCCTGATCTTGCGCAGAAAACGCTGCTGCCGAACCAGCCGCACAATCAGGATTCCCAACACCACCAGGACAACCAGCGCGACCGCGGAGCGGCCCAGCCAATGCAACATGGGAACATTACGGCGGATCGCGTCGCCAAAGAACCTTCCCAGCAGAACGAAGGACGCGACCCAGAGAAAGGTTCCGGCAGTGTCGTACACAAAGAAGACGCGGTACCGCATCTTGCTCTGGCCTGCCAGCGGAGCGGCCATCGTATTCAATCCGGGAATAAACTTCGCCAGCAGCAGCGCGGCGGGACCATGCCGCATCAGCATATCTTCCGTTTTCCGCACGCACGAAGCAGCCTCCATCGAGAACCGGCAGATCCAGTGGGTCACCGTGCTGCCATAGCGTCCTCCCAGGCGAAACCAGACGAAGTCGGCGATCGCGCTTCCCGCCATCACCGCAAGCACGATCCCTACAATCCTCATATGATGGGTCGCCGTCAATGCTCCCGCAGTCAGAAGAATCGGTGAGCTGGGAAGAGGAACTCCCAACTGCTCCGCCAGGACCCAGCCAAACAGGATCCAGTAGCCGTAATCGAGAAAAATCTGGACTGTGAAATGCATAGGATCGACCGCCTTGAGCAGACTCAGAATCGGGTATACCAACGCCGCGTCTGCTCGTGAAGCCCGCATACCTGAGATGTTTGAAATCGGAAAAAGTACCAGGACAATTTCAGCGCGGTCCGGGTGAGGGCGCATCCTCTTCCATTACCGTTGGCGAGGTAGCCCAATAGCTTGCTCTTGCCAGCACCCGCACATCCAGCGGTTGCCTTAGATTCACGCTCAGCATATGCAAGCCCGCCTTCGGATCGGAAGGTTGAAAGCTGAGGATGTAACGATTATGCACCTGATTGGCCAGCATTCCCATCTCGCTGTCCAACTGCTTTCCGCTATTGAATCGGAGATATTGCCCCCCGGTCATATGGGGAATCGCCGCGGCGGCATTCTTGCGGAGCGCCGCAATGGCCATTCTCACCGGAGCCAGCAGATCGGCATTGTCCCCCGCCCCGGAAAAATCGAACAAATCCGCCCGCCCAGCGCTAAACGCGAGGCTATACACTATCACATCGCTTTGCCCGATCTTGCGCAGCACTTCCGTAATTGGCGTGCGGCTTCCATGGTCGCGGGTTTCGCTCAGCAGTACAATCACACGCTGATTCTGCGGCGGTTCATCCTGCAGCATATCGACCGCATACCACACCGCGTCCGAGATGGCAGCTCCATCGTCTCCCGGCTGGATTGAGTAGACCGCATGTTCCACCAAACCGGAGTTGCCGGTGAAATCCTGCAGCATCCTGGGTTGGCTATCGAATTCCACGACTGCGATCCGATGCTGGTTATTGCCCGCCAGCGCGTCCACCATGGTCGGCAGGCCTTGATATTTGTAGAACTCGCGCACCGCGGAACGCCCTACCTGCACCAGCACCACAATCGAGATCGGCTGGTTGTAGGTTTCCGTGTCGAGATGGATCTTCTGCTCGACGCCGTTATCTGTGAGCAGAAAATCTTTCGCGGTCAAATTGAATACGGGTTCGCCGGTCTTGCTTTCCACCAGCGTGGGAACAAGCACCAGGTTCGTGCGGGTGCGCAGCGTCGGCATCTGCTGGGCATGGGAGCAGGGAAGCAGTCCAGCCACGAAAAACAGGAAAACGAATTGCGCCAGACGAAGAGGAACGTATCGTCGCATGTTCCATTTCTACACTGCCGGAACCGCGGCTGGGGACGCGTGGATGGGGACGGGCTCGCGGTAGAAAAAGAAAACCACGCAGCTGGCTTCGCTGCGTGGCTATCCCAACCCTGCTGTTACGTATTATTTGCCAGCGTGTACCAGCGGCATATTCACCAGGTGTTCACTGATGAACCAGACCTGCAACTCGTTTGTGCGCACCACGTCGCTCACCAGCAAATCGTTGGTGCCGTCGTCGCCCTTATCCGCGGCTTCGCGAGCCAGAGCGCGCGCCGTTACGAGGATCTGCTCGTGCGCCTCTAGAAGCCCGGCAATCTGCACGGGAACTTCCTGGCGTCCGCGTGGCGGCCGCTTCAACCGCGTCAGTTCGGCCACATCATGGGCCATGGCAACGCTGACGCCGCCCAGAGTTTGGACGCGTTCGGCAAGTACATCCACCAGTTCCGCCTGCTCCTCATAATGCTTATCGAACAGAAGGTGAAGCTGATAAAAGGTTGGGCCGCTTACCTGCCAATGACTCTTCTTGTAGAGATCCCGCAGCGTGATCGTGTCGGCAAGCAGCAGGTTCAGCTTTTCCGCAATTTCCTCCCGAACCTCCGCGCTGAGCCCAAGCGATAGTCGCTGGATGACTGTCCCAAATTTTTGAATTTCTCCGCCATGTTGGTTTGCGTGCGGCGTGATGTGGTCCGTCGAGGATGAATTTCTGGTTGCAGTGGGCATAGTGTTGGCTCTCCTTGTTCGCACTCAGTTAGATGCTCTCGCAAGTCACCAGATGCTGAAAAATAGGAGACTTTCTGTGGTCGTCTACGTTTACCGGCAAACACTGGACTGTACCACTTATCGATGAATGCGGCGCATTCTGCCGCCCTTTTCCAGCCGATAGATTTCATTGCGCCACAGTACTTTACGACTGCAGTAGCTGGCCGTCCAGAAGAAGATACCCAGCAGGTCTCGGACCGGATACAGCAGCACACTTTGCCAGGCGGATTGCTCCGCCAGAACGTTCTTGCTCACTGCCAGGGCGAGCAGCATCCGCGTGCCAACGCTCCAAAGCAGTGCCGCTCCCGCAAGAGCGAACCCGTGGGTCAGGTGCAATCCACACAGGGCCACCGCCGTCAGCAGGCCGAAGGGAACGCTGAAGGTGAGCGCCGTGCCGAGGTGGCCCTTCGGCCGCGAAAATCGCGTGCTTTTCATCCAGCGCGCCTGGTGCCGCATGGAAGGCCAGAAGGACGCATGCAGCACGACATGGTCGATCACATGCCGTGACAGCACAACGGTATGACCTCGCTCCGCCACCCAACTCCCCAACAGAAAATCGTCCGCGCAGTACTCTCCCATGGGAAGAAACCCGCCAATCTCGTTCAGACAAGAGCGCCGTACCGCCATAGTCGGACCCAGAGCGAACTTCATCCCTTCCATCATGTCGGCAACCAGCACGCCCGCGCTCATCTCAATGGACATGGCCGCCGCTTCAATCCGCGACCACGCCCCTCCTTGGCCGGCGACGCCGCGATACAGGCACGTAACTGCTCCCACTCGCGAATCGGAAAACGGCGCGACCACTTCGCGGACGTAGTTGCGATCTACGCGTACATCGCTGTCGCTGATGATCAGTAGGTCATGGTGCGCGGCTTGCGCCATCAGCTCCAACGACAATATCTTTGCATTCGGAACGGTTGGCTCGCCACTGGCGAGAAACTGGACTGGCACCTGCGGGTAGCGCGCTGCGACTCGCCTGGCCGCAACCAATCCAGCGTCGTCCAGTTGTCGGGCGCAGAAGAGTATTTCGTAGGCGGGGTAATCCTGCTGAAAAAATGTGGCGAGATGCGCTTCCAGATCGGGCTCCGCGCCATGCAATGGTTTCAACAGGCTTACAGGGGGTTCGAAAACTGCCTGAGACGCGCGGCGGGCGCGGCGGATAAATCGCCAAACCGCCAGCATAGCCAACGACGTGTAGATGGTCGAGGTCAGCAATCCGAACAGGCCAAGTCCCAACACGAAATCGAGCAACTTTTTCATGAATAGAAGAACAAATGCGAATGGCAGAACAGATGATAGAAGAAAGGATACTGGATTGCGAAGGATTGCCGCTTTCCAATTTCAAACACTGAATCGCGAAGGTCTTTGCTGCGCTGGATGCGCGAATCGTATGAACTAAGAGCGTTTTTTTGATTCGCGCGGAACCGTGACGATGATTGGACGGCGCAGGGGTACCAGACCGGGCTCCGAGGAGTGGCTTCCCGTGTGCGCCCGTGTCAGCATCTCTGTTCGCACATAGTCGACGAAGCTTTGCATCTGCCGATTCATTTCTTCCATCCGCTCCCGCATCTGCAGAACGATGGCGATCCCCGCGATATTCACGCCCAGGTCGCGCGCAAGATTCAGAATGAACTCCAGGCGCTCCAGGTCCTCTTCGGTATAGAGGCGCGTGTTGCCCTCCGTTCGCGACGGCTTCAGCAGCCCTTCGCGCTCATACAGACGCAGCGTTTGCGGATGGATGCCGTACATCTCGGCAACCGACGAAATCATATACGCGCCTTTGGACTTCCGCTTGGTAGCCATCGTTCCCCCCTAAAACCAGACTCAATCCCTTGCAGCTACAATCCAATGCATATGCTGGAATTCCGCATCCTTCGAGCCAGGCAACCTATCGTGACTCTTGCAGCCATTCTGGCTCTGGGCCCGTCGATGATGATCGCCCAGCCGTCGCCGCGTCAATTCAATCCAGGTGCATGGGAAATCGATTCCGTGACCACGGCGACGGGCGGCAGAACCGTCAGCTCCCAAACCACGCTCTGCGCCAACGACCAGATCGACTTCTGGAAAGTCGCGCAGGCTGGCCTGACGTGCAAGCCTCCGAAAACTCACCCTGAAGGCAACGGCGCTCTGCGCGTCCTCGTCCATTGCGAATATAACGGGGAACATCTCCATTCTGAAATTCGCTCGAACGCGCTCGAAACATTCTCCGATCACGGCAACACTTTTACCTTGGCGGGAACTACCACGACCGATACCGTCTATCAGGGAGTTCAGCCAAAAAAAACCTCCGTCCAACTTCAGGCAACGGCCCATCGCACTGGTCCATGCCAGTAAAATCTCTCTCACGCACCGACACCTGACTGCTTCTTCTGGTTAAGCGTCAAATTCGATGTTATTTGCCCATGCAGTTCCCCAGGCGCACAGTGCAAAGTCTGTATGGAAATACCTCATAGCTTCCAGGCTATACATGACATCCAAGACTCTTGCGTATCGCTCATTAGCCGCCACGCAATGCTTCGTGTGGATACAATTTCGCGCATCATGGATAAAGTCTGCCAGGGCTGATGCCCCTGAGTAACCTCGAAATCTAAGGGTCTCGATTACAAGCGGAGGACAGGCTGACTCGCTGTAAAATCCCATCTCCCGAGCGATGCGCAAGCGATCCTTAAGACGAAGGCTTATTAGAAATTCGGCGAAGGCCGCGCTGGCCGCGCTATTTTTCTTGGACACATGGCTCTTCCAAAGCTTTTTGAAGGCGACAGAAGCGCGAGTTTTTCGCTTGGACCAAATGAAACCAACTATTGTTGCGCATTCAATAGAGGCAACAGCCATTAGGGCAGAGGCGAAATGAGCTTCCCCTTGCGTGCAACCACAACCTTCAAAATCATACATATGGCCGGCAGCTACTAGTTGGTGAAGTAACTTCTGTTCACTCTTATATAAGCGTGGAGCGGGATCTTTGCGCCGCCGATAACGCCGCAGGGTGCTCTCGGGAAGTGTGCCTAGTACCTGACGAGCATGCATGTATTTCCGGTATTCTGAGTCCATCACCCGGCGCACATCACTAAAGTCTGTGTCAGGAGGGATCGAATTGCTCTCGATCTGTGCCGCGAGCCTAGATTGATCGTTCATTTTCCTAGTGATCCCCTAGCCTATTGGTTATCAACATTCGCATTGAGCAAAGAATCAAACCCGGCTGAACAATTCCCTGCGTGGATCGTCTGGATTCAGCCGCGCCAGTTCCCGCAGAATTTCCTTCGATCGCTCATCCTGCACCTTGGGCACCACGATCTGCACTTCTACAATCTGATCTCCGCGTTTTCCATCCACCGCAGCGAAGGGAACGCCCTTCTCCCGCAGACGCAATTTTTGCCCTGTCTGGGTGCCAGGCGGAATCTTTAGATGAGCGCGGCCATCGATTGTCGGCACTTCAATCTTCGCTCCCAGGGCTGCCTCCGCAATTGTCACAGGAACAGTTACATAAATATCATCGACCACGCGCGTAAAGACAGGATGGCTTCCCGCGCGCACGATCAGATATAAATCCCCGGCTGCACCACCATGCGCTCCTGCATTTCCTTTGCCGGCCAGGCGAATGCGCTGGCCATCGCGCGTTCCCGGCTTGATGCGAAATTCCGCCGTCTCCGTGCGCGCCACCGTTCCCTGACCATGGCAGGTCGCGCATGACTGCTGCACTTGTCCTGTACCGCCGCAGCGCGGGCATTGAATATTGAATTTCATCCGGCCGCCCATCTGCGTCACCTGGCCAGTCCCGTCGCATTCCGGGCACACCGTTTCGCCTCCCTTGGAAGCTGCGCCATGGCATGTGGGACAGACTACCTGGCGCGTGATTTGCAACTTCAGGGAACCGCCGCGAATCGCCGTCCAGAAATCTACATTCACCTGATATTCGAGGTCGCTGCCGGGTTGCGGACCTGCCTCGCGCTGGTCCTCGTGGAACATGCCGGAAAAAATATCGCGAAATCCTCCCCAGGAAGAGGCTCCGCCGGCGCCCGAGCGTTGCCCCGCACCTCCGCGTTGTCCTGCGCCCGAGAAATCAGAGAAATCGAACCCCTCAAAGCCGACTGGGCCGGCACCACGCTGCTGCGAGCCTTGCCGTGGGTCGCCGCGGAACCCATACCCGCCCTGGGCCGCTGCTTCCGCCGCCGCCGGATCGATGTTGTCGGAATAGAAGCCAAGCTGGTCGTAGATCTTGCGCTTCTTGGGGTCGCTCAGGATGTCGTTGGCCTCCGACATCTCCTTGAACTTCTCCTCTGCCTTCTTGTCTCCCGGATTTACGTCGGGATGATATTTGCGCGCAAGTTTGCGAAACGCCTTGCGAATCTCCTCCGCAGACGCCGTCTTTTTGATCCCGAGAATGCCGTAATAATCTTTTGTCTGTGTCGCCATAGCTCTTCTTACTTGCGAGGTTTATGCGCTCCGTTTCATGCGGCCCGCACTTCCCGTTTCCACATTCGTTCTGCGCCGGACTTGCTGATGGATCTTAGGTTTCAATTCGCGTTCGGCAACCGCCATTTCATAGGCCATCTGCATATTCATCCAAAAATCCGGAGTGGTGCCAAAATAAATTCCCAGGCGGATGGCCGTATCTGCCGTGATGCCCCGCCGCTCATTTACGATTTCAGAGATGCGAGTGGCCGGAACGCGCAGCGCCAGCGCTAGCGCATTGATCGATAGCGCCAGCGGCTTCATGAAGTCCTCGCGCAAAAACTCGCCCGGATGAATGGCTACCAACCTGTCTCTTATCGTTCGCTGCGGCATGGACCACCTCCTAGTGGTAATCAACAATTTCCACGTCCCACGCATCGTTCTCATACCAGCGAAAACATACGCGATACCGGTCGTTGATTCGAATACTATATTGCCCCTTGCGGTCCCCTTTCAGAGCTTCCAGCCGGTTGCCCGGAGGATCGCGTAAGTCGTCCAGGCATGTCGCAAAATCAATTGCACCGAGCCTGCGTGCTGCAACTCTGGCCAAGCTGCCATATTTCTTGCTGCGACCCGTGTTGTAAATCTTCTGCGCTTCATCGTCCTTGAAGTGCCGGATCACACGTCGAGCGTATCACGGCGAACGTTATATGTGTAAGGTTAGACTATATCCAAATCGCTTTCAGTCTTGTAATAGCTTTCAATTAGCTCCTTTCCGGGCAGCTTGTCAGGTCCACCTCGCTGGCGGTTTATGTCGCGCATCTGTTTAATCAGAGCGTCAAAACTTGCAAAAATTGTGAGATTTGCTGGGATTTCTTGGCGGCCCTGATCTGTAGGGGCACGTAGATCGCCCCTACAAATCCAACTATCGCCAGACACAACGTTGAATATGCTTCAACAATTGATGGGTTAAACCACAAGAACATGTCACCTCCTCAATTCCACACCTTCTCGACATCGATTGGCTCGATGCGGCAGAAGATGTCCGGCGCCACGCGCGCCATTTTCGCCACAAACTCTTCAGCTTCTTCGCGCGTCTGGAATACTTCTTTGCTGTACACCTGACCCGCACGAAGCTGCTCACATTGCCATACAGTATCGGTCATCACAACTCCTTCTCGAATTCTGCAGCCCCCTAGAAGCAGCGGAGGGTGCCCGTTGATTCTCAGGACACCCTCCAATCACGGAATGCGGCTGCATCCATGCTTTACGTACGTGCGATAACGGCTTGCCGGATTCTGTGGTTTGACTCGATCCGGCGCAGCCTTTATTTCTTCTCGTCGACGTCGACATACTCGGCGTCGATCACGCCTTCGTCCTTCTTCGCCTCGGCTTGCGGCTGCTCGTCTTGCGGAGCGCCTTCCGCCGCGGTTGCGGTCTCGGGTGCAGCGGCATTGGCCTTGTACATGGCCTCGGCCAGCTTGTGCGAAGCAGTGGTTAGCTTCTCCCGCGCGGCGTTCAGCTCTGCCGGGCTGGGCGAGCCTTCCAGTGTCTTCTTGGCGTCCGCCAATGCGCTCTCCACTTCCCCTTTGTCGCCAGCCGGTACCTTGTCTCCGCTGTCCTTCAACATCTTTTCGATGTTGTAGACCAGGCCGTCCAACTGGTTCCGCGCTTCTATTTCCTCGCGTTTTGCCTTGTCTTCGGCGGCGTGGGCGTCAGCATCTTTCGCCATGCGCTCCACTTCTTCCTTGCTTAGACCCGAAGATGACGTAATCGTGATCTTCTGATCCTTGCCCGTCGCGTTGTCCTTGGCGGTCACGTTCAAGATGCCGTTTGCATCGATATCGAACGTTACCTCAATCTGCGGGATACCGCGTTGCGCCGGAGGAATTCCGCTCAGCTTGAACTTGCCCAGGGTGCGGTTCTGGCTTGCCAGCGGTCGCTCGCCTTGCAACACGTGGACTTCCACTTCCGTTTGATTGTCCGCCGCGGTCGAAAACGTCTCCGTCTTTTTGGTCGGAATCGTCGTGTTGCGCTGGATCATCGGCGTTGCCACCCCGCCCAGCGTTTCAATCGCCAGCGTCAGCGGAGTGACGTCAAGCAGTAGCAGATCTTTCACTTCACCGCCGAGCACGCCTGCCTGCACCGCAGCTCCAATGGCAACCACTTCGTCCGGATTGACGCCTTTGTGCGGTTCCTTGCCGAAGAGGTCCTTCACAATCTGCTGGATCTTGGGCATACGAGTTTGCCCGCCCACCAGCACGACTTCGTCAATCTTGCTCGCTTCGATGCCGGCATCCTTCAATGCCTGTTTGCAGGGACCAATCGACCGCTGCAGCAGATCGTCCACCAGGCTTTCCAGCTTGGCGCGAGTCAGCTTCTCCACCATGTGTTTCGGTCCGGTGGCGTCTGCCGTCACAAAGGGCAGGTTAATCTCGGTTTCAATCGCTGTGGAAAGCTCGATCTTTGCTCTCTCTGCCGCGTCTTTCAGCCGTTGCAGCGCCATTTCGTTGCCTTTGTCGCGCAGATTCAAGCCTTCTTTTTTCTTGAACTCGTCAATCAGCCAATCGACGATGCGCTGGTCGATATTGTCGCCGCCCAGGTGCGTATCGCCGTTAGTGGACTTCACCTCGATGACGCCTTCGCCCACTTCCAACACGGAAACGTCGAACGTACCACCGCCAAAGTCATAGACCACGATGGTTTCGTCCTTTTTCTTGTCGAGTCCGTAAGCAAGCGCCGCCGCCGTCGGCTCGTTCACAATCCGCTTGACGTCCAGACCGGCAATCTTGCCGGCATCCTTGGTCGCCTGCCGCTGGGCATCGTTAAAGTACGCAGGAACCGTGATCACCGCTTCCGTAACCGACTGGCCAAGATAATCTTCCGCGGCCTTCCGCAGCTTCTGCAGGATCATTGCCGAGATCTCCGGCGGAGTGTAATCCTTGCCTTGGGCCTCGACGACGATGTGATCTCCCTGCTGCTTCACTTTGTAGGGAACCATCTTCATTTCATCGGTCACCTCGTTGTAGCGACGCCCCATGAAGCGCTTGATCGAGTAAATTGTGTTCTCGGGATTCGTGATCGCCTGCCGCTTGGCCACCTGACCGACCAGCCGTTCGCCGGTCTTGGTGAACGCCACCACCGATGGTGTCGTCCGGCCGCCCTCTTCGTTGGGAATCACCTTCGGCTCGCCGCCTTCCATCACCGCAACCACCGAATTGGTGGTTCCTAAGTCAATTCCAATAATTTTGCCCATAATGCCCCTCGTCTAACAGAATTTCCCGCTTGATTCCGCATCCCCAGTATCACAGTTGAGTGTCCTACTGTCAACTTAATTGATGCGGTTCGTCGCCATAAGGATGCAGCTCTCCTTTTTTGCCGTGCAAGATCGTCCCCGCCGGCCTTCCGAGTCGCAGGCCTTGTTCCCAGTTCATTTTTCGTTAGTTTGGAACTTGTTTCGGCGGCCGCAAGGTGTAGGGCGAGCAGCATGGAGTCCGCACCGGCCCAAATTCCATCAATTCCACCCTGGTTCCATCCGGATCATATAGATTTAATTGCCATTTCCCGTCTCGGCCGAGCTGCGGTTCCTCGCGCGCCGAGGCATTCCAGTGCCGTTGCAGCAGCAAGTTCGCGGCCTGGTGAATGTCCGGCACTCCCAGCGCGAAATGATTTACGACGCCGCTTTGCGATGCGGTTTTGGCGGCCGGATTATGCATCATGTACTCAATCCAATCCGTACCGTCCGGCACCTGCATGTCGATCCAGTCTGTCCTACCCTCTCTCGACCCGCCTTGCCAGCCTTCGCGAAATCCCAGGATGTCGCGGAAAAAGCGGTCTTCCGCGGCCCGGTCCTGCACGACGAATCCCGCATGCAGAATATGGTGCGAAATCGGCTCCTCTGGCGTGCCAGCGCCCTTTTCTGCGACAGGCAGCAGGTGACCGCGAGTCGGCAGTTGGACGAATTGAATTTGATGTCCCTCCGGATCTTTCGCCCAGAAAAACTGCGCGCCGCTCGCCTGCGTTTGGATTTCGCCTTCTACCGGAACCTTTTGGCTGAGCAGATATCGCCGCAACGAATCCGCATTCGACGTGGCGAAGGCAACGTAGGCCAGATCGTCCGTTTCGCCATTCGGCAGCGGTGCTACTTTGATCGATTGCATCGAGTTCACTCGATATTCCAGAGGCGTAGCCGAGGCGTCGGGGCCGATCCGCGAAAATCCGAGCAAATCCCCATAAAACTGCCTCGATTTGCCTATGTCCGAGGCATACACCGAGACCTTCGCAATTCCCGTGATCGGCGGGCGCAGGGAAGTGCGTTGCGCCCCCAGGAAGACGGACACATTGATAAGAACAGCTACGACAAGAGCCTGGATTCGCGACACTCGTTCACCTCTCTCAACAACAGAGAAATACTAGCAAAATGGCCGCCCCTCGGGTCAGCGCGGTAAAGTCGATCGTCGGATTGACCGGCCCAGTTACCTGCCCGTTGGAATCCGTAAGGATCGACTGCCGTAGATTGAAGTCCATCTTCAACCCGGCAGCGGCGCCCGCAGTCACGGTGAACGCTGTGGGCAGTTGGATGGTCACGGTGGAGGTCGTCAATATCGGATTGCTCACCGTTCTGATGGCCGGCGCGCCAGGAGGAGTGGTGGTGCCCAGATTCACATATTCACATAGGAGATGACAGGATTCGACAACGATACCTTCACCGCATTGTAGGTTCCAGCAAGTCGAGCGGGTGGGTGTGCGCCCTTCGGATGGGCAAACACACTGCCTTCCAGAAAATTGCAAAGTCTTTGCCTATTTTTTCGCCGAAAAAATAGCGGCGTGAAGACAAGGAATCGATTGCGGGAATAGGGCAGGCTTGAAACTGGAGAGTTCCGGCAATTCGTTGCCCAACGAACGACAAGTTCCCGTGTTAGGAGTTGCAGGGTAGGTTTGCGATTGCGTCGAGCAGCTTTTCTTGAAGACAAAGCTGCTCGGAAATCTGTTCCGCTGGACAGCAACGAAGAATGCTATTGCGTGATCGCGCTCGCATAGAACTCCGCCAGATCGCCTTTCAACCGCTTCAATGCGTCCACATTCAGGTAGATCATGTGTCCGGAGGGATAGTAGCCGAAGCGAATATTTTTCTGGAGAGTTGGATCCAACTCCATGTGAGAGATATCGAACTCGGTCTTGAAGAATGGCGTGGCGAGGTCAAAGTAGCCATTGGCGGAAAATAGCTTCAGGTGCGGATTTTCACGCATGGCCGCTCCCAGATCCAGAGCGACATCCGGCAGTTGCTGTTCGCCGCCAGGAC
>JAJYSV010000082.1 GCA_021793405.1 Acidobacteriota bacterium
GGGGTCCGAGGGGATCGATTGGTCGCAAGGCAGTCCAAAATGGCGCGCCGAACAATGCTTGATATATGGTTTGGATCGATCGCTTCCATGGCTTTTTCTGAAAACATCAATCAGTATATTCCCCATTCGGGCAGTCGCGATCATGCGCCAAGGATTGGGCGTGTTTAAGGCGGCTTGGCGGGCTGACAGCAGGGCGGCGGTTGCTGGTCGCCCTTCCATAAACAGTTGGAAGCGCCCCTGACTGAAAAAGGCATCGCGCGATCCGTCTCCGCTCCTATAATCACTGGGAGAGAGCGAACCGGGATGGGAACAGCCAGCAATCGACGAACGGCCGTGGTGGTATTGGGGTCGCTCGCCCTGCTGATTCTGCTGCTTCTGGTGGCGGAAAATGCCTTCAACCTCAAATTTCTATCGCCGGATAACAACGGATCGATCTTGCTTTTCACGGCGCTCTCTGGACTGAGCTTTCTGTTATTTCTGACATTGGTTGTACTTCTCCTGCGGAACATTCTGAAACTGTATGCCAGCGGGCAAAGCCGGGTGCTGGGTTCACGGTTGCGCACGCGGATGTTGCTGGGCGCGTTGTTGCTGTCTGTGGCGCCCGCATTCTTCATGCTGTTTTTCAACTACCTATTGATGAATCGTTCTATCGACCGATGGTTTTCGCAACCTGTTGTACAGTTGCGCGATGAGTCCATGCAGGTGGCGATGGAGATGTCCCGCTATGCTGCCGCCAATGCTCGGGCGGAGGCGGAATCTCTGGCGAACTCGCCTGAACTTCTCGCTGCGGACCTGCCGAAGGGACAACGACCTCTACTGGATCTTCTTCGCCGGCACAAAGTCACGCTCCAGGGCGGGTTTGTCGTGGTATACCGTGATCGCAATGCGATCACGCGCTATCAGCTTCCGGCGGTGGTCGGGCCGGTAAGCTTGCTCTCCAGTATTCAATCGAGTGAAGAAGCGGAGTCGATGCCGGCAGGAATTTCGCTGACCGATGAAATCTTGCGAGCGGCGGACCGCGCGGATGACCCCGTGTTGCGGATCGGTTCGACGGCATACACGGTCGGGGACGCATCTTCCGGAAAGGGCCTGATCGTGGTGGTGGGTTTGCCGTTGCCGCCCGATATTGGTCTGGCGGTTCGCGACATCGAGAGTGGCGCCCAGCGGTACTGGGCGCTGCTCGGTGCTCGCAGGCGGGTCCGGCAAACGTATCTGTTAGTGCTGCTCTTGCTGACCGGACTTACGTTGTTTATCAGCAGCTGGCTAGCCCTGTTTCTCTCCAAGCAGGTCACACAACCGGTGGAAGCCCTTGCCGACGCTATGGATGCCATGGCATCCGGGAATTATGGATCGCGCGTGGATATCGCAACGGCGGGCGAACTGGGAGAACTGGTGCGGTCCTTCAATCACATGGCAACCGACCTGGAGAACAGCCGGATCCAACTGGAAGCCTCCACCCAGCAGCTTTCGGTGGCCAACGCTGGCATCGATGAGCGACGGCGGGAGCTGGAAACCGTACTGGAGACCATTCCCAGTGGTGTGGCCACGCTGGACAACGATCTGAAAATCTTACAGGCCAACAGGGCTTTTTGCGAGATGTTCGATCCCCAGGGAGAATTGTCGATCGAAGGTCTGGCCATTCAGGCGTTGTTCCCCACTGAATCCGCCGCAGAAATTGCGCGCACTGTGCGCCGCAGTCGCCGCTTGCCCGCAGTATCGACTGAGATTGAAGCACAAAGCTCCAACGGTCCGTTGCATTTAATCTTCACTGTGACACAATTGCGCGGGTCCGTTCATGGGCATCTCGTGGTCCTGGACAATGTGACCGATGTGCTGCGGGCACAGAAGCAAATGGCATGGAAGGAAGTGGCGCAACGCGTCGCCCATGAGATCAAGAACCCTCTCACTCCCATTTCGCTATCCGCCGAACGCATTGAGCGTCATCTCGATCGAGGCCTTACCGAGGATTCCTCGCAGGTTTTGCGCAGCGCAACCGAAGTGATTCGGTCCTCAGTCGAAACGCTGCGGCAACTTGTCGATCAGTTTGCCGCGTTGGCAGACTTCCCCGCCGCCAATCGCAAGCCGGTGGATTTGAATCGGGTGGTGGAAACTACACTGACGCTGTTCGCGGGCCGCCTGGAAGGAATCGATGTGCGGCTGCATCTTGCGACCCAGTTACCCCCTGTGATGGCTGACGCGGAGGCTCTGAAGCGGGCCTTCAGCAATCTGATCGACAATGCGGAGGAAGCGATGCATGCAAGCCTCTTGCGCATACTTACGGTGCAGACGGGATGGAATGAAGCCCAAACAATGGCGGAGATCGTAATTGCAGATACGGGTCACGGTATAACCGACGAAATACGCGAGCGGCTCTTTCTGCCGTTCTTCTCCACCCGCCGCCGGGGTACAGGACTTGGACTTTCCATTGCGGCGAAGATCGTCCAGGAACATCAGGGCAATATTCGCGCCGAAAAAAATACCCCCACAGGCGCGCGCTTCATCGTCGAGATTCCGCTTGCCGACTCCACTACGATGGGGCAGGAAATGTCGCTCTCATCCGGCGTGATCACCCGATGAACCATATCCTGGTGGTCGACGATGAACCGGATATCCGGAGCACGCTGGAAGTGATCCTGGCCGAAGAGGGCTATACGGTTACGACAGCGGGTACTGCGGCGGAGGGGCTTGATCTGATCCGCGACGCGCTGTTCGACGCGGTGCTTCTAGATATATGGCTACCCGATCGTGACGGTCTCGATGTACTGCAGGAGATGCGACGCGTGGACGCAGTTACGGGGCCGGAAGTCATCATCATCTCTGGTCATGGCACGATTGAAGCTGCCGTGCGAGCAACCAAGCTGGGCGCGTATGACTTCCTGGAGAAGCCTCTGTCGCTGGAGCGCACGCTCATCATCTTGAAAAATGCGGTTGAGGCGCGACGCCTGCGTGTCGAAAACAGGGAGTTTCAGCAGCAGTTGACGGCGCGTGCGCGGGTCACCGGTGAGAGTGTCCCGGTAAAGGCGCTGCGACAGCAGATTCGCTTGATGGCGCCGACCAACGGCCGCGTTTTGATCTATGGCGAGTCCGGCACTGGCAAGGAAGTGATCGCGCGCGCGATGCACGCGGAGAGCCCGCGCGCGGACCGCGTTTTCGTCGAGTTGAATTGCGCCGCGATTCCGGAGGACTACATCGAAACGGAACTCTTCGGATATCGCCATGGCGCGTTGCCGGGCGGCCCGGCGGAAAAACGGGGCACGTTTGAGCGCGCCGATAGCGGCACCTTATTCCTGGACGAAGTCGGCGACATGAGCCTGAAAACTCAGGCTAAAGTGCTGCGCGCGCTTGACGAGCAGCAGTTCACCCCTGTAGGCGCAGCGCAGGCGATTCGCGTCGATGTCCGCTTGATTGCCGCGACGAATAAAAATCTCGAAGAGGAAATTGGCAAAGGGAATTTTCGTGAAGATCTTTTTTATCGGCTGAACGTGATTCCTTTCTACGTTCCACCACTGCGGGAGCGGAAAGAGGACATCCCGCTTCTCGCTGCCGAATTATTGCGCGAATTCGGACGGCAATATGGCAGGCCGCGAATGGAAATTTCAGGCGAGGCTCTGGCCGCGTTGCAACTGCATCAGTGGCCCGGCAATGTGCGTGAACTGAAGAATGTGCTGGAGCGCGTGTTGATTCTGAATCCTCAGATCGCGCGCATCGAACGCAAACACCTGCCGCTCTTGGTGTCGCGCAGTACGGGGCGACATGCCGAGGAGTTTTCCACGCTGCAACAGGCGCGGGAGGCCTATGAGCGCGACTACATTCTGCGCAAACTGGAAGATTGCCATGGCAATGTAAGTCGCGCAGCGGAAATCCTGGGCTTGGAACGCAGCCATCTCTATCGCAAGATGAAAGCGTTGGGGATTCACGCGAAAGAGGCGTGAAAGCGGACTCAGAGTCTATTTGTCCGTTGAATCCTCAGGCTGCTGAAGTTTCCCCAAACTCTCCAACTGATTGCGCCAGTCGAGCGAATCGAGGAATGTGCTCGAACCGCGCCAATCATCGGCAATTTTCACGAAGAGTTCCAGATGCACCTGCACGCCCAGGAAAGATTCCAATTCCTTGCGCGCGGCGATGCCAATCTGTTTCAACATGGAGCCGCCCTTGCCGATCAGGATGGCCTTCTGCCCGGAGCGCTCACAGAAAATCGCCGCCGAGATGCGCGTCAGGGGTTTGGGTTTCGGCTTGCCGGGCTGCGCGGCTTGCTTTTTTCTTTCTTCAAACCGTTCAATCACCACCGCGCTCGAGTAGGGTACTTCTTCGCCGGTAAGATTCAGGATCTTTTCGCGAATGATTTCCGCCGCCAGAAAACGCTCCGGTTGATCGGTGAACTGGCCTTTGCGGAAATGCCGCCGGCCTTCCGGCATGTACTCGACCAGTTTGGATACCAGTTTCGCCAGGCCATCGCCGCCACGCGCGGAAACAGGAATCACTTCGGCATAGTTGTGCAGAGCGCTGAATTGCGCGATCAGCGGTAGCAGCGATTCTTTCGTGTCAATGGCGTCAATTTTGTTCAGCACAAGAAACACAGGGCAGTCGAGCTTCTTGACCATCTCCAGAATGAACGCATCTTCATTGTCGAGCGGGTTCTGTTGTGATCTGGGTTCCGTTTCGCTCGATGGTGCAGCGATGGCGGACCTGGCGGGTACGTCGAGGTCAATTTCAGTCACCTTCGCCTTCGCTTCGGGCAGACGCAACCGTCGCGTTACATCCACAACATGCAGCACCACGTCACGCGATTCCAGCGCTCCGTAAACCTCCTGCAACATGCGTTTGTCGAGCAGGTTGGTAGGCTTATGCACGCCCGGCGTATCGACGAAGACGATTTGCGCGGCGGGGTGCGTGCCCTTCACCGCGTCCACTTCCAGCACGCCATGGATCCGATTGCGCGTGGTCTGCGGCTTGCGCGTGACAATCGCAACTTTCTCGCCTACCAGCGCATTCACCAGCGTGGACTTGCCGGCATTTGGCCGGCCAAGAATGGAAACGAACCCAGAGCGAATAGGCATACAGTTCTAGTATCAACCCAATCGTCTCTCCCCCAGAGGTCAATCCAGAACAGTGCTAGTGGCGCGCGGCTGAAAAGGCCATTCTCGGCGGATTACTGCGCGCAATCCATAAATCAGGAGGCCCGTCATTAGAAGTCCAGTGGCAAACTCGATTTCCCTGGAAAGATTCTTGCCATGGAGAAGCACAAACAGGAAACCGGCGATCGCCAGCAGCGCCGGAATCGGATAGAAGGGCATACGAAACGGATTCGGCTGTCCGCCCAGTTTTTTGCGGAACGCGACCAGGCCCACGGCTTGCAGCAGAAATTGAAAGACGATGCGAGTGATGATGAGCGCGGCGATCAGATCCGGCAACCGGAAGAGACAGAAGAAAACTGACACAGCGCCCAACACCAGCAAGGATACGGTAGGGAAGCGTTTCGTTTTATGGAGAGTGGCGAAGCTGGGAAAGTAATTCTTATCCAGAGCGGCAGCGAAGGGCACGCGAGAGTACCCCAGCAGTACAGCAAACACCGAGGCAAACGCGGTCCATACAATCAGGACTGCCATGGCCTTGCCTGCCCAGGGGCCATACAGCCGCTGCATCACAACGGCAATTACGGACGACCTGGTAGAGATCGCTCCCGACTGCATGAACTCACGCACGGGGATTACACTCAGCACGCTGATATTCAAAAACACATAGAGGCTCGCAACCAGAAGGATGGACCAGAAAATCGCGCGCGGGATGATGCGGCGTGGATCCTTCACCTCGCCAGCCAGAAAGCAAATGTTGTAATAGCCGCCGTAGTTGTAGATTGCAATCAGCAGGCCAGTACCGAATCCATCCAGACCGTGTCCGGAAAAGGCGGGGTGGAGATGCGGCGTCCATACGTGCATGTGAGCCAGTCCGGAACCGATCACCCACACGATGGCAAGCAGTACGCCGATGGAGAGCACGCGAGAAATCCGGCCAACCGTTCGAATGCCGCTATAAATCAGAAACGTGGCGAGCCCGCAGGCAAGCATGGCCACGCACGAAGCCAGCGTTACGATGAGGTGGACATGCAGCCAGCCGCCGATGGCGACTTGGTACGCGAACCAGGAGACATTCAGCTTTGGCCACAGATACGCGGCGTACTGGGATAGGCCGACAGCCCCGGAGGCGGTCGAAAGCGGAGCGCTGAAGGTGAGCTGCCAAATATAAAGGAAGGAAAGCAGTCGTCCCCATCGCTCAATTCCATACAAGCGATTGAGATAGAGATAGCTGCCACCTGACTCAGGAAAGCGCGTGCCCAGTTCGGCCCATACCATGCCGTCGCAAAGGGCCAATACAGCGCCCAGAATCCAACCAAGAATGGCGCGATCCCCCAGCGCGATCACCATCAGTGGCAGTGTGATGAATGGCCCCACCCCAATCATGTTCAGCACATTCAGATTGATGGCCGTGGTCAGTCCGATGCCACGCACCAGTGATGGCGCTCCATGGGAGTTCACCGCAGCAGCGATCGGGTTGGATCGAAATTTCATGTCAATGGTTTGGTGTAGGAAATCGCTCCGAGTCTGAGATTATGGAGATAACTTAAAATCGTGAAGATGGAAGTTTACGGCAGAGCGCATCAACGCTGGACGAATACCAGATCATAGTTTCAGGTTTCACAGTCGCCACCATCTTGCATACTCAAAGGTCATTGCATGAATTGGAACAAATTAAGGAAATCTGTCGCGGGCAAGCTCTTTTTGTTTCTCGCATGGATCACGATACCAGCTTTCGCTCAAACCTCGGCAAAAGTAAAAGCCGACCCAAATGTTCACCCCATCGCGATCGACCGTGGTGCGACGGCACTTTGGCAGAGTTTGCGCGAGCTGCATACGCGTGCCAGCCTGATTCTGTTTACCGCTCATCCGGACGATGAAGATGGCGGAATGCTTACGTATGAGAGTCGCGACGTCGGCGCCGATACTACGTTGTTCACACTCAACCGCGGCGAAGGCGGTCAGAATGTGATGTCGTCGGATTTCTGGGATCAGTTGGGAATCTTGCGGACCGAGGAGTTGCTGGCTGCGGATCAGTACTACGGTGTGCATCAATATTGGTCGCGTGTCGCGGACTTCGGCTTTACGAAAACGAAAGAAGAAGCCCTGCAAAAATGGGGATATGATCGCGTCCTGTACGACTCCGTGCGGGTCGTGCGGATGACTCGCCCGCTGGTAGTTACCTCCGTCTTTGCCGGCAACGTTTCCGATGGGCACGGACAGCATCAGGTCGCCGGCGAAATGGCCCAGGAAGTCTTTAAGGCTGCCGCCGATCCGAATGTGTTTCCGGATCAAATTCGCGCCGGGCTGCTCCCCTGGTCTCCGCTGAAGGTGTATGCTCGGGAGCCGTTCGCCTCCGTTACTTCCAGGGGAGTCTATGATTACGCTACTGGCCACTGGGCGCCAGCTCGCTTTCGCAACTATGTCCACGACACCTGGATAGAAGGGAAGCCACCCGCCACTCTGGAGATACCGGAAGGGCAATATGATCCGGCTCTCGGTCTTTCGTATTTACAGGTTGCTCGTCAGGGTTGGGGTCAACAAAAATCACAAAATGGCGGTTACGGCATTCCTGCCGCTGGACCGTCCTTCACCGGTTACCACCTCTATGCGTCCCGGGTTTCCACCACCCCCACCGAGACGAGCTTCTTTAATGGAATTGATGTCTCCCTGATGGGAATTGCGGATTATGCTCCGAACAGCCAACGGGGTTGGATTCGCGACCGCCTTCTGGCCATCAACTCTCTGGTCGAGCACGCGATCCAGAATTATTCTGTCGAGTCCCCAGAAAAGATCGCGCCGGATTTGGCCAACGGACTGCTTCAGACGCAAGCGCTGATTCAGGGAATCCAGCAGAAATCTCTGCCGGAAGCTGCCCGCTACAATATGCTCCACGAGCTGAACACCAAACGCCTACAGTTCAACACAGCTCTGGTACAGGCGCTCGGACTCAGCATCGAAGCAGTCGTCTCGAACAACGCAGGCCCGTCGGATATAGGGCGCTACGGCGGGTCGTCGGACACGTTTCAGGCGGCGATCCCTGGCCAAAGTTTCAGCGTGCATCTTCATCTGGCAAACCAAGGGAATGATCCCGTGGGGCTAAAAGATGTGCGGCTTGTTACGATGCCGGACAAGAACTGGACCGTACACCTGCGCGGCACTCCACCCGCAAAGTTGGCTGGAAGTGAAGTGGAAAATGTAGATTTCGGAGTTATCGTTGCGGACGATGCAACCATCACTAAACCATACTTCACCCGTCCAAACTTAGAGCTGCCTTACTACAATCTTTCCAATCCAGCCTATCTCAACCAATCTTTCATGCCCTATCCATTGTCGGCACAAGCCACATTCACTTATGGCGGGGCGCAGGTGGAACTTGACCAGGTGGTGCAAACCGTCCATCACGTCACAGGTTCCGGACCAGTGATGAATCCAATGATCGTGGCCCCTGCGATTTCGGTATGGGTCTCACCAATCGCTGGCATCGTTCCGCTCAGCAGTAAGTCCCTCAAGATTGCAGTGCTGATTCATAGCAACGTACAAGGTCCAGCTAAGGGAAGTGTCTCTCTGCATTTACCCGCTGGGTGGACATCGATCCCCGCCAAGGCAGACTTCACGAGCCAGCAGGACGGCGATGAGCAAAACATTGAATTTGATATCATGCCGAGAAGGGTCGAGACCAAACAATACACAATTACGGCCGCCGCTTTGTATCAAGGCAAGACGTATAGCTCAGGATCAGCTTCGATCGGCTATATAGGGATTCGTCCGTACCCCTACTACCGGGATGCCTCGTATCGAACAACTGGCGTCGATATCCATCTTCCACCCCGTCTGACGGTCGGATATATAACTGGCAGTGGCGATAGCGTGCCGAGTTCTCTGGAGGATATTGGCATCCATGTGCAATTTCTTTCTCCACAGGAAATTGCAGCCGGCGACTTAGATGGTTTCAACGCAATTGTTCTTGGCGTGCGTGCCTATGCTGTTCGTCCCGAACTCGAGACCTACAACGCGCGTCTACTGCAATATGTTCATGACGGAGGCACGTTGATTGTCCAGTACAACACGCCGGAATATGACCATAATTTTGGTCCATATCCGTATCAACTCAGTAACAATCCGGAAAAGGTAATCGATGAAAACTCCAACGTGATCCTGCTGAAGCCGAATTATCCTGCATTGACCTGGCCTAACAGGATTAGCATTCGCGATTTTGATGGCTGGATAGAAGAACGTGGTCATGGGTTTATGAGCTCGTGGGACCCTCGATATACTGCGCCCACAGAGACCCACGATCCAGACCAGGCACCGCAAAAAGGCGGGCTACTGGTGGCGCCCTATGGCAAAGGCTTTTACGTCTACGATGCCTACGCCCTGTATCGGCAATTACCGGAAGGCGTGCCTGGAGCGTTTCGTATTTTTGCTAACCTCCTGAGTCTGTCCAGCAATCCGGGGATGCGGAAACTATCCTCCGCCGGCAGCCAATGAATTGGACGCGCCTGGTGTGCTCGATTCACGTGCGAGTAGCGGCATCGTCATGAAGACGGGGCGCGACGGCGCATGCTTTTCCAGCCACTGCTTGCGAGTGCTACACTCAGGAGTTTTCATTCAGTTTGATTGGATCTGAGGTGAAGCATGGCGAGCATCTCCCCCCGGATTTCCGGGACCGCGGGCCTCAAGTATTTGACCGAGGACGAAACTCTCTTCCGCGACAGCGTGCGGCAATTTGCTCGCGAGACTATCAGTCCACTGGTGCGCGAAATGGATGAGCATCAGAAGATGGATGCGTCCCTGATTCGTCAGCTATTTGAATTGGGATTGATGGGCATGGAAATTCCGGAGGCCTACGGCGGCTCCAGCGGCACCTTTTTTGAAGTCATTCTTGCAATTGAGGAAGTTTCCGCCGTCGATCCCTCCGTCGGCGTACTGGTCGACGTGCAGAACACGCTGGTCATTAGCGCGCTGCTGCGCTGGGGTACGGACGAGCAAAAGCAACGCTATCTGCCGCGGATGGCGAAGGAATGGGTCGGCGCCTACGCACTCAGTGAAGCCGCTTCCGGCTCCGATGCTTTCGCATTGCAGGCGCGGGCAGAGAAGAAGGACGACCAGTATGTATTGAATGGTCAGAAGCTCTGGATCACCAATGGCAAGGAAGCGGAGTTGTTTATTGTGTTTGCAACCATCGATCCAACGATTGGTTACAAGGGAATTAACGCGTTTCTGGTGGAGAAGAGCTTCCCCGGTTTCACGCTCGGGAAAAAGGAAGACAAGCTCGGCATTCGCGCCTCCAGCACCTGCGAAGTTGTGTTGGAAGACTGCAAAGTTCCGGCGGCGAATCTGCTGGGCGAAGCGGGGAAGGGCTACAAGATCGCCATCGAAACTTTGAACGAGGGTCGCATAGGAATCGGCGCGCAGATGCTCGGTCTCGCCCAAGGTGCATGGAATCACGCCGCGCGCTATGCCAAGGAGCGCAAGCAGTTCGGCAAGCCGATCGCTGACTTTCAGGCCATCCAGTTTCAGCTTGCGGAACTCGCGGTCGAGATTGAAGCCGCGCGACTCATGGTCTACAACGCCGCTCGCTTAAAAGATGCCAAGCTGGATTTCCTGAAGGAAGCGGCGATGACGAAATACTTTACTTCGCAGGTCGCGGAACGCGTGGCCAGCCAGGCTGTCGAAGTGTTTGGCGGCTACGGCTTTGTCAAAGACTATCCGGTCGAGAAGCTCTTCCGCGACTCAAAAATCGGAAAGATTTATGAAGGCACTTCGAACATGCAGTTGGCTACCATTGCCAAAATGGTGATGTAGTTTCACGCGCGATGGAACGGGCGCAGTTGTCAGGTTGCTTCGTTCCCGGAATCATCGCCTTGCGGAAACGACTCCGCCTTGCGGCTCCCATCCTTCTGCTTGAGAAGTATCTGGATCTTGCCTTCCGCTGCTTCCAAATCACCCCTGCAGGCATTCGATAGTTTGACGCCTTCCTCGAACAGCCGCACCGACTCTTCCAGCGGCAGGTCGCCACGTTCCAGCTTGTCGATGATGGCTTCCAATTGCTTCAAAGACTCTTCAAAGCTCGCCAAGGTTGACTCCTTGTTTCTCTTTCAAGTCCGTTTCCTGACCCGCTTTCAATGTCAATCCGCGCACATCCTCTTCCATTTTGGCGGAAGCGAAATTGTCGCGCAGTACGCTCTCCATCACTGTCAATGCTGCTTCAAATCGGCCTGCTGGTGCGCTCACCTGCACACCTTGAACCATGCCGCGCGCAGCCACCAGCATTTCCTGTGCAATCCTCACTCCCTCGGCCCGCGCTAACTCGGGCGTTTCGGCTTGCTGCATGCGCAGCAGGATTTCGTCCGGAACGAATACGCGCAGATCGTTCCGCATAAACTCCGCGTTGCGCAGGCTGACCAGCGGCCAGATTCCAGCGATCACTGGAAGATGAAATTGCTCCACGCGTTTGAGAAATGCTTCCAGCAGTCGCAGATCGAAGACCGGTTGCGTGATGGCATATTCCGCGCCAGCCTCCACTTTATAGGCGAAGCGACGAACTTCATTATCGATGTCCGGCACTCCGGGATTGGCAGCAACGCCGATGGCAAACCCGGTTGAAGCGCCAATGGAATTGCCGCCGATATCCAGTCCGCAATTCAGGTTGCGAACAATGTTGACGAGGCCAATCGCATCCACGTCGAATACCGCTGTGGCGTCCGGATAATTCCCCAGCTTGGGCGGGTCGCCTGTCAGACAAAGGATGTTGCGCAAGCCCAGAGAGGCAGCGCCCAGCAGGTCCGACTGAATGCTGAGTACATTGCGGTCGCGGCATGTGTAATGCAGAACGCATTCGATGCCAACCTGCTGTTGCACTTGCAAACACAGGCTCAAGGCGCTCATGCGTGCCGAGGCGCGAGGCGAGTCCGGAACGTTGATCGCTTCCACTCCGTGTTGCGCCAGCATGGCCGCAGCCTCGAGTTCGCGCCGGGCACTGATGCCGCGCGGAGGCACGATCTCTACCAGTGCGATGAATTTGCCGGCGACAAGGTCTGCGCCAAGCTTCGACCGCATTTCCAGTGGCGGCGGCGTCACAGCATTCTGCACGCTCACGGCGGCGGGCGCGACCGGCCCGCTTTTGCGAGCCTCCAGCGCACGCAACGCGGAACGCATGGCGCGAATGTGGCTGGGCGTTGTGCCGCAACATCCGCCGACAAACTGCACACCAGCCTGCACAAATTTGCGCACAAAGCTGGCCATGTATTCCGGCGAGCAAAGATAGATGTTTCGCCCATCGACAGCACGAGGCATCCCGGCGTTGGGCATCGCAACCAGTGGCAGCGGCGTCGCCGTCCTCATCCGCTCAATCGCGCTTAAAATGGTTGCCGGTCCCGCGCTGCAATTGCAGCCCACCGCATCCACGCCCCACTCCGTCAGTTTTCTCGCCGCCATCTCCGGCGAGGAACCATCCAGCGCGTTTCCATCTTCATCGATCGTTATCATGGCGAGCACAGGCAAATTCGGCGCAGTTTCCCGCGCCGCTAGGATCGCCTGGCGAATCTCGTTGAGCGAGGTCATCGTTTCCAGCACCAGCAGATCGACGCCGCCTTCGGCCAACGCACGGATTTGCTCGGCAAACGCTCCCCGGGCTTCTTCAAGGGAGACTTTTCCCAATGGCTCAATCTGCACCCCAAGGGGGCCAACGGCACCGGCAACATACGCCCGGGTTGCCTGTTTGTCCAGCAACTGGTCAACGGCCTTGCGGGCCAGTTGCGCGCCGGCCAGGTTGATCTCCTGGACCTTGTCCTGGAGCCCGTGGCGTTGCAGTCGGTATCGATTGCCGCCGAAGGTGTTGGTTTCGACGATCTCCGCCCCAGCTTGCAGGTATTCCTCATGGATTGTTCGAATCAGGTCCGGTTGCGAAAGATTCAACTCGTCATAGCAACGATGAATGAATACACCGCGTTCATAGAGCATGGTGCCCATGGCGCCATCGCAAAGAACGCTTCGTGTTTGGAACAGTTCACTCAGGATCGTTGGCATGAGAATGGGTCCGTTTGATTATCCTAGTGGGTGCGGCGCAGAAGCGCCAGATGCAGCCGTCTGGTATACACTAGCCTTTCAGCCAGAAACGTTGAAAGTGCCCTCGAATTGGAGCATTGAGCTTTGATGAGTCGTAGTATTTTGGTCCGAGTAACCCTCAGTATCGTTACCGCCGCAAGCGTCTTCTGGATGATAGGTTGTCTTGGCCAGAATTCGTTTTTTGCCGGTCGCCCCTTTCCTCCAAGCACCATCCTTGAACGGGTTCTGGTAGCGATTCAAAATCCCTCAGCCAGTCAAGCGGGTTCGTTGCAGATTGTGGATGCCCGCTACGACATTCGAAACAGCGAGAACGGCACAATCCCCTATTTCTTCGTTGGCGGGTATAGCGGCAAGCTGCCCAGCCTTATTTTGAACTACCCCGAGCAGTCCATCGGGTATGTCTATGGTTCAGGCGACGGCAGTTTAACACCAGTCAATTATGCGAAGGAGCAGGTCGAGGCCCCGATCAGCGGGCTAACCCTCTTTTCCGCCAGCGTCTTTGTGCCTTCGAGCGGCCAATATGTCATCGCGGCCAGTCAGAGCGCACAATACGTGACGGTACTCGACTATTTGCAGGGCGTGAACGTCTACCTAAATCTGCCGAATGTGTACAAAATTGTCTCCAACCCGAGTGCCACAGTGATCCTGGCCTTTGTGCAGAACAGTGACTATGCCTACCGGATCATTCATCTCCAGCAGCCGAACGGTACAGTCATGCCGGTGCCAACCTTTCCGAACGAGGCAAACTGGCCGAGCACTGTCGCCCCGGTGAATTGTCAGCCGGTCAACCTGCCGGTCTACTGCGTGGTTCCTGTGCTCGACCAGAATGGAAATCCCATCAAGTTCGATCGCCCGTATAACACCATTTTTTCTTCTGACGGCACCACGGGCTGGCTGCTCAACTGTGGTCCCGAATGCGGAAATAGCAATGTGGATCCAGTGACCAGTCAAGCCACCGCCAGCGTAAGCCTCTTGAATACAGGTGTGCTGAACGTGTACAACTTTCCCGGGAGCACCTATCCGACGCCGCCGGTTACCCCGCAGCCTCCCACAGAGAATCTGAGGATACCTGTGCCTGGCGGAGCGACCATGGCCCTCTATGGGAATGGAACCTTGTACGTCTCCGGGCAGCAACAACAAAAGGATGGCCTGTGGGAGGGCTTTCTTTCCGTTTTAAATTTGACAAACAATCAGGTGACTGCCACCTACCCGATTTCCGATGGCACCCACACCAAGATGTTGTTTGGCGATGACAATACGTTGTGGATCGGCTCGCAACTCTGCCAGACCGGAGAACGAACCGCCGACAACCTGGTGAATGGATGCCTGACTATGTTCAATCTCAACACCAACACTGTGTTGGTCGAGCCATGGTATGGCGATTTGACCGGTCTTTGCGCCATCACCAACTGGCACAAGATGTACACCGCGTACGGCGGTCAGCTGCATATTTATGCCACGACCGATAGCGGGATTACGACATATCAGACAACGCCTTATTCGGCAGGCTCGGAACTGACAAACGAATACGTGACCGTGCAAGGCACCGCCTATGATGTCGCGTATATGGATGCCATATCGAACGCCGCCGATTGATTGCAAGTTGGGCCGAAGGGTTGGATCGTTTCTTGCCGAATCGATTGCGCATCCAGTGAACCAGGCGGCATCGAAGTCTTTCTTGATCGAGCATCATGATCCAGCCGGTCGACATTCTCGCCATAGCAGCCCATCGTGACGATGTGGAGCAGACCTGCGGTGGAACCCTGCTGCAGTCCTCGGCGGTTGGCCTGCGCACCGCCATCCTCGATTTGACGGCGGGGGAAGCTGGAACACGCGGCTCCGCGGTGGAACGTGCGTCAGAAGCCGAGGAGGCTGGCCGCATCCTTCGCGTGGCATGGCGCCAGGCGCTGGATCTTCCCGATGGCCGCCTTGAAAATACCTGGGAAAGCCGGCTGAAGATTGCAAGCGTTCTACGTGAGGCGCGGCCCCGGGTGGTGATCCTGCCTTATTGGCAGGCCCGGCATCCAGACCATGCCACCGCCGCCACACTGGGATATGAGGCTTGCTTTGCTGCGGGACTTGCCAAGGTGGAAACTGGCGCACCTCCGCATCGGCCTTTCAAAATCGTTTATGCAAGTCTGTATGCGGATGTCCGGCCGAGCTTTGTCGTGGACATCAGCGCACATGTCGAGCCCAGGTTTGAATCCCTTATGGCGTATCGCTCGCAATATGAAAATCAATCTTCGGGCGGCCAGATATTTGTTCCCAAGGAAGAGATACGCGAGCGCACATTCGCGCTGGCCCGTTTCTACGGAATGCTGGGCGGCGTGCGCTATGCGGAGCCTTTTGTGCAAAAGGAAGTCGGCCTGGTCGAAGACCTGACGCTGATCCCAGTTCAGTCCATTTAAGCGGTCGCTTCATATGCGATAAGCGACTTTGTCATTCGCCCGCGGGTGTGGGTACAGCAGGGTGAAGATGAGATGCCCAATCATTTTTCCCGCTTCCATCCAACGTAATGGTGAGCGTTCCCTGCTGACCCTGCGCCACATAGGGACCTTTTCCGGAATGGGCTTTCTCCGAGCTATCGTAGAACTCGACCTTCATGCGGCCTGCATCCTGGATTTGGAAACGATAGTGAAATGTTGCGCCTGGCTCGAGACTGGAAATCCCAAAGCTGGCGCTGGGGTAGTCCACCTCGATGTTGTGAAGCACGGTTGTCCCCGAGTTGATGACGCTCGTGTCGACGAGCGCGGAACGACATCCCGCCAGCAGCACAATGGTTGCCAAGCCAACAAGCGAGAAACAACCACGCAATCCAGGCACTTTAGGCATGGTTCTAGTACAACCGGGAGACCCCCCGGCTCTGCCGGGGAGGCAGTAGAAGTTTGACAGATACGGGAGTCCATCCAAGAAACTCCGAGACGTGAGCCGCCAAGCACACGCAAAGGAGAATCTGGATGG